>CACAVZ010000004.1 GCA_902536065.1 uncultured Synechococcaceae cyanobacterium | reverse complement strand
GCTCCAGAGGGTGTTATTTCTGCTGCTGCAATGAGAGCTCTCGGGGGACACTTTCAAGGACAACTGGTTTATGATCCGGCAATCGCTCAAACTTCTGAATGGGCTGATTACACAAAAGAAGGAAATATAAAACGTCTTAATGAAATGGGCATAACAGATATAGATAAAATCTATGAAGCAAATGAATTGGCATCGGGAGAAAATGTTGTTTTCGCTGGTAGTGGAATAACTGATGGATTATTATTTGATGGAGTTAAATTTGAAAAAGACTGTGTTAGAACAAGTAGTCTAGTTATTAGTACACTAGATAGTACAGCAAGGTTCACAAATACTGTCCATATAAAAGATGGTGCTAAAAGTATCAGCCTTTAAAAATTCACTTTTGTTTTTATGCATATTGTTGTCGTCGGACTGAGTCATCGCACGGCACCTGTCGAAGTGCGTGAGAAGTTGAGTATTCCAGACCAATCCATAACAGAGTCATTGAAATCATTAAAAGCTTTCTCTGATGTATTAGAGGTGTCAATTTTAAGTACTTGTAATAGGCTGGAAATATATGCGCTAGTAAAGGATAAAAATACTGGAATTTCATCTATTAAAGAATTCATTTCAGAATATTCTGGAATTATTTTTGAAGATTTAAATCCACATCTTTTTTGCTTTAGACAGGAAGAAGCAGTTTTGCATTTGATGAAAGTGTCGGCAGGACTCGATAGCCTAGTTTTAGGGGAAGGACAAATCCTTTCGCAGGTAAAAAAAATGATGAGATTAGGTCAAGAGAATCAATCTACTGGACCAATTCTTAATAGATTATTAACTCAATCAGTTAGTACAGGTAAAAAAGTAAGATCTGAAACAAATTTAGGAACTGGAGCTGTGTCAATCAGTTCAGCAGCGGTAGAACTAGCTCAATTAAAAATTGGACAAGAAAAGGGTTTTGATACTCTTGTAAGTTTGGAATCAGAGAACGTTCTTGTTGTTGGCGCCGGACGAATGAGTAGGCTTTTAATAACTCATTTAAAATCAAAAGGATGTCATAAACTTATCCTTTTAAATAGAAATATTGATAGAGCATTAAATCTTGCTCATGACTTCCCTGATTTAGAGATTGTTTGTAAAGGGTTAAATGAATTAGAAGAAAACATATCATTATCTTCGCTAGTTTTTACCAGTACTGCTTCTGAAGAGCCAATTATTGATCTCACAAAAATTGAAAAAATAAATTTGAGTAATAGACTTAAATTTATTGATATTGGTGTACCGAGAAATATATCTAATGATGTCAAACAACATGAATTTGTTAAATCATTTGATGTTGATGACTTACAAGAGGTCGTTTCAAGAAATCAAGAATTTAGACAGAAAATAGCAAAGGAAGCGGAAGCTTTAGTAGAAGAAGAAATGATCATTTTTCTAGAATGGTGGGCAAGTTTAGAGGCCGTTCCAGTGATTAATAAACTTAGATCAGATTTGGAGTTAATTAGAAAAGAGGAATTGCAAAAAGCACTTAGCAGAATGGGGCCAGATTTTTCTGCTAGAGAAAGAAAAGTCGTGGAAGCTCTGACTAAAGGAATAATTAATAAAATACTTCATACGCCTGTCACCAATTTGAGAAGTCCTCAATCAAGAGAAGAAAGACAAGTTTCTTTGAAAATCGTTGAAAAATTATTTTCTTTGGTAGAAGAGGATAAAAATAACTAACTTTTTTCGATTTATATTAAGTTTTTCCAGTGATTTATCGAAATACCTTTGTAAACTGACCATTTATATTTCTAAATATGCCCATAATCAGTTACTTTAAATAGTTGTATATCTACCTCCACTAGATTGAATGAAGCGTGTGTTGGCCATAATCCTCGGAGGAGGAAAAGGTTCTAGACTTTACCCTTTAACAAAAATGAGGGCTAAACCTGCTGTGCCATTGGCAGGTAAGTATCGTTTGATAGATATTCCGATTAGTAATTGTATAAATTCAGGCATTGAAAAAATGTACGTATTGACCCAGTTCAATAGTGCATCTCTAAATAGACATATAGGAAGAACCTATAATTTAAATGGCCCTTTTGGCCAAGGATTTGTGGAAGTTTTAGCTGCACAACAGACTCCTGATAGTCCAAAGTGGTTTGAAGGTACTGCTGATGCTGTAAGAAAATACCAATGGTTATTTCAAGAATGGGATGTTGACGAATATTTAATATTGTCAGGCGATCAACTGTACAGAATGGACTACAGTTTATTTGTTCAACATCATAGAGATAATGGTGCTGATTTAACTGTTGCAGCTTTGCCTGTTGATGAAGCTCAAGCAGAAGGTTTTGGTCTAATGAGAACCGATGATGTAGGAAATATAAAAGAATTTAGTGAAAAGCCTACTGGAGAGAAGTTGAAGGCTATGGCAGTAGATACTTCAAAATTTGGATTAAGTAAGGAGTCTGCTGCCGAAAAACCATATCTAGCGTCTATGGGGATTTACGTTTTTAGCAGAAATACTCTCTTCGATCTTCTAAATAAATTTCCTAATTATACGGATTTTGGTAAGGATATAATTCCGGAAGCCCTCAATAGAGGTGATACTCTTAAAAGCTATGTATTCGATGATTATTGGGAAGATATTGGCACAATTGGGGCATTCTTTGAGTCAAACCTTGCATTGACTGAGCAACCAAAACCTCCATTTAGTTTTTATGATGAGAAATTTCCAATTTATACTAGACCTAGATTTTTACCCCCTTCTAAACTTGTAGATGCTCAAATTACTGATTCAATTGTTTGTGAAGGCACAATCTTGAAGTCATGCAGTATTTTACATTGTGTTTTAGGTGTAAGAAGCAGGATTGAAAGTGACTCGGTTCTTGAGGATACTCTTGTTATGGGAGCCGATTTCTTTGAATCCCCTGAAGAGAGGATTGAATTAAGAAAAGGGGGCGGAACGCCTCTTGGAGTAGGTGAAGGGACTACTGTAAAAAGAGCAATTCTTGATAAGAATACAAGAATTGGCGATAATGTTGTGATCATTAATAAAGATCGAGTAGAAGAAGCAGATAAGCCAGAATTAGGCTTTTATATCAGAAATGGAATTGTTGTAGTAGTTAAAAATGCAACTATTGCAAACGGAACTGTTATTTAAATCTTTTCCATCATTTTTCGCTGACATAAGTATTTTTTTTGAGCAATTTTGTTGAGTTGCAGGCAAACTATATTTATTGAGTTTTTTAATTTTTTATGTCCCAGGCACATTTTGGTTTAATAGGTCTTGGTGTTATGGGCGAAAATTTAGTTCTTAACGCAGAGAGAAATGGATTTTCTAGTGTGGTTTTTAATAGGACTTACTCAAAAACCGAAGAATTCTTACAAGGTCGTGGCCTTGGGAAGAATATAGAAGGAGCTGAAACTCTTCAAGAATTTGTTAACAAGCTAGAGAGACCCAGAAGAATTCTAATGATGGTAAAAGCTGGGCCCGCAACAGATGCTGTCATTGATAATATTTCTGGATATCTCGAAGAAGGAGATTTATTAATAGATGGCGGCAACTCTCAATTTAAAGATACAGAAAGAAGGGTGAACACTCTTGAAAGTAAAAGTTTTGGATACATTGGGATGGGAGTATCTGGAGGGGCCAAAGGAGCTTTGGAGGGTCCAAGTATGATGCCCGGTGGTACTAAGGCTTCATATGATGCAATAGAAAGCTTATTAACAAAAATGGCTGCCAAAGTTGAAGACGGACCATGTGTTGCATATGTTGGTCCAGGAGGCTCAGGACATTTTGTTAAAACTGTTCATAACGGAATTGAATATGGAATTGAACAAATACTTGCAGAAGCTTATGACCTTATGAAGAGAGTCAAAGGTATGAACGGTCAGCAAATGTCAAGGGTATTTGGTATTTGGAATAATACTGATGAATTAGCTTCTTACCTTGTTGAGATAACAGAGATTTGTCTAAATACAAAAGATGAGACAACTGGAGATGATGTCGTGGAAAAAATATTAGATAAAGCTGGCCAGAAAGGTACAGGGTTATGGACTGTTGTAAGCGCTCTAGAACTGGGGGTATCAGTCCCAACTATTTATGCATCTTTAAATGCAAGAGTAATGAGTTCTTTAAAAGAGCAACGTAGTGAGATTGAAAAAACTATTCCATTTAAAGTGATAGAGGATTTTGATTTAGGAAATATATCAGATGGAATGAAACCTTTATTTGATGCTGTAGTCCTTGCCACAATAGCTAGCTATGCCCAGGGTATGGACATTTTAAGAGAAGCATCTTCAGTATATAACTATGGTTTGAATATGCCTTCAATTGCTCAAATATGGAAAGGTGGTTGCATAATTAGATCAAAATTATTAAGTAAAATTCAAGATGCTTATAACAAAGACCCTAATCTAAAAAATTTAATTTTTGATGATTGGTTCAATAATGAAATTGCGACAAAATTAGATAACTTAGCTAAAGTTGTTTCTTTATCCACAAATGCTGGTATACCAGTCCCATGTCTATCCAGTACCTTAGATTATTTGAATAGTTATAGAACCAATAGACTCCCTCAGAACCTTGTTCAGGCAATGAGAGACTGTTTTGGCTCTCATACATATGAAAGAATTGATAAGGAAGGTAGTTTCCATACTGAATGGATGAAATGATTGAAAAGGTTGAAAATGGATATAGACTTAATATTTACAAAGACAAGTTAGAGCTATCTAAAGCGGTTTTTAAGTTTATTGAAAGACACATTATTCATACTTTAGAAAAGAAAGACAGGTTCAAATTTTGTGTAAGTGGAGGTTCAACTCCTAAATCTGTCTATAAGCTCTTATCAAAAAGTGATCTTAGATGGGATATGGTTGATGTCTTTTTAGGAGATGAAAGATGTGTTGATCCAAATTCAGAATTGAGTAACTCGTTAATGTTGAAGAATTCATTGTTAACTAATTTTGGATCTAAAGCTTTTTTTTATGAAATTTTCAATGATTTAAATGCTGATGATGAAGATACAAAAAATCAATTTATTTCTAAATTATTTGAAAAATGCGGATCAAACCCTCCAACTTTTGATTTAACATTATTAGGTCTTGGAGACGATGGTCATACAGCCTCACTATTCCCTTATCAAAAAAATAATAATTTAGATGATTTTGTTATTTTTAATGAAGGTAAAGGTTTAAAAAGAATTTCATTAACTCCAAAGGTTCTTTCAGCTTCTTCAAAGATAGTATTTTTAGTTAGTGGAGCTTCAAAAAGAATTGCTCTTGAGAGGTTATTAGATGAAAAAGAGCTACCAGATAGAACCCCATCAAAATTAATAAAATCTATTAATCAAATTTCAATATTTTGTGATCAGGAATCAGCAAAAGAATTATAAATTTAGTTAAAGTTTATTAATAATTTAAATTATTTAATGAGTAAGAAAAAATTTTTATTCCAGAAAAAGGAGTTCGATGGTTGGAAAACATTAAATGATACTGTTATGGGCGGATCAAGCTCAGCTTTTTGTGAAATTTCAAATTCGGGTTTGATATTAAAGGGTAATATTGTCGAGAAAGCAGGAGGATTTGTTAGTTGTAGATCGTCTATATATAAACCTTCTTTAAATGTATCTGAGTATTCATCCTTTGAATTAAATATTGATGGACAAGGAAGAACTTTTAAATTTGCTGTCGCTTGTGAAGATGATCTACTAGGACTAACCGAATTTATTCCTGGTGGACTTAGATGGATTAAATCATTCCCAACAAAAAAATTCGGGACAACAAATGTTCAAATTCCTTTTAGTGAGTTAAAACCTTCAGTAAGAGCTAATAAAGTACGTTTCCCATTTAAATTCAAGCCATCTAAAATTAAAAGATTGCAACTACTACACTCTAAGTTCGGTGATGATGGATTACTTAATAATGAGTTTAGACAGGGTTCCATAAAAGTTTTAATTAAATCAATAAGTGTTATTTGAAAATTCACCTAAAAATATAGAGAGCTTAATCGCTAAGTCAGCAGATTTAACAAATAAACCTTTTGTTCATTCTGTAGTAAAAAAAAATGGTGAATACGAATTCGAAGATGAAGATATTGATTTAACAGTTAATATCTTATGTCGTGATAATGAAGGTAAAAGATTAGAAATTTATGATCTTGAATTAGAACTTTTTAAATCAAATAAAGAGTTGGTTTTAGTAATCTCTAAGCTTAACTTCCCTGATGAACCAATATTATGGTGTGGAGTTAAAACATTATGGATGGATAGCAATAATGGGAAAAAATGCAACTCACCAAAATACAGTGCTAGATTGGAAAATTTAGCAAATAGGATAAAAAGTTTTATTGATTAAGAAAATAAAATTTGAGCTGATTTATAAATCAGTAACAGCCCCTAAACTTGAGGTGCTTACGATCCTCGAATATTTTGAAAGAATTCCTCTTTTGTATTTTTGAATAGGTTTTATCCAGTCTTTTTTTCTTCTTTCTAATTCTTCGTCAGATAAATCAACTTCAATTAGTTGTTTTACTGCATCTACTGTAATTAAATCACCTTGTTTTATTAGTGCAATATTTCCTCCTACAGCAGCCTCTGGAGCTATGTGACCTACAACAAGACCATAGGTACCTCCGCTAAATCTGCCATCGGTAATTAATGCCACCTTCTCTCCTAGCCCTTGCCCGACAATCGCAGATGTTGGAGCTAACATTTCTCTCATGCCTGGACCTCCTACGGGACCTTCGTTTCTAATAACAACAACATCACCAGCTTTGATATCGTTATTTAATATCGATTTTAAACAATCTTCTTCACTTTCAAAAATCTTTGCGGGACCTGTTAATACAGGGTTTTTTACTCCGCTAATTTTGGCTACAGAACCTTCGCTGGCTAAGTTACCTTTTAATATCGCTAGATGTCCTTTTTTATAAAGAGGGTCATCTATGTCTCTTATGACATTTTGATTTGTTGGAGGCTTATCTGGAATATTCTGTAAGTATTCTGAGATGGTTTTGCCTTCAATGTTTTTGCAATCGCCATGAATTAATCCTGCATTCAAAAGTATTTTCATCACTTGTGGAATCCCACCTGCCTTATGAAGATCCACCGTCACATATTTACCACTCGGTTTAAGGTCACAAATAACGGGAACTTTTTGTCTGATTCTCTCAAAATCATTTATGTTGATATCTATTCCTGCAGTATTCGCAATAGCTAAGATGTGCAATACCGCATTTGTTGATCCTCCAATTGCCATAATTACTGATATTGCATTTTCAAATGCTTTCTTTGTCATTAGGTCTAGAGGTCTTATATCTTTATCTATTGCAGAGACTAATATCTCAGCACTTTTATCAGCACTTAGTTCTTTTTCAAGATCTTCAGCAGCCATAGTGGAACTGTGAGGAAGACTTAACCCTAATACTTCAATAACCGCAGACATTGTATTAGCTGTAAACATTCCTCCACAGCTACCAGCACCAGGAATACAATTTTTCTCAACTTGGATTAGCCTTTCTTCATTGATTTTGCCTGATGTTAATTGTCCAACAGCTTCAAATGCACTAACAACAGTAAGATCTTCTCCATGCAATTTCCCAGGCTTTATTGTCCCTCCATAAATGAAAATTGAGGGAATATTCATTCTTGCAATCGCAATCATGGCACCCGGCATATTTTTATCACATCCACCTATAGCAAGTACTCCATCCATACTCTGAGCATTGCATGCTGTTTCAATTGAATCAGCAATAACTTCTCGTGAAACTAGGGAATATTTCATGCCCTCTGTTCCCATAGAAATGCCATCACTTACTGTTATAGTCCCAAACATCTGAGGCATCCCACCTGATCTTTTTATTGACTCTTCAGCTTTTAGCGCTAACTTATTTAAACCCATATTGCATGGTGTTATGGTGCTGTATCCATTTGCAACTCCAATAATAGGTTTATTAAAATCTTCATCATTAAATCCAACAGCTCTTAACATCGATCTGTTAGGGGATCTTTGCACACCTTGGGTTATTGCAGATGATCTGAGTTTATTCATATTATTTGAGAACCTTTTTTATTCTATTGCCCTAACTCTTCAAGTTGCTTCCTCACATCAGCAATTGCAGAATTAAGTTGCTCAACTTTCTTCTCCAGATTCTCTCCTTCAACTTCATTTATATTTTCATTTGAATCAATCGCTTCTGAGCCGTCTTGAATTCTGGAGGAATACATCATTGCTTTTTGTTTTTTTTCCTCCTTTCTTTTGTCTGCTTCGGATATTAACCACCAAGCTAGACCTGCTGCTCCAATAAAAGCACCACTTATTAATGATAAAAGATTATTTGAAGACGAATCTCTGTATTCAGACATTGGTAAAATATTCACTCCTATATTCTATATTAGTTCTTATCTTGAAATATAGTACTTAAACGCGATAGAGGATTCCCAATACCCGGTTCTAATAATTGTGTTTTTTCGTCTTCCTCATCTATGCAAGAAGTATAAATTACCTGATTAGGGAGTAATTTCGCAATTTCATTTAACCCTCTATTTGAGCAAATAGCAGCTATTAAAAGAATCCTATTTGAATCAACACCTAATTCCTTTAATTTTATTAAAGTTTCTAATGTTGCTGATTTTGTTGTTATTTGTTCTGAATAAAATATAACTCCTTCATTTGATTCAATAGTTTTAGGAAGTTCTCCTAATGAGAGGGTTGAGTTAGGAATTACTTCTTTAGATCCAAACCAAAGAGATAAGCCTTCGGGCAACATTGCGAGCACTTTTATTGGATAATCATTATTAATAAAGAATCCATCTGCGTCTCCATTATCAGTACTTACTACTTCTTTTTTATATGGCAGCCAATTACGTAATGCTTCATATGTAAGCCATTTCCCTAATTGCTCATATCCTGTTGAGTACAAAATATTTGGAGTATTTTTTTCTCGCAATATTGAAAGCCAATGTTTTATTAAGGGATGAGGAGGAACAATAACCTTTAGTGACATTGCCATATATTTTCCTTTAAGATACTATTACAAACTTTAAATACTTAAGTTCTAAAATACAGTCTTATTATGATTAAATCAATTGTTTTCCCCTCACTAAAGAATGCATTAATTACTTTTTTATTCGTTGGGATTTTATTATTTAATTCTGTAAATTCTGCATGGGCTAAAAGACCCCCTGAGATTAGAAACCAGCAAGACCTTAATTTAGAGCCAGATATGCATGGTCAAGACTTAAGCGGTAACGAATACGTAAAGTTTGATTTGAATGGATTTAATTTCAGTGAAAGTAATTTAGAGGGGGCGGTGTTCAATAATAGTAAATTGCAAAACTCAAATTTTACTGGAGCAAATTTGAGAGATGCACTAGCTTATGCAACAGACTTTACAGATGCTAATCTTTCAGATGTTAATTTTACTAATGCCTTATTAATGGAGAGTAATTTTGAAGGTGCAAAAATAGATGGTGCAGATTTTACAGATGCTGTTCTAAGTCGTACACAACAAAAACAATTATGTGCGATTGCTAATGGCACAAATAGTTCTACAGGAGAGAGTACAGAATATAGCTTAGGTTGTTAATCATCAAAGATGAAAAAAAAAATTCCAATTATTGTTGTTTCGGGATTCCTTGGTTCAGGTAAAACAACTTTTCTAAGATATCTTTTGAAAGAGAGTAATAAAAAATTTGGTTTGATAATTAATGAATTTGGTGATGTTGGAATTGACGGTGATTTGATTAAAAGTTGTGATAAATGTGATGAAACTGAAGACGACTGCGTTATCGAATTAAACAATGGTTGTTTATGTTGTACTGTTCAAGATGATTTTGTTCCATCAATAAAAGCTCTCCTAGAATTTAATCCTCCTATCGAATCAATAATTATCGAAACAAGTGGCTTGGCACTACCAATTCCTTTAATTCAAGCACTTAACTGGCCTGAGATTAGGTCTTCCATCTATCTTGATGTAGTTGTTGGTATCGTTAATGGAGAATCAATGCTTAATGGTTCACCAATTAATGATTTAAATAAAATAACAAAACAATATAATGATACAGATAAAATTGATCACAACGCCTCTATAGATGAACTTTTTGAGGAGCAACTAGAAGTTTCTGATATCGTTTTAGTCTCAAGATCAGATATCTTAAATGATGACCAGTTTGACGTTGTAAAAAATAAAATTCAAGGAAGTCTAAACTCATCTACACCAGTCCTTAAATCCAAGAATGGCAAAATTGATTTAAATTATCTATTTGACTTTAATTTTAAAAAAGAGACTTATAAAGAATTTTTAATGGAAGAACATGACCATAATCATGTTGAACTTGTATCATATTCATTTAAATTAAATTATTTCCTTGAAAAAAATGAATTTGAAAAGGAGATGTCAAAAATTTTGGATGAATTAAACATTCTTCGAATAAAAGGACGTATTTGGATACCAAACAAATCATTGCCTTTACAGATACAAATTGTTGGAAAGAAAATTAATACTTGGTTTGAAGAAGCTCCAGACAATTGTTGGCGACCAGATGATAATGCTGGGCTTGAATTAGTAATAATTTCCTTTGATGAAAAATCTATAAAAAATTTCTATAAAAAAATTAAAGAGAAATTTAAGATTTTAAGTGACCCACAAGTAGCAATTTGACTTTATAGTTAGCTGTTGGGATACTAACTACAGTAGACAGTCTAAGATGGAAAATCCAAAAATTACTTTAAAACAAATAATCTCTAACGACGTTACATCAATTGATAAATTAAAATGTTCAAAATGTGGAGGGGCAGGAAATTTTAAAACACATGAAAATTCAAGGAGAACTTGTTTAGTTTGTTTTGGTAGAGGCTACATAAACATTTAATAACTCAGAAAACCTTAAGATAAAAATATTTGTTTATTAATCAATAGTTCTTTTTATTAAAATTTAAACTAATCTTCTAGTAGAAATTAATTTTTAATTGGACCAATTTGCTGTAAAAGTTTTTGTAAGACTAAGACCCTCAGTTTTAGATCCAGCAGGGGAAGCTACAAAATCTGCTTCTATAAAACTTGGAGCCGAGGGAATAAAATCATTACGTATAGGAAAAATGATTGAGGTAAAAATAGAAGGTAATGGTGAAAACGAAGTAAGAGAAAAAATTGATTTATTGTGTGATAGGTTATTCGCAAATACTGTTATTGAAGATTACGAGTATTCACTAGAAAAATTATAAGATGGATAATTTTTCTGTAGGAGTTGTTATCTTCCCTGGTTCTAATTGCGATCGTGATGTTTCATGGGCATTGGAAGGTTGTTTAGACATAAGAACAAAATACTTGTGGCATGAGTCTTCAGATTTAAGTGATGTAGATGCAATAGTTTTACCTGGAGGATTTAGCTATGGTGATTATTTGAGATGCGGAGCAATTGCGAGATTCTCTCCATTAATAAACGCCTTGGATGAGTTTGTTAAAAGCGGGAAAAGAGTTTTAGGAATTTGTAATGGCTTTCAAATCTTGACTGAAGCAGGGTTTTTGCCTGGTGCTCTTGTTGCAAATAAAAATCTTAATTTTATCTGTGATGACGTTGAACTGGATATTGTTTCTTCAAAAGGCGGTTGGTTTAATAATGGAGATGAAAAACAAACTATTAAGTTGCCAATAGCGCATGGGGAAGGAAGATATCATTGTGATTCTGATACTTTAAAAAAACTTGTAGATAATGAATTGATTGCTTTAAGATATAAAAATAATCCTAATGGGTCCTCATTCGATATCGCAGGCATAACTAATGAAAAGGGAAATGTTTTAGGTTTAATGCCTCATCCAGAGCGAGCTTGTGACGAGACAATTGGTGGGACTGATGGTCTATTTACATTAAAATCATTAATATTGAAATAAAAAAAGACCCCAATTTTGGAGGTCTTTTTCTACTTAATTTGGAAAGAAATTATACAGTAGCTTTTACTTTTGGATCTAAATCACCTTTTGCGTAAAGATCAGCAAAGTAATTGGTGCTGTTTTGCTTGATCTTACTTGCTTGACCTTCGCACCAGAACTGCTTGTATCTATCAAGACAAACTTGCTTCATGTATTTTCTAGCAGGTTTGTTGAAATGTCTTGGGTCAAAGTTTGCCCTGTCGGCAAATGCAGCCTCTCTAACCGCGGCAGTGAAAGCAAGTCTGTTATCGGTATCAATGTTGACTTTCCTAACTCCATTTCTTATTCCCTCTTGAATCTCTTCAACAGGAACTCCATATGTTTGAGGGATTTCACCACCATATTTGTTAATGATATCCAACCATTCCTGAGGCACTGAACTAGATCCGTGCATTACAAGATGTGTATTTGGAAGTGCTTTATGGATCTCAGCAATTCTGCTTATTGCAAGAACTTCTCCTGTTGGCTTCCTTGTGAATTTATATGCACCATGACTTGTACCTATAGCAATTGCTAATGCATCAACTTTTGTTTTGGCAACAAAATCTGCCGCTTCTTCAGGATCAGTCAAAAGCATATCTGTAGAAAGTTCACCTTCAAATCCATGACCATCTTCTGCCTCACCTTTGCCTGTTTCTAATGAACCCAAGCAACCTAATTCTCCTTCAACACTAACTCCAACTGAATGAGCAAAATCTACTACTTTTTTAGTAACTGCAACATTATATTCGTAACTAGCGGGTGTTTTTGCATCTGCCTCTAGAGAACCATCCATCATTACTGATGTGAAACCATTTATTGCTGCTGAATAACATGTTGATGGCTCATTACCATGATCTTGGTGCATTACCACTGGAATATTAGGATATGTTTCTGTAGCAGCAAGGATTAGATGACGTAGGAAAATTTCTCCTGCATAATTTCTTGCCCCTCTTGAAGCTTGGAGGATTACAGGACTATCAGTTTCATATGCTGCTTCCATAATTGCTTGAACTTGCTCAAGGTTATTAACATTGAAAGCTGGAATACCGTAATCATTCTCAGCAGCGTGATCTAAAAGTAGTCTTAGTGGAACGAGGGCCATAATTAAAATAAGTTAAATGCTATATAAAGCATATGTTTCCGAGAGTTTAATATAAAGAGGTATCAAATGTCACGTCATTAGATATACAAAATACTAAATTAAAGAAACTAATCTTATGACCCAGAGTATATTTTTAGGATTTTTTAGTTAGTAAGTGTAGCCTGCCACAAACAATTGCTCATCGGATGAAGGTTGAGATCCTGCTACATAGGCACCTTTTGAAGCTTCAGAGTTCGCCTGGGCTCTCGCTATTAATGCTTTTTGCCCCCCTTCAATGTCGCTTCCTTTCCAGGCCTTTAAGCATGAGTGCTGTAATGCTCTTCCATAGGAGAATGAAACATTCCATAAAGCTTTCCTGTAAAGAGTGTTCATATTATTTAAATAGACAGAAGCAGCTTCTTCGCTTAACCCTCCTGATAAGAAAACTATTCCTGGAACTGATGCAGGAACGCACCTTTCCATAGTTCTTATTGTCATTTCAGCAACTTTCATGGGATCAGCCTTTGTTGGACAATCTGCTCCATTAACAGTCATAGAAGGTTTTAATAGAGTCCCTTCTAGAAAAACTCCATTTGCTTGACAGGCAATATAAACCTGCTTTATTACCTCTTCTTGAACTTCAGCGGTTTTTTCAATAGTATGGTCGCCGTCCATTAAGATTTCAGGTTCAATAATTGGTACCAAACCAGATTCTTGAACGGACCTTGCATACCTTGCTAATCCCCATGCATTTTCTTGAATTGATAGTTTTGAAGGATAACCATCATTTGTAATTTGCAGAACTGCTCTCCACTTTGCAAATCTTGCACCTTGTTCGTAATATTTTGCTGCTCTTTCAACTAACCCATCTAGCCCAGAGCAAAAAGTTTCTACATCTCCTCCTCCAGGAAGTGGATTTAGACCTTTATCGACCTTTATACCTGGAATAATACCTAAATCATTTAGTTTCTTAACCATTGACTCACCATCTTGGTGATTCTGATAAAGAGTTTCTTCGAAGAGGATTGCACCACTTATATACTTCCCAAGGCCTTCTGTAGTAAAAAGCATTCCTCTATATGCCTTCCTATTGTCTTCAGTATTTTCAACGCCAATTCCAGCGAGTCTTTTGCCTACTGTTTTAGTGGATTCATCTACCGCTAATATCCCTTTCCCTTTAGAAGCTAGTAATTGAGCATTCTCTTTAAGCTCATTTTTGTAATAATTTAAAGCCATTCTTTAATAATTAAGTTCAATTGATTTTTCCAGAATATGAAAAAAAAATAAAATCAATCCAATACGTCATCGGGTGATAATTGCTACTTATAAATGTATAGCTTTAAATTTTGATTCTTAATCCGCTTTTTGAAGATTCTCTTATAGCTTCGCAAACTTTATGACTCGCAAGTCCCTCACATAATCCTGGAATGATAGGTGTTTGATTAAAAATACTCTCAGCCCATAAATTTTGAATTCTTAAAACTGGAGCTATTCTTCCATCAGTCCATGTTTTTTCAAAATTAAATCTTGAATCTGCAGTTAGATTTTGTATTTTATTTTCGTTGTTTGAATATTTCAAATTAAAACCATGTACATAATCTTTTTGGTTTTCGCTTTTAAGAATAAGTGAACCTTCGCTTCCATATATTTCTAGACTAAATCCTCTACCGTTTTTAGAAATCGATGATAAAGATACCTGGCATGGAATAAGATTCGAGCTGTAGTTTAAAATTTCTATATTAGCTAAACATACATCTTCACTCGTAACATCATTTAAATCAGATGAATTAGGTAAAGGTCTTTTTTTTATTGATGTTGCTAACTTGCCAGTCACGTTTATTGCTTCTCCAAAAAACCAATTCAACATATCGAATGCATGAGTACCTAAGGCGCCAACAACTCCTCCACCTTTTTCTTCCAATGAATACCAATTCCAGGATCTTTTGGGATCGGATCTACTGCCCATTAACCAATCTAATTTGACTAAATATACATCTCCTAAGATATTTTCATCAATAAGTTTTTTTGCCTGAAGGAAAAGAGGTACTGCTCTATATTCAAAATCAACACATACGCTTAAATTATTAATCAAAGATATTCTCTGAAGCTCTTCAATTTCTGAGGAGGATATTGAAACGGGTTTTTCTAGGAGCAAATTTTTATTATTCTCAAGAGCTTGTTTTGCTAACTTAAATCTTGATTCAGGAGGGGTGGCAATAATAATTCCATCAATTTTTGGAGATTTAACTAAGTCTTCCCAATTATGAAAAAAATCTAAGCCCGTTTCTTTTTCTAATATCGATTTTTGCTTTTTGTCATAATGATAAATAGCTACAGGAGTTAAGTAGTCAGACTGCTTTAATGCCTCTAAATGAACTTTTTTCCCAAACCCTAGTCCAGCGATTGCTATTTTTAATTTTTTATTTTTAGTATTCATTCTTATCCATCAATAAACTCTGAACAGCTATTTTCAATAACAACATCTATAAGTTCATCACTATTAGAAGTTTGCCATTTTGAATTAAATTGAGGAATTCCATTTATTGATGTATCTTTGAACTTTTTTTCATTGCAGTTAATTCTCATTACATAAAGTGATAACTCTCCATCATCATCAGATTTAGTTGGATTCTTAAAGAACTTTGTTAATACACTTATTTCACCGTTTGGGAGCGACTTAATACTCCCTTTATCAAGCCATTCCTTCCCATCATCATTCTCTTTAAGGAGAACCCAATCAACATTTCCTAACGCATATGAAAAGGAGGCAAGGTTTAAAATAAAAAGTAAAAGGCTTAAAGAAAAATAAAATAAATTAGAAATTATTCTCATTTTATATATTTGCTTCTGCAAGTTCTTTTACTCCATGGATTTTTAAAATTTTAGTCAAAGTAGTCTTGAGATCTTTCCTTTTCACTATTACATCAACAAAACCATGCTCAAGAAGATATTCAGCTGTTTGAAAATTATCGGGTAATTTTTCTCTTAATGTTTGTTCAATAACTCTTCTTCCCGCAAATCCAATAAGTGCTTTAGGTTCCGCCAAAATTAAATCACCTAGCATCGCAAAGCTGGCTGTTACCCCTCCAGTGGTTGGATGAGTTAATAATGGCATATATAGGAGATTTTTCTCTTTGTGCTTTTTTAGTGCTCCAGAAATTTTTGCCATTTGCATGAGACTTAACATACCTTCTTGCATTCTTGCCCCACCTGATGCACAAACAATAAGAATTGGGTAATTTTCTAAAGTTGCTCTCTCAATTATCCTTGTAATTTTTTCACCAACTACTGAACCCATTGATCCTCCCATAAATCTAAAATCCATAACAGCTAATGCTAAAGGCATTGAATTTACAGAACAAAAACCTGTTATGACACCATCTCTTAAACCTGTTCCTGCTTGACTTTCTTTAATTCGATCAGCATAAGACCTTCTATCTTTAAAACCTAAAGGATCTGTAGGACTTAGTGAACTATCAAATTCTTTGAATGAATTTTTATCAGCAATTATATTTATCCTTTCATCACTATTAATTCTATTATGGTGACCACAATTACTACAAACATTGAAATTTGAAATTAGGTCTTTTCTATAGGCTACTTGCGAACACTCTGAACATTTAACCCACAAACCATCTCCTTCGTCAGTATCTTGGGAAACTTTCCCAACAAATTGATCTTTACGCCTTGCGGCAAACCAGTCGATTAATGACACAACGTTTCCTTTTTTTTCTATTTAAATCTAAGTTAGGTACTTTTATCAAGAAAGATATATAAATATTTGAGATTTTCTAAATTAGAAACTCCTCAAAGTTAAAAATATAATTTTTTGAGTTAATAATCGAAATTAATTATTATTTATTTTTCTCCTCAATCATTTTATGAATTATTGGAGTAAGAATTAGTTCCATTGCGAAACCCATTTTCCCTCCATTTACAACGATACTTGTTGGACTTGACATAAATGAATCGTTAATCATTCCAAGCAAGTATTGAAAATCAATACCCCATTTCTCTCTTGCCCCTTTTCTGAAATGTATGATCACAAAGCTCTCATCAGGAGTTGGGATATTTCTGCAAATGAAAGGATTTGAAGTGTCAATTGTGGGAATTCTTTGGAAATTAATATCGGTTTTGCTGAATTGTGGACAGATGTGATTTATATAATCAGGCATTCTTCTCAATATCGTATCCACAATGGTTTCCGCTGAGTAACCTCTTTCTGCGTTATCTCTATGGATTTTTTGAATCCACTCTAAATTTGTTATTGGAACAACTCCAACAAGTAAATCAGCATAAGATGCCACATTATATCCATCACCTTCTACTCCGCCGTGCAAACCTTCATAAAAAAGTACGTCTGTTTCCTCAGGAATGTCTTCCCATGGAGTAAATTGTCCAGGTTCTAGGGATGTCCCAAGTCTTGTATTATGTTCTTCTGCTTCTTCAAGACTATGTAGATAATATCTTTTCTTTCCTCCTCCAGTTTCACCATAGATTTTAAAAAGTTCTTCTAACTTGTCAAAAAGATTAGCCTCTGGACCAAAATGAGAAAAATTTTCACCTTTTGCAAGAGCGTCTGCCATAGCTTTTTTCATAGGCATTCTTTCAAATCTGTGGTAACTATCACCTTCAACAACGGCGGGAACAATATCTTCTCTGGCAAAAATATGCTCAAAGGCTCTTTTTACTGTACTTGTTCCTGCTCCTGAAGATCCTGTTACAGCAACTACTGGATGACGTTTTGACATTTTTTAAAAACAATATTTAATGATTCTGACAGGTCATATGCCAACTTTATGTTTTACTTAAAAATATTTTTTTATTTATTAATTTTTTTTTAAATTTCATCAATTATTTTATCTCCAATTTCACTGCAAGATAAAACTTCAGTTGACCCATCAGCTAAATCTGCTGTTCTAAATCCTTTTGATAAAACTTTATCAATGGCAGTTTCTAAATTTTCTGCAGCTTCTTCTTCATTTAATCCGATTTTTAACATCATGGAAGCAGATAAAAGCATTGCAATAGGATTAGCTATGTTTTTACCAGCTATATCAGGAGCCGAACCATGAACAGGTTCAAAAACGCCTGGGCCATTATTGTTTAGAGAAGCTGATGGAAGCATACCAATAGAACCAGTTAACATTGCGGCTAAATCGCTTAAAATATCTCCAAATAAATTACTAGTTAAAATCACATCAAATTGACCAGGATCTCTAACTAATTGCATTGCTGCATTATCAACGTACATATTGCTTAGAGATATATTTTTATCTCTTGAGGTGATATTTAAAACTGTATCTCTCCACAATTGACTAACCTCAAGAACGTTTGATTTATCAACAGAACATATTTTTTTATTTCTTTGGTTAGCAATTCTTATTGCTATTTCAGTTATTCTTTCTATTTCGGTCGCATCATAAACCATCGTATTGAAAGCTTTTGGGATTTTTATATTTGTTATATGTCCTCTTGGTTTCCCAAAATAAATTCCTCCTATTAATTCTCTTACAACAATAAGATCTACATGCTCAACGATTTCTTTTTTTAATGTACTTGCTTCCAAAAGAGATTTTCTTATTTTGACAGGCCTTATATTTGCGAAAAGGTTTAGGGCAGATCTTAACTTTAGTAACCCACTTTCTGGCCTTAATTCTCTTGCAAGAGAATCATATTTAATATCTCCAACACATGCTAAAAGTACTGCATCACTTTTTTTGCATTGATCTAGTGTCTCATCCGGAGCAGGAATACCATATTTTTCATATGCTATCCCTCCAAATAATTTTTCAATAATCTCAATATCGAAATTATGATTTTTTGAAAGCTTTTTTAAAACATTTTTTGAAACTTCTGAAATCTCTGGTCCAATTCCGTCTCCTGACAATAAAACAATCTTATATTTCTTCATTTAAATTTTTGTTTAATAGAACAATAAATTATTGCTCGTCTAATTGTCTAAGTTTTTTTGCTAATTCTGGTAATTTTTTAAAAATACTTGAACTCCTTAGCCATGATTTATTTTCCATCGCAGGGAAACCACTTATTACCTTACCATCTTCTATGTCACAATGGATTCCGCATTTTGAACTCGCAATGACATTATTACCAACTTTTACTCTATTATTGACTCCTACTTGCCCTGCCAAAATAACACCATCTCCAATATTTGCTCCTCCAGCGATACCAACTTGAGCTGCAAATGCACAATTCTTTCCAATTTTTACGCCATGACCTATTTGTATTAAATTATCCAACTTTGTTCCCTCATCAATAAAAGTAAATCCAACTGCGGGTCTATCAATACAACAATTAGTTCCAATTTCTACAAAACTCATTATTTTTACACCACCTTTTTGCGGCATCTTTACCCATTTGCCATTTTCAGGAATAAAACCAAATCCCTCTGATCCAATAACAGAATTTGAATTAATTACACAATTATTTTTTAGAGTGGTATTTTCGTAAATAACACAATTTGGATGAATTATATTATTATTTCCTATTCGAACATTGCCTAAAATTGATGATCCAGGGAGAATACGATTATTTTCTCCAATTACAGTATTTTCTCCAATATAGACATTAGGTCCAATATGGCAATCTGCTCCAATTATTGCTGTTTTATCTATAACTGCTGAAACATGAATTCCTGGTTTGAAATTGATAGTTTTATATAAACAATCCAATACTTCTGCAAATGCAATTCTTGGATTTTTAACAATTATATTTGATATATTGAGTTTCTTTAGGGCACTAACGATTTCATCGTTGTTAGTAGTTATTATTGCTGATGCTTTAGTTTGATCTAATTTTTCTTTAAGAATATTATTTTCTTCTAAAAAAGATATTTGATGTTTAACTGCAAAATCTAATGAGGCAGCATCATCTATATTTAAATCTTCGAAAATATTGGCACTAATAAAATTTGAATTTCCTTTTTTTATTAGATCAACTAAATCACTTAAAAGCATTTTTCAGTTTTAATTTTTTCTAAGAGAGAGCAAGAACATCTCTATGTACGACAATTATCGAGGAGTTGTTATTTTCTTTATTATTTAAGATACTTCTTAATTTGTCGCTACTTATTGATACTAAACCTTTTGCAACTTCTTTATCATTTGTATTTACGATTTTAACTGCCTGATTAATAGTAAAGTTTCCTTCTACATTCTTAACACCAACCGCTAAAAGTGAGGCACCTTTTTTTTTGATTGCAAAAGAAGCGCCATCATCTAAAGTAATTTTCCCTACGGTTTGAATTGCATGTGAAAGCCAACTTTTTTTGTTTCCTATAGGTTTTTCTACTGGATAAAATAAAGTTCCAATTTTATTATCATTAAAAATATCAATTAAGTTTTTTTTATTAGTTCCATCAACTAGTTGGACTTCGACTCCTCCTTTTGTTGCTATTTCTGCAGAAATTAATTTTGTAGAAATGCCTCCTGTTCCCCATTCATTATTTGAGTTTTGAGTATTTTTATCTTTGATATCTTTTAATTCACTATTATGGACTTCTTTAATAGGTTGAGCGTCCTTATTATTACGTGGATCTTTTGAGTATAAATTTTCAATATCTGTTAATAAAATAAGCTTGTTAGCATTTATAGCCAAGGCAACTAAAGCAGAAAGGGTATCATTATCTCCATATTTAAGCTCTTCATTAGCTACGGTATCATTTTCATTTACTATTGGAATAACATTCAAATCGATTAATCTTTTTAAAGTTTTAGAAGCGTTATTGAAGGATTCTCGTGAATTGAAATCAGCTTTCGTAATTAAAATTTGTGCAATATTGTGACCTAATTCATTAAACACTTTATCGTACAAAGACATTAAATTAACTTGACCAACTGCAGCAGTAGCTTGAAGTGTGCTTAAATCATTTGGTCTTTTTTTAATATTTAATTTTTGGCAACCTAATCCAACGGCTCCACTAGTTACTAGAATTAATTTATTCCCTTTTGTAAGAAAATTTTTAAAGGCTCTACAAAGGGTTTCAATAACTTCTTCTGTAGATGTTTCCTCTGTTCCTCTTAAAATACTAGTACCAATTTTTATAACCCAAGTTTTCATTTTATAAAATGAGAAATTAATTTTTCAATTGTCAAAGTTAAATTAAATTTTATAGGCAAGCCATCCTTCTTTAATCGTTTAACTAATATTGTTTTTATATTACACCTATTCCCAACAATAATATCTGTAAAAATCCTGTCGCCAATAATGGCTATATTTTTTGGCTCACTGCCAATTTCTTTTATGGCAGATAAAGTTACTTTTTTTGTTGGTTTTGATGCATTGTATTTGTACCTTAAATTTAATTCTTTTGCTATTTTCGAGATCCTTTTTTTTGATGGATTATTACTTATTAAATATAAGGAGAAAAATTTATTAGATTCTCTGATCCAATTTTTTACAGCTTTTGGAACCATATTTGATTTTCTATTTACTAGAGTCCCATCCACGTCGATTAATAAAGAATGAATTCCTATTTTTTGCAATTCAGATTGAGAAATCGAATATATTGGTAAATTTGAATCCCAATTGATTTTTAGGATAGATCTCATTTATTTCAAGAACTACTTTTTTCAAGCTCAGTTTCAATCAAAGGTTGAATTTTATCGAACTCATCATCCTCAACTAATAAGGCACCTTTATCTTTTAATTTGCCTACTATAAAAAATGGATCTAGCGGAATATATAAGCCATATTCTTCCTCAAAAAGATTAAAGTTAACAAGTAATTCATAACTCTCACTATCATCATCTGCATAATCTTCTTCTAATTCATCATAAATTGGTTCTTCAAGTTCTCCTGATACTGTTAATGTAACTGCTGATCTGATAAGTCTTAAATCATGTTCTTGGAGTACCGCTTCAGCATTTTTTAGGATTTGTTCATTTTTATCAATTTTCTCAATTAATTCAGGTTCATCTCTTTCATTTATCTTGAAAAGACTTACTGGTGTATCAACTGGGGTTAATAAGGCATATTCTTGTCCTTCAACACTTACTAATTGTTCTAGATAACAAAATATTTCGTTTCCATTTGAGTCATTTAATATTATTGTTTGTGCATCATAATTATCATTTGAGTTTGTTTCTTTCATTTAAAAATTATCTATCCTTTTTAATACTAATATTTTATCTGACGTTTACCAGTTTATTCTTCTAATTCAGGACCTTCTTCGATCCATTGTTCAAGTATTATTTTTGCTGAAAAACTATCAATCAATCCTGATTTATCTTTCTTTATTCCGAATCTATTTGAAGATTCCCAAGTTGAACTATGTTCGTTGACGAAAGAAAAAGGCAGTTTTAATTCATTTGAAAGTAGTTGGCCGTAATTTTTACAGTCAATAGCTTGGGTGGTCATTTGACCTTCATCATCAAGAGGAATACCCACAATAAAACCAGTCAAATAAAATTTATCTATATAATTTTTAATGATTTTAATCTCCTGATTATTTTCAAACCTTTTTACTGCCGGCAGTATATTTGATGTAATAAAGAGGGGATCACAATAAGCTAATCCTATTCTTTTGGTGCCAACATCCAGACTTAGAATTGACTTGGGTTTGGGTTTGCAAAATTTCACTTTGTTTTTAATGGAAAAGGAGATGGATATGGATTACCTTGTGGACTTAATTTTTCAAAGATAGATTCCAAAGATTGATTTATTTTATTTACTTGTTTGGCGGCATTCTTAACTATGGTGTTCCTGATAAGGATAATTTCTTGATTTTTTTCTTTGAGATTACATTCTTCAAGAAAAAGATTTAATTGAGAATTTTCTTTATAGGTTTTTAAATATGAAACAGGAGATTTTTCAAAAAATCTTTTTATAAATTCTTTTAAAACTGAATTGAATCTCTTATCCCAATATCTACTTAAAGTTAAAGTATAAATTTCTTCGTTTTGATAATTTATATCTTTTAAAATTGTACATAAAACAGAATTTTCATATATTAAGGCACCACTTTTTGAGTTATTCCTTTTAAGAATGTCATCTTGATCAAAATCTAAAACATTTCTTATTAAGGGAGATTGATTTGATCTTATGAAATTTACTATTTTCAATATATTTTGTTTATTAATGTTTTGAAATTCATTAATAAATGCATAGTCATGGGTATTTGGATTTATAGATTTATTTAGATCACAACCATCCCAAAGTATTATCTCTCCTAAAGGCTGAAAGCCTAATTCTCTTGAGATTGATATAAGGTCAACATTGTTTATATCAGAATTAATTATCCAACTTGAAGTTTTGATTTCTTTTATTGAGATAGATTTTTTTATCAATCCTAAAGTTAATTGTTTATCTGTTAAAGAACAATTGCTGTTAATTAAACTGGGATTAGATATTTTTAAGCAAGTCTTTTTTTTATTTAGAGGAAAAATATTTAAATAACCAATTATTTCGCTTCCAGATATAGCAATTATGCATTTATTTTTATTTTTCTTGAGATTATTTAAGAAAATTTTTAAGTCATCAAAGGTATTAATAATTGCCATCTTTAAAAACCAACTATTTAATTCCTTATTTTTAATATCTAGTAAAAGGTTAATGTGCCTTATATGGAGTTCTTCAAAAGTTACTTCCATTCCTTTCTTAGATTCAAAAGAATAAGAGGTATCTTTTTTCATTTACTTTTTTTCTCTTATTAATACTATAGGGGTTTTTTCATCTCCATTGCCAGCTGGATTAGATATTAAGTTTCTTTTGAGTATTTTATTTACTCTTTTATTTGAACTGGCTAAGACTTTCACACCTCCAAGATCGTTTACATCGACTACAGCAACATCTATATTTAGATATTTTGCGACCTTTTTACAAAATAAATCGGTATTGAGAGGACCCATAACTATACTTTTGTCGTAAGGTGTGACTGTACCGCTTATATCATCAATGAGAGATGATTCTGAACCGGTTAATCTATAAAACATCCCCTTAATACCAATTAATTTAAAGAGAAATCCAATAATTAATGCATAGGTTATTCTTGTGACGCCAATTTTATTTATTAACAATTGCATTCCACAAGCTGTTGCAAGACTGCTTGTGGGATGAAAACAATAACATAAAGCTTTCGAAAATAAACTACATTCTAAATTTTGAGGAGCAATATATCTATTTTGCATAATCGCAAGAGGACTCTCACCGATTGTCAAAATATCATTCTTTTTTACAATTCCTTTACAGTATTTAATCACAGTATTTACTGGGTCATCAAAGCAGCCTAGTAAGTCAGTTTTAATGGCAAAAGCTATATATTTATTATTTATTGGAATTTCAAAGACTTCCTTCGGTCTTTGTTTTTGACCATCTAAATTAATTAATAAACAATCCTTATTTTTAGAAATACCAAAATGACCATAGTTCTCCCAAAATACATTTAGCCATAAATATTTTACTTTTTTACTAAGATTATTATTGCTAAATTTATATATTACTCTTATAAATAATTTTGAATTTGACTTGATAATTGTTGTTGGCCAATAATTATTTAAATTCTTAATTTTATTATTATCGTATATATAAATATCTTCTTGATAGTTTAAATTTTGGCAATATTCGTTATCTTTACTTTTGAAAAAATCTAATTCAAAATTTATATTAGATACCATTGTTTCTTTTGTTTTACTTTGATTAGATATTTTTAAATCAATAATTAATTCGTATAAATAGCCCTTTTTTTTGATTTTGTAATTTATGGGTACCAAATCTAACTTTGATTTGGGTGAGTTTTTAATATATAAATCTGAAAGAATTAGAAAAATTAAGAGAATTAAGAGGATATTTAGTAATATCATTTTTATTAATTAATTTTTCTTTTTATTTTTTTTTCAGAAATTATACTGTTGTATTCATTAAAACTTTCAACAGAAAATTCTGTATCAGCTATATCAATCCCTTTTAGTTCTCCTATGACTTTGTTTAATTCATCGATATTAATAATTCCACTTTGATCATATTTAACTTCACCATCACTGTTGATAATAATGGTTTGTGGAATTAATCCGTTCCAATAATAATTAGGTTCATTTGGGAGGTCAGACTTTTCTTTAGCCTGTAATTCATCAGTAGTTAGAGCAATTATATCTATATTATTTCTCCATATCAAATCTAAACCAGATATTATCGGAGCCATAGCTTTACTATCGGAACTATCATCAAGATAAAAAAATAAAACTGCGACTCTTTTATTTTTTAATGATTCCTGAAGAGATGTCTGAGGTGGAACTATCGCTCCATTACCGGCATAAATTGGAAAGATGTTGCCATCGTAACTATTAGAATCTCTAGAGGCATTTGCTTTATATGGATTTAAGAAAATTAATGCTACTAGGATCCATTGAATTATTTTCATTAAAGTTTTAAAACTTACTTGGAACTTGATCTTCCTAATCCTTGTAGGATTCCTTTCCCAACTAAACCGATAGCTTTGCCAACGACTTTAGTAAGAAAAGTTACGAAAAGATTACCGATATATTTTACCGCAACTTGTAACTGGGGTGCTACGGCATCTCTTATCTCAACTAACAATGTAACTTGTTTTTGTAGCCACTCTAGATTCTCTAATTCCTTCTCCCTATTTTCATTTTTAAAGTAACGAGTGAATTCTTTATCTATAATATCAATATATTCTCGCTTACTCTCATATAAGTAGATAGGCATATAAATATAGTCATGCCAACGATTATAGTTATTAATATTATTTCTAAATCTTTCAAAATTCCTTGTTGATTGTAATTCAGGATTGATAAGTACTGTTCTTAATTCAGGCCAAGATGAACAAATATTAAATACTTCAGAGGCTAATAAATTACAGTTCCTTATTATCCAATTTGAAATTATATTTTCAATGATTAAAAATGATTCTGTTTCATATAGTGGTAGTAATTTGCCATCATAGTCAAGAGCCTCATTTTTAATAATTGGCTCAATAAACATTATTGGTTCATGAGATTCTCTATCTATCTCTTCACAACTTACTTCACTATAAATAAAATCATTTATTGAAATAGATTCGCTCCCTTTTTTTAATCTAAAATAGCTATCTGTGATGTTTGAAATTGTATTAACTTTGAGTTCTTTTATAAGAGAATTTAAATCATCTTTGAAATCTTTCTCCTTATAGTTTTCCTTAATATTTTTCAATAAATTATCTAACTCATCTAACATTTTGCATATTAGACGTGAAATAAATTCTTTCTTTATCCCTGAGAGAATTATTGATGTGTTATTGAATTCAACTTGTAAGTTAGTTGAGCTATATCTTTCTTTTAGTCGGTCAAAAATTAAATTCCATATTTCTATAGTATTTTTATCTTTAATAAATACCGTATTTTTATCTTCAAGATTAATTTTATTATCAGAGTAAATTGCCTCTGTATAAAGTTCTAATGAATTACCCCATAAGAAAATAAGAAAAGATTTAGCAGTAATAAGCTCTCTTAATCTTCCTTTTAAAATGAATTTATAAAATTCTGGAGTTGATTCAGAGTTAATATATTTGAATATAGAGTCTACTTCAGTGTCTATTTGTTTTAGACCTGAAGTTAGAACTTTTTGACTAAAAGAGAGAGTCTTATCTTTTTTTAATTGAACTCGGGAATTATTTTCAATATCAAATACCCTTCCACCATTTAAAATGGTATAGATAGATTCAAGAACTTTTTCTGCACCGGGATTTAAAAGAAAACCTTCAGCATTTAATGTTGGAGTATTTTTTGATTCATAAACAAGTTCGCCAGAAAGTATTATAAGAAACTTTGACTCATCATATCTTTCTCTTAATTTTAATAATTCTAACCTTATAAGATCTTCTGATTGGAAATTAAGAACATTCCATATAACTAAATCCGGAGTTCTATCATCTATTCCATTATTAAAATTAATGTCTAGATTTTGGTCTAGAGATGTTAACTTAAGCGATAAAGATTCTGCTATTAAGCTTGGAGCAATAATCAATATCGATTTTTTTGAAATTAATTCCAAGGCTAGAATTCTTATCTCTTATACAAAATTAACTAACAATTACTGCAAATACCAGCCTTTAATCAATTTTTATACTCTTTTAAGCGTAGTAATTTCTTTTTAAATCAAAGTCATTTAATCTCTCTGATGAAAATATATTATTCGCCTCACTTATTTTAAATTTGTTTTCATAAAGAGCTTTACCTACAATTACGCCAAAGAGTCCAGAATTTTCAAATTTAACTAGGGATAATAAATCAGAAATTGAACCAACCCCACCTGAAGCGATTACTGGAATATCTGTAATTTCAAGGATGCTTTTTATGAATTCTTCATTTGTTCCTTCTAATGTCCCATCTGTATTTATATCCGTAACAATAAAACTAGCAATTTTAAATGAAGAAAACTCCTTTACTAGATCTGTGGCTAAAATATTAGATTGTTCAAGCCAACCCCTTGTACTTACTTTTCCATCTTTTGCATCTATCCCAACAATTATCCTTCCAGGAAATTTATTTGATAAGTCTTTAACTAATTCTTTATTTTCTATTGCAGAGGTTCCCATGATAACTTTCTCAATACCATAAGAAAATAATTGTTCTATCCTTTCTTGAGACCTTATCCCTCCACCTATTTGAATCGGTATGTTAACTGTTTTTGCAATCTTTTTTATTGATTTATCGTTTGTTGGTGTTCCAGTTTTTGCAGCATCCAAATCAACAATATGTATATATTTTGCTCCTTCGCTTTCCCAAAATCTAGCCTGCTCGTGTGGCTCTTTTGTGAAGTCTTTTCTTTTGTTAAAGTCGCCCTTAAAAAGCCTTACACACTTACCATTCATTAAATCAATTGCTGGTATTAGTTCCATAGAATCATCCTTTTCATTAATTACTTCTTAGTAGTACTATTCAATATGTAATTCTATTTAAGATTACTACTTCAGTTAAATATTTTTTGAATATGAAAATTCTTGTAATGGGTGGCACTAGATTTGTTGGCAAGTCTTTGGTTGGGAAATTATTAAGACAAAATCATGATATTGATATTTTTACGAGAGGTAATAAAGCTAATCCTGTAAAAACAAATCTAATTAAGGGCGATAGAAATAATTTAGAAGATATCGTCAGGTTAAGAAATAAAAAGTATGATGTTGTTTATGATATTTCTGGACGAGAGTTAGAACAAACTAAACTTCTTATAGAAAATTTAGATAACTCTTTTCAGAGATATATATATGTAAGCTCTGCAGGTGTTTATAAAGATAATTGCGAACTCCCCTTATCCGAAGTTGATCCAATTGATCCAGATAGTAGGCACAAAGGAAAGTTTGATACAGAAAATTGGTTGATAAACCAAAAAATTCCTTTTACAAGTTTTAGGCCTACTTATATTTATGGACCAGGAAATTATAATAAAATTGAAAATTGGTTTTTTGAAAGGTTATTTACTAAAAAATCTATACCAATACCTGGTGATGGGTCTTTAATTACTCAGCTAGGCCATGTTTCGGATCTAACTGATGTAATGACTAGGTGCATAAATTTTGAAAATTCCAAAAATAATATTTACAATTGTTCAGGTGAAAAAGGAGTAACAATCAAGGGTTTAATTTATTTCTGTGCGAATGTTCTTGGATTAAACCAAGATGAAATTTCTTTGAGAACATTTGATTATCAAAAATTAGATCCTAAGTCCCGAAAGGGATTTCCAATTAGATTAAATCATTATCAGACTGATATCTCTAAGATAAAACGTGATTTAGAGTGGGCGCCAACTTTTGATTTACTTAATGGTTTAAAGGATAGTTTTGTGAATGATTTTAATAATAAAAAGAGTGAGGAGTTTGATGAAAATTCAGATAATATTCTTTTTAATTCTTAAATAGCCTAATAAAGTTACAAAAGTCAGGATGAATCCTAACCAATAAAAAATTAAAGCTAAATTATTCAAAAAGCTAATTTTTAATGGTGTAAAAAAGGTTATTACTGAAATAAAAAAGAAAAATGTTTTATATTTTCCTAACATTGATGCTGGTAAACCGTCTTTTGTGGAGTTCCTTAGGCTAGAGATAATTAATTCTCTAAATAAAATTAATGACAAAGACCAAAAGGGTATAAAATTATTTTTACAAAGGAAGGTCAAAGGAATTAAATAGAATACTTTATCGCTTAAGGGATCAAGGATAGCTCCTAATCTGGTTTTAAGATTAAATTTCCTTGCAATTAACCCATCAAAATAATCAGTTAAACCTCCAATAATAATAAATATAAAGACATAAAAAGGTCTGTTAATTTCTAAAAAAAGTATTAATGGAAATACGAGGAAAAGGCGAGATATCGATAATAAATTGGGAATATTCAACGCCGAATTTTTAAGATTTTTTCTTAATAACAAATTAGTTTTTGTATATAAAAAATATATTACACTCTCAACATGCTTAAATTTTTAATAAAAATTTTAAATGGTTTTTTTTGCTAGATTCTAAAATTTAATTTAAATCTGAATCCTAAAGATTATAAACTCAACTTCTCTTTATGGATGATGATGTTTTATATTACAAAACTATTCCTTATATCTTATATCTAATGCAGCCTCATAGCCTAAAGCTATCTCCAGAATCTGATTTGATAAATTCAATTAAAGAATATTCTTTATCGAATAATTTATACGGGTATGTTTCTGGAGTGGTTGGTAATCTTAGAACAGTTTGTATTCAATGCCCAGGTAATCAAGAGATAAATAGATTTGAGGGAAATCTAGAGATAGTTTCTTTAAATGGACATTTTAATAGAGGAGATGTTCATTTACATTTGAGTTTTGCAGATGAGGGATGTAATGTCTTTGGAGGTCATCTTGAGGAGGGATGTATTGTAAAAAAAGGCACTGATATATTATTACTTTCTTTTGAACAAAAAATTATTAATATCTCAAGTAATGATTTATTAAAAAATGAATCGCGGGTAAAAGCATATATTTTAAAGGATTGTCCTTGGTCTAAAAGAGCAATTAGGTTGCTTAATTCTTTATCTATCCCTCACGAAGTTAATTTAATAGATAATGATGAGAGCTTTCAAAAAGTAATGGTTCAAAGTAGCCATAATACTTTCCCTCAAATATTTTTGGATAATAAATTTTTTGGAGGATATGATGAACTTTCTGAACAAGCAAAATTAGATAACTTAAGTTCATTTAAGTAATCTAAATTTTTTAACTATCTCGGTTAGTAAGTTTTTCAGCAACTAATTCGTCCTCTAACTGTTTTATTAATCTTGATACAAGACTTTGAAATTCTGGTTGACAGCCTTTGAATGCAGCTTTGTGCCTTATTGGCTCATTTCTAGTTCTTAAATCAGTAAGCATTAATTGTAATGCATCAATTTTAGGGTTTATTTTCATAGTTTTAATTTATATATTTACATCTTTTAAATCATTTGCATAGCTTTTTTAAAAGATATCTTTTTATTATCATTCGAACTTGTAACTTCTATTAATTTATTTATGGATTCTTTGTTTTTTAAAGAATCTATACAACATTTCGCAACTAATCTTCTTGGAATTGATCCATTAATTTGAGTATCCTCCTTTGAATAATTTATATTTTCTGATTTGATATCTTCATTTTCCTTTAATCCTCCAGGTCTAATAATAGTCCATTCGAAATTTGAATTTCGTAGAAAGTTTTCACCTAATTTCTTCCAAATAAGAATTAAACCAAATAAGTTTAATGGGTGAAATAATTTACCAGTACAAAGGGAACTAACTAAAATAACTCTTTTAATACCAACTCTTTTGCAACACTCTAATTGCTTGTATACACCTAATGCATCAACCTTTGCAGGACCAGTTAAATCTAATGATGCTCTCGCTCCAGTCGCAATTATCAAAGCATCAATATCTTTTAAAGCTTTATCAAGTTCTTTTCTATTGTCTAATGAAACCCTAATTGTTTCCAAACTCTCTAGTCCTGCTGCGACTTTTGAATCCTTTCTGATGATTTGCCTTACTTTATATCCTTTCTTAACTGCTTCTTCGGAAATTCTATAACCTGTTTTCCCTGATGCGCCAGTAATTGCTATTTTCATGATTAAAAAATTAATTTAAACATTATATAAATTTTTTAAGGCTTTTTACATATAAATTTTTTTTTTCTTTTGGGATAAAGAGTGCGACATAAAGAACATTTTGTTCCATCACAGCCTCTTGCTGTGCAGTATTCTCTGCCATAAAAGATTATTTGTAAATGTAAGGTATTCCAATCATTAATAGGAAATATTTTTTTAAGGTCTTTTTCTGTTTGAACTACGTTATCTCCATTTGATAGCCCCCATCTTTGTGCCAGCCTGTGTATGTGAGTATCTACTGGGAATGTGGGTATTTTAAACACTTGAGACATTACAACTGATGCTGTTTTATGACCTACCCCTGGAAGAGATTCAAGCTTCTCAAAGGAATCTGGGACCGCGCCATTATGCTTATTAATTAATAATTTAGATAAGTTATAAATGTTCTTTGATTTTTGATTAGATAGACCTAAAAATTTTATGTATTCGTAAATGCCATTAATACCTAGCTGCACCATCTTTTCTGGATTATCTGCAACTTTAAATAGGCTTTTTGTTAATTCATTAACTTTCTTGTCTGTTGATTGAGCACTTAAAACTACGGCGACGAGAAGTGTATATGCATTTGTATGATCAAGAGGTATTGGAGGCGATGGATATAGTTTTTTGAGTTCCTTACGGATTATTTCTGCTCTTTCGGACTTTCTCATTAAATTTGAAAATTAAACGGTGTATAAAATTATACAAGGGATATTTTAGGTGAATATTTTCTGCTAACTTAATATATTTGAATAAGAAGAACTTAGTGAAAAATGAGGCGTTAATAATTGATGATTTGCATCATAAATATAATAAGCGAGAATGTTCAAATTGGATATTAAACGCAATTAACCTGAAAATTGAAAATGGCGAATTGTTAGGGTTGCTTGGTCCTTCTGGTTGCGGAAAAACTACTCTTTTAAGATTAATTGCGGGGTTCGAATATCCCTCTAGAGGGAGGATTTATCTAAATGATAAGGAAATTTCAAGTGGGAAAAAGATTCTTAGTCCTGAGAAAAGAAATATTGGTATGGTTTTTCAAGACTATGCACTTTTCCCTCACTTAACTGTTTTGGAAAATGTGATTTTTGGTTTAAAAAACAAAAAAGATAGATCTAGAGTTGACTATTTATTAAATGTTGTAGGTCTTGATAGTTTTATTGGAAGATACCCACATGAATTATCTGGAGGCCAAAAACAAAGACTAGCAATTGCAAGAGCTCTTGCTCCTGGGACTAATTTTATTTTATTAGATGAACCATTTTGTAGTCTTGATATGCATGTCAAACTAAAATTGAGAAGTGAACTCCCAAATATCCTAAAAGGTTGTAATGCAAGTGGATTGATGGTTACTCATGATCCGGAAGAGGCAATGTCAATTTGCGATAAAGTTGCCGTAATGAATGAAGGTAAAATACATCAAATTGATACACCAATTAACCTTCTTAACAATCCCAAGACCCTATTTGTTAGTAGTTTTATTTTGGGTAATAATATTATTAATCTTCAAAAAAATGGTAATTCATATATGTCTTGTTTAGGTAAAATAAATAGTCCAGAGGTTTTACAAAATGCAAATATTAAAAGTATGTCAATTTCGCCTAAATTTATTTTAATTAATAGATCAGAATCTGGAAATGCGAATGTAATATCTAAAGAATTTCTTGGAGAATTTCTTATATATAAAGTAACTATTAATGGAAACATATTGCGGGTAAGAACTGATATTAATAATCTCCTAAATAATGGTGATAAATGTTCTCTTTCTATAAATAAAAATAGTTATTATTTTTTATATCCTGGTGCACATAAGGTATATATGTAGAATTTATTTATAGGCAATTACACTTCCCTCCCCTCCAATTAGAGCATTTTTTCTTTTTACATTTCTTTTTTTTATCTTTATATATTTTATTAGTTAAAAGCAGTTCAGAAAAACTGTACTCTATATTCATTTATAGTATTGCGAGTGATTTTCATTATCATATTATTTAATTTAATTTAAAGGATTTATTAATTACTAATTTATACAAAATGTTGTATTATTTTCTTAGATACTTATCTGAAAATGAATGAAAATAACTTAAAAACAAAAAAATTAGTTAATTTTGGTCCATCTGGAAGAGCTGTTGCTCAACCGATAGACAAAAGTTTGTTGGATAACATTTTTGAACATCTAACAATGGAAAGATATGCCAATGTTCAATATTTTTCTATGTATCTATGGTTTCAAGAACGTGATCTAAATGGATTTGCTTCTCATTTTCTAAGTGAATCACAAGGAGAAATGGAACATGCTCAGAAATTTGCAGATTACTTAATCGCAAGAGGACAAAGAGTAAAATTAGATGAAATTCCTGCACCCGTTCAAACATGGGATTCTATAGAGGAACTGATTGCCTATTCTTTTAATATGGAGGCTGATTTAACTTCATCTTTACAACAACTTTATTCTATATCAGAAAGAATTTCAGATACAAGAACTAACGTATTTTTAGATCCTATTATAGAGGCTCAAACGCAATCAGAAGATGAATTTGCGAACATACTGGGCAAGGTTAAGTTTGCTTCTAATCAACCTTCGGCAATCTTATTAATAGATAGTGATTTAAAGAAAAAATAAATTACTTTCAAATTTATTTTCATTCAATGTCCTTTTGGTTATTTCAAAAAGTAAATTTGAAAAGTTGATTTTACCATTATTTTTATTTAATAATTCAGCAATTCTATGAATTTCATTAACTCTTTTAAAAATATTTTTGTTTTCAATAAATAACCTTCCCTTCAATGCTTTATTTTCTGTAGTTTTGTAGGATTGCTTGATATTTCTGAGTCTATTTGATAGAAAATCAACTTCCATTAACAAGTTGTTTGTAAGTGATTGTGATTCCTTCATGTTTTTATAGTGGTAATGTTTCAATAAAAGAAGGGGCAACACTGACTGTTTGGGTTCCAACTGGAGCTATTAATAACTCAGATGATCTTAATTTAGAAATTAATCTTGTGGATGTTACGCGTGTAGAACCGATTAATTCTCCAATCCTTTCGTGCGTTAACCTAAAGGGTAACTCGCACCATCGACCACATCTTCTACCTAGACGATTTACTAGTATTGAAAACAAGGCTTGTAATCTCTGTTCTGCATTTCCTAAGTGTCTTATTCTAAGGAGTTGCAAAGTCCATTCATTTACTGCATCAAAACCAATATTCTGATCAATATTTACATTGCTATGAAAAGATAAATCTGTTAATGCTTCAACACAGACACCTTCGCTACATAAAAGGTCCGTTCTTAATTGATCACCTGATTGTAAAAATGCAAGTGTCATTCCTTCAGTTTCTTCACAAGGGCAATAAACCCTAGCAATTCCACTTTCAACTTCTAGGCAGGTCCCTTTTGGCCTTGATGAAGGATCTATTAATACGGATTGTCCAGTTATTATCCTTACTAATTTTGAAGGAGATTCTCCATAACTATTGAAATTCATTTATTAGAATATGATAATGAGAATTATTATCAATTATGCACTAAAAATTTACTTATTGCAATAGATTCTCATTATCATCGTGATTCTGAAGTTTTTCTTTACATAGTATTTAACAATATAATTTAGATAGAATTGCTAAAAATTTTATTTTTGATGGGCGTAAATAGAGTTTGTATTAATTGTGGAAGTTCTTCATTGGTCTCTGATCGATCTTTAGGAGGTAAGATTGTATGTTCTAAATGTGGATCTTCTTCATTTAAAAATAAATCCTCTTCAGTTTTAAAAAGTAATAAATTAATTTTTCTAGTTATTGCTACAGTTATTTTTTTGATAATTGTTATTTAGATATTCTGTTTATATTCCAAAGTCCATTATTGTTAGTTACCTCTACTTTAATACCATATAACTTATTAAGATTTTCACTATTTATAACCTTATTTTGATCTCCATCTGCGATTATTTTGCCATCTTTTAGCATTACGACCCGGTCATAAATTCCTGAAATCGTTGAAATATCATGAGTGACGCATAAAATTTTAGTATTTAATTTTGATAATTCATTAACCTTATCAACTACAAAAAACTTTGATTTATAATCTAAATTTGCAATTGGTTCATCTAGGATTAAGATTTCCGGTTTTTTAATTAATGCCCTTGCAATCAAAGAAATTTGTTTTTCTCCATCTGATAAATAAGAAAAATTCTTTTTAGATAAATAAGATATTTTCATTTTCTTCATGATTTTTTCTACCTTATAAGAATCTCTTTCAGATTTATTTTGTACGTAACAATATCTTCCATATAGTCCACCTAAAATTAAATCAAAAACTTGTAAATTTGGATTTATTCTATTTTTTATATCATTATTTACTGTGCTTATTTTTTTTCTTAGTTCCCATAAATTTATAATTTCTTTGTCAAATATCTTCAGTTTCGATTCATTAGCTACAACGGGGTATATGTTTCTATTAATTATTTCAATTAAGGATGATTTACCTGAACCATTTGGTCCAATTAATATTACATTCTCTGAATACGCGATCTTTAAATTTAAATCTTTAATTACTCTAAAGTCGTTTTTAAAACAATTTATATTTTTTGCTTCAAACCAAAATTTATTAAACACTAAAACTTATTACTCCAAAATATAATCAATTGAATTGAGCTTAAAATGAATATAAAAAGATAAAGCCAATTCAACCATGAAGGTCTATTTACTTTCTTCATAAATTATATTATTAACATAAAAAATATAAGTGGAGCAGCAAATCTTAAAAATGTTTTTCTAATAATATCTATATTATTTGCAATTTCTAACTTCTTTATCTCAGGAGGATATTTCAATATCACTTTTTCATATACATCATGATTATGGGTTATTTTTATATTTTTCCATGGTTCATCTTTATGTTCAGACTTCTTGTACCATTTCCAAAAATAATTTATTATCCTGTCTTCTCCTAACAACTTTATTTCATCCTTACTTATAAATCCCATATCGTGATTATATGTTTGTGTTTTTAAAATCATATAATCCTCATTGAATATCTTATAAAAAATCTTTCTTTGAGTCTCTTTAAATAATAAGAGGTTATTAATTAGTTTATTTTGTAGAAATTTTCTATAGTGTCTCACTATTACTCTTGCTTTGTTGTTTCCAAGAGGAATATGATCTAAAACTTGTAAATATCTTGATGAGGAAGGATCGCCTTTGTAAATTAATATCCTTCCAGGAGGTATGTATTTTATCCGGATAAATTCTTTTGTAGGCTCATTCTTGTAATAATAAATACTTTCAATGTATTTAGGATTAATATTAATTTTTTGGTTAAAACTAACTAGTACGTTTTTATTCACATCTTTATCAGGGATTGTATCGCCATGAACCCAAAAAATATGAAGGATATCTAGGTGATTTTCAATGATCCTTGACCAATCACATTTGAAGTCAACTAATACCTCCTCAAAGACATAATCCTTATGTGAAAACCCATTTTTACATAATTCGTAGTTACTTATAGGTGCATCTTCACTTATATCATTTAAATCAGTCTCAGATTTTTTAGAAAAATGTACAAAAATATATCTATTTTCTTCTGAAGTTTTGTATTGAGATAAATGAATTCTTTTGGCGTAGTTATCGTAGTTATTATCAACTATATGGCGACATGTTATTCTGTCGAGATTTTGGCAACTTCCCCCGGATGAAAACTTAGCTCCATGATATGGGCAGGTTATTACTCCATCTGATAATGTCCCTCCAAAAAATGAGGCTCCCCTATGTGGGCAAATATTTTTAATGCACCTAACGTTTTTATTTTCATCTCTATAAAGAACAAGAGGCTCATCATAGAGTGAAAAATAATATAGCTTATTTTCTTTTAGTTCTTTAGAGGGACATATTGCATACCAACCAAATAAACCTATATTTAATTCTTTTTGATTTTCTCTAGTATCAAACGAGTCAATTTTTACTACCGTTCCTTTTTTAAATGGTTTAAGAACGGTATTAAAGTCTTTTGATTTAAAAAAATTAATTTGTCTGTTTTCCATAAATTAATTTCTTTTTTTAAATGACTGTTTATCTTTCGGAACTATAACTCAAGTAAATAATCAATTTCTTATAAAAAGAAAATTCTCTATTATTTGTAGCAATAATTATGTAGTTACTTAAAAATATTGAGTCTCTGTCGAATTTATGTATCTTTATTTCATGTTTTTTGTATCTTTTGTAATTCTTTCAAACTTTTTATGTAATCAATAGCATCATCAATATTTTTGTGGAAATTGCATTGGCCTAAATAACAACCTATAAATCTTAAGAATTTTCTCTTGCCACCACTAATTTCATATCTATGTATTGTTCCGCCATCTATAGGCGCATAAATAAGTTCTGGTAGTGTCATATTAATTTTATATTTAATACTTAATTAGACAATAATTCATATCCAAATACATTTCCATAGCTCAACCCAGTTATTTAATAATTAATTTACTTATTTTGGATAATTATTTATTGAATACCCAAATATTATTTGTTATTTATTAATTATTGATATAGATTTTCATTATGTCAAAAGCATTTAGACGTTTTTTAAAAAAAATACCAAAAAAAATTCAAACTATTAAATATTCATTTAGAGAGTTTTTATCATCAAAAATATGAAATAGCTTTTCTGGTTAACAAATTTTTAATTTCTATATCTTTAATAAAACATAGTCGGCGGTTTTTAATTCTAAACTATATATTAAATTTGCAATTTATGAAATATTATGATCAAAAGAGTCTTTACTATATTCATCTTAACGTTGCTTCTTCTTTTTAGTAGTCCAGCCTACTCGTTAGATACATCTTCTAAAACTCTTGAAAAGTATACTAAAAAGATTTCTAATAAATTCACTAGAACTTATTGCAACACTACCAAATTCGGTATTTCTAATGAAGGAGCTTTGGCATTTGCGATTGGAGAGACTAATAAGGAATTTAAGAATAACAAACTCAATAAGTTGGTAGATTATTCTCTTCTAAAAAATTCAATAGTTAATGATTTAGAAAATAATTGCCAGGTTTATGATTTTGCTATTACTAATTTAGAAAATTTAAAATTTAACTAGAAAAATATAAATTGTTAAAGTCTTATTTTTTACCTATCCAATCATTGGGTTTCTCCATCATCCATTCAAAAACTCCCTTGGCATCAAGGTTTTTAGATGCATAAACAAATAAAATTGGAAATATTAAAATTACAACGCCAATAACCGCTAACTCTATTTTACTGATTCCCATCTCAGTTAATGTTAAGGCAAAATAATTTATCATTATCTTTATTGAATTAAAGTTTATAACTATATAATCTATAAAAAAATTTTATTCTTTCTCTTTTCTATGAGAAATCTTAATTTTTATAGTGAAATTTATTTGTATAAAGTACCTATTTTATTGATTCAGACTTTTTAATAATTTAAATAATATAGTTCTGTATGATGGTTATGAATCATGAAATTATTTTTTTCACACCTATTTTTGTAGTATTGATTGTATTTGTAGTTTTTACAATTTTAAAAAAAAGAAAGAGATCAGCTAAAAGTATTTTAAAGCTAATAGACGATTTAGAAAAAAAATATATTTATTAATCTTTTTTTGGAAAAAATCAATCAAATTCTATACCAACTTCTTCTTTTAAATCTCTCTCTAAATCTGGAAGATGAGGTTCTACCCAATGATCTTTGTTGTCAATCCCCGCGGCATTTACATAATTCATAATGTGCTGATCAACTTGCTTGTAAAGATCATGCAAATTTAAATCCATACGAATATCATGTGCTATTTCAGAAACTTGTTTTTCTGTTAGACAATGATCCGGATGAAGCAAATCACAACATGGAATTCTCTTCTCAATCAATTCATTTAAATTGATTTTTATTTCGTAATCTTGATGGACAGTCATTGATTTTATATCTTTATTCTTATTCTAGTTATGTTTAAGATTTTGTATATCATTAGTCAAGAAACAAAGTTCTAAAATACTTATTTAATGATTTTATATAAATAGATCTTCCAAATCTTTATGCAAATCATCATTTTCTTTTTGTTTTTCTATATGGTCATTGTGATCTAATGAGAGTTCTTTTTTTGAGGCGTAGAATAGATATCCAAGGGCTCCTAAAATTAATGTTGTTGGTAAAATCATTTGAATTTATTGACTTATAATGAATATAGTGCAACACTTATTGCAGTCAAGTGCTGAACCTTAATTAATTTTTAAATGCCTACCAAGAAAAAAAGAGTTGGTTTTATTCCTCGTGAAGATGTTATGAGAATAATTGAAAAGTTGAGCACAGAGAATAATTTAAGTAATTCAAAAATAATAAGTATTCTAGTAGAAGAAGCTCTTTCTGTAAGAGGCATATTTAATAAAAAAAAGGGTATAGAAACCCAATCTTATCAACTGATTAAAAATCATTCAAAAAACTTATCTGATAATCCCGCTGAATTAATAAATAATGTAGGACATTCAATTGATACTAAATCAGGAAATCATTTTAATGCTATTAAATCAACTTATTTAAATGAAGCCAATCATGAAGATTTTGACTTGCAAACCTATAAAAACTTTTTATCATTCCTAAAATTTCAGGAAATGATGGAAAAATATAATACTTAAAAGTGTTGCAAAGTGCTGTACTGTGCGTTAATTTTAATTTGTATTTTTTGGAGATTTGAGTATTAGAAATTATTTTCACCAATACAAGAATCTAAATTCAATTTATACATAAAATATTAATTTCTATGAATCCATCTCTCCCAGATTTATCTGTAAATCTACTACCTCCAGAAAAGTTATATTGTAATTTTAGTTATTGGAGTTCTTTGTTTTCTCAAGATATGCAAATTTTATGGGATAGAGCACATGGAGTGCCATTAGAAAAACTGCCAAAAGGGGCTTCTGATATGATTTTTCCATATTTATTGCTTGCACTTTCAGACTATAAGACTTCTCAAATAAATAAAATGAATGGAATTGGATTAGATAATCTATTAAGCCTTTGGTTTGATAAGTACTTATTAAATAAAAATGGTTACTTTGAGTTAATTAAAAAATAATTTTAAAAATAGCTTTCTTAATATCAAATTGGATTGCCATCGAAAATTTATTGAATCTAATAACTTTTTAAGTGATTCTTTTCGAATTGTCATATAAATAGTTTTGCTAAAAAAATTAAATGGTTTGATTTTGATTTCTTTAAATTTCTTTTTAACAAATATATGTATTGTCGTTTTGAAAATACTTATCATGAGAGATATAAAATTTAGAGAAGCAAGAAAAATGACAATTAATTCAAAGACTCTAAGTTTGATATTAAATCTATTATTTTTCATTTTTATTTTTTTAGTATGATTTTTTAGTCTTTATTCATTGATTTTCAATAATTTCAAAAATTAATATTCAAATTTGGTTGACTTTTACTGTTAATTCGATGATAATTTCAAAAATAAATTTTTTATTGTGAATCCTCTTTCAGATACTTTTGATGATTATGTTGATGATCTGCTTTCATCTAATGTTAATTTGTTGAAAGGTGAACTTGATTTTTTACTTATCCAACATTTATTTAATTCTATAGATTTGAAGTGTATTAATAAAACTGATATTGAAAATAACGAATCATTAGCTGCTTGATTTTCAATGAAATTTTTTTATGAAAAGTTTTGGGTTCCAGTTTTTGGTTATATTTTATCAAAATTTGTTTTTTTAATAGAAGGTAAAAAGAAAGACTCTATGAATAAACAAAAAATAAATTAATTACTTTTGTCTTTATAAAGTATTTTTAAATACATAATTTAAGTCAAAATATTTTGATAACAACAAAAGTAGTACTTTAAATTTATGATCGCATACATTGTTGGAATATTAAGTAATTGCTTTTTTGCAAATTAAATGAACAAAATTAACATATTGAAGCCATATACGGTGCATTACCGTGATTATCAAAATATAAGATTAGAAAATTGTTTTTATGCTTTTGATGCTTACGAAGCTAGAACACTAGCAATGGAATTTAATAAGTATATAAATGAACATCCAAACAGTATTGACCTAATAAGATGTGAAAAATGAATAAAAGTTTTTAGTATTCTAGAGTAATTTATTTAAACACTTAAGAACTTATCTATAACTGCTTGACTTAACTCATTAGTATTACCGCTAGCAACAATACCTCCTCGTTGCATCGCATAATATCTATTGGCTTGTCTTACAAAATGTAAGTGTTGTTCTACTAATAAAACACCAATTCCAGTATCTTTAATTATCTGATTGATTGCATTTTCTATGTCTAAAACTATATTTGGCTGAATACCTTCTGTTGGTTCGTCAAGTAATAGTAGTTTAGGTTTGCCCAGCAATGCCCTTGCAATAGCTAGTTGCTGTTGTTGTCCACCACTAAGATCTCCTCCTTTCCTTTGTAGAAAATCATTTAAGATTGGGAAGAGATCATAAATAAATGGATCTATTCTCTTATTCTTAGATAATCCACCTGGAAGCGACTCCATTCCCAACATAAGATTCTCTTCGACTGAAAGGTATGGAATAATTTCTCTCCCTTGAGGAACGTAAGCCATTCCCTTCCTCGCTCTCTGATGAGGTGCTTTTCTATTGATATTTTCGCCAATCAAATAAATATCGCCTTTTTTTTGTCTTAACAAACCAATAAGTGATTTCAATAAAGTTGTTTTGCCAACTCCATTTCTTCCAATCAAACAAACCATTTCTCCTGATTGAACATTTAAATCTACATCTCTGAGAATATGACTTTCGCCATAATATGTATTCAATGATTTGATTTCCAGTAAGTTTTTCATAACTAATCCTCAGGCCTTCCTAGATAAACATCAATAACTTTTTGGTCCTTTTGTATAGTTTCCATTGTCCCTTCGCATAATACTGTGCCTTGATTTAATACTGAAACATTACTATCAAGTCTTCTTATGAATTCCATATCGTGATCTATTACCACTACAGTATTTTCTCCTGATAATGATTTTAATAAATCAGCTGTAAGATCAGTTTCTTCATCAGTTAAACCAGCAACAGGTTCATCAACTAACATTAAATCTGGCTTCTGTCCTACTAACATGGCTATCTCGAGCCATTGTTTTTGGCCATGTGATAAAGAACCAGCTTTAGAATCAACTTTTTGAGCTAAATTGACAATCTTCATAAGACGATCTATCTCATTAAGCTGCTCATCTTTAATACTTTTATTTATAAGGTTTAAGGGACTTTTAGGAGTTGATACTGATATTTCAAGATTTTCCTTAACTGATAGATTTTCAAAGATTCTTGGACTTTGGAACTTTCTCCCCACTCCAAGTCGAGCAATCTTATGCTCCTTTCTACCTACTAAAGATTTTCCTTTGAAAATAACTTCACCTTTTGTTGGCTTAACCTTTCCAGTTATTACATCAAGAAATGTTGTTTTACCTGCCCCGTTTGGTCCTATTACAGCTCTTAATTCTCCTTTCTTTAAATTTAAATTAAGTTTGTTGAGAGCTAAAAAACCCTCAAAACTAACAGTAATATCTTTTAAATTTAGAAGATCTTTATTATTCATTATTCCCCTCCTGATTGTTAACTTCTAAGCTTGGATAGGTTTCTATCTTCCTTTTCAAACCAAACCTTTGAAGAAGATTCCTAGGACCATCTCCTTGAATCCATCCTAAAACTCCTTCTGGCAGAGCTGTTACAACTAAGATAAATAACCCTCCTTGGATAAACATCCAGCTAGCAGGTAAAGCTTCACTTACTAGACTTTTTGCGTAGTTGATGAAAACAGCTCCTAGTATTGCTCCCAATAAAGTTCCCCTACCTCCAACAGCAACCCAAATAACCATTTCTATAGAAAAGGGAACTGTCATGAATTGAGGTGATACTATTCCAGATTGAACAGTATATAAAGCTCCCGAAATTCCAGCGAGACCTCCAGCAATAGAAAATACTATCGTTTTGAATATAACTGGGTTATATCCTGTAAATCGAACTCTTGGTTCATCATCTCGTATTCCTATAAGAATATTTCCAAATCTTCCTCTAACTACCCATTTTGCAAAAAACCATGTGGCTATAACTAGTATGGCCGTTATCCAAAAGAATATTCTTTGCATGGACTCAGAACCTACCATCTGACCAAATAGTTGTGTCACATCTGTTTTTAATCCATTTGTTCCATTTATAAGTTTTTGTTGTCCATTAAAGAAGTTAAAGAATACAAGAAGAGAAGCTTGAGTAAGTATAGAAAAATAAACTCCTTTGATTCGATTCCTGAAAACAAGAAATCCAATTAAACCAGCAACTAATGCTGGAATTATCCAGATAGCGAAGAAAGTGAAAATTGGCGATTTAAAAGGTTCCCAGAAAAAAGGCAATTTTTCAACACCATATAAAGCAAAAAATTCAGGAATATTATTTGGGAATTCAGAAGAGCTGGTTATTTGCAAATACATTGCTGCGCAATATCCACCTAATGCAAAAAATATACCTTGTCCAAGACTTAATAAACCTGTATATCCCCAGATAAGATCTACACCAAGAGCAACTATGGACAAAGATAAGTATCTACCAAGAAGATTTAGTCTAAATACAGGGAGTAAGGTTGGTGCTGCAATAATTAGAGCTATTAATATTATCCAGAATGATAATACTATTCTTTTATCAAATTTAAATTTACTTAGAGACATTAGTTTTCCACCATCCTGCCTTTTTGAGGAAATAAACCTGTGGGTTTAAATTGCAAGAATATAACTATTAATGCAAATATCATTACTCTTGCCATACTTGTTGTCGCAAAAAAGTTGATTGTGTTTGAGAGTGGTAAAGGCATATCTGGCCATATTGATAAGAGCCTTCCAGCTCCAATTAAATCCGTCATTATTCCTATTCCAAAGGAAGCAAGTACTGTCCCTAATAAATTACCTACTCCGCCCAGCACTACAACCATAAAACAACCAACTATATAGTTTCCACCAACATTTGGTCCTACAGAACCTAATAGTGATACTGCTACTCCAGCAACTCCTGCTAATCCAGACCCTATCCCAAAAGTAATTATATCCACTTTTTCAGTAGATATACCAAGACAGTCACTCATTTGTCGGTTTTGAGTAACTGCTCTTATACGCATCCCCCAAGCACTTTGGTTTAGAAATAATGTAATTGCTATTACAGAAATAAGTGTAATTACAATTATCATTAATCTTGTTTTAGGAAACGCAGTTCCTAAAATTTCTACTTGACCTCTCATCCATGAGGGAGCTGTTACATCAACATTACGAGCACTCGCTCTACTAAGTTTGCTTACAGTTGATGAAATGACGCCACCGGTGAGAACCCCAGTTAAAGCTGCCAATATCCAAGAACTAAATTTAAAATATTTGAAATTTATTGATTCTTTTATTTTTGAAGAAAATGTTGTTGGTAAAAATAAACCAATTATTAGACTTATTACAAGACCGGTCCCATAAGCCAATGGTACACTTCTGACAAATTGTTGAAGAATTAAGCTGACGCCCCAAGTAGCGAGAAGAGTTTCTAGTGGACTTCCATAAAGCTTCCTTATTATTGTTTTTTCCAGAAGAATGCCTACTACTCCACTAACAATAAAAGCAAGGAAAATTGAAACTATTATGTATGAATTGTAGAAGGGTTTTAATATAGGTAATTTGAAAATTAATTGTGTAACGTATGTTGTGTAAGCCCCAAGCATCATAAGTTCTCCATGGGCAAGATTAATAACACCCATGAGACCAAAAACAATCGCAAGACCTAATGCAGCAACAAGTAGTACAGATCCGATCGCAACTCCATTAAAAAGGCTGTCGAGAAGTAACTCCAATTTGAAAAAGAAAATATTTGTTTATATAAAATAAAAGGAGGTGTTAACCTCCTTTTATTTTGAAGCATAGGTTTTAATTAAATTAAAGCTTATACTTTTCTCCTTTAGAAGGATCTGTCCAATCGCATGCAAATCCTTTTGAGCTTGGATGCTTTTGGTTCCATGCTTGTGGAAGAACAACTCCTGTCTCTTCAAGAATTGTAAAGCCACCCTCTGCATTAATCTCTCCAATTCTTACTGTTTGAGATAAGTGATGGTTAGGCATAACTTCAACAGGACCTTGTGGAGCATCAAACTTTTGTCCAACTAGGGCTTCCCTTACTGCGTTGTCGTCGAAAGTTCCAGCGTCTTCAACTGCTTGTTTCCATAAGTAAACCATGTTATAAGCAGATTCTTGAGGATCAGCTACAACACGATCTGCTCCCCATCTTTTCTTGAAACTTTTAGCAAATTTCTTAGATGCAGGAGTATCAATTGACATCATGTAGTTCCAAGCGCCGTAGTGACCTTCAAGGAATTCAGGACCAATTGTACTAATCTCTTCTTCAGCAATTGAATAGTTCATTACGTAGTAGCCACTCGAAGGTGTGATACCTGCGTCTTGAATCTGTTTGAAGAATGCAACGTTTTGGTCACCATTAAGTGTATTAATGATTATTCCACCTTCAGGAAGAGCCTTTTTGATTTTTGAGATAATTGGAGCAACTTCAGTATTTCCTAATGGAAGGTAATCTTCTCCAACAACTTTACCGCCTAACTGTTTTACCTGAGCTTTTGTGATTGTGTTTGAAGTTCTTGGGAAAACATAATCAGAACCTACAAGGAAGAAATCTCCACCAGCTGCGGGAGAACGCTTATACATGAAATCTGTAGCAGGTTCCGATTGTTGGTTTGGTGTGGCTCCTGTATAGAAAATGTTGTTAGAACATTCTTGAGCTTCATATTGAATTGGGTAGTAGAGGAACGCATCTTTTGATTCGTAGACAGGTAACATTGCCTTTCTACTTGCAGATGTCCATCCACCAAATACGACAGGAACTCCGTCTTGGTCTATAAGTTTCTTAGATTTCTCAGCAAAAGTAGGCCAGTCAGATGCACCATCTTCAACTATGTATTCTATTTTGTAACTTTTGCCGCCAACGTTCACACCACCAGCAGCATTTATCTCTTCAATTGCCATTTTTTCTGTATCAACAAGAGTTGATTCAGAGATAGCCATTGTTCCGGATAAGGAATGCAAAATACCAACGGTAACTGTGTCATCGAAACTTCCGGAGGTTCCGCCTCCACCACACGATGTTGCGGTGACCGCAAGTGAGGCAGTAGCTAAACCTGCCAAAATACGCCTTGAAATTCTCATGAATTAGGATAAATTAGGAAATTGACCCTCATTAGGGGGATAAAATAAAAGTTATTAACGAGTGAGGATTCGTTTTGTATCAGTCGTAACTTTTTGTTGAATCCAATATATTAGTAATAAACATTTTTCTAGTTTCGATTGTTGGGTATATGTGATTCTAAAAATTGGGTTATTTCTTCAACTCCTATGCCGATACTAAGGTTGGTAAAAAACCAGGGTTTGCCTTTTCGCATAAATTCAGTATCACTTTTCATAATATTTAAATCTGCACCAACTTTATCTGCTAAGTCAATTTTGTTTATTAATAATAAATCCGACCTTGTTATTCCTGGTCCCCCTTTTCTAGGAATTTTGTCTCCAGCAGATACATCAATTACATATATTGATAAATCAACAAGTTCTGGACTAAAGCTAGATGCTAAATTATCACCTCCACTTTCTACAAAAACAAAATCTAAAGGATTATATTTATTTTCTAAATCTAAAACTGCATTTTTATTTAATGAACAATCCTCTCTTATCGCGGTATGAGGACAACCTCCTGTTTCCACTCCAATTATCCTTCCTTCCTCTAATACTTTTTTATTTATAAGGAAGTTAGCATCTTCTTTGGTGTAGATATCATTTGTGACAATTGCTATCTCATAATTTTTTTTCAGGCTTAAGCATAGAGTCTCTACTAATGCAGTTTTTCCTGAACCTACAGGCCCAGCAACCCCTACTCTCAATTTGCTGCTCATAAATTAATTTCTAAAAAGTTTTGTATAAAGGTCATTATGATTTTGTTGTGCCATAGCTAAACCTACATTGCCAAAATAGATGTCATCAATTTCTTTGTCCATAATTTCTTTAGAAACTTTTGAAATTATTTCTAATAAGTCTCTCTGAATTAATTGTGCTTTTGTTGATCCAATAGGAATAATTCTTAATGCAGCACTTAGTTGGTTTGCACTCCACGCATAGAAAAAATTCTCAACCATTTCTAACTTGGTAATTTCAAAACAATAACAAGCCCAACTCCACGCTAATGACCAGGAGCTTTTTTTATTATTTTCATATAGAAATTCAAATCCAAATTCTTTGGTTAAATCAAAGAGAGATTTTGCCATTTGAATTTGTTGTTCTCTCATCTCGAGAGAGTCCTTTGATGAGAGGATCCATTTATCCAAACTCATTAGCTTTTGAAAATTACCGTTTAAATTTTTGCGATCGTTTATCTCATCGAAAATATCAAAAAAATCTAGTAAAAGTCTTGCATCTAATCTTATCTGACCAATTTCTAGTTCACTTATGATTAATTCTTTTACCGAATTTGAATCTGTTAAATTTTTATTGTGAAGAAAACTCTCCATCCCCTCCGAATAACAAAATCCTCCAACTGGTAAGTTAGGACTTATTAATAAATATTTTAATAAGTGACTTTTATTCATGACTATGGGCGCCTGTTTCAGGAAAAAACTTTTTTTTCGTATTTTTTACTTCAACTTTAAAATTAAGAAGCATATTTTTAATAACATAATCACTTTTTGTTAGAAGAAAGCCTTCTTCGATTTCAACTTCTACGTGCCTATTTCCAAGATGATAAGCAGTTTTAATAAGTTCAATTTTAGAATTTGTACTTATTTCAATTAAATTTTCTTTTTTTGCAATTATCTCTATATAAAAATTGGACTCATTAGTTGAAAGAATATCTCCATCATTTAATTTGCCATCTCTAGGTAATTGTAAAATTATTTCTTGATCACAATCAGTTAATCTTTTTCCTCTTAAGATTCTTCTTTCATCTGAACTTAGGGTAAGTTTTAAAAATGAACCAAATTTCGGTTTTTCCTTAATCCAATCGGTTACAACAATTTGGTTATTCATTCTCATAATCAAAATTTTTGGTTACTTTAATTTAGTAATTAAAGAAAACAATTTATGATTAAAACTTCATGGGAAGGTAATTGTTTCTTAAATTTTTTCAATAATAAAGCAAGTTTAGGAAATGTTGATAAAACAATCTTTAAATCTAAATCAACTTCTCCTTACAAGTTGTTAAAGTCTACTCATGATCAGGAGGGCAGATGCATTCTACCTGTTCTTCATACTGCAGGTGGATTGGTTGGGGGCGATTTCCTTGAGTTTGAGGTAAATCTTGAAAAAAACTCTAAGGTATTGTTGACTACTTCTTCAGCTCAGAAAGTATATGGATCAGTTGGGATATCTAAAATAAATCCAAAAGGAATTTTTTCAAAGCAGAAAAATCTCATAAATATTCTTGATAATTCTCATTTGGAATATCTCCCTCAAGAAACAATTATCTTTGCAAATGGTTTATATGAGCAAAAGTTTAAAGTATCTATTTCAAAAACTTCAAGTTTTTTATTCACTGATTTGATAAGACTTGGAAGATCTTCTTCTGGAGAATCTATTGAGAGTGGAGTTTTTAGGTCTAAATTAGAAATTATGAGAAATAATGATTTACATGATGATTGGGAATATGTTGATCAAATTGAATTATCAAAGGCAAGTTATGCGGCCAAATCAGGTATGGATTACATGCCTGTTTTTGGATCTTTAATTTGGATTTGCGAAAAAGATTTTTCTTCGTCAAAAATAAATAATCTTGTGGCAAATATAAAAAAGATTTTTAATGAAACTGATAATAATTTATCTATTGGAATCCTTGAAAATGGAATCTCTGTAAGATTCTTGGGGAGTTCTTCTCAAGAAGCTAGGAAATGTTTTTTTTGTATTTGGAAACAAATTAGGTCTGTTAGTGGATTTTGTGAGCCAAAATATCAAGGTGTATGGCCTTTACAAGATTCTATGAATTATTAATTATGTTCAGAAAGAACCTTTTTTAAGAATTTATAGATTAATTTTTTATTATGCATCTTTCCCCTCAAGAAAAGGATAAATTATTGATTTTTTCTGCTGCGCTCTTAGCTGAAAGAAGGCTTAATCGAGGTCTTAAGCTTAATTATCCCGAAACAATTGCTTTTTTGAGCTTTCAAGTTCTTGAAGGAGCTCGAGATGGAAAAAGTGTAAGTCAATTAATGTCAGAGGGAACTACCTGGCTTTCAAAATCACAAGTTATGGAGGGCATTCCTGAAATGATTGATGAAGTCCAAATAGAAGCTGTTTTCCCTGATGGAACAAAGTTAGTTACTATCCACAATCCAATTAACTAGTTATGAGTAATTTAATCCCTGGCGAACTAATTCCTGAACAAGGTGAAATCGAATTAAATCTTGGTAAGGAAGTTAAAACAGTAAAAGTTTCTAATTCTGGAGATAGACCTGTACAAATTGGATCTCATTATCATTTTTTTGAAGCTAATAAGGCTTTAATTTTTGATCGAGAATTAACATTTGGCATGCGTCTTGACATACCTGCAGGAACAGCAATTAGATTTGAACCTGGAGATACAACTGATGTCAAATTAGTTCCTTATTCAGGGTTAAGAATTGCAAATGGTTTCAATTCATTGGTTAACGGTTCTTTAGATACTTAAAATTATGTCCTATAAAATTGACAGAAATACTTATGCTCAAACTTACGGACCCACTACTGGAGATAGAGTAAGACTTGCTGATACCGAACTTTTTATTGAAGTAGAAAAGGATTTAACTACATACGGAGATGAAGTTAAATTCGGTGGAGGTAAAGTTATTAGAGATGGGATGGGACAGTCTCAAGTAAGAAGATCTGATGGAGCTGTAGATACAGTAATAACTAATGCTTTGATCGTAGATTGGTGGGGAATAATTAAGGCTGATGTGGGTATAAAGGATGGAATGATTTTTAAAATTGGTAAGGCTGGCAATCCTGATATCCAGGATAATGTCGATATTGTTATTGGCGCATCAACAGAAGTAATAGCTGGAGAAGGCCATATTCTCACTGCAGGTTCAATAGATACCCACATTCACTTTATCTGTCCCCAACAAATTGAGACAGCATTAGCCTCAGGAATTACAACCATGTTAGGGGGAGGAACTGGACCTGCAACCGGAACAAATGCCACTACTTGTACTCCGGGTTCTTTTCATATTGCAAGAATGCTTCAATCTGCAGAAGCATTTCCCATGAATTTAGGTTTTTTTGGAAAAGGAAATTCAACAAACGAGAGCAATCTAATTGATCAGATTGAAGCAGGTGCATGTGGTTTGAAGCTTCATGAGGATTGGGGAACGACTCCCTCTACAATAAATTCTTGTCTTAATGTTGCAGATAAGTTTGACGTACAAGTATGTATTCATACTGATACTTTGAATGAGGCAGGATTTGTTGAAGACACTATCAAGGCTATTGCAGGAAGAACTATTCATACTTTTCATACCGAAGGAGCAGGTGGAGGTCATGCGCCAGACATCATAAAAATTTGTGGAGAAAAAAATGTTCTTCCAAGTAGCACTAATCCAACAAGACCCTATACGAGGAACACATTAGAAGAACATCTTGACATGTTAATGGTATGTCATCATTTAGATTCTAAAATCCCAGAAGATATTGCATTCGCCGAATCAAGGATCAGAAGAGAGACTATTGCAGCTGAGGATATCTTGCACGATATAGGTGCCTTTTCAATTATTGCTAGTGATTCTCAAGCTATGGGAAGAGTTGGTGAAGTGATCACAAGAACTTTTCAAACCGCCCATAAAATGAAAGTCCAAAGGGGACCGCTATCGCAGGATTCCGATAGAAACGATAATTACAGAGTAAAGAGATATATTTCTAAAGTCACAATTAATCCTGCAATAGCTCATGGTATTGATAAACATGTTGGGTCTATAGAAAAGGGTAAAATTGCAGATTTGGTATTGTGGAAACCTTCCTTTTTTGCAGTAAAGCCTGATTTAGTTGTTAAAGGAGGATCTATCGTTTGGTCCCAAATGGGTGATGCTAATGCTTCAATACCTACTCCAGGACCTGTACATGGTCGACCTATGTTTGCAAGCTTCGGTCAATCTCTAATTAAGAGTTCTTTTACCTTTTTAAGTAAAAATTCAATTGATCAAAAAATTCCAAATAAATTAGGCTTACAAAAGAAATGTATTGCTGTAGAAAATACGAGAAATATCAGTAAATCACACCTGAAACTTAATAATAAGCTCCCAAATATTTCAGTTGATCCTCAAACTTATGAAGTTTTTTCTGACGGGGAACTTCTTACTTGTGAACCTCTTGATGAAGTCCCAATGGCTCAAAGGTACTTTTTACTTTAGAAGTTTTTTATTAATTCTTTTTTAGTTGTTTTTATATCTTTTGACCCAGCAATTGCCAAATCTTCTTGCAGTTTGTCCTCGCAAGAGAGAACTCTTGACCAACTTGGTAATTGCTGGGTCGTAGGGCAAGCTAAGTAATCTTCCGTAGCCGGTCTCAATAGCTTCGCAAATTTTTGTACTGATAGCTCTTCTTCATGCCTATCGTATGGAAGTTGATTAACTGCTGAATCTAATCCAAATTGTTTTACACGATCTTCCCCAACTCTTTTGTAGAGAACTTCTAAAGTTGCTAATTGAGTGCTGGTTAATGTCTCTGCTTGATGCTCCATGAGACCTCTTAAAACACTCGAAAGTATTTCTGTACACATTTTTTGCAATCCTTCTTTAGATGAATCACCAATATTCTTATGTTTATGATCAAATAAACCTAGATCTACTTGGGCTATTTTGGAGGTTCTTACGTTTCTATAAACCTCTGATAATAAACCTATCTCTAATCCCCAGTCACAAGGAATTCGTAAATTCACAGCAAGGTCTTTAGTGAAAGCAAATTCACCTGCTAATGGATATCTAAATGATTGAAGATATTGTAAAAATGGACCCTTCCCAACTAACTGCTCAAGACTTGCCAATAAAGGACCCACAAATAATCTTGTTGCTCTCCCTTGTAATTGATTTGTTTCTAAGGATAACCTGCTGTAAAAAGCTTTTACATATGATATTCCATATGATTCATCTAGAAGTGGAAGTATCATTCTTGAAGGATACAAAGGACTAAAAGTTCTTATATCGGCATCAAAAAGAGCAACAACTTCTGATTTTCTCGTCGCAACTCCTATGCCTTGCCAGACAGCCCATCCTTTACCTGGAGTTCCTAAAAGTTCTAACCCATTTTTTTCTTGACTTTTTAATAGTTCTATTACAGAGGGAGAGTTAGTCCATTGAACGTGAACTGGAAATGGCATTGAGTCAAAAAATGATTTTGCTGCTTTAGCTTGCTCAACAGTTTTTGCAGAGAGAGCAATAACTAATTCATTTAAGCCTGTAAGATCTTTTAAAACTTCTCTTATGTCTTTTAATGCTGGACGCTCAAACTCCTCATATAAGCATGGAATTAAAATGCTAGTCGATCTTTTTTTAAGACTTTTGTTTAATTCCTTAAGTAAATTTCTTGTAACTCCATATTCATGTATTGTTGTGATTAACCCTTGTTGAAAGTCCATTTTCTAATTGATGTGCAGAATAGTATTAATACTTCGTTGATTTTTTCAAAGTGAAGCAAATTGATTCAGAGAAAAAATTAGATAGATTAAAGATTTATAAATTGTTAAAAACAATTTATTCAAATAATACTACAGAAGAAATTAATTTTATTTCAAACCAATTATTACAGATTTTAGATGATTTCTCTGGGAAATCTGCTTATGAAGAAATAAAAGATAAGGAAAGGTGGAATGAATCTCACTCTGTTTTGATAACTTATGCAGATGGTATTTATAAAAATGGCGAGGCGACATTAACAACTCTTGGTGAGTTATTAAGTAAACATTTTGGAAGTCTTTCTAAAGTTGTACATATTCTTCCTTTTTTGAAATCTACAAGTGACGGAGGATTTGCAGTCTCAAGTTATGATTCTTTAGAAGAAAAATTTGGTAATTGGGATGATCTCAAAAGTATTTCTAAAAATCATGATTTGATGGCTGATTTAGTACTAAACCATGTTTCATCATCTCACCCATGGGTTCAACAATTTATTAAATCCCAAGAACCTGGCATATCAAATGTTTTTTCACCGAAACAAAATCTTGACTGGTCAAATGTAGTTAGGCCAAGAAGTTCATCTTTGTTTTCTCAAATAAATACCGAAGATGGGCCTAAACAAGTTTGGACAACTTTTGGTCCAGATCAAATTGATTTGAATTGGCATAATCCAAAAATGACCCTTGAGTTCTTAAATTTAATAATTACTTATTTATCTAATGGAATTAAATGGTTAAGGCTTGATGCTGTAGGTTTTATTTGGAAAGAATCAGGTACAACGTGCTTGCATTTACCAAAAGCACATTCAATTGTGAAACTCCTAAGAGTTTTATTAAATAATCTTCTTGATGAGGGAGTTTTAATAACTGAAACTAATGTCCCTCAGAAGGAAAATCTATCTTATCTAATTCCTGATGATGAAGCCCATATGGCATACAATTTCCCATTACCTCCTCTTCTCCTAGAGGCAATTATTACTTCAAGAGCTGATATTCTTAACTCATGGATTTTTGATTGGCCCTCATTACCTGAAGATACTACTTTGTTTAATTTCACTGCATCACATGATGGTGTTGGTTTAAGAGCTCTTGAGGGTTTAATGAATGAGCAGAGAATTAAAAATTTATTAATTAATTGTGAGAAAAGAGGCGGATTAGTAAGTCATAGACGTTTATCAAATGGTGATGATAAACCTTATGAATTAAATATTAGTTGGTGGAGTGCAATGGAAGACTCCAGTAGAGATGCTAAAAAATTTCAATATGAGAGATTTATTTTGAGTCAATTATTAATAATGGCTCTGAAAGGGGTCCCTGCCTTTTATTTACCAGCATTATTAGCTTCAGAAAATGATATCAAAAGTTTTTCTATGACAGGTCAAAGAAGAGATCTAAATAGAGAAAAGTTTAAATCAGAAAATCTTTTAGCCGTTTTAAATAACCCTGAATCTAATGCTAATAAAAATTTAAAATATCTTCGTAATGCTATGGATATCAGATCAGAATTAAACCAATTTCATCCTTGTTCAGAAATGAAATGTTTGTCTAAAGGCAGAAGTGATATTGTTGTAATCAAGAGAAGTAATGGGCCTGAATCTGTTTTCGCAATTCATAATATGACTGAAAATAAAATTAACTATCAATTGAATGATAATGATCTACCAAAAATAATTGATAATGATTTCAATACCCAAGATTTTTTAACATCAACTAAATACAATTGTAAAAATATTAGTCTTGAACCTTTTCAAGTTATTTGGCTTAGTTCTTTATAAATATGATAGAAAATTCTTCTATTTGGGTAGTAAGTGATGTAGATGGTACTTTAATGGATCACTCATATGATTTAACACCTGCTAAAGAAACTATAAAAAAATTACAAAAATTATCTATCCCGGTAATTCTCTGTACTAGCAAGACTGCATCAGAGGTGAGAGTTATTAGGAATGAATTAAATTTAACGGATCCCTATATTGTAGAAAATGGTGCGGCAATATATGGCGAATCTCTTAAGAGAGTTAATGGAGAAATTATTCTTGGAATAAAATATGAATTTCTTGAAGAAATTTTAAATTTTATTTCTATTGAAATTGATTACAAACTTACTCCTCTTAATAAATTAACTGATCAAGAAGCTACTCATCTCACTGGTTTAGAAGGTAACTCATTGAACTTAATGCGCGATAGACACTGGAGTATGCCTTTTTTAAATCCGCCATGTTATTTAGAAGAGAAAATTAATACCAGTTGTAAAAAGTTCAATGTTGATATCTTTAAGGGAAATAGAATGAGTCACTTATTGTCTACAAATTCGAATAAAGGTAAAGCAATTAATGCTCTAAGAGAATATTCAAATATTCAAAATATAGAAATCATAGGTTTGGGGGATTCTCCTAATGACTTACCTCTACTTTTAAATTCAGATATTAAAATTGTTATCCCTGGAATTGATGGACCTAACTTAAATTTACTAGATCAATTAAAAGATTTGGAGTTTACCTTGGCATCTGAACCAAATGGATATGGTTGGAAAAATGAAATCAATAAATTGATAAATAAGCGAGAATTAAATTAGAAAGATGAAAGATTTAGATATTAATTTTCCTCTTGATAAATTTGAAGAATTAATTATTGATATTGGTTGGGAATCATTAGATGATTGGTTCAATTTTTGGAATAATCAAAAAAATATTCTTTCAATTGATCAGTATTGGAATAATAAAGTAAGTGATGATTGGATTTGGGGTTTAGCTTTACCTCTTTTATCTCAAGCTTATAATTTTCAAAATTATTTTCCTGATAGAAAAATAATAGGAATCTCTGCTCTACCTGGTACAGGTAAAACAACACTAGGTAAATGGCTTGAAGCTATATCGTTAAAATTAAACTTCAAACTTGCTGTTATTTCAATTGACGACTTTTATCTACCATCAGACGAAATGAAATTAGCAATTAAGAATAATCCGTGGGATGTTTCAAGAGGATTTCCTGGTAGTCACTCAGTAAAATTAATGTATGAAAAATTATTTGATTGGAAGATAAATGGAGAATTAAATGTACCGGTTTTCGATAAATCTTTGAGAAATGGTTTAGGAGATAGATCTCATTGGAGATTAGATAAACCTGATTTATTAATTCTTGAAGGATGGTTTTTGGGAGCCAAACCCTACCATATTGACATAAATGATCGACCATTAGATACAACAAATTTGAGTAATCAAGAATCCTCTTATGTGCTGAACATTCAAAATAACCTAAACGAATATTTAGATATTTGGACTTTAATAGACAATATTTGGCATTTAAAGCCTTTGAAGTTTGAATATATGAATATGTGGAAGACTAATCAAGAAAAAGAAATGTTATTAAAAAAAGGAAATGCTCTCAAAGATGTTAAATTATCTAATTTCCTGAGAATGCTTAATGTTTCTATTCCTCAAAAAAGTTTTGATGTTATAAATTCTTATGCATTATTATTAATTGATCAAGAAAGAAATTTAGTTGAGGCAGGATTAAACTCGTAGTTTTTTTAAATTTTTTTTTCAGTAATTTTTTATACATTATTAGTAACTCTAAATAGTGTTTAATACAATATGTTTTATGTTTAGAGATGGTTGAGTTTTCCTACAAAAATGAGGGATGTAGAATGGTTGTTTTGAGGTGTGTTGGTCCATCAAATTTTTTTTTAGAGAGAGTCCTATTCCCAACTGACATCCTTACTTTTATGGCCCCAAATGATTCAAGAGTAGAAATATGGGGAAATGAATTATACGGTCCTAAATTGGAAGAGAGAATAAGAATTTCTGCGGATAATGAAGATTCGACTTTAGTTGCTTAATGCAGAAATCCTTCAATTGTATTCATGTCAAAATTTTTTACAAATACTTAAATTTTATTGATATTATCTAACTAGTTTTAGTTCTAGATATGAATTATTTTTCCTCTTTTGCAATTGGAGGTTTTGTACCTTCCGCTGCTATTGCAGGAGTTTTACTCTTAATTGGTTTAGGTGCCTTCTTTTATCTTGGCATTAAAGGACCTACAGATTATTAACGAGGAGTTTTATGAACAATGAAATGGTTATTAAATTTTTATAACCTTACTAGTTGAGATTTTTAATTATGGATTTAACCACTATTTTATTTATATTAAGCTTACCATTTGTGTTGTTAACGGCTTACTTTGGAACAAAAAATGATTTTTACGAAAGTGAAAATTATAAAGGAGATGGTTGTGCTCATGACGTTAAAAGGTAACTTTAAATTCTAATCACCGCTCATTACACAGGTCCATCTACTATCAAATTGCCAAACAGGTTTATATATCACGTTCGTAATCTTTTCGCCTGCTTTTTTACATGTATTCAAGTCTTTCATGGGGATAGAATGTAAAGAAGGACTTGTTATTCCACTTACCTCTGGTCTTCCACCTGGTCCTTGTCTATATGTTCCAATTACTAAAAAATAATTAGCTTTTACAGAAACAGAAAAGATTAAAGAATAAATAAAAAATAGTATTAAAAAAGATTTCTTTTTCATTTTTTTATATTAGCTTTTACTTATTAAATGTAAATTACATTTCCTAATCTGCTATTAATTAATTAGGAGATTAAAAATTTTTGGAATATTTTAGATTTATCTTATATGGCTTAATTCAAGGTTTAACAGAATTTATCCCTGTAAGTAGTACCGCTCATTTAAAAGTCATATCTCTTTTTTTTGGAATTGATGATCCAGGCCCATCGTTGTCTGCAATTATTCAAATTGGGAGTGTTTTAGCTCTGCTCTTCTATTTTAGGATTGATATTTTTAATTTTCGAATTAAATATTCTAATAAATTTTTTGAATATCTATTAAATCAAAGTTTATTTAGATCAATTTTTGTTGGCACCATACCTATTATTTTCTTTGGTGGGATTATAAAATTATTTTTCCCTTATTTTTTTGATAATATTCTTCGTTCAAATTTATCAATAGCTTTAGTTTCTTTCCTTATGGCTTTTTTTATGTACTTAGCTGATAATCAAAAAGCAGGCTCTAAAAATTTAAATAACCATAATTATCTAGATAGTTTTCTAATAGGTCTTTCTCAAGCATTTGCCATTTTTCCAGGAGTCTCAAGATCTGGTATTACTATTTCTACCGCTCTACTGTCAGGATGGGGAAGAGGTGATGCCGCCAAGTTCTCCTTTCTTTTAGGGATTCCAGCCATTTCTCTTGCCGCTATTGTTGAATTTGTTTCATATTTTAATGAATTTAACTCATTAAATTTTTTTCCACTAGTTGTTGGACTTATTACGGCCTTTATCTCTTCGTTATTAGCTATCGATTTCTTATTAAAATATTTTTCTTCAAATGGTTTGAAAATTTTTATCGTATATCGTGTTGTTTTTGGTGTAATAATTCTACTGAATTTGTAATTCGTCTTAAATAAAAATTCTTAGCAACTATGTTAATGTTTAAAAAAAATGTTTTATGAATCTTTTTATATCTTTCCAACTAGGTGAAGTTGAAGTTTCAAATCTTACGATACTGGTATTAGCATTTTTTTCATCTTTTACCTTCATAGCTGTTGGCATAAGCTCATATAAGCTTTATAAATCCCTTATAAATGATGAAGATAAATGATCGGAACGGCGGGATTTGAACCCACGACCCCCACTACCCCAAAGTGGTGCGCTACCAAGCTGCGCTACGCCCCGTTTTATCACTATAAAGATAATTTGGTTTTATTTGTCATTCTTTATAGGATTATTATCAGATCTCAATACACATTTATCAACTTCCCAATTAAAGTTTTCCCATATATGATCTTTTAATTTGTAATTACTTCCTTTGAATTCTCCCAATTTAACTTTTGTGGGCGAAGCTGAACAATATTGTCTGCCGCCTGATGAAGCAAGATATTGTTGATGATATTGTTCAGCATAAAAATATGAATTAATCATTTTTATTTCTGTTTTAATTGAACCTAGATTTTTTTTATTTAATTCTTTTTGATATTGTTCTTTGCTGGCTAATATAGTTCTTTTATTATTTTCATTTTTAAAATATATCGCTGATCTATATTGAGAACCCATATCATTACCTTGTCTATTTTTCTGTGTAGGGTCATGACATTCCCAAAACATTTTTAATAAATCGCTTATATCTATTTCACTCTTGTTCCAGATAACTCTTACAACTTCTGAATGACCAGTTAAACCGGAGCAAACTTCATAGTATGTTGGATTTTCTTTTTCACCACCAGCATAACCTACAGAAGTTGTAACAACTCCAGGAAGTTTCCAAAAACATTTTTCGGCTCCCCAGAAACATCCACATCCAAATATTATTTCATCTTCCTTCGGATTAGGATCTTTTTTAATATCTGTTTTTAGAATTCTATGTAAGTAAGACATTTCGTTATCCAAAGTTGAATATTCATTATTCATGATTTTTTTTAGAAATTTTAACATTACCTAAATTTTCAACTTATAAATTAAAAATTGATTCTAGCTATTAGCAATACTGGTAGCTAGTTCTCTTTCCCAGAGTTTTTTATATAGCCCTTCCTTCTTTAATAAATCATTATGTTTACCTTCTTGTACTATTTCTCCTTTATCCATTACTAAAACCCTGTCACAAGTAGCAGCTACAGATAGTTGGTGACTAATCATTATAATTGTTTTATTACTTCTTTCTCGCATTTCATCTATTATTGTTGCTGCTGTTTTATTGTCTACACTTGCTAAAGCATCATCAAGAACAACAATAGGAGAATTTACTAGTAATGCTCTTCCAAGTGCTGTTCTTTGCCTCTGTCCTCCACTTAGTGTAATACCTCTTTCACCAACAATTGTTTTAAATTTCTGAGGAAAATTATTTATATCATCGATCAACCCAGCCTTTGAAGCACTTTCCTTTACTAATTTCTTTGATGCTTTAGGTTCTCCAAAGCGCAGATTTTCTGAGATTGTAGAAGTAAATAAAAATGCTTCTTGCGGAACAATAGCAATATTTTTTCTAAGGTCTTCTAACTTAATATTTTTTAAATCAATTTCATCTAAAAATAATTGACAGTTTGGAATTTCAATAGTTCTTCCAAGAGACCTTGCTAGTGTTGTTTTGCCACAACCTACAGGTCCAACTATTGCAATAAGTTCTCCAGGATAGATTTTAAAATTAAGGCAATTTAGTGAATTAAAATTTGATCCTGGGTATTTTATAGTTAAGTTTTTTGCTTCTAACATTCCTTTTATCTTTCTCTCTAAAAATTTTGTGTTTGATCCATCTACTATTCTTGGAGTATTTTGAAAAATTTCTTCTACACGATCTAAACTTACCTGGCCTAGTTGAAAAGTATTCAATGTAAAACCTAAAAGAGCCGTAGGGAAAACAAGTCTTTCTACATAAAGAATTAATGCTACTAAACCACCTATTGAAATAAATCCACTCTCTAATTGGAAAGTTCCTAACCCAATTAAAATCAATAATGAAATTGATGAAATACCCTGCAACAATGGAAATAAGGTACTTGCTGTTCTTGCAAGTTTTATCGCCGAATTTCGATAATCATTATTAAATATATTAAATTCTTTCTTCTCAGCATTTTCTTGAGCGTAAATTTTAATCGCGCTTATGCCTGAAAGATCTTCTTGAATCAGATCACTTAGTTTAGATAATGATTCTTGTTGAGCTTTTCTTTGATTTACCATTTTACCTCCAAATAAGCTTACGATCCCTAAAATCATTGGAAATATCATTAATGAGGATATTGTCAATACTTTATTTATCGAAAACATCGATGGAATGGTGAATGAATAAGCCAATACAATGTTGCAAAGACTTAAAACAGTAAATCCTAAAAGCCTTCTAATATTCTCAACATCGCTTGTAGCTCTACTAATAATGTCCCCACTTCCTTTTTTTTGTATCCATTCTGGATCTTGAATTAGCAAATGATCGAAAAGTTTCTGACGAAGATTTACTTCAACCTTTCTACCTATTCCGAAGACTATTTGTCTTGAAAATAGTCTGATTAAACCCATCAATGTTGCTAATAAAATTAACCACAATGATTTAGAAATTATAAAATTCGAAGAAAACCCAGTTTGTAATTGGTCAATTATATTTTTGACTTCTAAAGGTATTACAACGCTTAATATATTTACCATCAAAAGCGCTAAAGCTCCATATAAAAATTCTTTTTTATATGGCCTTAAGTATTTAGATATAACTTTTAACTTCAAATTTTCCATTTAATTTTGCCAATATGATTAAGATAATGTTTCATTTTTAAATTTGTGAGCTAATTTTATAAATGATTCAGTATTTATTTATGAGTAAAGAACAAACTCATCCATTACATACAACCGACAAAAATATTATAGATTCTCTTATTACTAAAGAAAAACCAGAAGATATTGATTTAATAAATTTAGCTAGATTAATAAGTCGTTATACAAATTTCCCCGGTGAAATTGAAATTAAAGATGATATTGAAAAAATTTTAAAATTTTGGAAAGTTACAAAAAATGAATTATTTTTAAAAACAAAAAATATTTGGTCAAAAAACTTCAGACCTTCTAATACAAATAAAGATATGGTAGGTTCGAGTTTTGATACTTCAAATTAGATTTTATCTTCTTAATTTTTTTAATAAATAAATGTATTCTAATTTTCCTAATTCTCAAATACTTAACATTTTGTTAGAGGGGGAGGACCTTGATGATTTAACATCTAGATTGTTAATGAAAAGATGGCTTAATGATGAAATATCTGATGTTCAGACGGGAGCTTTTTTGAGTGCTTTGAGGGCAAAAGGATGCACTGGCATTGAACTGTGCTCTATGGCTGAGGAACTTTTAAATGTTTGCGTTTTACCAGTGCCAAGACCAAATTTATTTATGGTGGATACTTGTGGAACTGGAGGTGATGGGGCTAATACATTTAATATTTCAACTGCAGTTGCATTTGTGGCTGCATCATGTGGAGTAAAAATCGCTAAACACGGGAATAAAAGTGCTAGTGGTAAAGTTGGCTCTGCAGATGTTTTGATGAAACTTGGCATAAATTTAAGTTGTTCATTAGAAAAAGTAATCTCTGCAGTGAATGAAATTGGCATAACTTTTTTGTTTGCACCTGTTTGGCATAAATCATTAATAAAACTTGCTCCATTAAGAAAGGATCTTGGAATAAGGACCGTATTTAATCAACTAGGCCCATTGGTAAATCCTTTAAGACCTAATGCACAAGTTTTAGGGGTCGCTTCTGAGGGTCTTTTAGAGCCAATGGGAACTGCACTATTAAAAATGGGTATGAATAGAGCTATTGTGGTCCATGGCTCTGGCGGTCTGGATGAAGCCTCTTTGCAAGGTGAAAATAAAATTGTTTTTGTAGAAAAAGGTGAATTACGATTTTCGAAAATAAATATTTCTGATTTTAATCATGAAAATATTTCTAACGAAAATCTTGTTGTTTCTCATGATGAGTCTAATGAAGAAATATTAAAGTCTGTTTTAAACGGTTCAGGACAAAAAGCGCACAAGGATGTTGTTGCTTTGAATTCTGCCTTAACCTTATGGGCAGCAGGAATAGAAGATGATTTAAATGAAGGATTTAATAAAGCTTTATTTTCAATCAATCAAGGAAATCCTTGGAAGAAATTCTTACTATTAAAAACATATTTATCTACAGATTAATTAATTTTAAATTGATGACTAATTCTTATAAAAAAAATGCAAAATTAGTATTAAGTAATGGAATTATCTTCCCTGGATTTTCTTTTGGATCTTCAGGCACTGTTGTTGGTGAAATAGTCTTTAATACTGGTATGACAGGATATCAGGAAGTTATTACTGATCCAAGTTATTATGGACAAATATTAACGTTCACTTATCCCGAAATTGGAAATACCGGTATTAATCTTGAAGATTCAGAGTCTAGTAGTAGTGTTAAAGGAATAATCGTCAGAAATTATTCATCAAATAATAGTAATTGGAGATCTCTTAAGGATTTTAATCAATGGTTAGTTGAGAAAAATATAATAGGACTTTATGGAATTGATACTAGAGCTCTTGTTAAAATCTTAAGATCTAATGGATCGATGAATGGAGTCCTAACCTCTGAAGATATAACTGCTGAGAGTTGTTTTGAGATTATTTATCAAACTCCAAAAATGGAAGGTTTAAATTTATCAAAAGAAGTTTCTACAAAGCAAAATTATTTGTGGCAAAAACCTACAGAAACTCATTTTGACATTAGAAGAAAATACTCCGATAATTCTAAAAAATTAAAAATAGTGGCAATTGATTTTGGAATAAAAAAATCTATTTTAAATAGATTAGTCTCTTATGGTTGTGAAATTTTAGTTTTACCTTCGCGATCTTCTTTAAAAGATGTTCTATCCAATAAGCCTGATGGTATATTCTTCTCAAATGGCCCAGGTGACCCCTCTTCTGTTAAGGAAGGTATCGATTTAGCTAGATCCCTTATTGAATATGGTCAAATACCTATGTTTGGAATTTGTCTTGGACATCAAATATTTGGATTGGCCTTGGGTGGTTCAACTTTTAAACTCCCTTTTGGACATCGTGGTTTAAACCATCCTTGTGGAAAGGATAATAAAATTGAAATTACTAGTCAGAATCATGGTTTTGCTATTGATCCTAATTCTCTCTCAGAAGACATAGTCAAAATAACTCACTATAACCTTAACGATAATACTGTCGCAGGGTTGGAAGTGAATAATAAGCCAATATTTAGTGTTCAATATCATCCAGAAGCAGGACCTGGGCCACATGATTCAGATTATTTATTTAAAAAATTTGTTTCTCTAATGTTAGAAAGATGTTGACATATTGTTTTCTTTTGATTTGATAATTACATTTAATAAATTAATTTTTTGGAGGAATTAAGGTCATAGAAGAATTTCAGAAGCTAACGGTTTCTTTAAGAGGAAACCTCGAAATAAAAACAAATATTATTGTGTTTACTTTTAAAGGCCAACTTGATGCATTCTCAGAAAAACAATTTAAGGCTTTCGTAACTAATAATTTAAAAAATGAGTCCCCATTCGTTATTGATCTAACAAAAATTGATTTTCTAGATTCTTCTGGTCTTGGGGCTCTTGTTCAGACTGCTAAAGAGTGTAAAAAGTTGAAGTTAGGTTTTACAGTTGTAGGTAATTCGAGAGTCGCTCAAACGATTAAACTTGTTCGTTTAGGAGATTTTCTAAATTTAAAAGCTAGTCTCGAAGACGCGTTGAATTATTTAAAAAATTGAATTATTGGATTCAAAACTTGACCCCATATGGAACACCTGAAGAAATAGGCGTAATTAAACTTGCTTGGCTTGGCGATTCGGTATGGGAGCTTCATCAAAGACTAAGATATGTACATTTCCCACTAAAATCAAAAGAACTTCATTTATCAGTAGTTAATGAAGTAAAAGCAAAATCTCAATCGCAATCTCTAAGTCAAATTGAACATTTATTAAATCCAAATGAAATAGATTTAATAAGACGTGCTAGAAATAAAACAAAGAGGTACCCAAAGTCTGCAGATCCTACCATCTACTCTAGGGCAACTGGTTTTGAAACCCTCATAGGTTGGTTATTTCTGAAAGATCCTCAGAGATTATCAAACCTTTTTGAACAGCTTGAAATTAAAACTGATTGAATTTATGAATAAGAATACTAAAAATAATTACTCAGGAAAAAATATTAAACAGCACAAAAAAAATTCTGATAATAAATTTAACCTTTCAAATACAAATTCTTCAAACAAAAGAAATAGCTACATGCGAAATTCTGCAAAAAAAAATGGTGTTAACAAATCAAATGATGGTTATAAAAAGAAAAGTAACGTTTCATTGTCAAAAAAAACAGATCAAAAAAATAAATCTAATAAAGAATTTTTAAAAAAATCTTCAGATATTTATATTAATCCAGTCAATAAAAAGAATTTTGATGATTGGATATGGGGAAAACATTCAGTGTTTGAGGCACTTAATAGTCAAAGAGCTATTAACAGAATTTGGTGTACATCAGAAATTTTTTCTTCAGAGAAATTCTATATTTTATTAAAAGACCTTAAATCAAAAGGAGTTTTAATTGAAGAAGTTTCTTGGAATAGGCTTTCGCAATTGACTCTTGGTGCTGCGCATCAAGGTGTCGCGTTACAGTTGGCATGCTCAAAAACAATTTCCCTTAGAAATTTAATTGATTTATCTAAAGAGAACTCTGCATATCCTATCGTACTTGTTTTAGATGGGATAACTGATCCACATAATGTTGGTGCGATTATAAGATCAGCAGAAGCTTTTGATTGCAAGGGGATTATTATTCCTCAAAGAAGATCAGCTGGTTTAACGGGTACAGTTGCCAAAGTTGCCGCAGGAGCATTGGAGTATTTACCCGTTAGTAGGGTTGTTAATTTAAATAGGTCATTAGAAGAGTTAAGGGAAAATGGTTTTCTCATTATTGGATTATCTGGAGATAGTCAATTATCAATTTCAAAGTTTCATGAAAAAACTCCTTTGGCAGTAATAGTCGGTTCGGAAGATAAGGGTATTTCTTTACTTACCCAGAAAAAATGTGATTTTCTCTTAAGTATTCCTCTTAAAGGAAAGACTTCAAGCTTAAATGCCTCCGTGGCTACTGCAATAGCGCTATTTCACCTTACAAATTAATATTTTTATCTTTAATTAATGACTGACAGAAATTCTCTCTAAAATATTATTGTTTCAATACATTTATATATTTAATCAAAATTTATTGAATTTTTACTTCAAAATTGTATAGAATTTAACAAGTTAAAAGTCTTTTAGAGATCAATAAAATTGATTAGAAACTTTGGAAACAAATTAGGCTTAGCCTGGTGGGCTAAAATTGAAACTGAAGATCCTAATGCCATATATTGGTTCGGTCCTTTTCTTACTAAACGTAGCTTGAAAGAAAATATGCCTTCTTTTATAAATGATCTATCCGATGAAGGCTTTTCAAATATTAATTATAGATTAGTTCGTTGTAAAAAAGAAGAACCATTAACTGTTATATAATCTTCAATACTAAGAATATAGTTTAGAGATGAATTTTAGTTACATAAGAAATGAAATCAAGAATAAAAATGCCTCTGTAAAGGAATTAATAAAAGATATTTTTTTGAAAATTGATACTAAGGATCCCGAAATAAATTCATTTATATGTACTACAAAAGATTTTGCAATATCCCAAGCTGAAAACATAGATAAATTAATTCAAAATGAAGATAAGCTACCTCCTTTAGCAGGCATGCCGATAGCAATCAAAGATAATATTTGCACAAAGGGTGTTGTAACAACTTGCGCAAGTAAAATGCTCAAAAACTTTGTTGCGCCATACGAATCTACAGCTTCAAATAAATTATGGTCTTCAGGAGGTATTTGTATAGGTAAAACAAACTTGGATGAATTTGCAATGGGAAGTTCCACAGAAACATCTTTATTTGGAGTTACTTCAAATCCTTGGGATGTTAATAGAGTTCCAGGAGGAAGTTCAGGAGGCAGCGCTGCGTCTGTGGCTGCTGGATTATGTTCTGCTGCTATAGGCTCTGATACTGGAGGATCCATAAGACAACCAGCATCTTTTTGTGGTGTTGTTGGACTAAAACCAACATACGGCAGAGTAAGTAGATGGGGATTAGTGGCATTTGCCAGCTCTCTTGATCAAATAGGCCCAATTACTAATACAGTTTCTGATGCTGCTGAAATCCTTTATTCAATATCTGGTAATGACCCCTTTGATTCAACATGTCTTGATAAACCAGTACCAGATTATTTATGTGATTTAAATAAATCCCTTAAAGATTTAAAAATTGGAATTATTAAAGAATGCTTTGTGCATCCAGGTCTTAATCCAGAAGTTAAAGAATCAGTTCTTTCTGGCGTAGAGAGATTTAAAAATTTAGGTGCTGAAATAATTGAAATTGAATGTCCTAGGTTTAACGATGGAATAGCTACATATTATGTAATCGCCCCATCTGAAGCATCAGCAAATTTAGCTAGATACGATGGAGTTAAATACGGTTATAGATCTAATAATAGTTCTAATCTTTTAGAGATGACTTCAAAAAGTAGAGCTGAAGGCTTTGGAGTTGAAGTGCAAAGAAGAATTTTGATTGGGACTTATGCTTTGTCTGCTGGATATAGTGACGCTTACTATAAGAAAGCACAAAAAGTTAGAACATTAATAAGGAAAGATTTTGATAATGCTTTTAAGAAAGTTGATATTTTACTGACCCCGACTTGTCCAACAACCGCTTTTTTGAAGGGTGACTTTGTTAATGACCCACTTTCTATGTATTTGTCTGATCTCCTAACTGTTCCAGCAAATTTAGCTGGTCTTCCAGCAATTAGTATTCCTTGCGGATTTGATAAAAATGGATTACCTATTGGACTTCAATTAATAGGTAATGTACTAGAAGAAAATAGAATATTGAATGCCGCAAATATTTTCGAAATTGATGCACAGGTAATTAAGAATAAACCTTCATTCTAAATTTGTATTAATAATAAATTTCTAATCACAAACTATAGATCTTTTAGAAATTTTCTCTATCTTGTATATATAAATTGATTTGTTATGGGTTTCGTTCCGCTTCATAATCATAGTGACTACAGTTTGCTTGATGGAGCAAGTCAAATTTCAAAAATTGTTGATAGAGCTTATGATCTTGGAATGGACTCTATTGCTCTAACAGATCATGGAGTTATGTATGGAGTTCTTGATTTAGTCAAGAAGTGCAAAGAAAAAGGTATAAAACCAATTATTGGGAATGAAATGTATGTGATTAATGGTTCTATAGATGATCCGCAACCTAAAAAAGAAAAAAGATATCATTTGGTTGTTTTAGCCAAAAATTATACTGGCTATAAGAATCTCGTAAAGTTAACAACGATTAGTCATCTAAATGGTATGAGGGGTAGAGGTATTTTCTCTAGACCTTGTATAGATAAATTTCTTTTAGATAAATATAAGGATGGCCTAATAATTTCTACAGCTTGTCTTGGTGGCGAGATACCTCAAGCTATATTGAAAGGAAGATTAGATTTAGCCGAGGATATAGCTCTTTGGTATAAGAAATTATTTGCAGATGATTTTTATTTAGAAATACAAGATCATGGAGCGATTGAGGACAGAATAGTAAATGTCGAATTATTAAAAATTGGGAAAAAACATCAAATTAAAGTCATTGCTACTAATGATGCTCACTATATTTCAAATATGGATGTTGAATCACATGATGCTTTGCTGTGTGTATTAACTGGAAAACTTATAAGTGATGAAAAAAGATTGAGATATACAGGAACAGAATATATTAAGAGCGAGGATGAAATGCTTGAACTTTTTAAAGATCATATTGATGATGAATCAATAAAAGAGGCTGTAAACAATACACTAGAAATTTCAAAAAAAATTGAAGTATTTGATTTGTTCGGAAAATATAGAATGCCAAAATTTTCTCTTAACGGAGAAACAGATTCTTTTTCTCTGCTAACTAAATTATCCTATGAGGGCATTCTTAAGAGAATGAAAAAGAATGATTTTATAGAAGTTGATGAGATTTATAAAGATAGATTATCTTCGGAGTTACAAATTATAAAAGATATGGGGTTCCCAGATTATTTTTTGGTTGTTTGGGACTATATCAAATTTGCTAGAGATAACTCTATTCCAGTAGGACCAGGTAGAGGTTCTGCTGCAGGTTCACTTGTAGCATATGCTCTTCAAATCACAAATATAGATCCCGTTGAGCATGGGTTGTTGTTTGAGAGATTTTTAAATCCTGCAAGAAAGTCTATGCCAGATATAGATACCGACTTCTGCATTGATAGAAGAAATGAGGTTATTGATTATGTTACTAATCGATATGGAGAGGATAAAGTTGCACAAATAATTACTTTCAATAAAATGACCTCTAAGGCGGTTTTAAAAGATGTTGCTAGGGTTCTAGATATTCCTTATGGAGAGGCCGATAAATTGGCTAAGTTAATACCGGTTGTAAGAGGAAAGCCTTATAAACTCAATGAAATGATCGATAAAAAATCACCTAGCCAAGAGTTCAGGGATAAGTATATTAATGACAATAGGGTGAAAAGATGGGTAGATTTAGCTTTAAGAATTGAAGGTACTAATAAAACATATGGTGTTCATGCCGCGGGAGTTGTAATTGCATCAGATCCTCTCGATGAACTTGTACCTCTACAAAGGAATAATGAAGGACAAATTATTACTCAATATTCTATGGATGATATTGAGTCACTTGGATTATTGAAAATGGATTTCTTGGGCCTGAAGAATCTTACAATGATTGAAAAGACAGTTTCTCTGATTAATCAATCCACCGGTAAGAAAATAAATATTGATGATTTACCTCAAAACGATCTTAAAACTTTTGATCTAATTGGGAGAGGAGATCTTGAAGGTATTTTTCAACTTGAATCTTCAGGTATGAAGCAAGTTGTAAAAGACTTTAAACCTAACTCTCTTGAAGATATTTCTTCCATTCTGGCCCTTTATAGACCCGGTCCTCTTGATGCAGGCCTTATACCTAAATTCATAAATCGTAAGAATGGGAATGAAAAGGTTGATTTCCCACATCCTTTTATTAAGTCAATTCTCACTGAAACCTATGGAATTATGGTTTACCAGGAACAAATCATGAAAATTGCTCAAGATCTAGCTGGTTATTCTCTAGGTGATGCTGACTTACTTCGAAGAGCAATGGGGAAAAAGAAAGTATCTGAGATGGTAAAGCATAGGAATATTTTTGTAGAAGGTTCAATGATGAAAGGTGTAAATGAAAAATTAGCAAATGATCTTTTTGATCAAATGGTTCTATTTGCAGAATATTGTTTTAATAAAAGTCACTCAACTGCTTATGGTGCTGTAACTTATCAAACTGCATTTTTAAAAGCCCATTTTCCTGTTGCGTATATGGCAGCCCTTTTAAGCGTAAATTCTGGTTCTAGCGATAAGATGCAAAGATATATTTCTAACTGTTATTCCATGGGAATAGAAGTTATATCACCAAGCATTAATTTTTCTGGAGTTGATTTCACTATCAAGAATAATCAGATTTTATTCGGACTATCTGCAATTAAGAATTTAGGAGATTCTGCAATAAGAAATATAATTGAAAACCGAAATAGTTTTGGCATCTTTAAATCATTATGGGATTTGTGCGATCGTTTGCCTTCTAATGTTCTTAACAAAAGAAGTCTTGAATCTTTAATTCATTGTGGAGCACTAGATGAGTTTTCAAAAGATAAGAATAGAGCTCAGTTATTGTCAGATCTTGAACATGTTGTTGAGTGGGCCTCTTCAAGAAATCGTGATAAATTATCTGGTCAAGGAAATTTATTTGACTCTAAGAAAGAATTTTCTAATATTGCTTTTTCAGATTCACAATTAGCTAAAGTTGATGATTATTCACTTATTGAGAAATTAAAGTTAGAAAAGCAGTTATTAGGCTTTTATTTATCTGATCATCCTCTAAAACATCTAACTAAGCCAGCAAAACTTATATCACCAATAAGTATTTCGCAATTAGAAGAAACAAAAGATAGGACCAAAGTCTCGTTAGTTGGAATGATCCCTGATTTGAGAAAGATCACAACAAGAAAAGGAGATAGTATGGCTATAGTTCAATTAGAAGATCTTTCTGGAAGTTGCGAAGCAATAGTCTTTCCTAAAACCTATGTCAGATTGTCAGAATTTCTTTTGACTGATACTAGATTATTGTTGTGGGGAACGATAGATAAAAAAAGTGATAAGACTCAATTAATAATTGATGATTGCCGAGAAATAGATAACCTTAAATTGCTTATTATTAATCTTGAAAGTTCTCAAGCATCAGATGTAAGAGTGCAAAATAAATTGAGAGACTGTTTGATTAAATTTAAACCAGATAAAGGTAGATGTGGAATTAAGATTCCAGTTTTAGCTGCAATAAGAAATAAAAATAGTGTTACCTACGTTAAATTTGGGGAACAGTTTTGTATTGGTGATTTACATGGAGCGTGCAAATTGTTAGAAGATAAATCATTCCAAGTTAATTTGAAATCTTTAGTTTCCTAGATTAACCATTCTCCTCAAAATTTTGTGTTGCAGGTTTAAAGGCTGCTTTTGCTCGTTGTATATTCATTGGAATATTTTCAATACCGAAAAAAGATCCGGGCTCCTTATCCCAACTGGCTGATAATATTCCAAAACTAAGTCCTGCAAGACCTAATAAGAAGAACAAAGCTGAAATCGCAATTGTTGAGGAAGGAGGTATTTCAGCAATATTTCTTGTAACGATAATGTAGCTAATAACAAAAACCGACATTCCTAAAATTGTAGGTATTCCTGCTGTAAAAAATATTCTTCTTGCCATTCTATCAGCAACATATTTAGGTATCCCAGTAGACGATCGCTTTGGGGTAGTTACGGTATTAGATATTTTTTCTAGATTAGCGAACGCAGTTTTCTCAGAATAAGTTTTTTTCTTTTTATTTTGTATCTTTTTTTTAGATTGCTTTTTTTTCATTAATTGAAATCAACCTCTGATTCCAATTTTTTTTACTAGATCTTGATATCTCTGAACATTTTGATCTTTAATATAAGATAGTAATCTTTTCCTTTTGCCAATCATTTTTAATAATCCTTGCCTTGACGCAAAATCATGAATGTTCCCTTGAAGATGGTCACTTAATTTTGTAATTCTTTTTGAGAGCATAGCAACCTGAACTTCCGCTGAGCCTGTATCAGTTGCATGTACTTGATGGGATTCAATAAGCTTCTGTTTTTCAGCCGTATCTAATGACATAAAATTTAATTTTCTTTTATTTATTCTACTACGTTATCTGACTATATTACTACTCGTAGTGTTCAAATAATTCATGGCCAACTTCAATAAATTTTCAAATGAAGTATTTTCGTTTCTTGCAGTGCCTTCAGTTTCTTTGATAATAATTGGCAAAATACTTTTAATTTCATTCTTAGTGTAATTTAAAGATTGCAGAATTAACTGAAGGTCTTCAATCAATTTTTTGGTTTCATAATTCTTAAACTCAACTTCATCTATGACTTTTTCTCCTTGAATTTCAATTTCATTTTTAAATTTACTTTTTAATTCTAAAATTAATCTATCACTCATTTTTTGTCCTATGCCAGGAACAGAACTAATTAATTTTTTGTTTTGTGTTTTTATGGCATTGATTACTTCACTAATGGAAAATTTATTTAATATCCCCATACCAATTTGGGATCCAACACCTCGAATATTCAATATTTCAACAAAAAATTTCTTTTGATTCTTCGATGTAAAACCAAATAATAAATCTGAATCTTCTTTCTTAATGTGTTTTATCCAAAGAGTTATTTCTTTATTTGAGATCTGATTTGATCTTAATTTTAGAAAAAATGGTTCTAATATTTGAACTTCATACCCTAATCCTTGGCAATTTATTAAAACAAAAAATTTTTGATTTGTTTGCCATGATTCAACAAGTTCTCCACTTATCCAACTAATCAATTAACCACCATCCACTTGACATCCAATTAATGCTCCTGCAGTTCCACCAACAGGTACAGCCCATAATCTATCTTTACCTCTAGAGGAGGAAAGTGCTATCCCAGCTCCGAGAAGTCCTCCAATAACAGAACCCTCACTACAGTCATTATTATCAACTTTCCCTGCTTGAGTTTGACCTCCACAGGGTATTTCAACATCCACTTCATAGCTTCTTACATAACCTGGATTTGATTTTGTTCCGGGTATATATTCCTCTCTATATTCAGTTCTTGTACAAGTTACTGACTTTGGAGTTGTTGCATTTACTTTAAGAATAGGAAAAAAACAAAACAACAAAGTTAAGGAAAAGAGTTTCACTTTTTTTTTAATTCTATTAACATTCTATGTCCTTTTGATTATTTTGGTAGTAGATATAATAGTTCCTAATAAAACTAGTGAAGCTCCTAGTAAAAAATTAATGTTTATAATTTCACTGAAAAATAAAACCCCCCATATTGATCCAAATAATACTTGTAAATAGTTAATGATCGAGGCTTCAGACGCAGGTAAGTTTTTTAATCCTATAGTCAAGAAGGTTTGACCTAATTGAGTAAATAACCCAATGCCTATGATCCAAACTATTTCATTCCAATTTGGGGTAACCCAGTTGATTAATACAATTGGTAATAAAGTTATAAAAGAAACAAGTGGAAAATATTCAATAATTACATAGATATCTTCAGTAAATGATAGTTTTTTCACTGTAACGTAAGCTAATGCGGTACAAATTGATCCTAGAAATGCTATTACAATCGAAATATTATCAATTTCAACGTTTATACTTGATAAATGAGTTTGATTTAAAATAACTAATATTCCAATCCAGCCAATAATTAAAGCAAAAATCAATTTCTGAGTTATTTTTTCGTTTATAAATATGCCAGCGAATATAGATATAAAAATAGGATATGTGTATTGAATGACAGTAGATATACTTAGAGGCATATTTCTTATCGCATAAAAAATACAAACTAAAGCTAAAGTTCCTAAAACACCTCTTAAAATAAGTAATGGCTTGTTTTTACCTAAAGGATTTATATTTTTTAGATTTATTATGAATAATGTAATCATTAAACTTAGTAAAGACCTGAAAAAAACTAATTCATAAATAGGTATCCTTTTATCAATATTTTTTACGCACAAAGTCATCAAACTAAAAAAGAATGACGCAAAAACCAAATTTAACTTATTCAATGAATTTAAATTTTTTTCTAATTCTGCGATATTTATCATTTATAAATAGTTTTATTGTGAAATTATGTAGATTCTTATTCGATTTTGAACTATAACAAATAAATCATTATTTATTGATAAAAATCTCAATGGTTCATTCTATACATCCAAGAACTATTCAAGAGGTTAAAGAAAAGGCAGATATTGTTGATGTTATATCTGAACATATTGTTCTTAAGAAGAAAGGCAAGGAATTTGTTGGAATTTGTCCATTTCATGATGATACAAAGCCCTCTATGACGGTATCACCAAATAAACAATTCTATTATTGTTTCTCTTGTGGTGCTGGTGGTAATTCCATCAAATTCTTAATGGAATTTACTCGTGCAAATTTTTCCGATGTTGTACTTTCTCTTGCGAAGAAAAACAATGTTAACGTTGAAAATCTTGAAGGTCCCCAAGTAGAAGCATATAAAAAACAATTATCTAGGAAGGAAGAGCTATATAAAATACTAAGAGTAACTAAAAATTGGTTCAAATCTCAATTAAATAATTCTCTTGGTGTTGAAGCAATGAAATATTTAAAATCAAATAGAAACTTAAATAACAAAATTATTGATAACTTTGAATTAGGGTTTGCTCCTAATTCATGGAATGATTTATTTAACTACCTATCCAAGGTGGAAAAATTTCCTATTAAACTGATATTGGCATCAGGGCTTGCTACTTCTAAAGATAATTCTGATAAGATTTATGATCGTTTTAGAAATAGATTAATTGTTCCAATACATGATATGCAAGGAAGAGTAGTTGCCTTTGGAGGAAGATCTCTTGATGGTCAGGAACCCAAATATCTTAATTCTCCTGAATCAGATATATTTGAAAAAGGAAAAATGTTGTTTGCATTCGAAAAAGCTTCTAGCAATATTAGAAAAAAAGATAAAGCTATTGTTGTTGAAGGCTACTTTGATGTAATTTCTCTTCATTCAAAAGGTATTACTAATTCTGTTGCTTGTCTTGGTACGGCACTCAATAAGTATCAGATTTCTCAATTATGTAGATGTACAGATAACAAAAATATAATTTTGAATTTTGATTCCGATAATGCTGGAATATTAGCTACAAAAAGAGTCATTAAAGAAGTAGAGAATCTATCTCTTCATGATCAAATTAATCTTAAGATACTTCAGCTATGTGATTTTAAAGATCCTGACGAATATTTGAATAGCCACACTCCTGAAGATTATTTTAATTTAATTGATAATTCATCTTTTTGGATTGATTGGGAGATTGATCAGATCTTTAAAGATAAAGATTTAACTAAAGCTGAAATTTTCCAAAGTGTCATTTCTTTATTGGTAAAATTGTTGAGTAAATTACCTCAATCATCAACCAGAACCCATTACTTACAAAAAGTCTCTGAACGATTAAGTAAAGGACAAGCTAGGCTAGCAATACAGTTTGAACAAGATTTAAGAAATCAAGTTAAGGGATTTCGTTGGCATGGCAGATCCAAAAAATTTGAACAACCAAATGAAATTTCTCGTCGTGAGAAAAACGAATCTGAAATAATTTTTTATTATTTGCATTGTCCTGATCTTAGGCTATTTATACGTGAAGAATTTCTTAAAAGAGAAATTAATGGCTTTAGTACTAATTATATTCAAATTCTGTGGGAAAATATTTCAAAAATTGAACAAAATACTTTAGGTTTAAACTATTTAAATAATTTAAAACAATCAAATAGTGAAAATCTTCAAAAAGAATTTACGGATATTAAATTAATTTCACATCTGCCTGACTACTTAGCTCTTAATAATCCTGAATTATCTAATAAAGTTAATATTTTTGTTAATCCAAATGAGTTGTTTATAACTTTGCTGAGTAATCCTAAAGACAATTTACTTGGAACTTTATCACTTCTTGAGAAATATAATTCTTTAAAAAGATGTAGACACTTGATCGAGTCTTGGGGATCTCAAAGATTAAAAACTTTAGAAAATTGTATATCTATTTTAATTGATAATTCTTCTTCAGGTTCCTCAAATACTCATAAAGAGATCGACGATCTTTTTAAGGATTTAAATTCAGATGCGATTAAGTTTCAGGAATTATATTATTTAGAAAGGCAACATATTAATTTCTTAGATAAACAACGTTGTGGCAATTTCATCGCTAGTTAATATAAAGATTTTTTATTTATAGACAGTATTTTTTAATCAAGTTTTTAACTCTTTTGGGCTTATCTTCAAGAACATAAGCTTCCAATTCTTTCGCATAACTCCCAGAAAAATTTGAACTAGAGAACTTCAATGCTTTTCTTTTACTTTGATGCAATTTGCTTTCTAATTTTTTTATATCTCCTATTATTTTATTGTCATTACATTTTTGTATCGCATGAGTCGCTTCGTGTCTTAATGCTTTTCTTATTGCTCTTTCTGTTTTGAAGTTATCTTTATTTGGTTGTTGCTTTTTATTTCTATAATTTGTTTTCTTTTTTGCATTTTCAGTACATATTATTATTTTATTTTCTTTAAAATTATGTAGCCCTTTTATTTCTTTGTTTAAGAGACATTCAATTTTATTTTCTTCAACTCTATAATTTGCTTTCGTTAATAAGTTAAGAATTTCTTTGTCTAATTTGCTTAAAAATATTATAAATTCCATTTTATTTTGTTTACTTTACTATAGTTGGGATTTGTTTTATATCAGTTGTAGATGAGCGACTTAAGAAATTTTTATTCATCTTCCAACTTTGTGGATTTTTTGTAATAGCCCATGTTATTGCATTATTATTAAATCTTTTATTTAATAAATCAATCGTTCTCATAAGATTTGTTGATTTTTTTAAGACTTTCTGAGATTTGTAATTGATAACTGATTGCTGCAAATATTCGCTATTTGTTAAATCCTTCATTAAAACTCCAGCTTTTGAGAATTTATATTCGGGATTATAAATTTCTTTAGATAATTCAACTACTATTTTTAAAATACTATTTGTGTCATCTGTTGCATTCGTAAGTTTTCTATTAGCACTTCTTTGATAATTTTGACTTGAATATTTACTGGTTCTAGCAAATACTCTAATTTCAGATGATCGCAAATGCTGACTTCTCATTTTTTCAGACGCTTTTATTGCGTGAGTTGCTAGTGCTTGGGTTAGGTCTTCTAATTTTGTGATAGGAGTACCGAAGCTTCTGCTCACCTGAATTTCTTTTTTTGACTTCTTGTTTTTTTCTATAGGCAGGCATCTATGACCTTTCAGTTCTAATTGCAATCTTTTTCCTACGATGCCTAATTTCTTAATAATTTCATTTTCTTCCATATCTCTTAATTCTCTCGCATTTTTAATACCTTTACTTTGTAACCAAATAGAGGTTTGTTTCCCGACTCCCCATATCTTATCTACACTAATTCTTTTCAAATAATTATTCTCATTTCCGGTTCTAGCTAAATCAAATATTCCAGCGGAATAGTCAATATTTTTAGCTAATTTATTGGCAATTTTTGCTCTTACTTTATTTTCTCCTATTCCTACTGTTATGGGAATTCCTAGATTCTGATATATTAATGATCTTAAGCTCCTTGCCCAAGGATATAGATTTCTATCGTTAGGTCTAGAAATCGAGACGAATGCTTCATCAATAGAATAAATTTCGATCTGTTCACAATATCTTTTTAGTAAATTCATTAGTCTTTTGCTCATATCGCCGTAAAGTGAGTAGTTTGAGCTTAAGACTGCTACATCTAATTTATTTAATCTTTCTTTGATCTTAAAATACGGAGCTCCCATTTTAATTTTTAAAGCTCGCGCTTCAGGACTTCTCGCAATAATACATCCGTCATTATTAGATAAAATTACAACTGGTTTATTTCTCAAATGAGGATTAATGTTTTGTTCACATGACGCATAAAAATTATTAGCATCTATAAGAGCTATCGCATCAATACTTGTAATCCTCATAAATAGCTATGTATTGAATAAATAACAACTCCCCATATCTGTAGATCAATATGGTTTTTAAATTTAAAATCAGGATATTCACGATTTTCTGCTTTTAAATATAATTCATTATTTTTTATAGATAATCTTTTTATTGTAAATTCCCCGTCTATCATTGCAATGATAATATTCCCTGGTCTGGCTGTTAGACTCTTGTCTACTATTATTAAATCTTTATCTTTAATTCCTGCATTTATCATTGAGTCACCTTTAACTCTAAGGAAAAAAGTACTAAACGGATTGGATATTAGATGTTCATTTAAATCAATATTTTCTTCTGTATAGTCATCTGCAGGAGAAGGAAATCCTGCTGATACCGAATCAGTTAATAAGGGGATTTTTAACTTTTTAGCAGCTGGATCAAAAGAAGCCAAGACCTGAATTAATAGTATATATGTACTATATAATAAAAAACAAAAAATAGTTAGTTATTAAACTTTTGTAAATTAATTTTAGATTAAATCTAATCTTTTTTAAGAGCGATGGTAAGGGGAATTGTTTGATATAGAAATAGCTCTATAGATTTGCTCGATTAGGATTAATCTGGCTAATTCATGAGGAAAAGTTAAATTAGACAGACTTAGGATAAGATCTGATTTTTCTTTTATATCTGAACTAATTCCATCTGTATCACCGATTAAGAAATTAATTTTTTTATTTTTAAAATTTAACAGTAAAGAAGATAGTTCTACTGAATTAAACTGCTTGCCTTCTTCACTTAGGCAGATAATAATATTGTTATTGGATCTAAGATTATTTATATTAAAAGTCTTTAACTCATTGATGATAAGTTCAGGCATTCTTTTTTTGTATTGACTAATTCCATCTCTAATCCAAAGTTTCTTTATTTTGCCGATAGCATAAACTTCTAATCTATTACTCTGAAGCATAAGTAAACATAAAAAACTAATTATTCATCAAGAAGATAATTAAATTCATCATATAGTTCCTCTTCGATTGTTAATTTATTAGAGAAATTAGCTTTTCTAGAATTCATATTAATTTTATTAAGCTCACTTTTTTTTTGTGAATTATTAACGTTAGAAGTCTCTTCTAAAGATTCTGAATTATCAATTAACGAATAAAAAATTTTATTGGGATCTTCTGAATTAGATGAATTAGTGATTAAATTATCATTATTATTTATAATTTTCTTTTTTTTAAATTTATTGAGTTTATCTAAATTTTTTTTTGATAAGCTCATGATATAAAGTATTAAATAAATTCATATTTAATTTAAACATATTTTTTATCTTTTAGATGAATTCTAAAAACTATCATCAAAAAAAAAGATTTGGACAACATTGGTTGGTAAATAAAAAAATATTAGAAAAAATTAAAGAAGTTTCTGTTCTTAATGAAAATGACTTTATTTTAGAAATTGGTCCTGGTAAAGGAGCTTTAACATCTAAGTTGTTAGATTCAGAAATAAAAAAATTACATGCAATTGAATTAGATAAAGATTTAATAAATTTATTAAATGATAAATTCAATAATAATGATAAGTTTTCATTGCAGCAGGGAGATATTCTTTCTGTAAATTTAGATTCGATTAATAAGAAGATTACAAAAGTGATTGCAAATATTCCATACAATATAACTGGCCCGATATTGGATATTTTCATAGGTCGATTGGGCATTATAAGAAACTATAATTACGAAAAAATAATATTTTTAATGCAGAAAGACGTTGTAGATAGGATTTTGTCAAAAGAAGGTAGTCCCAATGCTGGTGCGCTTAGTATAAGAATGCAACTTTTATCAAAAATAAAAAGAATATGTGATATATCGCCTTCATCATTTAGTCCACCTCCAAAAGTTTTTTCTTCTTTAGTAGTTTTCGAACCAATTAAAAATGATTTAAGAATGGACTTAAGTTTAGAAAAATATATAGATAAACTTCTTCGAATTTCATTTAATTCAAGAAGAAAAATGCTTAGAAATACACTTAATTCAATACTTTCAAATGAAGAGATAAATGAATTATCTGAATCTTCAAAAGTTTGTTTTAATTTAAGACCACAAGATATTTCAATTGAACAATGGATTAAGCTTGCAGAAAATTGTATTAAAATTAAAAAATAAAAATTTAAGTATATGCGAGATTTAGCTAAAACGAAAATTAATATAAAATCTCCTGCCAAAATAAATTTGCACCTTGAAGTTATTGGTAAAAGAGAGGATGGATTTCATGAGTTAGCAATGATTATGCAAAATATCGATCTTTCTGATTATTTAGAATTTGAAATAAATAATGAAGGTTTAATTAAGCTTGAATCTGATTGTAATGATTTAAGCTTATCTGATGATAACTTAATTGTTAAATCAGCAAATCTATTAAGGAAAAAATCAAATATAGAAATCGGTGCGAATATATTTTTAAGAAAAAATATTCCAATTGGCGCAGGATTAGCTGGTGGATCCAGTAATGCAGCAGCAACATTAGTTGGTCTTAATAAGTTATGGGATTTGAACTTAGATCAAGAAACATTATGTTCATTAGCATCTAATTTAGGATCTGATATTCCCTTTTTTATAAATGGTGGTCTTCAATTATGTTTTGGAAGAGGAGAAATTTTGGAGAAATTACATTCAAACTTTGAATATGGAGTAATTCTTTTAAAAAATCCAAATATATCAGTATCTACAGCTGAAACTTATAAAAAATACAGTAATAGATTTTGTGATCAATATCTTACTGATAGAGAAATGATAGAGAACATAAGAAAAAATTTAAGAGATAATGGTTTAAATAACTTAAATTTTGAAAATCAACATTTATCTATTAAAAATGATTTGCAGTTAGTTGTTGAAAATGAAAATGATTCTGTAAAGCAGGCATTATATTTACTTTCTAAATTAGAAAATTGTCTCACATTTTCAATGAGTGGATCAGGTCCTACATGCTTTGCACTCTTTAAAGATATAGAGACTGCTAAAAAAGAATTAACTGCAAATTATAAATTGTTTAGAAATAAAGGTTATGATTCATGGGTTTGCACTTTCCTTGGAAAGGGAATAATATTTATTTAAATTTTTTTTTCCAAAAATTTATTGTGGCTGTTAATAGTAATAAGAATATTGAAAAAAACATTCCTGAAAAAGGACCATTAAATTTTATTGTTGGATCATTTACAAGTTTTTTATTATTTATATTTTTTTATTTTTTAAGTAATAAAATTGCAATTTATTTTTCATTACATAAACCATCTAATTCTTCTGAAATAGTCCAAAATATATCTTCTAGTATTAATACCTTAATAATTGGATTATCTTTTTTGCTAACTTTTTCTTTTGCTTTTATAGGTATAGGTCTTTTTATTGTATTTATTCGCAGTTTTTTTCTGAAGAAAAATTGAATTGCCAATATTATTAAGAAAACACTTTCTTTGAATGTCTTTACATGACTTAGGCCTTTTAGTCCTTTTGCTGTCACCTGGAATGATTTTATCAATATTACTACTCATAACCTTCGCTGAAGGAGGATGAATTATTCTAAGTGGTAGGATTATATATGTGATTAATTAGGTAATTAATTGTGGCTGGAACATTATTATTTAATGCTTTGAAAGAAGCAATTGATGAAGAAATGGAGAATGATGTAAATGTTTGCGTTATGGGGGAAGATGTTGGCCAATATGGAGGATCTTATAAGGTAACTAAGGATTTATATGAAAAATACGGAGAGTTAAGGGTCTTAGATACTCCAATTGCAGAAAATAGTTTTACGGGTATGGCTGTGGGTGCAGCAATGACTGGCTTAAGACCAATAGTAGAAGGAATGAATATGGGTTTTTTGCTTTTAGCTTTTAATCAGATATCAAATAATATGGGTATGCTTAGATATACAAGTGGGGGGAATTATAAAATACCAGCAGTAGTTCGAGGACCTGGAGGAGTTGGTCGTCAACTTGGTGCTGAGCACAGTCAAAGACTTGAAGCATATTTTCATGCAGTTCCTGGCATAAAGATTGTTTCATGTAGTACACCTACAAATGCTAAAGGTTTAATGAAAGCAGCTATCAGAGATGATAATCCGGTTCTGTTTTTCGAACATGTTCTTTTATACAACTTATCTGAAGAATTACCTGAGGGTGATTATACCTGCGCTTTAGATCAGGCTGACGTTGTAAAAGAAGGGCAAGATATTACATTATTGACTTATTCAAGAATGAGACATCACTGCCTTAAAGCTGTTGAAGAATTAGAAAAAAAAGGAATAGATGTTGAGTTAATAGATTTAATAAGTTTAAAACCATTTGATATGGATACTATTTCAAAATCAATAAGAAAAACAAATAAAGTAATTATTGTTGAAGAATGTATGAAGACTGGTGGGATTGGTGCAGAATTAATTGCCTTGATAACAGAAGAGTGTTTTGATGATCTTGATGCCCGACCAATTAGATTATCTAGTCAGGATATTCCAACTCCTTATAATGGAAATCTTGAGAATTTGACAATTATCCAACCACATCAAATAGTTGAAAAAGTTGAAGACTTAATTAGTGGTAGTTTATAAACAATGAAAAGAAGGCAAGGTTGGCTTTTTTTTATTATATTTCTACTTACTCTATCAGTTTATTTATTAATAAATTATCCCTTACAGTTGGGATTGGATTTACAAGGGGGTTCTCAACTTACACTTCAAATTATTAAAGAGGAAGGTAACGTAACAAGGGATGAACTTGAAGCAGTCAATTCGGTTATAGATAAGCGCGTTAACAATTTAGGAGTTTCTGAATCTAATTTGCAAACCCTCGGTGGAGATCAATTGATTTTAGAATTACCAGGTGAACAAAATCCATTAGTTGCTTCAAGGGTATTAGGTAAGACTGCTTTATTAGAATTTAGAACCCAAAAAGAAGGAACATCTACAGATTTAAAAATCCTGCAATTACAGAGATTGAATATTAAAGAATTAATTGAACAATTTTCTTTTGCAGAAAAAAGTCAAAATGATGATAATTTTTTAAAAGTTATTCAAGATGATCTTAAAGATTTAGAACAAGAATTGAATTACATATCTACTAGTAATGATTTATATGGGAAGTTAATTGAAATCAAAAAATATGTTGATAAAGAAATTACAAATTTATTTATTAAAACAGATTTATCTGGTAAGGATCTTATTAACGCAGGAAGGAGACAAGAACAAACAAATAGTAATTGGGAAGTTTTGTTAACTTTTAGTAATTCAGGAGGTGAAAAGTTTTCAGAAATCACAAAGTCAATTGCTGGCACTAATCAACTATTGGCTATTATTCTTGATGGCGAATCAATAAGTGAAGCTAGTGTTGGTAGTCAGTTCGTTAGTACTGGAATTACAGGTGGATCAGCAACAATAAGCGGTAATTTTAGTGCTGAAGACGCTAGAGAATTAGAGGTTCAACTTAAAGGTGGTTCATTGCCATTGCCAATAGAAATAGTAGAAACTAATACAATAGGAGCTCTATTGGGATCCAAAAATATTTTAAAAAGTCTTTATGCAGCAATTAGTGGATTAATTTTTGTTGGTATATTTATGATTTTTAATTATAGAATTCTAGGTTTTGTTTCAGTTCTTTCTCTAGTACTTTATGGTTTCTTTAATTTGGCACTGTATTCTTTAATTCCTGTAACTTTAACTTTACCAGGAATTTCTGGTCTTATACTAAGCATTGGTATGGCTGTTGATGCAAATATTCTTATATTTGAAAGAATTAGAGAAGAATTATATGACGGTAATACTCTTACAAGATCTATTGATAGCGGTTTTCAAAGAGCTAATTCATCCATAGTTGATGGCCATATTACAACTCTTCTTAGTTGTTTTGTATTGTTTTTATTAGGAACAAATTTTGTTAAGGGTTTTGCTGCAACATTGGGTATTGGAGTATTAATAAGCTTGTTTACCTCATTAAATTGTTCTAAAACTATTTTGCGATTTTTTACAACATATCAATCTTTGAGGCAGAAAAATCTCTATCTGCCAAGGAATAATTTTTCAAACTAAAATTTTTTTCTAAGTCCCCATGAAATACAATCTTGAAATAATAAAAAATAAAAAAAAGATAATTAGTTTTTCAACTGTTCTTATTTTGTTCAGTCTCCTAGGAATTTTATATTCTACATTTAATACTTCTTATAAGAAACCTATTAATTTAGGGATGGATTTTGTCGGGGGAAATGAACTAAGAATAGAAAGAGTTTGTGAAGCAGAATGTTCTAATGTTTCTACTGATACAGTTTTGGAAAATTTAAGAGAGATCTCTACAAAAAAAAATGTTTTAAATAATATTAAATTACAATTCCAAAATAATAATAAATTAATTTCAATAAGAACACCTTATTTAAGTATCGAAGACTCAAATAATCTTATTACTAATCTTAATAATATTATTGGACCTCTGAATTATGAGAGTAAGGATTCAAGATTAATAGGTCCAAAGCTTGGGAAAAGATTACTAACTAATTGTGTTACTTCATTGTTGGTTTCTTTATTTGCAATTTCTTTATATATAACCATTAGATTTGATAAAAAATATGCATTATTTGCATTATTAGCTTTATTCCATGATTTATTTATTGTTTTCGGTATATTCTCTTGGTTGGGAATTATATTATCAGTCGAGGTAAATAGTTTATTTGCTGTGTCATTGTTAACTATTGCTGGTTATTCTGTAAATGATACAGTTGTTATATTTGATAGAATTCGTGAGAATTTGAAATCAAATAAAGAAGGCTATAACAAAACTATTCAATTATCAGTTAACGAATCATTTAGAAGAACAACTTTTACCAGTATTACAACCCTTATCCCTTTATTAAGCATAATTTTATTTGGATCTTACACACTATTTTGGTTTTCTTTGGCCTTATCATTAGGAATAATAATTGGAAGTTATTCAAGTATTTTATTGGCCCCATCATTGTTGCTGAAAGACTGAGTTTATCCTTCTAAATTTATGAAATTGAATTACTATTTGATAATTTTATTTTCTTTAGTTTTAATAGATCTTTCTACTGAGATAAGAATTTTATTTGATCATTTTACATTTAGTTCACTTTATTTTGCTATTGGTAAACATCCTTTAGCCTTCTTTATACTTTTTTCCTATCCATATTTATATAAAAAATTAATTAAGTAGTTTTTAAATATCTTTAAATGATTCTTTAATTAAAACCTGTATTACTACAGCTAATGGAAGAGATAGTATTAAGCCTAATGGACCAAAAATGAATGTGAATCCAAATTGTGAAATTAATGTAAGGCCAGGAAGTAAGTTTGCTTTTTTCTTCATTATGGATGGCATTATTATATAGCTTTCGATATTTTGAATAATTACATATGCTCCCAATACGGCCAGTGGCTTCCAAAAATTATCTAGTAGGGCAATTGAGATAGGAAATATAGCACTAATAACTGGACCTATATTTGGAATTACATTAAGAACCATTGCTATTAATGCATTTGAGACAACATATTTGACATCTAATATAGATAAAACTATCAATGATAATAAACCTACTGATAATGAGCTTATGACCATAGAAAATGTCCAATTTGCTAATGCGATATTGCATTTTTCCAGAATATTTCTAAATTTGTTGCGGTAATTTTTTGGTATTAATAAAAGTAAATTTTCTTTATATTGTTTTGGTTCAATAGAAATCATCAAACTAACAGCTAATACGAATATTAATTTCAAAAGACCTGAACCCAGATTTCCCGCTATATTTATTAAATTCTTAAAACTTTCTTGAATAGCTTTTGCAATAGTTGAGACATCTGGAATGGAAACTACATTATTTATAAGATTGAATATGTCTATAACGTTTTCTGATTTTTCGCCATAAAACAGGTTATTCAACTTGTTCAGATTTGTATTTATTAAAATATTTATTTTTGATAAAGCATTTGGAATATCAACTAATATTTCATTAAATTCTTTTATAAAAGGAGGCAATACAAGAATAAAAATAGTAAATACTATTATTGATATAACAGTTAATACAAAAAATAAAGAAAGTGATCTAGGAATTTTCAATCCCTTTTGAATTTTATTACTTAAATTACATACAATATTTGAAATTACTAAAGAAAAAATTATTAGAAGGAGAAAATCCCTTAAAGTCCATATTATTAACGAAGTGATTAAAATTACTAATAACTTGAAATATGATGAACTATTCAATTTTCAAAATATTCTACTTCTTTTCAGAATATCCTAATCCATTTGATTTGGCATAACTATTTGCAAATCTCATAAATCTATCAAAGTCTGATGTGTTCTTCCAAATGTAAACTGCTTCCAAAAATATAGGTTCTCCATCAACAAACTTTACCTTAACTTCCCTAGTTAGTATTTCTCCTTCGGAATCAATCATTCGCATTCCAGTGATTTCACCGTCTGTAATCGAAGATAATGCCTGAGGTTTTTCGAACAAAAATAATGCTTGGCCCGTGGTACCATCTTTACTCCTGGTCAATCTTATTTCAGGCACAACTGGTTCATCAGTTCCCTCATAAAATTGTATTTTTGCAGTTTTATTTGCTGTCATAATATTCATTTATTAATCTTTTATCTTAGGAAATATTTTTCACTTTCGTTTGTAAATATCTTATAAAACATTATTTATTAACTCTAGAATCTTTTCATCATAATTTTTGTCGGTTAAATCTAATATCTTTATATTTGTTTTTCCAACCTTTTCAAATTCATAACACTTATCGTAATAATCTAGAACTGATTTGCAAACTAAGTCCCATTTCTCATTATTTATTGATTCCAGAGCTATTTTAGTTCTTTGCGGTCCTAATCTTTTTTTTATCCTTAATACAGATTCTTGGAGTTCCTCTTTCTTAAAAACACTATAAGTATCTATCAACTCATCTAACCTGTTAGATTGGCTTCTTAAAATTTCAATCCTCCTAGAATGTTTCATCTGATTGAAGAATTCATGAGGAATTTTGCATTTACCTATATTTGCACTTTCAGCTTCTACAAAAATATTCTTAGAATATTTAAAAGAATTTAATTTTTCTGCAATTTTATTTTCAAATTGTTCATTTGAAGGTTGTTCTTTCATTCCTAAACCTCCAAATGTACTTCCTCTATGACAAGCAAATCCTTCGAGATCAATAGTTTGATACTTATATTTTTCTAGTAATGATAATAATCTTGTCTTCCCTGTTCCTGTTTTTCCACCAATAACTATTATTTTTAACTTTTTTGTGAAACTATCTAATACCCATTTTCTATATATTTTGTATCCTCCATTAAGTGTTATTGGATTTAATTTATATTTTTCTAGTAACCAAGCAACGCTTTGTGAACGCATTCCTCCTCTAGAGCAGTATATTCTGATAAAAAATTCATTTTTTTTATTAGGAATAGTTTTATAAGACTCAATACTCGTGAATAAATTATCAAGAAGTAATTCCATTTTTTTTTCTAAAAATTTTAAGCCCTCTATTACTGCTTTTTTTCTCCCTTCTTTTTTATATATCGTGCCAACTAAAGATCTTTCATCATTATCAAATAATGGAATATTAATAGAATTAGGCAAGTGTCCTTTATAATATTCACTCGGGCTTCTAACATCTATAAGTGGTCCTTTATAACTTCTAAATTTCTCTAGTTCTTTTCTTTTGAAATACATGGATAGTTTTATTTTTCTAGATTGATTTTTTAAAATGAATAACAAAGAACAAGATAACTATAATAATGCTACATTGGAACTAATAAAAAAATTTGTAGATTCTAATCAAAGAAAAAGAATAAATTCATTAACTCAAATAGAATCTGAAGTCGAAAATATTTTTAATGTTGGCCCTTCACTGTTTGATATCTTCGATAGTGATGGAGATGATTGGGCAGCTGGTTGGGTATTGCAAGTTTTAAAAAAATTTAAGCCTGAATTCTTTGAAAACTCTAAATTCAATAATTGGTTTAATACATATTCAGATATTGATATTGATTATAAAGATTTGCAATTGATGTTGGTTGAGCAAAAATTTGAAGAGGCAGATAGATTAACAAGTTCTTATTTACGAAAATTAGCTGGAAAATTAGCTGAAAAACGTGGTTATGTTTTCTATAGTGAAGTTAAGAATATGTCAGGTAAAGATCTAGAATCAATAGATAGATTATGGAATATTTATTCTACTGGTAGATTTGGATTTTCAATTCAGGCAAAGATTTTAAAATCAGTAGGAAAAAAATATGAATTAATGTGGCCGAAAATAGGTTGGAAAAAAGAGGGCTTATGGACTAGATATCCAGGATCTTTTTGTTGGTCATTGGCTGCTCCTGATGGACATATGCCTTTAATAAATCAACTCAGAGGAGTAAGACTTATGGACTCCATCCTACGGCATCCTGCTATTGCAGAAAGACATAATAATATTCTTTAAATTTAGGTATTTAATAAGTTAAAATTAAGGCAGTTTCAAAATATTAATATGTCCTTATTTTGGGGCAAAAATATTTTAAAAAAAGTTTTTAACAGACCAAAGATAAACTGGTCAAACCACGAATTTAAATCATCATTACAGTTAAGTGAATTTATTGATCAATTATTAGAACCTATTCAAAATTCTCAATCAAGCTATCTGATAAAACTTGGTTTACATGAAGCTCTTGTTAACGCAGTAAAACATGGAAATAAATTAGATCCAAAAAAAAATATTAGAGTAAGAAGAATAATTACTCCTAATTGGTGTGTTTGGCAAATTCAAGATCAAGGTAATGGTTTGGAAATAAAAAAAAGAGACTTCAAATTACCAAAAAAAATAAGTAGTGTTAATGGACGTGGCTTATACATTATTAATGAATGTTTTGATGATATTAGATGGAGTAGTAAAGGTAATAGGCTTCAGTTAGCTTTAAAAAGGTGATTTTTACTAGGACAAGGTTGGTCTACGTTAATTTCTTTTAACCATTTAATACTTTCTTCTATATATTCAATAGTTTCTTTCTCGTTACTAGAAATTATTAAATGGCATAATCCCGCCGAAATCAATTCTGCAGATCGTTTATATTTATTTCCTTTATCTTTATGCCATCTAGAATGATCAATCTTTAATTTTTCATTAAGTCTTTGAACAAGCTGAATAGTATCTTTATCCCAATATTTCATAGAAGTTTTTATTTACTTTACAGCAGACCATACTTTCGTCATGAAAAAGGAATTAGATTTTACATCTTTAAACCCTACTTCCTCTATTTTAGAATCTATATCCTCTTTTATGTAATCACAATAAAAAGGCTCATGAAAAGATTTATAGAAGTTTTCCATTACGGATGTGAAGTCAGGTGAATCACTTATTTGAATTGAATCAGCAAGTACTAATATTCCTCCAGGTTCAAGAACTCTAAAAAATTCGTTCAATACTTTAGCTCTAATGGTTCTAGGTAATTCGTGAAATAAGTAAACACAAGAAATGCATTGAAAACTATCATTTGCAAAAGGTAATTCTTCAGCATTACCTTTTATTAACTCTATTAGATCCCCTTCTAAATCTGAGATATATCTACTTGCCTCTTTTAAATAAGAGTCAGATAAATCAAGTCCTGTAATTTTTTCTTTAGGAAATGAGGCTCTTAATTGTTTTAATGTTCTTCCTGATCCTGTTGCAACATCAAGTATTTTTATAGAACTTTTTTTTCTATCACAAAAATTTTTAAGACCTTCTTTTATTGGTTTTATTATTCTCCTCCGCATGGAGTCAGCACTTCCATTAAAAAGAATTTCTACTTGTAAGTCGTAAATACTTGCTGAAAAATCTGATAAATAGCCATCTGTTTGATGATGAAAGTTTCTTAAATAATATTGAGGATAATTATCTTTTTCAATAGATTTTGGAAGATCATCAAAGTTTTGTTTTCTCCTCCTATCCCATGTAATAGGCATGTCTAGCCAAATTTTAGGATATTGAGTTAAATATCTAAACCATGGCTCATCAAACAATAATTTTTTTGGATAAAAATTTTTTTCAGCATCATTCCAATCTTCCTCTCTTAATAGATCCATTGACTCCTGGATTTTTAATAGTAGATCCTTATCTATATCAAAATTTTCAAGCTTAGAATCCGGAAGAATAAAATTCATTAATCTTGAACTAATCTGCTTGTGAGCAAATCCTGCAATGCTTTTACTTTGTTGAAGCGTTTTATATGCAATTTTTGAAATAGAATCCCTAGCCATTTTTCAATTTATATACCTATATTCCAACAAAAAAAAAATCAATTTGAGAATATTTTGTGATATTTCTCAAATTGATTATTTAAAATAATTCGTTCTTTTAATTACGCATCATAATACATAAAGAATTCATGTGGATGAGGCCTTTGTCTTAGTTGTTGTACCTCTTCGTATTTTATATCAATAAAGTTATCAATAAAATCTTCTGTAAATACTCCACCAGCTAGTAGATAATCCTTATCTGCTTTTAGCGCATTTAGTGAATCATTTAGAGATGACGGTACTGTATCAATTTTCGCAAGTTCATCAGCTGGAAGTTCAAATAAATCTACATCTACTCCATCGCCGGGATCAATTTGATTTTTAATTCCATCAATACCAGCAAGCATCATTACAGAGAATGCTAAGTAAGGGTTTGCAAGTGCATCACCTGATCTGAATTCTAATCTTTTAGCTTTGGGGCTTGGACCAGTTAAAGGTATTCTTACGGCAGCTGATCTATTGCCCTCAGAATAAACTAAATTTACAGGTGCTTCGAATCCTGGAACCAATCGCTTATAACTATTAGTAGTTGGGTTAGTGAATGCAAGGAATGAAGGTGCATGTTTAAGTATGCCTCCTATATACCATCTTGCTGTTTGAGATAAATTTGCATATGCTCCTTCACCAAAGAATAGTGGCTGCCCACTCTTCCATAAACTTTGGTGAACATGCATTCCAGTTCCATTATCGTTAAAAACAGGCTTTGGCATAAATGTTGCAGTTTTCCCATATTTTTTTGCAACGTTCCTAACTACGTATTTATAAGTCATAACGTTATCAGCAGAATTTATTAACGAATCAAATTTCATTCCAAGTTCGTGTTGACCGGCGCCAGCAACTTCATGGTGATGCTTTTCTGTAGGAATACCTAATTCACCCATTAAAAGAAGCATTTCAGATCTGATGTCTTGAGCAGTATCATTTGGAGAAACAGGGAAATAACCTTCTTTATATTGAATTTTGTATCCTAAATTTCCACCTTCTTCAATTCTTCCTGTATTCCATGGAGCTTCTATAGTATCTACGCTGTAAAAGCAGGAACCTTCTTTTGAGTCATATCTAACATCATCAAACAAGAAGAATTCTGGTTCTGGCCCAAAAAATGCTGTATCAGCTATCCCAGTAGATTCCAAATACTTTAAAGCCTTTTGAGCTAATGATCTTGGGCATCTATCATAAGGCTCACCACTTCTAGGCTCCTGGATAGAGCAAATCATACTTAAGGTTTTATGTTTATAGAAAGGATCTATCCATGCTGTACTTGCATCAGGAACCATTGACATATCCGATGCATTAATTGCTTTCCAACCTCTTATTGATGAACCATCAAATGCGAGACCTTCAGTAAATGATTCCTCTTCTATCATGTCTGAAGTAAGAGTTAAATGCTGCCATTTACCATGGATGTCTGTGAATTTTAAATCGATGAGTTCAATTCCTTCGTCTTTAATTTGACTTAAAACATCTTGTGGAGACTTAGACATAACTTTTGAAATACTTTCTATGAAATTAATTAGTTGGTGGTTCTTATTATGTATCAAACGTAACTTTTTTCAACACTAGATAGCTTCTTTCAGTGTTTCAAGTCATAACTTTAATAATTATTTACTTAATTATTTAAATTGAATTAATTTCTTTAAAAAAATATCGCTTATGGGACGATATTAGTTTAATTTAAAGTTAATTGAATGTAATGCTTTGACAGAAGCAAAACTTATTTCGGCTTTAAATGAAGAGAATTTATCTCATTTCTCAAAGACTTATGTTCCCTCTAGGCTCTTATTAGGTCCTGGTCCATCAAATGCACATCCAGAGGTATTAAAAGCTCTTTCGCTTAATCCAATTGGTCATTTAGATGAAGCTTATATTTCATTGATGTCTGATGTCCAACAACTTCTCAGATATACATGGCAGTGCAATAATCGTCTTACTCTCCCAATGAGTGGTACAGGTAGTGCCGCTATGGAAGCTTCAATAGCAAATTTTATAGAAGAGGGAGAAAAAATTTTAATTGCTAAAAAAGGATATTTTGGAGACAGGTTAGTTGATATGGCAACGAGATATAGAGCTCAAGTTGACGTTATGGAAAAACCTTGGGGTGAGGCTTTTTCAATTGAAGAAATTAAATATGAAATTGAGACTAAAAAACCTGCCATATTTGCTATTGTTCACGCTGAGACATCAAGTGGTGTTTTACAACCTCTTGATGGAATTGGAGAAATATGTAAAAAAAATAATTGCTTGTTTTTAGTTGATGCAGTTACTTCACTTGGTGCTTTAGAACTTTTAATAGATGAATGGAAAATTGATATAGCATATAGTTGTAGTCAAAAGGGTTTAAGTTGCCCTCCTGGATTAAGCCCTTTTACCATGAATAAGAGAGCTGAAGAAAAATTAAGTTCAAGAAAAACTAAAGTCCCTAACTGGTATTTGGATTTATCTCTTTTAAATAAGTATTGGGGTTCTGATCGTGTTTACCACCATACAGCTCCAGTAAATATGAATTTTGCTATTCGTGAAGGGTTACGATTAATTGCCAATGAGGGTTTAGAGAATGTTTGGAATAGACATAACACGAATGCAAAGAAACTATGGAATGGTTTAGAAAATCTCGGAATGGAATTACATGTACCAGAAGATTATAGATTGCCAACTTTAACCACAGTTAAAATACCTCCAGCAGTTGATGGAGATGGTTTTAGATATCATCTCTTAAGAAACTTTGGTATAGAAATAGGAAATGGACTTGGGGAATTATCTGGTAAGGTGTGGCGAGTAGGACTAATGGGTTTTAATTCATCTGAAGAGAATGTTGACAGATTATTAAACCTTTTTGATACTGAGCTAAAGAAATTTTCTATTTTTGATTCCTCAAGTTTTTGAACCAAATCTGTAAAACTTGACTACATTCATCTTCTAGAATGCCGCCAATTATTTCCATTTTATGATGAGCACTTTTATGTTTTGACAAGTCAATTGAACCACCCAATCCACCTCTTTTCTTATCATATGCCCCAAAAATAACTTTACCCATCCGTGCTTGAATAAGAGCAGAAGAACACATAGTACAAGGTTCTAAATTTGTGATAATAGTACATTCATTAAATCTCCAATCATTTTTAATTAGAGATGCCTGCCTAAGTGCCATTATTTCAGCATGACCTAATGGATCTTTATTTATATTCCTTTTGTTAACACCTCTCCCGATACATCTTCCTCTTTCATCCAAAATTATTGAACAGATTGGTAACTCTGCTTTTCCAATTTCTTTTGATCTTCTTAATATCGAATTCATCCATATAGTATATTTTGCATTTTTTGTTTCTTTCTTTTGATCTTGATTACTATTTCTATTTTCAAAAATATATCTCATTTAACAATATTGAGAATAGACTTATTAATAGATATCTTATATGATGGCTGAAGACTTAATTAATGATAAAAATATATATTTCCCTTCTTATTTAGGGACTAACGACGATTTGAATATCCTTTTAAATAGAGCAAGTCAAAGTCTTTGTAAATGGTTTACTAATGCTGAAAATTATGGTCCATTATCATTTGATGAAAATTTCAAATGCATTATGCCTGGGGACGAAGGTGATTCTGCAGAAGATTTGTTTTCTGAGATTGAATACCTTTTAACTAATTCATTTAATCCGGTTCATCCTGGCTCATTAGCTCACCTTGATCCCCCACCTTTAATTTTTTCAATTTTAGGAGACTTAATTGCTGCTGGTTTAAATAATAATCTTCTTGCTTACGAGTTATCTCCAAGTGTGACTTTGCTTGAAAACTCATTATGCAAATGGTTTTCTAAGAAAATAGGGTTCAATAATTCTTCGGGAGGCATTGCCGCAAGTGGAGGTACTTTGAGTAATTTAAATGCACTTATAGCAGCTCGACATAATGCTGGATTAGGTTCAGATCCTAATTCTGTATTACTAGTAAGTGAAGATGCTCATTCTTCCTTCATAAAATGTACAAGAATTATGGGTCTCAATGATACAAATCTAGTCAAGATTAAGACTGACTATAAAGGTTGTATGGATATACATAATCTAAAAAATTCTTTAGATCAATGTTTAATAGAAAATAAAAAAGTCTTTGCCATTGTTGCAACATTAGGAACAACTGTAAGAGGAGCGATTGATCCTATTAAGGATATAAGTGATATTTGCAAAGAAAGAAATATATGGTTGCATATCGATGGCTCCATTGGAGGAGTTTTTGCTTTAACTTCTATTCAAATTGAGGGTTTAAATAAAATAAATCAGGCTAATTCAATAACAATAAATCCTCAAAAAATAATTGGGATTACAAAGACATCATCCTTGTTATTGGTTTCAGATATGAGTACTTTAGAAAATACATTTTCAACTGGACTTCCATACATATCATCGAAGGAAGGTATCGTAAATAGAGGGGAAATAGGAATACAAGGTTCTAGGCCTGCAGAAATTATAAAACTATGGCTTGGTTTACGTTTTTTAGGTCTGAAAGGAGTAGAAGACATATTAGGATCATCAATAAAAAGAAAAGACTTTTTTATGAAAAATATTAGTAAAAATAAATTTGAAATATATTCAGGTCCCTTACATATTGTTTCATTCATTCCAAAGGGACTAGCCCCAAAAGACACGGATTTATGGACTAAAACTAAAGTTAATGAACTATTGAGAAGTAATTTTATGCTTTCAAGACCAAAATTTAAAGGTAAATATTTTTTACGGGTTGTGATGGGAAACTACAATACAAACAATTCTCATATTGAGGAACTTTTGAAATTATTAGATGATTTTCAATGAATTTCGGTAGATCAAAAATTATTGCATTAATAACCGGATTTATATCTATAGCAATTTGTATCGCTTACTTACTTTTTATAACTATCTTTGATTTCAGAACTTATCTAAATGATCAATTATCAAATTTTACATAGTAAATGGAGGCAAACTTTTATTTGATTTAAAATACTTTTTTATCTCAATTTTTGATATAGCTTCTCTTAAGAAATTTTTTAAAATATCCTCTCTCTTACTTATTTTATAAATCTTGTCTACAACTTCTTGTATCCCTCCATCTCCCCAATCTTGACCATTTTTAAAATATTCAATCAAACTTAGTCCTACTATTCTTATTAACCAGCCTGCTGTAATTGATTGAATCGATTTGGAAATTATTATTTTAGTCATACTTGTAGCTAAAGCATTAGAAATAATAGCAAGCCCCCCCTTAAGTATTCCTTGTTTAGCTAATGCGCTTAGCAATGATTTAGATAAATCTTTTGCATCATTTTTTGTAAGCTTTATTTCATATATTTTTGATAATTCCATTATCATTTGAAGATTAACCGATGTAGTAGTAAGAAAATCAACCGCTGGAAGTGGATTAATTAGTATTACTCCACCTGTTATCCACATATATTTATTAATCACTTTATTTGACATTAAATATCTTTGTTCATGTACAAAATTTTTACTTTTAATACCCAATTTATTTGATCGAAAAAGGATATTATCTGCCAATAACTCTTCACCATTTTTGTCGAGTGTTTCAATTATTTCTCTAAATAAACTTCCTACCTCTGGAACTAAATTTAAAGCATGTGATTTTGCATAGGGTGATTGCCGAGATACTGCAATTGTTTGAACAACAGAAATTTTGTTATTTCTAGCAGAAGTTATAGAAATTATATTTTCTTTTATGAGTTTATTTTCATCTCTAGATCTTAAATCACATTTATTAAGTACGATTATAATTTTTTTTCCTATTTTTACTAATTCTTTAATTAAATAATTTTCGTATTTATTGATGTCTTGATCCAATACAAAAAGAACTAAGTCAGAATTAGATGCTTGTAAAATTGTTACTTTTTCTCTTTCTTCACCTAATTTTGAGGGTTCAAATAATCCTGGAGTATCAATTATATTAATGTTTCTTTTTAAAATTGGGATACGAATTTTATAGCTATTAATTTGCTTTGTAGTACCTATTTTTGCTGATGTTGTTCCGACAATATTTTTCAATAATGATCTTGCTATAGATGTTTTTCCTGAGGAACCAGCACCAAAAAGAGTTACTTTATAATCTCCTGTTTTTAATTGTGACTCTAATTTATTTTTTTGATAATTCAAAAGTTCAACTTTTACTTGATCGTCAATTTTTTTATTGATTTTCTCTATACCTTCTAAACTAATCTTGGCAGCCCCATATGTATTTTTGAATGATAGAGTATTCTTTTTACTCTTGAATATAACTTTATAAACTAATTTTTTAAATAATTTTTTATCAATAGCATAAAAGATATACATAGTTATTAGTAAAAATAAAATAGTATAAATATTGATTATCCTTGCCAATATTAAAAATAAAATATATAGAAATAAAATAAAGATAAAATATCTTGTATATTTGAATTTAAAGTAATTCATATTAATTCTTGCTTTTAAAAATACTGTAAATTAAAAAAATAAAACCAATATTAATAGATATATCAGCAATATTAAATACTGGAAAATTTATAAAATTTAAATTTATAAAATCAATCACAAAACCTCTTAATATTCTATCAATTCCATTACCAATAGTTCCGCCAAGAATAAAGCTATAAGAATATAGATCAATAAATTTTAATGTATTTTTACGTAATATAATATAACAAAGTATTATTGAAAAAATAATACTTATACAAGATAAAAATATTCTATTGCCACTAAAAATATTAAAAGCTGCCCCATAATTTTTAATGAAATCTAATTTGAATAATAGAAAATCTTTATTTATAAATAATTTATAATTATAAAAAATTAAATATTTTGAAAGTTGATCTATTAGAATAATAAAAATACTTAAAGAAAGAAAATATATTTTTGTTTGTATATTATTAATCATTATTTACTTTTTTAAAATTTGTAATTGGTTTAATAACTAATAATAATGGTAAAAGCATTAGTAAATGATATCCAATTTTACCTACAGAGTATTTCCCTAAATTATATAAAAATATATTAAATTGACTGAAAAATATAATTTGTATAAAGTTATAAAATATTCCCGTTAAATGCAAAGCTCCTATAGCTATAAATCCATTTATTAAAAAGTTACCAATATTTATTTTTTTTCTAGTATTTAAATTATCAATTATTTTGATTAATGGATATAAACCTAATAAATAACCAAAATTCGGAGTAAGCAAATATCCTAATGATCCTCCTTGATGAAAGACTGGAGCTATAAACAAACCTAAAATTAAATATATAAAAAGTGCTCTTAAAACAACTTTTTTATGAAAAATAAGTGTTAGTAGGATTATAGTTGGAATCTGCCATGTTATCGGTATCTCAAAACTATTACTAGATTTATCGATAAACTGCATTGGGATATATACAGGTAACATTGATGTTATTACCAGTACTTGAAGGTTTATCAGTATCTCAATTAATTTATAAAAATTGAGCATGATAATGAAATCTATTTATAAACTTCTCAATGCAACAATTGGATCTAATTTAGAGGCTCTTTTTGCGGGTAAAACGCCGAAGATCAAGCCTATTGATCCTGATATGATCATGGTGGAAAAAGTTGTAGTAATTCCTACAGTGGCAGGAAGTGGAGTTAACAGAGATAAAAGAAAAACACCTGATAATCCAGTTGTTGTTCCTATTAATCCTCCAATTGTAGATAAAATCAATGCTTCAATTAAAAATTGAATCAATATATCTGACTGTTTAGCTCCTATTGCTTTCCTAAGACCAATTTCCTCAGTCCTTTCGCTAACAGAAACGAGCATAATATTCATGATTCCTATTCCTCCAACAACCAGTGATACTGCGCCAATACCTGCCAATAAAAATGTTAGTCCACTTGTTATGTTGGTTACTATATTCAATGCGTCTTCCTGTGATCTAACGGCAAAGTCATCATCTCTTATTATTTTGTGTCTTTGTCTTAATAAGTTAGTTATTTGAAATTTAGCGGCACTGGTTGCGTTTTTATTTATCGCTTCAACACTAATGAAGCTTAAACTTACACCATATGTTGGATCCTTGCCAGTAATCCTATTTACCATGGTAGTTAATGGAATATAAGCATTTTTATCTTGATTACTTCCAAATACAGCCCCTTTTGGTCTTAATATTCCGATGATTTCATATGTATGATCTTTAATTCTGATTTTTTTACCTAGTGATGAAGATTTATCTTTGAAAAATTCATCATTAAGATCAGGACCTATTACTACGTAACTTCTTCCACTATTAACATCACTTTTTGATATGAATCTTCCTTTATCTACTTCAAAGCTTCTTACCTCAAGAAATTCAGGAGTAACTCCTGCAATTGAAATATTTAGGCTTTTAGAATTCGATTGAACAATTTCATTAGCCGAGATTTGAGGAGCAACTTTTTTAACTGTTGGAACTTGATTACTTATTGCTATTGAATCTTCTAAAACCAGGTTTTTAGGGAATGAAATACCTCTTCTTCTTGTGTCATTGTTTCCAGGAACAATGAATAAAACATTTGCACCTAAATTACTTAATTGGTTTTTTGCTAATGTTTGAGCTCCTCTTCCAAGTCCAACAAGTGTAATAACTGATGCATTTCCAATAATTATCCCTAACATTGTTAACGAACTTCTCAATTTGTTCGATACTAAAGTTTTTGTAGCCATACCTAAGGCTTCTTTTATTGAGATATTCCTAGACATATTTATATTTGTCTAATGCATCATCATTTTCAATTTGGCCCATGTATACTACACCTTCATTAAGCTGCAATGTGATAAGGTCTCCATTACTAACTTGATGATTAATTATATTATCTAAATTACAAATTGTAGAAACTTTTTTATTATTTTTGTTATACAAAGCGTAAACATCATCAACATTTTGGTTCGTTATAATACCCGCAATATCTTTACTTAGTGGAATATTATCCATTAATTCCTTTGGAACAAATAATATTTCTCCTGGACAAATTAAGGACATATCAAGATTATTTTTTATTATTCTCGCTTTACCTGTAACTCCTATTTCTCCTATTGAAATTCCTCTTGAAACAATCTTTCTTACTAAACCGACTTTTATTAAATCTGTAGATCCGCTAATACCAGTTAATGTACCTGCCGTTTGTACTACTAAATCACCTTGTTTTAGAATCCTCATTTCCTGTGCAATTTGCATGGCTAAACTAAAGGTTTTTGCTGTTCTTTCATCATTTTTAACAACTATGGGAGTAACTCCCCAAACAAGTTGTAATCTTCTCGCTACACTCCTCTCTGTAGTAGTTGCCAAGATCGGTGTTGGTGGTCTGAATTTACTTACATTTCGAGCTGTAGAACCTGACTTTGTTAAAGGAATTATTGCTCCTGCGTCAAGTTGTCTAGCTATATTACTAACTGCTGCACTAATAGCATTTGGGATAGTACTAGGTAAGTGGCTCTCAATAGCTTTAAGTGGATAATCTCTTTCAATTCTTCTTGCTATGGTTGCCATCGTTTCAACTGCCTCTACAGGATAATCACCAACTGCAGTTTCGTTTGAAAGCATAACAGCATCTGTACCATCCAGAATTGCATTGGCAACATCACTAACCTCAGCACGAGTTGGTCTTGGATTCGAAGCCATAGAATCAAGCATTTGAGTCGCTGTAATTATTGGGATTCCTAATGAATTTGCTTTTCTTATTAACTCCTTTTGTAAGAGAGGAACCTCTTCAGCGGGCATTTCTACACCCAAATCACCTCTTGCAACCATGACCCCATCACATAATGGCAATACAGTATCAATTTGATCAATTGCTTCAAATTTTTCTATTTTTGCGACTACTGGAGTTGAGTGACCATTTTTGTTTATTAAGTCTTTTATGTCGTTTATATCGGATGGATTTCTTACGAAACTTAGTGCTATCCAATCAACTCCTTGAGATAAACCGAATTGTAAATCTTCTTTATCTTTTTCTGTTAATGCTTTTACTGATAATTGAACATCTGGAAAGTTTACACCTTTATTATTTGAAAGAACCCCTCCTACAGTTACCATGCACTCCAAATTATTAGCTTTTGTATCAACTTTTTCTACAATCATTTCTATTTTTCCATCATCTAAAAGTATTCTTTTCCCTTCGCTAACTTCTTGAGAAAGTTTGTCGTAGGTTACATTTGCAATAGTATTTGTACATTCGACTTCATTTGATGTCAGAGTGAATTTATCGCCTTTTTTGACTTTTACTGGCCCATCTTTAAAGCGCCCTAATCGTATTTTAGGTCCTTGAAGATCTTGCAATATTCCAATATCTATATCTAACTTTTTTGATACTTGCCTTATGGTTTTTATTCTCTCAGCATGATCTTTATGATCACCATGTGAGAAATTTAATCTGAATGTTGTTACTCCAGCTTTAATTAAATTTGTAATTATCTCTTCAGATTGAGTTGCAGGGCCAATAGTTGCTACTATTTTTGTTCTTCTTTTTAAATCAATATTCGACATATATAGATAATATTGCTAGATATAAATAAATTTACCATACCCAAAGTTAGTTATTTAAGTCATGGATTTTAAAACTTATCAGAAAAAAGCTAGAGAAACAGCACAATATCCAGATTTAGGTTCAAACAATATTTATCCAACTCTTGGTTTAGTGGGAGAGGCTGGTGAGGTAGCAGAAAAAGTGAAAAAGGTAATAAGAGATAAAAATGGAATATTTGATAACGAATCAAAATTAGGTATTAAAAAAGAGTTGGGAGATGTTTTGTGGTATATATCAAATCTTTGTACAGAATTAAATTTCAATTTAGAGGATGTTGCATTACAAAACCTTGAGAAATTAAAGTTAAGAGCTGCTAAAGGCAAGATAAGAGGATCTGGAGATAATAGATAAACTCAGTTATAACCAAGGCTTGCATACTGGAGATTTGTAATTAAATTTTGAATAACATTTAAAAGTAAAAAAGCTAACAAAGATGAAATATCAAATCCACCTATTGGAGGGATAATACCTCTAAAAATGTTTAAATAAGGATCTGTGATAGAAGTTAATGCAGATAAAACTCCGTTACTCCAATCAATACCTGGAAACCATGTAAGTAATATTCTTATTATCAATATGAATGAATAAATTGATAAAGTTTGACCCAGAACTGCAAAAATCTCAGATAACATTATCATGTTGTAATTTATTACATCCTAACATTTACTTATTATTGCTGCTTATTTTTACCGCTTCCTATATTTGAGAGATATTCATTACTTAGAGCAAAAGTTTGAAAAAACTTCTCTGATAATGATAGCCAGTATGATCTACCATCTATTTGCTTACGTTTGACGATGAATTTCTTTTCTAATAATTCTTTAATATGATCATAGGCACCTGAACCTCGAAGAAGTATAAGATCCGATTGCAGGATCTTTTTTTTAATCGCAATAGTTGCCAATGTCCTTAATTCGGATGTTTTCAAATCAGAAGGAAGTAAATCATCGACAAATTCATTAAGACTAGATTTTAGTTCGAGAGAAAAACTGTTATTAACTGCTTTTAATTCAATAGCTGAATTGGGATTAGAGTATTTATATTTTAGATCTTTAATTGCATCATTTATTGAGTTAATATCAGAATTAGTAATTTCTGAAAGATCCTTTTTTGTTATTGGTCTGCCTTTCAAATATAGAACAGCTTCAACTTTAGTAACTAGATCTATATCAGATATTGGCGTGGTATTTAGATCAGATTGATTGATTTTAATTACCGAAATCTTTCCTAATTTACCTTAAATCTAATCTGATGCACCAAGGAATAATTTATATGTATCGTTATTAGTTTCATCCCAGCATTTGTAGCCTAGAAATCTTACAAATTTATTCCACTCTAAAAGCTCATTTTTATCGATTAAAACTCCAATAACAATTTTCCCTACATCAGCTCCATAATTCCTGTAATGGAATACGCTTATAGACCAATTAGATTTCATATTATTTAAGAAGTTTATTAATGCGCCAGGCCTTTCAGGAAACTCAAATCTGTATAAAAGTTCAATAAAGTTTCTATATTCCATCTCTTTAAAATCTCTTGGTAATCTTCCACCTACCATATGTCTGAGATGATTTTTAGATAATTCATCATCACTTATGTCAATAAATGAGTACGCAGAATTTCTAAATACATTTAATAAATTTTTTTTATCATTTAAACCATAGACTTGAACCCCTACAAAGATCTGTGCATTCTTAGAATTCGACATCCTATAGCTAAATTCAGTTAAATTTCTATTATCAAGTAACTTACAAAAATCAATTAGACTGCCAGCACGTTCAGGAATTTCAACAGCCATCATTACTTCTTTACACTCTCCAAGTTCTGCTCTTTCTGCTACAAATCTAAGCCTCTCAAAATTCATATTTGCACCACAAGCAATCGCAACCATTTTTCTATTTGAATGATTCGAAGTTATAATATCTTTTTTCATTCCCGCTATTGATAAGGCACCTGCGGGCTCCAGTATTGATCTTGTATCCTCAAAAACATCTTTTATAGCAGCACAGATTTCATCAGTATTAACCCTAATCATCTTATCTATGTATTTTCTACCAATATCAAAAGTATTTTTACCAATTTTTTTAACCGCTACTCCATCTGCAAATTGACCTACAGAAGATAGTTCAACAATTTTTTCTTCTTCCAAAGATTTTGTCATAGCGTCAGCATCTTCTGGTTCTACACCAATTATTTTTACTTCAGGCCATATTTTTTTTATGTATAAAGATATTCCTGATATCAAGCCCCCACCGCCTACAGCAATATAAATAGCATAGGGTTTTTCCTTAAGCTGCTGTTCAAGTTCTATAGCTATAGTTCCTTGACCTGCTATTACTTCTGGATCATCAAAAGGGTGAATAAAACATAAATTTCTTTCTTGGCTTATCCTTATTGCCTCTTTGTAAGTTTCATCATAGTTATCGCCATATAATATAACTTTTGCTTTTAAATTTTTTACTGCATTAACTTTTACTAGAGGTGTGGTAATGGGCATTAATATAGTTGCTTCGCAATTTAACTTAAGGGCACTAAGTGCAACCCCTTGAGCATGATTACCAGCACTAGAAGTAATTACCCCCTTAGCAAGCTGTGAATTAGTGAGCTTACTCATTTTGTTATATGCACCTCTTATTTTGAATGAAAATACATCCTGAAGATCTTCTCTTTTTAGAAAAACTTCATTATTAAGTGTTTTACTTAAATTATTAGCTTTCTCTAGTGGTGTTTTTTTTGCTACTTCATAGACTTCAGCTTGAAGTATTTTTTTAAAATAATCATTCATATATATATTTTTAGCATTATTTATTAATCTAATAAAACATTACATGATCTATTTCAAAAAAAATACTCATTTTGCACCTCGGCGTTTTAGATTATATAGATACCAATTTTTGTTAAATGCTATTAAGTGAGTTAAGTCATCCAAATCAACTTCATGGCTTAACAGTTTCACAATTAGAGGAAATTGCTTGTCAAATTAGAGAAAGACATCTTCAGGTAGTATCTACCAGTGGAGGACATCTTGGTCCTGGATTAGGTGTAGTTGAGTTGACATTGTCTTTATATCAAACTCTTGATCTTGATTTTGACAAAGTTGTTTGGGATGTAGGACATCAAGGTTACCCTCATAAATTAATTACAGGACGTTTCAGTCAATTTGATTCTCTAAGGCAACAAAATGGAATCGCTGGATATCTAAAAAGAAGTGAAAGTAAATTTGATCATTTTGGAGCTGGACATGCAAGTACTTCTATTTCTGCTGCTTTAGGAATGGCAATAGCGAGAGATAGAAAAGGAGAAAATTATAAATGTGTCGCTGTTATTGGAGATGGAGCACTAACTGGAGGAATGGCATTAGAAGCTATAAACCATGCAGGTCACTTACCAAATACTCCCTTAGTTGTAGTATTGAACGATAATGACATGTCTATTTCACCTCCGGTTGGAGCCCTTTCATCTTACTTAAATAAGGTAAGAGTAAGTCCACCATTGCAATTTTTGTCCGATAGTGTTCAAGAAAGTGTAAAAAATATTCCCTTAATCGGTAAGGATATCCCAGAAGAACTCAAAAATATTAAAGGAAGCGTGAGACGACTTTCTGTGCCAAAAGTTGGAGCTGTTTTTGAAGAGCTTGGATTTACATATATGGGTCCAATTGATGGTCATGATATTGGTAACTTAGTTAAGACCTTTAACGCTGCCCATAAACTTAAAAGACCTGTACTCGTTCATGTTGTCACTACAAAAGGGAAGGGTTACCCATATGCAGAAGCCGATCAGGTTGGATATCATGCACAGTCTGCTTTTGATCTTACAACTGGTAAATCTATTCCATCAAAGAAACCTAAACCTGTTAGTTATAGTAAAATATTTGGTCAAACTTTATTAAAAATATGTGAGCAAGATAGCAAAGTCGTGGGTATTACCGCTGCAATGGCTACAGGTACTGGTTTAGATATATTGCAAAAAAATATCCCTGATCAATATATCGATGTAGGAATAGCAGAACAACATGCAGTTACTCTTGCGGCAGGAATGTCTTGCGATGGTCTTAAACCTGTTGTAGCTATTTATAGTACTTTTCTTCAACGTGCTTTCGACCAATTAATACATGATGTAGGGATACAAAATCTACCTGTATCATTCGTCCTTGATAGAGCTGGGATAGTTGGAGCTGACGGTCCCACACACCAAGGTCAATACGATATCAGTTATATGAGATCTATACCTAATTTTGTATTAATGGCTCCAAAGGATGAGTCTGAATTACAGAGAATGTTAATAACTTCAATAAACCATAATGGTCCTACAGCTCTAAGAATACCCAGAGGATCTGGATTAGGAGTGGCTGTAATGGATGAGGGTTGGGAACCTTTGAATATAGGCGAAGCTGAAATACTTGAAGAAGGAGAAGATATTTTAATTATTGCTTATGGTTCAATGGTCGCCTCAGCAATAGAAACATCAAAGATCTTAAAAAATATGAACATTAATGCATGCATTGTTAATGCAAGATTTGTTAAACCTCTCGATAAAAATCTTATTATGCCTTTAGCAAGTAGTATTCAAAAAGTTGTAACCATGGAAGAAGGAACCTTAATAGGGGGATTTGGTTCCGCAATAGTTGAATTATTTAACGATAATGAAATAAACGTTTCTGTATACAGAATAGGTATACCTGATGTTTTAGTTGATCATGCTTCACCTGATCAGAGTAAAGAAAAACTAGGACTTATGCCTGATCAGATGGCAGATAAAATTGTTAAAAAATTTAAGTTAGTTAATTAAAAATTTAATAAATAAATATTTATAAAACACCTCTTGAGGCTAATCCTAAGATTGCTCCAATTCCGAAAATATGACCTAGGCAATTAGCACCTACAACTGATGCGTGACTTAAACCACCATAGAATTTTGAATTAGGTATTTCAAAACCTTCATTAGGTTTTCTTATTGTTGCTCTAGCAATTGCATAAGCAAAAACATTACATGCAATCATTACGACGGCACACTTTGGAGACCAAGAAAAAGTTGCTGGATCTGCAGCTGCAAATAATGTAGTAAACATAAAAATTCGTTATTTTCATATATTCTCTAATACTTTTACCTAAAAAACACAAAATTGTAAAAGGTCTTAAGAGTTGTTTACTTCTAAGCTATTTAACAACTTTATAAATCCAAACAAAATAACAAAATCACTTAGAGTTAGGAAGGATTCTGCAAAGCCATGCAGGAAGTCAACCTCAACAAGGGTTTTATCATAAAAATTTAGTGTGAAGATAGATACCAATATAGTAATGAATACGAATAAAACAGTTAAGGAAAATCCTGTTTTTACAAAATTATTAACAGATTTGATTTTATATAGATAAAACAAAAATATTGCATATGGAATTATGGATACTGCGAACAAGAATGAGTTATCAATTAAACCTAATTTTTCTATAAATTTAAAAAATAAATCATTCATAAGTCTCTTCTCCTTTAAAAATTATTATTGCAGCTAAGGCTAATGTTGAATTTCCTATAAATGTAAATATTCCTTGAAGTGATACTAGACCGTAAAGATTTTCTTTGTTGTCATAGATATGCCAGGTAATCGCACACATAGCTCCTATTAAGTTTGGGACCATAGCAAGGCTTAACCAAAAAAATAAATTATATTTCTTATATGTAGAAATTTTGTTTATGACTAATATTGCAAAAATCCATTCTATAACTGAAGAGATATGTATTAACCAAGTTCCAAATGATAATTCGTGCAAAATTTTATATTTTTTTCTTTAAAACGTTTAGAACTTCTTTAGCATGATTTATGGGTAAAACACTTATCCATCTATAAGAAATTTTCCCATCTGGAGAAATCAAAAAAGTATTTCTATCTGAGAATGGAGGAATCCATGAACCATATTTATTACTAATAATTCCGTCAGCATCAGATAATAAAGTGTAGTTTATGGATTTCTCGCTGCAGAAACTTTCATGGGAATCTTGATTATCAGCACTAATGCCAACAATTTCAGCATTATATTTTGAAAAATCTTTTTTTAATTCTGAAAAACCTTTAGCTTCGAGAGTGCAACCTGCTGTAAAGTCCTTTGGATAAAAATACATAACAAGCCACTTACCTTGAAAATCATTTAATTCCCAAATATTTTTTGATTTTATGTTTTTATTAAAACCTTCTAATTGAAAGTTAGGAGCATAATCACCAACTTCAGGAGCAAAGTCAAAAGCGATTGCAGAATTACAATTAAATAAAAAAATAAAAGATATAAATATACTTACAACTAAATTTTTCATCAAATTTAGAATTTTTTTAAATCAACTCCATTTGATTTGGCAAATTTATCTAAACCTACTTTTTGTATAGACTTTAGGGCTTTGGTGCTAATTTTAATATTTACCCATTTTTTTCCTTCATCCCACCAAAGTCTCCTTTTTTGGAGATTAACTTGTTGCAATTTTTTTGTACGAATATGTGAGTGACTCACTGCCATCCCGTTATTAGCTTTTGCACCTGTCAGTTCGCAAACTCTTGACATATTGATTGAATTATATCTTTAAAAATTCTAACACATGACTCAATTTGTTGAATTTAGTAGTTCTGAAATTAATTCGGCATTATTATTTTGCAAATTAATTATCTGTTCTTGATCTAATCCACCAACGGAAAGCTTAGCCATATCGTAGACATGATTTGCTATTTTTGATGCCAATGGATTTTCAATAGGATCTTTTTCATCAATAATTATTTTGTTGCCTGTAATTTTATTAAGACCAACAATAAGTGGATGTTCTTTGTTAATTAAGAGCACATGATATTCAGGTAAGCCAGGCATCTTTTGTTCCATGTAAGCACCCATATCATTAATTCTTCTCATTTGTTCAGGAAGCAAGATCATCGCTGGTGGAGCATCTTTACTTGAAAGTGTCTGCACTTTAACTGTTACTTTCTCATTGTTAAGGGCTTTAACTATCGTATCTCTAAGATTATCTGTATTTGATTTGCCATCCTTATCTACAATTTCTTTAGATTCTTTATCTTCTAGTTCATTTATTTCTGAATCTACTCTTTGGAATTGATAATCTTCATTTTTACTTTCCAACCAAGGAAGAAATTGTGCGTCAATTAAGGGATCTGATTTAATAACTTCTTTATTATCAGATAAACAGATGTTTAATGCACTAGACTGCGCAATAAGATCTGAACAATAAATTATTTTTTTAGAATCAGTTAATTTATTTCGCTCTTTGTAATTTGCGAGAGTTGTGAAATATTTATCATTGGACTTGATGAGGGATTTATTTTCAATATCTTTAGTTACGTCTTTCTCTGAGTTTAAAATTGTTTCGAAAATTATACTGTTATTAACTAAATCAGCAAATTTTTCATCTTCGATAGCACCAATTTTAATAAAAGCAGAGATTGAATCCCAAATTTCTGCATAAAATTCTGGAGAATTTTTTATCAAATCCTTCAATTTATTAGCGATTTTTTTTGAGATAAATGATGATATAGACCTTACTTTTCTATCTGTTTGTAATGCACTTCTACTAACATTTAGAGGTATATCTGTAGAGTCAATAACTCCTCTTAGAGGTAAAAGGTATTTTGGTACTATCTCTTTAATTGAATCGCTTACGAATACTTGATTGCAAAATAGTTTTATTTCTCCCTTTTCCCAATCAGCTCTACCTGACAACTTTGGAAAATACAAAATTCCTTGTATGTCATATGGGTAATCTGTATTTAGATGAATCCATAACAGTGGATCTCCCTGGAATGGATAAAGGTATTTATATAACTCAATATAATCTTCATCTTTTAATTCACTAGGTTGTTTTCTCCAAGGGGGATTTTTCTTATTAATTGTCTCTCCTTCTAATAAGACATCTATTGGCATAAAATCACAATATTTTTTTATTAGTGATTTAATTCTTTCAGGCTCGATAAACTCTTTTTCTTCTTCAAGTAGGTGAAGAATAACATCTGTACCAATTGTTTCTCTTTCAGATTCCTCTAACGTGAAATTTGGCGATCCATCACAAGACCATTTGAAAGCCTTTGATTCCCCAATTGCCGACTTAGTTAATATATCAACTCTATCTGCCACCATGAAACTTGAATAAAAACCTAGTCCAAAATGACCTATGAATTCATCATTATCTTTTTTGTATTTTGTTAGGAATTCTTCAGCACTAGAAAATGCAACTTGATTTATGTACTTCTTAATTTCTTCATCATTCATTCCAATTCCATTATCGGAAATTGTTAACGTATTTTTTTCACGGTTAATTGTTATTTTTACTTGAGCCTCCTCAGTATTCTCGCAATCACCAGCCATAGAGGCCATTCTTCTTTTACTAATTGCGTCAACACCATTACTAACAAGTTCTCTTAAAAAGATTTCATGGTCAGAATATACTGCCTTCTTGATAATTGGGAAAATATTTTCGGTATTAATACGAATTTCGCCTTTTTCCATTTAAAAAAAATCAAACATATTAAATACTATTTCTTAAAAACTTGTTAATCAAGTTTAATTAGGAGTATTGTCCGAACAATATTTGAATTTTAAAACTTAAATAAACTTTTAAAAGGTTTTATTTAACCCACAAAATCTCACTACAATTGTTTTCTTTCATAATTTGATTGGCTTTAGCCATGTCATCACATGGATTTAAATGTAAAACGGCAACGTTTCCTCTTTTTTGTTGTTCTTTTTGTTCATACATACCTTTTTCTAACAAATAAGAATCTTTAAACATCAATAAAATTCTTTTTTTATCTTTCTTTTCTTCCTTAATTAAATTTCTTAAAATGTCTACTGAAATTGTAAATCCAATCCCATTAAATATTTTCTCATTAGGACTAAATGATCTTACTAACTCATCATATCTTCCGCCTTTTGCGATGACGCTTTTATTTTTACCATTATCCCCTATTAGTTGAAAAACTATTCCTTCATATAAATTCAAGTGAGGTTGAAAAGTGGGATCAAGTTGTAATTTAACACCATATTTATTTGATATTTTTGATAATGTTTCAAATAAAAAATTTAAGTCATCTAATGTTTTACTAGTACCATATATAGTTTTTAATTTTTTTAATATTTCAATTGGCTCTCCTCGTGTGAATAAAAGATCTTTAAGAATATATTTATCATCTTCATCTATTCCTAATTTAGATAAATTATCTTGATCAAAATTAACCAGACTTTTCTTAATTTCTTCAAAATTATTATTCTTATATTTGTTCAGTATCAAGTCCATTATTTTTGTGGTGCTTACTAGTAGAAATAAATTACAACCATCCTTCAAATTAATATTATCGATTGAATCAAACAAAATATTAATAACTTCAATTTCTGGGTATTTTGTATCATATCCAATTAATTCAATTCCACTCTGCAATTTTTCTTGTAACTTATATGAATTTTTATTATTTTGTTTTTTATCAAAAACCATTCCATTGGTGAATAATCTTATAGGTCTTTTCTTATTTATTAATCTTGTAGATGATAATTTAACAATTGATGTTGTCATTTCTGGCCTAAGACATAATGAATTATTACTTACTATTCCTACAACCTGATTTTCGTCAATAACGCCACGGCCTTTTATGGTTTCTAAAGTATTTATAAATGAGGGTGAAACCTCTTCATATCCCCAAAGTTTATAAATACTATTTAAATTATTTATGATGTTTGAATTATTTTTTACATCGACTAATTTAATTTCCTTTATATCTGACATTTGAATATTTAACTAATTTTAGGTATACAGATTTTTTTTAAATGGAGAAACTTTATCTAGTTCATTTTTTAATTCATTCTCAAGGCTGGGAGAACAAGCTAAAATTCTTCCTGAACTTAAATTAAATTCGCCTGATGGATAATCAGAAATAATACCACCAGCCTCTTTAACAATAATAGCACCGGCCGCTAGGTCCCATACTTCCAATCCTCTTTCCCAATATCCATCTACCTTACCTGCCGCAACAAATGCTAGATCAACAGCTGCTGCACCTCCTCTTCTAACGCCTCTAGTTTTATGTGTTAAATAACAAAATTCAGAATAATTATTATCCTCTGTCTCAAATCTGTCATAAGAGAAACCAGTTACAAGAAGACTATCAGAAAGATTAGAAGGATTCGATACTTTAAGTTCACTATCATTGCAGAATGATCCTAAACCTAAACAGGCTGAATATAGTTCATTTAAATAAGGTACTGATATAGCGCCTATTATTGGCTTATTTTTATACACAAGACCTATAGAAGTCCCAAAAAAAGGATATCCATGGGAATAATTTGTTGTACCGTCTAATGGGTCTATACACCACGTCAAATCACCAGATTTGGTTAATTTACCCGATTCCTCTGCATTTATAGATATGTTTGGTGTCTTTTCTAATAAATATTCTTTTATTTTATTTTCAACTTCTAAATCTACATTGGTAACTAGATCACCCTTCCTACCCTTTGATGATATTTTCTGAATATTATTGTAATTAACTTTTAAAATTTCATTACCAATTTGAGCGGAATTCTTGGCTATTTCATATAAATTAGATAAGTTTACTTGATTTGCAAGTTCCTCTATTTCACTTAATTCAAACATGATAGTTAATCCTCCTCAAATTCCCAAGGTGGCGCAACTCTTGTATTTCCCCTGCCAAAATATTGTCCAAATTGTAAATCATAAACTTCATCTTCATATGTAGTTTCTACCTCAAGATCTGAAGTTGCTTTAGCTACACAAAGAAGTGCATAACCTTTGTCTTTTAATGCCTGAGATACACCCATGGCTTCAGGTTGATGCAAAGTACCAGATTTAATTTTAACTGCACAACTTGTACAGCAACCATTTCTACATGAAAATGCAAGTTTGAAACCTTTCTTTTCAAATTCCTTAAGTATATAGTCGTCACTATTAACTTGCTCTTGGTAGACCTTTCCGGTTTCTTTATTTTTAATCGTGACTGTGAAAGTCTTTTTCAAATAACTTTCCTCTAAAATGGGATGATCAAGGGTTAAAATAGTTATCTTGGGAGAGGTGGCCGAGTGGTTGAAGGCGCAGCACTGGAAATGCTGTATAGGGGCAACTTTATCGAGGGTTCGAATCCCTCTCTCTCCGTTTTATATTAGTTTATTTTGGTTAACTACATCAACTCCTTTGTCATTAAAGAATCTTTTAAAATAGATAGTAATCTTTTTGATAAGTTATAAATAATCTTATTTATTTAAATTAAGTTGAAAATATTTGATTTTTACTATTATATGTAGATATCTAAGATAAAAATTAATTAAATTATTAGTAAATTTTGCTTTAATTTAGCAATCTAAAATCATGGGGCAAATAGTTGGAATTGATTTAGGAACTACTAACTCTGTAGTGGGAGTTATAGAAGCTGGTCGTCCAATTGTTATTGCAAATTCTGAGGGATCTAGAACTACACCTTCAATTGTTGGATTTACAAAAGAAAAGGAAATAGTAATAGGAGACCAGGCGAGAAGACAACTTGTTCTAAATCCTAAGAATACCTTTTATAACCTTAAACGATTTATTGGTAGTGACTGGGATGAATTAGATGAGAATAGTATTTCTGTTCCTTATAACGTAAAGGCTAATAACAATGGAAGCGTTAGGGTTCTTAGTCCAAATACAAAAAGAGAGTATGCACCAGAAGAATTAGTAAGCTCATTGATTAGAAAATTAATTAATGATGCTGAAACTTATCTTGGAGATACTGTTGATTCTGCGGTTATTACTGTCCCTGCTTACTTTAATGAATCTCAAAGGCAAGCTACAAAGGATTCTGCAATATTAGCTGGTATTAAAGTAGATAGAATTCTAAATGAACCTACTGCTGCTGCTCTAGCTTATGGTTTTGAAAAAAGTTCTTCTAATAATGTTTTGGTTTTTGATTTAGGAGGAGGAACATTTGATGTTTCATTATTAAAAATTTCTAATGGTGTATTTGATGTGAAAGCCACTTGTGGTGATACACAGCTAGGTGGAAATAATTTTGATTCAAAAATAGTTGATTGGCTAGCAGAAAAATTTCTTGCTAAAAATGATATTGACCTAAGAAGGGATAGACAAGCTTTACAGAGATTAACTGAGGCCGCTGAAAAAGCTAAATGTGAATTGTCAGGATTACAAAAAACAAAAATATCTTTACCATTTATCACAACAAGTAAAGAAGGGCCGTTACATATTGAAGAAACCATAGATAGAAAAATATTTGAATCATTATCACAAGATTTACTAGATAGATTATTAGAGCCTGTGCAAATAGCCTTAGATGATTCTGGGTGGAGCGCTGAAGATATTGATGAGGTAGTTCTTGTGGGAGGCAGCACAAGAATTCCAATGGTTCAACAATTAGTGAAGACCCTTGTTCCAAATGATCCTTGTCAATCAGTTAATCCTGACGAAGTTGTAGCAGTTGGAGCTGCGATACAATCTGGAATTATTAGTGGTGATTTACAAGATTTACTACTAAATGACGTTACTCCCTTATCCTTAGGCTTAGAAACTATTGGTGGTCTTATGAAAGTGCTCATCCCTCGTAATACGCCAATACCAGTAAGACAATCTGATGTTTTTAGTACTTCTGAAGCTAATCAATCATCAGTCGTTGTTCAAGTACGGCAAGGAGAAAGGCCTTTAGCCTCTGAAAATAAATCCCTTGGTAAATTTAGACTATCAGGAATACCTCCTGCTCCAAGAGGGATACCTCAAGTCCAGGTGGCATTTGATATTGATGCTAACGGTCTTTTAGAAGTAAGTGCTACTGATAGGACAACTGGAAGAAAGCAAACAGTTACAATCTCTGGAGGTTCTAATTTAAATGAGCAAGAAATTAATTCGATAATTGAAGAAGCTAAAGCAAAAGCTAATGAAGATAGAAAGACAAGAGCTGTTATTGATAGAAAAAATAGTGCTTTAACTCTGATTGCGCAAGCTGAGAGAAGACTTAGAGATGCCTCATTAGAATTTGGCCCCTATGGGGCCGAAAGGCAACAACGAGCTGTTGAATTGGCTATTCAAGATGTTGAAGATTATATAGATGACGATGATCCTCAAGAATTAGAAATATCAGTAAGTGCTCTACAAGAAGCATTATTCGGATTAAATAGAAAATTTGCTGCTGAAAAGAAAACTGATAATAATCCCTTACAGGGTATTAAAAATACATTTGGATCATTAAAGGATGAACTCTTTTCAGATGATTATTGGGATGATGACCCTTGGGATAATCAAATGAATAGAAATTATAAAAATTCGAGGTATGGTAATTCTAGGGACGATGATCCATGGGACAATGACTACTTCCTCTAAAAAAGACTATTTGTCGATTTTGGGTTTACCCCCTGATTTCGATGATAAAGAACTTAAAAAGGCCTTTCGAAGAGAAGCAAGAAAATGGCATCCAGATTTAAATAAAAATGATATTAATGCGGAAGAAAGATTTAAATTAATTAACCAAGCATACGAATATCTAAGTGATCCTAATGTAAGAAAAAATAATGGGGATGAAAATGTCCATGGTGCTAACGAAAATAATAATTTTAAGACTGGTTTTCCTGATTTTGAAGATTATCTTGATTCATTATTTGGATATGAATATTCACCAAAGAATTCCGATGATTATGAAAAAGAACCATATGAGGATGAATCGATAAATACAAATAATGATGAATTTAATCATTATGAATACCCTACAACCTCTCCAGAAGAGCCGCCACCAGTTAAACTCCACCAAGATATTGAAACAGTTATAGAATTAACCCCTGATGAGGCCTTAAATGGAGCTTCTATTTTAATTGAGCTTGAAGATGAAACTGTAGTAGAAGTTGATACACCTCCATTCGCTGGAGATGGATGGCGATTAAGACTTGAAAATATTGCAAGAGGAGGTAAAGATCATTATCTACAGTTAAAAGTTCAAACGGAAAGTGGTCTAAGAATTGATGGTTTAAGAGTTCTGTATAAATTAGAGTTATTTCCTCATGATGCTCTTCTTGGTTGTGCAGTAGAGGTTCCTACCCTTGATGGAAATGTCACACTTCAAGTACCACCAAAATCATCTACAGGAAGAATGTTACGTTTGAAAGGGAGGGGCTTAACATTCGAAGATAATGTAGGTGATCAATATGTTGAAATCCTGGTAGTGATACCTGCTGATATTAATGATGAAGAAATTGCTTTATATACAAGATTACAAGAATTATCACTTTCTGATTCTTAATCAAATACTATATAAATAGTAAAATCGATACTTATGAACGTATTTGTTCTTTTATATAATTCAGGAACAGATAAGGAAGGAATTCATTCAATCGAACTAAAAGGAAGGACCATTGTTCTCATGTTTGAAGATAAGGATGATGCAACAAGATATTGTGGTCTTCTAGAAGCTCAAGATTTTCCTTTGCCAACGGTTGAGATGATTAATATAGAGGAAATAAAAGATTTCTGTATTAAATTAGATTATGAATACAAACTAGTAGAAAAAAATTTTGTACCTAAAACCGCTGAAGATAGGTTATTAATTTCACCACCCCAGAAAAACCTAGAAGTTGAAAATTGGGAGGAAGAGAAAAACAGTAATAAAGATAGCATTGATATAAACACTATTAAGGAAAACCTTGAAAAGTTGCTTTAGCTATTAAAATATTTATTAATTACTAAACAAATAAAACATGACAACTGCATTATTTGAAACAGAAGTTGGGAACATTAATATTGAATTTTTCTCTGACGATGCACCTAATACAGTTAAAAATTTCACGAGCCTAATTAGTGATGGTTTTTATGATGGTCTAGCATTTCACAGAGTTATTCCTGGATTTATGGCTCAGGGTGGATGTCCAAATACTCGTAATGGAGCATCAGGTATGCCTGGAACTGGTGGTCCTGGATATAATATAAAATGTGAAATTAATTCTAATAAACATCTAAAAGGCTCACTTTCTATGGCTCATGCAGGAAAGGATACAGGTGGAAGTCAGTTTTTCATAGTTTATGAACCACAGCCTCATCTCGATGGAGTTCATACAGTTTTTGGTAAAACTGATGATATGGATGTAGTGCTAAAACTTACTAATGGATCAAAAATTCTGAAAGCAACCTTAAAATAGTAAATTAACCTTCAAAAACTATACTAAATGTCTCTTTATCTAGATTAAATTTTCTTGTAGATGAATACAAGATTTCATTATTTATTGAAAATTTAGTATTGATTAATTTAATGCTACTTTTTGGGTGTAATGCTTGTTCAATGTTTCTAGAAACAATAATTCCAATCTTTGTACTATTTTCATAATTAGATAAAAACTGAATAAATAATTCTATATTCTTTATTTCTTCATCTGTTATGTTTGAATTGGTTCTATTTTGATCATGCAAAATTCGCCAAATTAATTTTGGTCTATTCCAAAAGGCTAATAATCTTGGAGTACTTTCTAGTTTTATACTAATATTCTTATCACTACAGAATTTAATAACGTTATTTTTTATTGGAACTAGATCAATAGATTTATATTTTCCGTCAAGAAAAATTGATATAAATGGATCGATATTCCTGGAATTAGGATTATCTGGATCAATCATGTGGCCTAGCTTCGTTTTTTTTACACTCAAATATTCTGCATTATTATCGTTTGGACAAATTACTAAAGGAACTCTCTCAATAACTTCTATTCCATAACCACCTAATCCAGCAATCTTTCTAGGATTGTTTGTAAGTAATTTTAGTTTTTTTATCCCTAGATCAGTTAAGATTTGTGCACCAACTCCATAATTTCTAAGATCAGCAGGAAAACCTAATTTTTCATTAGCTTCTACAGTGTCTAATCCACCATCCTGTAAACTGTAGGCTTTTAGTTTATTTATAAGACCAATACCTCTACCTTCTTGTCTCAAGTAGACAACGACTCCCTCTTCCTCCTTTTCTATCCTTGATAAAGCAGCCTCTAATTGAGGTCTACAATCACAACGTAATGATCCAAAAGCATCACCAGTTAAGCACTCTGAATGCATTCTTACTAGTACAGGTTCACTTAACTTTGATGATTTTTGCTTAACTAATGCAACGTGCTCTGAACCATCAAGTTCATTAACATATCCATAAGCTTTGAAATTACCAAAAATACTTGGAAGTACAGCATCGGACTTTCTAAATACAAATCTTTCATTTTGAAACCGATAACTTATTAAATCAGCTATGGATATTAATTTCATTCCCCACTGTTTTGCATACTCTTTAAGTTGCGGAAGTCTCGACATGGAACCGTCAGGATTTTGTATTTCGCATATCACTCCAGCTGGATAAAGACCTGACATTGCAGCAATATCTACTGCCGCTTCAGTATGACCTGCCCTTTTTAATACACCACCTTTCTTAGCTCTTAATGGAAAAATATGTCCTGGCCTCCTTAAATCATCTGGTTTTGTATTTGGGTTTATAGCAACTTGAATTGTCTTTGCCCTGTCTTCAGCGGAAATTCCTGTAGTAACATTATTTTCAGGTCCAGCATCAATTGATATCGTAAAAGCTGTTTGATTTTCATCTGTATTTCTATCTACCATTAATGGTAAATCTAAAGAATCAAGCTTTTCACCTTGCATAGCTAGGCATATAAGACCACGCCCCTCTGTAGCCATAAAATTAATTTGCTGTGGAGTTGCAAACTGAGCCGCACATATTAAATCCCCTTCATTTTCTCTTCTTTCATCATCTACAACAATTATGCATTCACCATTTCTTATAGCTGCCAACGCATCGCTGATTGGATCAAATTCAATTTTAAAAGATTCATTTATATCCAAAATTGTTCCATTATTTGATTTGGGACTTGTTTCTTTCATTATTCCTATCAATATAGAAAAATAGTGTTTTAGTTACCTTTAATTCAACACTTTATAATCCTATCTCAAAGTCTGCCAATTCAAAGAAATGAATGTTGCAATAGTAGGTGCTACTGGTTACGGCGGTATTCAAGCGGTAAATCTTTTAAAGAAGAATAAAAACTACAAAATTTCATTTTTAGGGGGTAATAAAACATCTGGATCAAAGTGGAATGATAATTTCCCTTATATTTATTTAGAAAATGATCCCTATATAGAAGAAATTTCAGTAGATAATATTTCAAAAAATGCAAATGTTGCTTTGCTTTGTTTACCAAATGGCATATCCTCAACCTTGACAAGGAAATTATTAGAAAAAGGAGTTAAAGTTATTGATTTATCAGCTGACTACAGATATAAGTCATTAGATGAATGGAAAAAAGTATATACCAAAGAATCTAATATTTATAATAGAAATGATCATGATTTATGTAAAGAAGCAGTTTACGGTCTTCCTGAAATAAATAAAGAATCTATTTCAAAAGCAAGATTAATTGCATGTCCAGGATGTTATCCAACATCAGCTCTTATTCCATTAGTTCCTTTCCTCTCGCAAGGAATTATTGAAAATGAAGGTATAGTTATTGATTCTAAAAGCGGAACCTCTGGAGGAGGTAGAGAACCAAACCAAAAACTACTCTTATCAGAATGTGGAGAAGGCTTGTCAGCATATGGATTGATAAACCATAGACATACCTCAGAGATCGAGCAAGTAGCATCTTTAATTTCTGGAAATAAAATTGAATTACTTTTTACACCTCATTTGGTTCCAATTTCAAGGGGTATGCATTCGACTATTTATGGGAGATTAAGAGATCCAGGATTAACTTCTGATGATTGCAGAATTCTTTTGGATAATTATTATAGAAATTTCAAAAACATTAAAGTTTTACCTGTAGATACATACCCATCAACAAAATGGGTTAAAAACACAAACCAAATTTTTCTTTCTGTTAAAGTTGATATTCGAAATGGAAGAATTATTATTTTATCTGTGATTGATAATTTGTTAAAAGGACAGAGTGGACAAGCAATTCAAAATTTAAATATTATGAGTGGATTTTCAATGGATGATGGTCTTGAGTTAACTAATAATTTTCCATAAAATTACTTCTTATCAAAAAACCAGCTTGAGAGATTGAGTGAGGTAAAATTTTATGTTCAAGCATATGTATCCTTTTGGAAAGTGATTCAATATCATCATCATCTCTAATCGACAATGCAGCTTGCATTATCAAAGAACCACTATCTACCTCCTCATCAACAAAATGTACTGAACAACCTGTTATTTTTGAACCATTTAATATAGAGTCCCTTATAGCAGAACCACCTTTATATGCAGGAAGTAATGATGGGTGAATATTTATTATCTTATTCTTAAATTTATTAATAAAAAATGGAGTAACAATTTTCATCCAGCCTGCCATAACAACAAGTTCAACATCGTAATGAATTAAGTTATTTACAATTTCTAATTCAAATGCCTCTATTTGCTGAAAGTCTTTGCGTCTTATAATTTTGTAAGGTATTTTTTTACTTTCAGCTCTCTTTATACAACCTGCATCATCTTTGTTAGTTATTAGAATTTTGATATCTATATCTAATTCTCCTTTTTCTGAGAGATTAATTAATTCCTGAAAGTTTGTTCCTTTCCCTGAAGCAAGTACCCCTATTTTTAATTTTGGGGAAAATCTTCTAAATTCAGATATCTCAGGCGAAATTATGTAATTAAATGATCTATCCAAAGTTTTTTATTTTATTCAATGATAAATTCATATGAAATAAAAAAAACCCTCAATTTTAATTGTTTATATTCAAAAACATATTTATTTGAAGATAATAATTTAAACAAATTTAAATGATTCAAATCTATATACTATTCGTGTAGATATAATTGAATAATAAATAAAAGAAACAAATATATAAAATGAATGGAGATTTAAACTCTTGGGATAAATTTTGTAATTATCTTTGGTTTGATAAAAAATTAAATATTTGGTTAGATATAAGCAAAATTAATTTCACAAGTAAAGAGATAAAAAATTTAGAAGATAAATTTATAGATGTTTTTTCAGCAATAAAAGAATTAGAAAATGGTGCAATCTCAAATATCGATGAAAACAGACAAGTTGGACATTATTGGCTTAGAAATCCATCAATTTCACCTTCTTCAAAAATAGGAGAGGAAATTAGATCAAATATTAATGCAATCTCTGAATTTGGAAAACTAATTTTAAATGGTGATATTAAGAATAAGGATAATCAGCAGTATACTGATGTTCTATGGATAGGAATTGGTGGGAGTGGGTTAGGACCATTACTAATTACAGAGTCACTACAGAAGTGTTCTAGAGGCTTAAATTTTTCTTATATCGATAATGTTGATCCTTTTTTAATTAGCGAAAAGTTAGAAGAGCTATCTCAGGAATTATCAACAACATTATTTGTAGTAGTAAGCAAATCAGGTGGTACGCCTGAACCTAGAATTGCTATGGAAATTATTAAAAGTCACTGCGAAAACAATTCTCTTGAATGGAATTCTAATGCTATAGCTATAACTATGAAAGATAGTAAGTTATTTAATAAAGCCACTTCTGAAAATTGGTTAAAAATATTTAATTTGCAAGATTGGGTTGGAGGAAGAACTAGTATTACAAGCTCTGTTGGATTACTTCCATTAGCTCTTATTAATGAAAATATATCTGAATTTATTAGAGGTGCATCATTAATGGATGATGCCACGCGTATAAGCGATTTTAAAAATAATCCCGCAGCATTATTGTCATCTGCTTGGTATTTAACTGGAGATGGCGTTGGGAAGAGAGATATGGTCGTATTACCATATAGAGATAGGTTACAGGTATTTAGTAAATATCTTCAGCAATTGGTAATGGAATCATTAGGAAAGAAATTTAATAGGAATGGTGAAGTAGTTAATCAAGGTATTTCCGTTTTTGGTAATAAAGGATCTACAGATCAGCATGCTTATGTTCAGCAACTTAGAGATGGTATTGATAATTTCTTTTGTATTTTTATTGAATTATTAGATTCTCCATCTACTAATATTTTTGATGAAAAAGAGAATCCTAAAGAATATCTTTCTGGTTTTTTGCAAGGAACCAGATCAGCACTCTCTAGTGAAGACAGACAAAGTATCACTATTACTTTAGAAAAGTTAAATTGTTTTTCACTAGGGGCCTTAATCGCTTTATTTGAGAGGGCTGTATCCTTCTACGCTGAATTGGTAAATATAAATGCATATGATCAACCTGGAGTTGAAGCTGGAAAGAAAGCAGCTGCAAATATTATTGAGTATCAACAAAAAGTAAGTAATTTATTAGATGAAGGTGGAGAATACTCTATTAATGACATAACATCATTATTTGATAATTCAGTTAGTGAACCCATATTTTTTATACTCCGTGAAATGTGTTTCGGTAATGACAATTATTTAGTTAAAGGCGATTGGTCAAATCCAAATTCATTAGTTATTCAAAAAATAAATTCTTAAACAACAATATTCATAATTTTTCCTTTAACAATAATTATTTTTCTTATTTCTTTATCTTGAGTCCACTTTAAAATGTTAGGTCTTTTAGCAGTCAATTTTTTTATTTGATCTTCACTCATATCATTATTAATATTTACTTTGTCTCTAACTTTTCCATTCACCTGTATTACTAATTCATATGAATCTTCCTTTAGTGCCTCGGCATTGAATGAAGGCCAATGTTCTAAATGTACAGATTTTTTAAATCCTATAAGATGCCATATTTCTTCTGCAATATGAGGTGCAAATGGAGCCAACAAAATACAAAATGTTTTTAAAGCATCAATTTTTAAATTATTGTTTACGTCATTAATGGAATTTGATAATGAATTATAAAACTTCATTAGTTCTGAAATCGCAGTATTAAATTGATTATTTAATATGTCATTTGAAATTTCTTTTATAGCGATATTCATTGACTTTATTAAACTTTTTTCTTTATCTGGATAGGAATTAGATTTACTATTTATATCTTTTGCACAATTTATATAAAGCTTCCATATCCTGCTTAAAAATCTAAATTGTCCTTCAACATCTGTATCTCCCCATTCTAAATCTTTTTCTGGTGGTGCTTTAAATAATATAAACATTCTTGCTGTATCTGCTCCATATTTTTTAATTACTGATTCAGGGTCTATTCCATTATATTTAGACTTAGACATCTTCTCGAAAAGAACTTCGAGTTTAGAATTGTCAATTGGATCTGTAGGATTTGATAAGTCAGTAATATCGGAAGGGGAAACATATTTACCAGTTTTATTGTTTTTATAGGCTGCCGCCTGAACCATTCCTTGCGTTAATAGTTTTTTGAAAGGTTCATCAATTTCAAATAGTTCATTATCCCTCAAGGCTTTAGTGAAAAATCTTGCATATAACAAGTGCAATATTGCATGCTCAACCCCTCCAACATATTGATCTACAGGCAACCACTTATTGATTTCAATCTTTTCAAATGGCTTATTAGAACATTTTGAAGATGGATATCTTAAAAAATACCATGATGAACACATGAAAGTGTCCATAGTATCAGTTTCTTTTCTTGCCTCTAATCCACATTTTGGACATGTAGTATTTATCCAATTATTATTCTCACCTAAAGCATTAATCTTGTTAGCCGAGATTTCTATATCTTTTGGTAAGGAAACAGGTAATTCTGATTGCTTTAATGGAACAGATCCACATTGTTTGCAATTAACTATAGGTATAGGACATCCCCAATATCTTTGTCTAGAGATTAACCAATCTCTTAGACGATATTGAATCTTATTTTCAGCCCATCCATTATTTACTCCCTCCTTTGAAATTTCTATTTTAGCAATAGTATTTTCTATTCCATTGTATTGATTTGAATTAATAAGATATCCTTTTTCTACATAAGCTTCTTCAAGCTCTTTATTTTGTTCACTTTTATCCTTTATTATTACCTGTTTAATATCAATATTATTTTTCTTAGCAAATTCAAAATCTCTTAGATCATGAGCAGGCACGCCCATAACAGCACCTGTTCCGTATTCATCGAGAACATAACTTGCCACCCAAATAGGAATAGGTTCAGAATTAACTGGATTTATTGCTGTTAAGTTAGTTTTTATTCCAATTTTTTCAAGTTCATTATTTTTATTATTTTTCAAATATTGTTTAAGATTTTCTATATCTTGTATTGTTTCTTGATCAGAAATATTTTTTAATAATGAATGATAAACAGAAATTGCCAAATAAGTAACTCCAAATAAAGTATCTGGCCTTGTTGTAAATACAGTAATTTTCTCTTCTGGATTGGTATTGATATTGAAATTAATATTTGTACCAATTGACTTTCCAATCCAATTATCTTGCATTATTTTTACTCTTTCTGGCCAGTTATCTAATTTTTCTAAATCCTTCAATAACTCATCCGCATAATTAGTAATTCTTAAAAACCATTGCTTTAATAATTTTTTTTCAACTACTGCCCCAGATCTCCAAGATTTACCATCTGAATCAACTTGTTCATTAGCTAGGACTGTATTATCTATAGGATCCCAATTAACTTCTGATTCCTTTTGATATACAAGACCTGCCTTGTATAACTCTAAAAATAGATATTGAGTCCAAATATAATAATTTTCATCACATGTTGCAAATTCCCTATCCCAATCAACTGATAGTCCCAAAAGCTTTAATTGTGACTTCATATGAGAAATATTTTTTTTAGTCCAGACACTTGGACTAATTCCTCTTTCAATCGCTGCATTCTCAGCAGGCAATCCAAAAGCGTCCCAACCCATTGGATGTAAAACAGATTTGCCCTTAAATCTTTGGAATCGAGCTATTAAGTCTGTAATAACATAATTCCTAACATGTCCCATATGAAGATTACCTGAAGGGTAGGGAAACATTGATAAGGCATAAAATTTATCGCTATTCTCAGTTAATTCATCTGTTTTGTATAACTTGTTTTCTGTCCATATTGACTGCCATTTTTTTTCTATTTCAGATGGATTATATAAATTGGTATCAGCCTCATATTGTTTATCGGGAGAAATCACTTAATTTTTATTTGTTAAATTATTATTTTAATATCCATTGTATAAAATAGAAATAGATTGTTAAAAGGAATAATTTATAATTAAAATTTAATATATATTATCTACAAATGAAAAATATAACTTTTGAAAAATATCAAGGTAACGGAAATGATTTCGTAATAATAGATTCTAGAGGAAATGAATTATATAAAAATTACAAGACAAATAAAATATTTGATATAAAAAAAATTTGCAACAGGCAATTTGGTATTGGAGCAGATGGTGTGATTTTTATAGAAGAACCTAATGAAGGTAATTATGCAAAAATGATAATTTTTAATTCTGATGGTTCTGAAGCACAAATGTGTGGAAACGGAATTAGGTGTTTAGTTGAGTATCTCCACGTAAATGATTCAATGAATAATAAAAATATAGAATATAAAATTGAGACTAAAGCAGGTTTAAAAATTGCAAAATATATAAATGATGAAATTACAGTAAAAATGGGAGTTCCAATTTTAGAATGTCAAAATATTCCAACAACAATTGAAAAAAAAATAAATTCAATTCCTTCACACGAATTTATTGAGAAAGATTTTAATAATATCGGTTATGCCGTAGGAATGGGAAATCCTCATTTAATATTCTTTGTAAAAGACATAGAGTCAATTGTTCTCTCCAGACTTGGTCCTATATTTGAAAAAAATGAATTATTTCCTGAAAAAACTAATGTGCATTTTTGTCAAATTTTAAATAGAGATAATATCAAAGTAAAAGTATGGGAAAGAGGTGCAGGAGCAACCTTAGCTTGTGGAACAGGTGCCTGTGCTATTCATGTAGCAGCTTATAAATTAGGACTTTGTAATTCACAAACCATAGTAACCTTACCAGGAGGTAATCTTAAAATTTATTGGTCAAATGACGATTGTGAAGTAATGATGACCGGTAATGCTAAAAAGGTTTTCTCAGGATCAATGTTAGTAAATTAATGGAAAATAATTTTATTTATTTGGATAATGCATCCACAACTCCATTATCTGAGAATGTTTTAAATATAATTAATTCAACTTACAGGAATTATTGGCATAACCCTTCATCTACATATGAGCTAGGGATAAAATGCTCTACATATCTTGAAAAAATTAGATCTAAAATTGCTTATATATTTGAAGCAGATGCAGAGGATATAATTTTTACATCTGGTTCTTCGGAATCGACAAATATTGTATTTAATAATATTTATGAGAACTTTAAAAATGGTAGGGTTGTTATTTCAAATGTTGAACATCAAGCAACAACTATTTGTGCTAATAAACTAAGAAAACAAAATTGGGATATTTACGAATGGACGGTAAATAATGATGGAATTTTAAATATTACTAATATCGAAAACATTTTAAACAATGATACTAAGCTTGTATCAATTATTTGGGGACAAAGTGAAATTGGGACAATACAACCTGTCCAATTTATTGGTACCAAATGTGAAGAATTAAATATAATGTTTCATTTAGATGGAACTCAAATATTAAGTAATGGAATATTCAGTTGGAAAGATCTTAAATGTGATTTTTTAAGTTTATCTGCCCATAAATTTGGAGGTCCAAAAGGTATCGGTATTCTTTTAACAAAAGAAAAGTCTAGACAAATTTTAAAAAATAATGACATATCACTTACTCAGGAATTTTCAATTAGACAAGGGACGCAAGCTTTGCCATTAATCGCTGGAATGCATGAATCATTAAAGAATATTAAAGGAAAAATAAAATTATATGATTATATAACTGAATTTCCTTCTAATAATATTAATAAACTCAAAAATTATTTTTTTCAAAAAATTAAGTACAATAATCATATAAAGATTACGGGTAGTATTAACCATAGACTTCCCAATCATATTTCGTTTCTACTATTAAATAAACTATTTGAGCCTATAAGGGCCTACAAGATTGTTAATTTCATGTCAGAAAATAAAATAGCCATAAGTAGTGGAAGTGCTTGTTCAAGTTCATCTGGGAAACCTAGCTCAACACTTAAAAATATTGGTTTAAAAGATGATGAACTATATTCAAATATTCGTGTTACTTTAGGTTCAATAAACAATAAGTCAGAAATAGATAAATTTTTAGAACTTATTCAAATATGTATTGAAAAATTTTAATGGAAACCAATTACAGACTACCTAAAGATTTAAATGAATCTCTTAAGAATATGGAGGATGCAATTATTCCAAGTTTATTAGATTCAAATAAAAGATTTACTATAGAATTTAATTTTGAAGGATTGAAGTTTAACAGAATTGGAATAACTATTTACAAGATATTGTCTAAAAATAATAATGTATTCATAACATTTGCTGATCAAGGTGCTGTGGCTTTGGCACAAAGAGACTATCCAGATATCAAAGATAAAATTTTTACTTTTAAATCATTTAATGAATCAAATAATATAAATAATATAGATAGTGCAATGATATCGATACTACCTCAGCCATATGATTTCGATTCATTTGAACCAATGTCTAATAATTATCAAGGTACTCATTATTCATTAAATCCAAAATTTGAAGATGCCAATATTGGTATAGGAAGTGTTATCAGAGAGCGACGTAAAAACTTTGTCAAAACATGGAAAAATATTTATTTTCTGCAGCCTTTAAATAAAGCTGCTCTTATGCATATTTATCCAAATAACTGGTTGCTTTTCAAAGAAGAAAATAAAAGATATTTTTTTAAAAAAGAATTTGAAATTAAACCCGACAATGAATCTATTTTTGTGAATTTATAGATTGAATGTGATAAAAAAAATTTATTCATTTTTCTTAATTTCTCTTGTATTAGTAACATCTCCTTTCTTAATAAGATATTTACTAGCAAATCAGAAAATAACTATTTTAAATAGTCTTTATTTTAATTTCCCTGGAATAATTACTAAAAACAAAATATGTCCTACTTATGATGCTTTATTGAATCAAACGCTTGATGATTCTTTTAGTGTATCAATTATTAATGATAAAGGGGAAATAATAAGTTCCTACAATGAGGATGTTCCAAGGTTGCCGGCATCTAATCAAAAATTATTTTCATCAGCTTATGTTTTAAGTAAATATAAATTAAACAATAATTTAAAAACTTCCTTATTTAAAAATAAAAACGATTATTATTTACATGGTCAAGGTGATCCAGATCTTAATTATGAACATATAATAGAACTAATTTCAAATGTTAAAGAAAATAAAATTATTAACTTTAATATTGTAGAAATTGATTCAAAATTATATTGGCCTAATGGTTGGACAAATACTGATAAACTTTACGAATATGGATCTCCAATTACATCTCTTGCAATAGAAAGTAATCACAATAAATATGATGATATTTATTCATTAAAAACTTTCATTAAAAATTATTTAAAAAATAAATTTCCAAATTCAAAAATATATATAGATTTTTTTGATTCAAAAAAAACTTTTTATTTAAAAAATATTAAAGAGATTAATAAAATATATTCAACTCCAATTATTTCATTATTAACTCTAACAAATTCTGAAAGCCATAATTTCACAGCTGAATCTCTCTTTAAAAATGCCTCAAATACATGGAACGATAATGACTATATAAAATTGAAAAGATGGCTTGAAAATAAAGGCCTTCCAACAACTAAAGCATACTTTGCAGATGCTAGTGGATTGTCTCGAAAAAATAAAATTACAACAAAGTTAATTGTATTGTTTTTAGATAAAATGAGATATTTTAATCATTTTAAAGCTTATCAATCTACACTTTCAATTACTGGAGTAAGAGGAACATTAGCTAAAAGATTTGTAAATAGTGAATTGTCTGGAAAGTTTTTTGGCAAAACTGGGACTCTTTCAAATGTTTTTGCATTATCTGGCTTTTTATATAAAAATGAAAGGCCAATAATTATAAGCATTATCCAAAATTCTAATAAAATTAATAAAGAAAAAGCTTTTAAATTATTACGTGATCTTTATTACTTGAAATCTTGTTAATAAAAATATTATTTAAAATATTCTTTTAAATCCCTCTCAACAAAGGGGGGTACCATGTGATTAATTTCACCACCAAATTTTGCAACTTCTTTTACTAAAGAACTACTGAGAAAACTATAATTCGTATTTGTCGATAAAAATATAGTTTCAATATTATTATTAAGAGATTTATTTGTATGAGCAATCTGAAGTTCATACTCAAAATCACTCATTGCTCTTAAGCCTCTAAGAATAAGATTAGCTTTTAGATTATTTGCACAATCTACGGTTAGACCAGAATAAGCAATAACTTCAATATTAGGTAAATGAGAAAGAGAATTTTTTATTTGTATTATTCTTCTTTCAAGATTAAATGTTGGTGTTTTAGAAGTATTTTCTAAAACAGCAACTACTAGATTGCCAAATATTTTTTCAGCTCTTTCTATTAAATCAATATGCCCGTTTGTTAAAGGATCGAATGTACCAGGATAAAGAATTTTCATGAATTTATTATGTTCGAATAATAAAATTAGTTAAAATAAGTTTATTAGATATATCAATTATGACATTAAATCTAGAAGCAAAAAAAATCTTATTAAGAAAAATACCTCACGGATTATTTATTTGTGGAGTTAGAGACGAAGATAAAAATGAAGTGAATGGATTTACTGCTAGTTGGGTGACTCAAGGGTCCTTTACTCCTCCATTAGTCGTAATGGCTGTTAGAGCAGAAGGTTCTAGTCATGAAATAATAAAGTCCACCAATAAGTTCTCATTAAATGTCCTCAAAAGTGATCAAAAGGATCTAGCAGCTGTTTTCTTTAAACCCCAAAAAGCATTAGGAGGCAGATTTGAATCTGTTGAATTTAATTTAGGTGAACTTGGATTGCCTATTTTAGTTGATAGTGTTGGTGGAGTTGAATGTAATGTTGTTGGAAGTGTTATTCATGGAGACCATACAGTTTTTGTAGGAGAAGTTCAATCTGCTTATTTGAATAATGATGTTGACTCTCTAAATTTATCTTCAACTGGCTGGAATTATGGAGGTTAATCTTTATATATGAGTAATTCCTCTATAGAAAAAATAGATAACAAATATAATTTTAAAATTGAATATAAATTAATTAATAATAAAGAATTACTAAAATCAAGATTATCCGAAATTCCAAAGTCATCTGGTTGCTATCTTTTTAAAGATATAGATAATAATTTACTTTATATTGGTAAATCTAAAAAACTACGCAGTAGAGTAAGTAGTTATTTTAATAATTTTTCAGATTTAACTCCAAGATTAAGTTTGATGGTTCGTCAAATAACTGAGATAGAAATAATAGTCACAGATAGCGAATATGAAGCACTAAATTTAGAGTCAAATTTAATAAAAACAAACAAACCATACTTTAATATTCTTTTAAAGGATGATAAAAAATATCCATATCTTTGCATAACTTGGAGTGAAAAATATCCTCGAATATTTATTACAAGAAGAAGAAGAAATAGAAATAATTTAGATAGATATTATGGACCTTATGTAGATGTCGGATTATTAAGGAGAACACTATTTACGATAAAAAAAATATTTCCACTTAGACAAAGGCCAAGGCCAGTCTATAAAGATAGAACTTGTTTGAATTATTCAATAGGAAGATGTCCAGGTGTTTGCCAAGAAGTAATATCATCTGACGACTATAAAAAAATAATGAGGCAAGTATCTATGATATTTCAAGGAAGGAATGATGACTTAGAAGTATTTTTAGAAAAAAAAATGTTGCAATTTTCAAATGATTTAGATTATGAAAATGCAGCAAAAATAAGGGACCAAATTTCAGGTTTAAAATTATTAACTGAATCACAAAAAATATCAATACCTGATTCTTCAATTAATAGAGATATCTTTGGAATAGTTTCAGAAAAAAATGTAGCTAGTATACAAATTTTCCAAATGAGATCTGGTAAGCTTATTGGAAGAATTGGCTATAGTCAAAAATTAAATAATGTAGATGAAAATCTTATTTTACAAAAGATATTAGAAGAGCATTATATGAATGTTGAAGCCGTAGAAATACCATCAGAAATTCTTATTCAATATAACCTGCCAAAACAATCAACCATAGAGGATTGGTTAACGGAGCTAAGAAAAAAGAAAGTAAAAATCTTAATCCCAAAAAGAAATAAAAAACATGAAACTGTAGAAATGGTTTTAAAAAATGCAAAATTGGAATTAGATAGAATATTAAATGGGATACAAGATAATGAATCATCAATTGAGGATCTTGCCCAAATACTTGAATTAAGCGAACAACCTAAAAGAATTGAAGGTTATGATATTAGCCATATACAAGGTAGTGACCCTGTAGCATCACAAGTCGTTTTTATTGATGGGATTCCTTCTAAACAGCATTATAGGAAATATAAAATTAAAGATCCAAACGTTTTTGTAGGACATAGTGATGATTTTGCTTCGATATATGAAGTAATACATAGAAGGTTTAAAAAATGGTCAAGATTTAAAAAAAGTGGAGGGGATTTTTCAATATTAAATGATAAAACGAATAGTAAATTAGACAATGAACTTCTATCAGATTGGCCTGATTTAATAATGATTGATGGAGGAAAAGGACAGTTAAATGCAGCTATTAAAGCATTAAAAGAATTAAATCTAGAGGAAGAAGTAACTATATGTTCATTAGCAAAAAAAAATGAAGAAATATTTATTCCAGGCTTTACTAAGTCTCTCGATACTGATGAAAATCAAAAAGGAGTTCTTCTATTAAGAAGGGTAAGAGATGAAGCACATAGATTTGCATTATCTTTTCATAGAGACAAAAGATCTAAGAGAATGAATAGATCTCAATTGTCCCAAATCAGTGGATTAGGACCATCAAGAATAAGAGAATTGCTTGAGCATTTTAAATCAATAGACGCGATAAGAATAGCTAGTAAAGAGGATTTATCAAAAGTTAAAGGACTTGGAAAAAATTCAGTAAATGATATATATGAATATTTTAACGAGTTATAAATATTAATTAATTTTTGAAAAATAGATTTCTTGATATTGTTAAATATAACTATATTAAAAATATATATTTTTAAATTAATCAAGTAATTTGGCAGCTGAAGCATATCTCTGGTTTAAATCACTTCACATTATGGGTGTTATCGTTTGGTTTGCGGGACTTTTTTATTTAGTAAGGCTTTTTATATACCATGAAGAATCTAAAACAATGGATAATGAATTAAAAATTGCATTTAATAAACAATACACCTTGATGGAAAAAAGGCTGGCGAACATAATCACAACACCTGGGATGATATTAGCTTTAAGTATGGCTATATGCATGGTTATTATGCAACCAAGTTGGTTAGGTGAGAAATGGTTGCAAATTAAAATATCTTTTGTTTTAGCATTAGTAATTTATCATTCTTATTGTTATAAAATAATGTATTCATTACAAAATGGCACTTCCACCATTTCAGCAAAAAACCTTAGATTATTAAATGAATTGCCTACTTTATTATTATTTATAATTGTACTTTTAGTTATTTTTAAAAATAATTTTCCAACTAGTGTTGCTACATGGAGCGTTGTTGGACTAATTATTTTCATGTTGGCTTCAATACAATTATATGCAAAGATTAGAAAGAAAAATGAGAATTCATTAAGTAATGAATAGGGAAGAATTAGTAAAATTAACTTCTAATATTAATAAAAATAGTTGTCCTAAAAATATTAATTTTCACTGTCATACAAAATTTAGTGATGGAAGTCTAGAACCATATGAACTTTTAGAACAAGCTTATAAAAATAACTTAAAGTTTTTATCAATAACCGATCATCATACAATTAAAGCTCATGAATATATAAAAAAAAATAATATACTCAAAAATTATCCTAAAGATTCTTTTACATTAATTTCGGGAATAGAAATTAATTGTTTAATTCTAGGATGTTTAGTACATGTAATTGGATTGGGAATAGATATAAAAAGTAAATATCTAAATCCATACATACTTGGAGAGTCACCAATAGGTAATGATTTAAATATTAAATCAGTTATAAAAGCAATAAATTTAGCTGGTGGTTTATCATTTCTTGCACATCCAGCGAGATACAGGATTCCCTTTTATAAATTAATTCCAGAGGCCAAAATACAAGGTATTGATGGAATAGAGGTTTGGTACGATTATGAACTTAATGAAGTATGGAATCCTAGTTTATTTGTATGTTCAGAAATAGATAAATTAGCAGATAAATACTCAATGCTAAAAACATGCGGAACAGATAGTCACGGACTTTCGCTATTAGGTAGATAATTCAGAATTCGTTTTTTTCAATGATTGAATCAGTATTAATAATTATGTTCTTTAAATTTTCAATAACATCTGATGAACAATTATTCCACATTTTTCTATTGACAATTTCAAGAAATCTTTGAGCAATATCTCTTAAAGCCCATGGATTATTCTCTAGAAAGAAATTCTTAAGATCCAGATCACATAACCATGATTTATAAACTTCCTCATAACACCAATCTGAGACTACTTCAGTAGAAGCATCAAAAGCATATAAGTAATCTAGTGTAGCTGAAAATTCAAAAGCTCCTTTATAACCATTATCCTTCATTCCATTTATCCATTTAGGGTTAAGTATTCTTGATATAACAACTTTATTAATTTCATCTTGTAATTTTGATATTTTAGACAATCCAAATTTTGATAAATCACCATGATACATTGCAGGTAATTTACCGCTCAATTTTTTTACTGCTGAAGATAATCCGCCCTGAAACTGATAATAATCATCAGAATCTAAAATATCATGTTCCTTATTATCTTGGTTATGAACAACTAACTGCACATTTTTAAGAGCATTTTCTAATGATATTTTATCCTCTATAGGTTCAAGATTATCACTGTAAATCCACTTACTCCAATTAAGAAAAGATTCTCCAAAATCATCAATATTATTCCAATTAGAATTTGAAATTAGTTCTTGCAGACCAGCTCCATATGAACCTGGCGCTGACCCAAATATACGATTAATTGAATCACCATCCCTTGATGCCCCAGCAAGAGGGTTAAATTTATCATCCTCATTAAGATTAGAAACAAGATTTATTGCTTTAGAAGTTAATTTAACTAACTGTGGAAATGCATCTCTAAACATTCCCGAAATCCTTAAAGTAACATCAACCCTTGGTCTTTCGAGAACAGATAAAGGAATGATTTCTAGATCAACTACTCTTCTTGAAGGCCCATCCCAAATAGGCTGTACTCCTAATAAATATAGTATTTGACAAATGTCTTCACCACCATTTCTCATTGTGGATGTTGCCCATACAGATATTGCAATATTTTTTAAATCTTCTCCATTATCTTGTTTGTATAAATCAAGTATTTGTGAGGCGGACTGACAACCAACACTCCATGCTGATTCAGTTGGCAATCCTCTCGAATCAACTGAAAAGAAATTTTTACCAGTGGGTAAAGTTTCAGTTTTACCTCTCGTAGGGGCTCCAGATGGACCACTTTTTACATATTGTCCATTTAATGAATTAATAAATGATAATTTCTCATTATATGAAGAATTAATGATTGGATATAGAATCTCTTTTTTTAATAATAAAAAATACTTATTATGTTTTTTTTCATTAAAGAAATAGTCTATTATTTTCTGATTTTTATATTTTTCTAGATTTTTTATATTGGTATTTTTTTTGTAAAAAAACAAATATATTAAATACTTTGCTTGTTGTTCCAAAAAATCAATAGCCATCCTAAAGTTTAAAATGTTTTTGTTGGAAAAAGTCAATAATATTTTTTTATCCTTTTCACTTAATATTTGATCATATTGATTTGTCCAAGGATTCAAATCTAGTTTTAAATGTTTTGTTATATATTGAATAACACCAATTCGGTTGGCATTTGGTACTCTAGCAATACACAAGAATAAATTTAATTCATTAATGTCATTCTGTCGATTGCCAAAAATATGCAAGCCAGTCCTAATTTGAGATTCTTTAATTTTGCAAAGAAAGGAATCAATTTCTTCTATTTGATTATTTTTATTCTTTAAAGTAATTTCGCTAAAATCTTTTTTAATTAATTCAAAAATGGATTTTTCTATTATTTTAATCCGATTAGAATTTAATAATTTTGCTTCAAAATATTCGTCTAAATAATTTTCTAATATTGAATATTTTCCATATAATTCCGACCTATCCAAAGGAGGGGTTAAATGATCAATAATTGTTGCAGCAGTTCTTCTTTTAGCTTGGGATCCTTCGCCAGGATCATTTACGATAAAGGGATATATGTTTGGTATTGCGGGACAAATAATATTTGGAAAACATTTATTGCTTAAACCTATAGATTTACCAGGTAACCATTCAACAGTCCCATGTTTACCAATATGGCAGATAGCATTTGCATTAAAAACTTTTTCAATCCAAAAATATTGTGCTAAATATCTATGGGGTGGTGGAAGATCTGGAGAATGAATATCTCTATCAGTGAAAGCGTCATAACCTCGTTGAGGTTGAATCAATAATGTTATTTTTCCAAATCTAATACCATTTATTGAGAAGCCTTTATTATCTAGATCGATCGCATCAGATGGTTTACCCCAACGACTAACAATAATATTTTTGGGATCAAGTTCTAAATAATTCCAATATTTTAAATATTCACTAAGTGGTAAGTAATCTAATGGTTTATTATTTTGAGATTCAATATCATTAGTTCTAGTTTTTATAAGCATTGACATTAATTCCGAAGAATCTTGAGGATAATTACGAGATCCAAGGTCATAACCTTCTTCTTTTAACCAATTTAGAATATTTATTATTGAAGATGGTGTATTTAGACCAACGCCATTACCGATTCTTCCGTTCTTTACTGGATAATTACTTATTAGTAAACAAATTCTTTTATCAAAATTATTAAGTTTCTGAAGTTTCACATAATTTGTTGCAAATTTTGAAATCCATTGAATACCTACTTGATCAGCTTTGTAACTAGTTATTTCACTATACAGTGTATTTTTCTTAGAAATAATTTCTTTAAATGCTGAAGGACAGGTAGTAATTCTTCCATCAAATTCGGGAATAATTATTTGCATTAATAAATCAGATGAATTCATTCCAATAGATGAATTTAACCACTTTTTTCTTGATCTATTAGAAGAAAGAAGTTGTAAAATAGGAATTTCAAGAGAAGTAAAAATATTTGTTGAATTTTCAATTAAATCGTTATTTTTGATTTGAGATGAAGAAAATGAAGTTGTGGTAATTATTAGTTTAATATCTTCTTTTTTAAAAATGTCTATTAATTTCTTCTGAATAATATGATCTTTTAGTGTTGAAATAAAAAATGTTTTAGGAGATAGTCCGCATTTTCTTAATTGCAAGTTAAGTTTTTCGTTTACTTCAATTTCATTAGCCAAAAAAAGTGATTTATAGGATATTATTCCTATCTTTTCGCCTTTTTCATTTTTCCAATCATATAAGTAGGGATCTGCATAAAAAGTAATATTCAAAAAATCATCAGGAATTAATATTTCATCTACAACTAAATAATTTAAACAATTAAGAAACTTTCTATAATTAACCAGTCCTCCAGATCTTAATAATCTAGAAATATTTAATGCAATATTTTTATCTATACTACTTATTTCACATAAGGAAATTTCCTGATCAATGGTACCTGATAGGATTACTAACTTCCTTTTTTTATTAGCTGCTTGCCAATTTAAAAGTTGTTCAATTCCATAGTTCCATGTACCTTTATCTCCAAATATTCTAAGTACGACAACTTTTGCATAATTTATTGTTTTTAATAAATAATTATCTATTTGAGCTGAGGAATTTAAATTAGAGATTTCTAAAGCTCTTATATTATTTTTTAATGAAGCAAATTCTTTTTCTAATAATAAGTTTGATATAAGATTTAAATCAGCCTTGACACTTGTTATAAAAATAAAATCTGCAGCTGGTTGCTCAATTAAATCATCTTCATTCTTTTCATTTCCTGCTATATTTAAAATCCTGTGCATTTTTATATATAAATAAGGTTTAGAATACGTAAGTAAGATAAAACAAGTTTACCTTAATTAAATAAATTTAATATGCATGAATTTCTTCCATACGCCTGGTTCGAAGGTAAATGTATTCCATTTAAAGAAGCAAAAATATCAATAGCTACTCATGCACTACATTACGGTACTGCTGCATTTGGAGGAATGCGCGCGATACCAAACCCAACAAACAAAGAAGAATTCCTTTTGTTTAGAACTGATAAACATATAAAAAGATTATCTCAAAGTGCAAAATTACTCTTAACTGAAATTTCTGAAGAATATATTTTTAAAGCCTTAGAAGAAGTTATAAAAAGAAACAAGCCAGAAAAACCTATTTATATAAGACCATTTGTATATACAAGCGATTTAGGTATAGCACCAAGGTTACACAATATTGAAACAGATTTCTTTATTTATTGTATTGAACTAGGAGATTATCTATCCCCAGAGGGTGTTTCTTGTAGAATGAGTAGCTGGACAAGACAAGAAGATAGATCTCTCCCCTTAAGAGGAAAAATAAGTGGAGCATATATTACTAGTTCATTAGCCAAAACAGAAGCTAGTTTATCGGGTTTTGATGAAGCCCTGCTATTAAATTCAAGTGGTAAGGTAAGCGAAGCTAGTGGTATGAATTTATTTATTGTAAGGAATGGAGACTTAATCACTCCTGGTGTTGATCAAGATATTCTTGAGGGGATTACTAGAGCTAGTGTAATTGAATTAGCAAAATCATTTGGAATAAATGTAATTGAGAGGCCTGTTGATAAAACAGAATTATTAATAGCAGATGAAGTTTTTCTGACTGGTACAGCAGCAAAAATTACACCAGTTAAAAAAATTGAATCAACTGAATTAAATGTTGAAAGACCAATAATGAATAAATTAAAAAGTAAGCTTATAGAAATAACAGAAGGTCGTTCTCAAGACTATGATAATTGGGTAACAAGAATTTCACTAAAATAAATTAATTTTTACCTAAAAATGGAATCTTTCAGAACCTATCTAAATAGAGATGAAAAACCATTAATTATTTTTGACGGAGGTACTGGAACATCATTTCAAAACTTAAATCTTACTGCAGATGACTTTGGAGGAAAAGAATTAGAGGGATGTAATGAAAACCTTGTTTTATCATCACCAGAGGTAGTTGAGAAGGTTCATAATTCATTTTTAGAAGCAGGTTGTCATGTCATAGAAACTAATACATTTGGAGCCTCATCAATAGTTCTTGATGAATATGATATTGCGGATAAGGCTTATGAGATAAATAAAAATGCCGCATTTATAGCAAAAAAAGCTGCTGCCAAATACTCATCAGTTGATAAACCAAGGTTTGTAGCAGGTTCAATTGGCCCAACAACTAAATTACCCACCTTAGGACATATAGATTTTGATGAATTAAAGCAATCATATAAAGAACAAATTTATGGTCTTATAGATGGAGGAGTTGATCTTCTTTTGATTGAAACTTGTCAGGATGTTTTACAAATTAAATCTGCCTTATTAGCATCAAAAGAAATTCTTGAAAGTAAAAATATTGATATACCTTTAATGGTATCTATAACAATGGAAACAACAGGTACTATGCTTGTTGGATCTGATATTGCTTCTGCATTAACAATATTAGAGCCATTTAATATAGATATCCTTGGACTTAATTGTGCAACTGGCCCTGAGCAAATGAAGGAACATATTAAATATTTGTCTGAAAATTCTCCCTTCGCTATAAGCTGTATTCCAAATGCAGGACTTCCTGAAAATATTGGCGGTGTAGCTCACTATAGATTAAAGCCAATAGAATTAAAGATGCAGTTAATGAATTTTATATATGACTTTAATGTTCAATTAATAGGTGGATGTTGTGGGACAACACCTGAACATATAAAGTACCTTTCTTCAATAATCGATGAAATTATTGATAACGAAAAGACTAACAATAATGGAAAAAATAATTCAAGCGGTTTTATTCCATCTGCCTCATCAATATATAACTCTGTGCCATATAAACAAGACAATTCAATTTTGATAGTAGGAGAAAGATTAAATGCAAGTGGATCGAAAAAGGTAAGGGAGTTATTAAATAAGGACGATTGGGATGGCTTAGTTGCAATTGCCAAGCATCAACAAAAAGAAAACGCTCATGTTCTTGATGTAAATGTCGATTATGTAGGCAGAGACGGAGTGAAAGATATGAAAGAAATAACTTCAAGACTAGTTACCAATATAAATTTACCATTAATGATTGACTCTACAGATGCTGACAAAATGGAAAGTGGATTAAAGTCAGCTGGTGGTAAATGTATTATAAATTCAACCAATTACGAAGATGGCAATGAAAGGTTTGATCAAGTTCTAAATTTAGCCTTAGGGTACGGTTCAGGTCTTGTTGTCGGAACAATTGATGAAGATGGAATGGCAAGGAATTCAGAAAAAAAATATAAGATTGTCAAACGAGCGATTAATAGAACAAGAGAATGTGGCTTGTCAGATTATGAGCTTTTTTTTGATCCATTAGCTCTGCCAATATCTACAGGGATAGAAGAAGATAGATTAAACGCTAAAGAAACTATTAGTGCTATATCAAAAATTCGTGAAAATTTCCCAGATATTCATATCATACTTGGGATATCAAACATTAGTTTTGGTCTTACACCATTATCAAGAATTAATCTAAATTCAATATTTTTAGATGAATGCATTAAAGCAGGATTAGATTCTGCTATCATCGCACCAAATAAAATTTTGCCATTATCAAAAATTTCTGAAGAAACTAAGAAACTTTGCTTAGATTTGATTTATGATAAAAGAAAATTTGAAGATGATATTTGTATTTATGATCCATTAGTAGAATTAACAAAGGCTTTTCAAGATTTATCTATTCAAGATTTCAAAAAAGCATCTTTAGAAAATAAAAACCTAACTCTTGAAGAAAGTCTGAAAAATCATATTATTGATGGAGAAAAAATAGGATTAGAGGATCAATTAAATAAAGCGTTAAAAAAATATAAACCTCTTGAAATAATTAATACCTTTTTACTAGATGGGATGAAAGTTGTAGGAGATTTATTTGGCTCAGGTCAAATGCAACTACCATTTGTACTCCAATCCGCTGAAACAATGAAATTTGCGGTTTCAATTTTAGAACCATATATGGAAACTGTTGATGAAAATATATCAAATGGAAAACTCTTAATTGCGACTGTCAAAGGCGATGTACATGATATTGGAAAAAATTTGGTAGACATAATACTTACAAATAATGGTTATGACGTTATAAATCTTGGAATAAAGCAAGATGTATCAGCAATTATAGATGCACAAAAGAAGCACAATGCAGATTGCATAGCTATGAGCGGATTACTTGTTAAATCAACTGCATTTATGAAAGATAATTTAGAGGCTTTTAACAATGAAGATATTAGTGTACCAGTAATATTAGGAGGCGCAGCCTTAACCCCAAAATTTGTAAATGAGGACTGCAGCAAAATATATAAAGGGAAAATATTGTACGGAAAAGATGCGTTTACTGATCTTAAATTCATGAATGAATATATGGATAATAAAAAAAAGGGTAATTGGTCAAATACAGAGGGTTTCATAAACAATGAGGGTATAAATATTAATTTAGCCTCACCAAAATCCAACTCTCAAGCTGTTAAAGAATCAATATCAACAAATACAGAGACTTCCAAATTAAATTTAAAAGAAAATTTTATAAGATCTAAATTTATAAATGAAGAAGAACCAATTAGAGCTCCTTTCTTGGGAACGAAAGTCTTGAACGACGTTGATATAGATTTAAATAAATTAATTTTTTATTTAGATACAAAAGCTCTTTTTAGCGGACAATGGCAAATAAAAAAAGGAAAAAACCAAAGCGTAGATGAATACAATAACTATTTGGATTCATACGCTAAACCATTGTTAGATAAATGGTTAGAGACAATTATTGAAAAAAAACTTATTTCACCCAAAGCAGTTTATGGATATTTCAAGTGCGGGAGAAAAGATAATAGTATTTTCTTATTTGATAAGAAATCATTAAATAAAATTTCTCAATTTAATTTTCCAAGACAAAAATCTGGGAATAATCTATGCATAGCTGATTTTTATTGTGATTTAAAAAATGATAAACCGATAGATATATTTCCTATGCAGGCAGTAACCATGGGCGATATTGCTAGTGAATATTCTCAAAAATTATTTAAAGAAGATAAATATAGCGATTATTTGTTATTCCATGGACTTACAGTGCAATTAGCAGAAGCTCTAGCTGAGTATGTCCATGCATTAATTCGTATTGAATGTGGTTTTAGATCTGAAGAACCAGACAAAAATAGAGAAATACTAGCTCAAAAATATAGAGGAGCTAGATATTCTTTTGGTTATCCTGCATGTCCAAAAGTCTCTGATTCAAACATACAATTATCATTGTTGGATGCAAAAAGAATAAACTTGACCATGGATGAATCTGAACAACTTCATCCAGAACAGAGTACCACAGCTATAATTTCACTACACTCAAAAGCTAAATATTTCAGCGCCTAAGCTAAATCTTTAGTTGTTTTCTAAATATTCAATAATTTCTTCCTGTAGTTCTTCCATCGTATCATTATCACCCAAATCAAGTCCCTCACCTGCAGCGTCCTGTGTCAACTCAAGATAATATGAAGCACCATCACTAGATAAAAATTCTAATGCAGAAGTTTCATCACTATCTTTAAAAGCTTCATAAAGAGCTTTAAATGCTATGTTTTCAGTAAAGTCCCAATCCATAATGAAAAAAACCTTATTAGAATTATTACCTCCTTACCCCCCATACTCGTCAACCTTTTTTAAAGAAATGTTGGTGTTTTATTATTATTAAAAAAATCTATGACTAAAAAAAATCAAGATCAGTTGAATGTTTTGGGAGAAAAAATTGAGGTTTGTAGTTGCGCACCTATGACAGGTTGGTTCAGAGATGGATTTTGCAACTATGACAAAAATGATGGAGGGAATCATTCCATATGTTGTGTAATGGATGATAATTTCCTGAAATATAGTAAATCACAAGGAAATGATTTAATAACTCCCATGCCTATTTACTCATTCCCAGGATTAAAGGATGGTGATCATTGGTGTATTTGTCTTGATAGGTGGAAGCAAGCATTATT
>CACAVZ010000003.1 GCA_902536065.1 uncultured Synechococcaceae cyanobacterium | reverse complement strand
GGCTTTTTATCAATTTCCAATGCATACAAATTTAAATATGATTTTTGTTTAATTAATTCATCTAATAAAGAAGCGGAATTGTACCCTAAACCAAAACATATATCCAAAACATTAAGAGATTTTCCCTTAAATCTTTGCAAATTAGAAGTAGCTGTAAACTTTGACTTTGTTTCCTCCAATGCGCCCAATAAACTATGAAAGTTCTCTTGAAAAAACACACTTTTTAAAGAGTAACTACCATCTTTAGTTAAAACTTCTATGAATTCAGACAAAAACTTTTTAGGCTAGTTAGTTAGTTTGGCCAGTTCTTCCCAAAAAGTGGGATAAGAGACGCTAGCAGCATCAGATCTCATGATTTTTGAGGTCCCTTCAGCAAGAAGTGAAGCAATAGCAAGACTCATCGCTACTCGATGATCTGTCTCACTATCTACCTCGGCAGAATGAAATTTTGATTGCCCATTAATAATTAACCCATCCTCTTTTTCTGTTATTTCAGCGCCGAATTTTTGTAACTGTCTTGCCATGACTTTTAATCGATCTGTCTCCTTAACTCTTAATTCTTGTGCATCTTTAATTTCAGAAACTCCATTACAAAAACAGGCAGCCACAGTAAGGATAGGAATTTCATCTATAAGTTTTGGGAGAATTTCTCCTTCAATAGTGAATGATCTTAAATTATTTGAAGTCTTTACTTTAATAGATCCAATAGGTTCACCTGCAATAGTCAATTTATCTAAAATCTCATAATTGCACCCCATTGAATCCATTACATTTAAAATCCCAGTTCTGGTAGGATTTAATCCTACATTCTGAATTAAAACCTCTGAATTTGGAACAATAGATGCAGCAATCATCCAAAAAGAAGCAGAGCTTATATCTCCAGGAATCAATATTCTCTGGCCAATTAAGTTGCCCCCTGACTTGATAACTATATTCCTTCCTAATTCGCCTCTGATACTGATGTCTGCTCCAAATGCTTTTAACATTCTCTCAGTATGATCTCTTGAAGATGCTGGTTCAATAACAGAAGTAGTTCCAGAAGCATTGAGGCCTGCCAATAATATTGCTGATTTCACTTGAGCACTTGCCACTGGAGTTCCAATAACGCATCCCTTGAGTTTTTTCCCATCAATAGATATTGGAGCCTTTTTACCGCCTTCCCTTCCACAAATTTTGCCACCCATCAAAGATAACGGTTTGCCAACTCTCCCCATTGGCCTTTCGTTAAGAGAAGCGTCCCCGGTTAAGATGAAATTCTTACCTTCTTGTGCTGCTAATAAACCCATTAATAACCTCATAGTGGTTCCAGAATTTCCACAATTTAGAATTTCTTTAGGCTCTTTTAATCCATCAAGACCCATCCCTGTAATCGTAAAAGGCTCATCTTTTATTATTTTTGGAATATTTACACCTAATTTTCTAAGACAATCAGCAGTTGAAAGTGGATCTTCAGAATATAAAAAACCCTCGATAGTCGTCTGACCTTTAGCAATACTTCCTATTATTAAAGCTCTATGAGATATAGATTTATCTCCAGGCACTTTTACTTTTCCTTTTAAATTAACTCCACCTTTTATTATGCGGATATTATTCATTTTCAAATTAAATACTTGATAAGATTTCTGTAAAAAACAAATTATTTATATATTATCAATAAGTTTGTTTTAAAAAAAAAATAATCAAATTAAGTAACTGTTTTCTATAATAGGTAAAGAAAAAAGGGCTTAATTATTAATCTTACTTATTATCACGTTGCAAATGATGTTCCAGAAATAAGTCTAGACATTGCAGTTGTCATTGATGTTTTAAGAGCTACGACCACAATTTCTTGGGCTTTAAAAAATGGAGCTGATTCAATACAAGTTTTTGCAGATTTAGCTTTATTAAAAGAATCTGCAATTAACTGGCAAGCTGAAAAGAGACTTATGCTTGGAGAGAGAGGCGGAAAGAAGATTGAGGGCTTCGATTTAGGAAATTCTCCTTTATCAGTTACAAAAAAAGTTGTTAGTGGTAAAAGATTATTTATGAGTACTACTAATGGGACTAAATCATTGCAAAAAGTTCAAAATGCTAAGCATTTATTTGCTATGGGTCTCCCAAATAGGAAAGCAGTTGCCGAAAAAATCATTTCATTAAAAAGTGAAAATGTTTTAATACTTGGTAGTGGTTGGGAAGGCTCTTATTCACTTGAGGACTCTTTAGCTGCTGGTGCTTTGGCCTCATACTTGCAAAAGAACTGTGATTTTGAAATTAATATTCTGAATGACGAATTACAAGCTGCTTTGGCACTTTGGGATTTTTGGAAAGATGATATTTTGAAATGTCTAAAAACAGCAACCCATGGCAAAAGATTGACAAGTCTTGGAGATTATGAGGATGATTTTAAATGTTGCTCTGAACTTGATTGCTTAGATATTGTTCCAGCTCAAGTTGAAAGAGGTGTGATTCGTGCCTCATGATTTACGAATTAGTTCACTAGGAGTAAAGTCTTGACTGATTTTTTGGTAGCTGCATTGCAAATTACGAGTACTTCAAATGTTGCAGCAAATTTTACTGAAGCTGAAGAACAAATTGAATTGGCCGCTAGAAGAGGTGCTGAATTAATAGGATTGCCTGAGAATTTTGCTTTTTTAGGAGAAGATGACGAAAAACTTAGATTAGCTTCCGAACTGTCAATTAAGTGTACAAACTTCCTAAAAACTATGGCACAGAGATATCAAGTCTTTCTTTTGGGAGGAGGTTATCCTGTTCCTGCTGGTGATGACAGTCATACTCTTAATAGGTCAGCCTTATTTGGGAAAGATGGTCAGATTCTGGCAAAATATGACAAAATTCACTTGTTTGATGTTGATTTGCCAGACGGAAATTTATATAAAGAATCATCTACTATCTTATCTGGAGCAGAGTATCCACCTGTTGTAGATATTCCAGGTTTATGCAAAATAGGATTATCGATTTGTTACGACGTTAGATTTCCTGAACTTTATAGATATTTATCTTCTAATGGTGCAGAGCTAATTATGATTCCAGCTGCTTTTACGGCATTTACTGGAAAAGATCATTGGCAAATCCTATTACAAGCTAGAGCGATTGAGAATACAGCATATGTAGTTGCTCCAGCTCAAACTGGGATTCATTATGGGAGAAGGCAAAGTCATGGCCATGCAATGGTAATTGACCCATGGGGTACAGTTTTATCTGATGCCGGAAAAACTCAGGGAGCTGCAATAGCACCTGCTGATAAAGAAAGAGTAAAGAAAATTAGGGAGCAGATGCCAAGCCTTAAACATAGAAAAAACAAATTTTTTTCATACTAATGATAAAGTTTTTAGACAATAAACTTCTTCGTTATTTATCCATTTTTTTATTTTTAAATTCTTCAATCCTCCCAGTAAAATCTTCAAGTGCTCTTGCGGCGTGGGCGATAAAAACTAATGGGGTTTTAGAATTAAGAACTAAATCAAATACAAATTTAAAAGCATACTTTCAGAAAGGTAATCAAATATCTGGTGATAGATTCTGGATAGACTTTCCCGGAGAATTAAAAAATCCAAGAAAAATAAAAGGTAATGGCCCAATAAAAGAAATTAGATTAGGTAAACCAAATAAGGGTAAAACAAGACTAGTAGTTGAATTTAAGGAAGATATTTATTTGAAACCTTTGACTTGGCAAATAGTTGGCTTAGATCAAAATAGGTGGAGAATTAAACTATTTGATCCAAAATTTTCTTTTAAAAAGATTGGTGAAGGTTTAGTTGAAAAGAAAAGAGGAAATATCAAAGCAAATCAAAATTTTATTCATAAGAAGAAAAACTATTATGGTTACTTGAAACTGCCAGAGGTAAAACGAAACAAGTTTGAGGTTGTAATCGATCCAGGGCATGGAGGACCTGATCCAGGAGCAATAGGTATTGGAGGTATTAGAGAAACAGATGTTGTTCTAGAGGTTTCAAAAATAGTTAAAAATTTACTTTCTGAAAAAGGTGTCAAGGTAAGGTTGACTAGAACGAATGACGTTGATTTGGATTTGCCTCCAAGAGTTTCCATTGCTAATAATACGGCTGCAGATATCTTTGTAAGTATTCATGCAAATGCCTCAAGAGGTAAAAGAAGGGACATAAATGGATTGGAAACCTTTTATTACAGAGGGTGGAGAGGAAGATTACTTGCGAAAAGAATTCAAAAACAAATTTTAACAGTTTCCCCTGGTAGTCCTGATCGAGGAGTTAAACAAGGTCGATTTTATGTAATTAAAAATACTAGGATGCCTGCAGTACTTGTAGAAATTGGATTTTTAACGGGAAGATTAGATGCAAGAAGATTAGAAAAAATAACCCATCGAAAAAGATTAGCCTATGCAATTGCAAAAGGCATCCTCGAATATTTAGATAAAGTAGGGTGAAACTTAAAATAGGTATATTTGATAGCGGAATAGGTGGTTTTACTATTCTTAATTCTTTACTAAAAACACGTAAAGATGTAGAAGTTTTTTATTTGGCGGATACAAAAAGAATCCCTTTTGGGAACAAAAATTCTAAAGAGATAAGATTAATTGCAAAGGAGATTTGTATTTTTTTTATTGATAAAAATTTGGATGCACTTTTAGTCGCTTGTAACACTACAAATGCTTGTGCACTTGATATTCTAGAAGATAATTTAAAGGTTCCTTGTTTTGACCTTATAAACTCAGTTTCGGAAATAGTTGATAAACAAATAATCGGTGTCCTGGCAACACAAACAACTGTTCGATCATCGTATTACAAGAAAGCTATAAATGCTAAAAGAAAGAATACGATAATATTTCAGCAAGAATGTCCAGAATTTGTATCAGAAATTGAAAAACAAAAATTAAATCTTAATAAGTTAAATAGTCTTTCAGACTTATACCTAAGACCACTAATACATAAAAATATTGAAGAATTAATACTTGGATGTAGTCACTATCCTTTAATTTATGACTTCTTAAGAAAAAAAATAGATTCAAATATAAAAATTATTAATCCATCGTTAGCATTAATAAAAAAATTTAATGAATCTTTTGCTATTACAAAAAATGACCGCTATAAGAGTATTTCTCTCGAAAATGTAAAATTTTTTGTTACCTCAGAAAGAGATGAGTTTGCTAGTAAAGTAAAATTTTGGCTTGGAATTAATAAAGAAATTAGGTTGGTTAACCTCCGAAGTAATGTTTGATTCCTTAATATATAGAAGAGGACAATCATGAATACAGTAACAGAGCTACTACAACCAGTTGAAAATGATCTTGATGATCTTATTTTAGAACTGAAAAATCTAATAGGAGCTGGTCACCCAATTCTTCAAGCAGCAGCAGAACACCTTTTTAGTGCTGGGGGAAAAAGGTTGAGACCTGGTATAGTTTTATTGATTTCAAAAGCTATATCTCCTGAATTTTGCTTGACAAGCAAACATAAAAGGCTTGCTGAAATAACTGAGATGATTCATACAGCCTCATTAGTCCATGATGATGTTGTTGATGAGGCTTCGACAAGAAGGGGAGTAGATACTGTTCATAGCAGATTCAATACCAGAGTAGCTGTTTTAGCGGGTGATTTTTTATTCGCTCAAGCAAGTTGGCACCTAGCAAATCTTGACAATGTAAATGTAGTTAAATTACTTAGTAGAGTAATAATGGATTTGGCAGAGGGTGAAATCAAACAAAATTTAAATAGATTTGATTCGGCTCAATCTTTTTCCAAATACATCAACAAAAGTTATTGTAAAACGGCATCATTAATAGCCAATAGTTGCAAAGCAGCTGGAGTTTTGAGTGGGATTAATGAAGAAAACCTAATTTCTTTGTACGATTTTGGCAAAAATATTGGTTTGGCATTCCAAGTTGTAGATGACATTCTTGACTTTACTGGAAATGATAAACAACTTGGAAAACCTGCTGTAAGTGATCTTGCTAGTGGTTATCTTACTGCCCCAGTTTTATATGCCTTAGAAGAAAATAAACAATTGTCAGTTCTTATAAACAGAGAACTTGCTGAAAAAGATGATCTAGGAGATGCTCTTAATATCATCATGAATTCTAAAGCTATCGAAAGTTCCAGGAAACTAGCTGAGGATTTTGCAATGCTTTCTAAAGAAGCTATAGCCTGGCTTCCTGATTCTGAATATAAAAGAGCTTTAATGGCTCTTCCAGAATTTGTTCTAAGCCGTATTTATTAGATCTATTAGAAATAAATCTTTGCGCTAAAGTAATATTAAAATTTTTGAAAACATTAATTATTTCGACTAAATTTATTAAGCATAGATTTGTTTAATGTCATTAGATAAAAAAAATTCAATCAATAACATACTTGAAGAAAAGAGAATTTTCCCTCCAGTAAAAAATTTTGCAGAAAAATCAAATATTAGATATCAAAAAGAATTACTTAGTTTAATAAAACAAGCATCAGATAATCCTATTCAATTTTGGGAATCTTTTGCAAAATCTGAATTAGATTGGTTTGAGCCATTTCAAACTGTATTAGATAACGAAAATGCTCCCTTTTTTAAATGGTTCAAAGAAGGGAAACTCAATATTACATATAACTGCTTAGATAGACACATCAAGAGAGGGCTTGGAGGAAAGACCGCACTTATATGGGAAGGTGAACCCGGAGATAGCAAAAAATATACTTACGAAGAACTTCTAAAAGAGGTATGTAAAGCAGCTAATGCATTAAAAGCAATTGGTGTAAAAAAAAGAGATTTGGTATGTATTTATATGCCGATGATTCCTGAAGCGATGTTTGCCATGTTAGCTTGTGCAAGAATTGGCGCCCCTCATTCAGTTGTCTTCGGAGGATTTTCTTCAGAAGCTTTAAAAGATAGGTTAATTGATGGAAACGCCAGATTTGTTATTACTGCTGATGGTGGCTTTAGAAAAGATAAGGTGATTGAACTTAAGAAAGCAGTTGATGCGGCCATTGAAAGTGGGGCAGATAAAGTTGTTGAAAAAGTAGTTGTTGTTAAACGATCCCAAAAAAATATTTCGATGGTTGATAATAGGGATTTTTGGTGGCACGAATTATTAAAAGATCAAAAAGATCATTGTGAACCAGAAATAATGAATAGCGAAGATAGACTTTTTATTCTTTATACTTCAGGCTCTACTGGAAAGCCCAAAGGTGTTGTTCACACTACAGGTGGTTACAATCTTTGGACCCATTTAACATTCAAATGGATTTTTGACTTAAAAGATGACGATATTTACTGGTGTACAGCTGATGTTGGTTGGATTACAGGTCATAGTTACATAGTTTATGGGCCATTATCTAATGGTGCTACAACCTTAATGTATGAAGGAGTGCCAAGACCCTCAAATTTAGGGGCTTTTTGGGAAATTGTTCAAAAATATAAGGTTTCTATTTTTTATACTGCGCCAACTGCAATAAGAGCATTTATGAAGTCTGGGCGTGAAATACCTGATAAATATAATTTGGAGAGTCTTAGACTTTTGGGCACAGTTGGAGAACCAATTAATCCTGAAGCATGGATGTGGTACAAGGATGTTATTGGTAAAGATAAATGCCCAATTGTTGATACTTGGTGGCAAACTGAGACTGGAGGTGTGATGATAAGTCCCTTGCCTGGAGTCGTTGCTACAAAGCCAGGTTCAGCTACTTTCCCTCTGCCAGGAATCGAAGTTGAGATTGTCGATAAGAATGGAGATAAGGTTAAGGAGAACCAGGGTGGCTATTTAATTATAAAGAAACCTTGGCCAGGAATGATGAGAACAATTCACGGAAACTCAGAGAGATATTTGGAGAGTTATTGGGAATACATTTCCTTTAAAGGAGAAAAATATGTTTATTTTGCTGGAGACGGAGCACGCATTGATGAAGATGGATATATATGGATTATGGGAAGAGTTGATGATGTTATAAGTGTTTCAGGACATCGTTTAGGAACAATGGAAATAGAATCTGCTTTGGTAAGTCATAAATCAGTTGCAGAGTCTGCAGTAGTTGGCAAAAAAGATGATTTAAAAGGTGAAGTTATAGTTGCTTTTGTATCTCTAGAGAAAGACGTGAACGGTTCTTCAGAATTAGTAGAGAATCTAAAGAAACATGTTGTTAATGAAATTGGAATTATCGCAAAGCCTGACAAAATTATAATTTCTGACTCTCTTCCAAAAACACGTAGTGGAAAAATTATGAGGCGAATTTTAAGATCTTTGGCTGCTGGAGAAAATATTAGCGGCGATATAAGCACTCTTGAAGATAGTTCTGTTTTAGAAAAGCTTAAAGAATTATCCTAATAAGAGTCATCAATTAAATTGGAAATTTTTTTTATAGTATTTTTTTTAAATTCATCATCGGCCCAGTCTCCCAAAAAATTTTCTCTTAGCCCTGCGCTTGCAATTATAGTGTGCGAACCTTTTAAAATTACCCCCTTAGAATTATCTTCTTTTCTTGCTTTCAGACAAGAAAGTAATTTATCTGTTTGATCTAATTCGTCTGAGTTGAATTTTATAAGGAAGTTATTTTTTTGATTATATGTTTTTTCAATTAATCGCAAAGTTCTTTCAGGGCTTGGGCTGAATTCACTTTTGAATTCTAATTTTTGAGAAATTTGTTTCAATAATGGAATAGAATTGTTAGCACTGAAGTTATTAAAACTTATTGATATAAATTTTTCGCAATTTCTTCCACCATCAGGGGAAATTAGATGTAGTTTACAGCCTAGGCTATGACCAATTCTTATTGAAGGAATTGATGCTCCTATTCTCTTGGATAAAGATATTTGGCAATTCTTGAAATCCCTCCATGCTTTAATAGCAAGTTGTTGGTGATCGAATTGCGGAGTGTATTTATATGCATGTACTGCATAGTTTTTATTAATTAAACTCTCAATGAATCTTCTGTAAGTTAAATCTGGTTTAGAAGCTAGATAACTTCCACCAATAAATTCAACAATTTTTTTAGGATTTGAAGGCCAATAACAAAAATTATTAAATTGATATTTTGTAAAAGTCATCTTTCATAAATTAAAAATGTTTCAAAAATTATTTTCTTATCATGATTCTTAATTTATATTAATTTAAGAGAAATTTTTATTAAATGCGTCAAGATAAATGAAAGTGTTTTTTGCTAATTGGATTTATCTAACAAAAAAGAATTAAATCAATTGGACATTCTTCAGGATCAAGTTACCAGTTTTCCCTCTAAAGAGAGTGTTTCAAATAAAAATGGAAAAATTGAAAAAATTTTAATTCTTGATACTGAAACCACAGGTTTGGACGAAAATAAAGATGAAGTGATAGAGATAGGTTGTATTTTGTTTGATGTGTCTTTTAAGTGCGTGCTTTCACAAGTTTCATTTTTAATCCCAGTTAATAATAATGAAGCCGAACATGTGAATGGTATATCTGCTGAAGTAACTAATATTTCTCAACCATGGGAAGATGGATTGAGTTACTTTCTAAAACTTGTTGATTGTTCGGATTATATTGTCGCGCATAATGTAGAGTTTGATAAAAAATGGTTTGGCAAAGGAAGATTACCTAAACTTAAGAAAAAATGGATATGCAGTTTGGAGGATATTAATTGGTCTTTTCAAAAATCACTAAAAAATAGACCCTCAGTAACTGATCTAGCTTTATCTTTTTCAATACCAGTTTGGAATTTACATAGAGCTTTATCTGATTGCTATTACATATCTGAGGTCTTCAAAAAATGCGATAATTTAGAGGAACTTTTACTTAAAGCTACCGAACCAAGGTTTTTATACAAGGCGCTTATTAGTTATGAAGATAGATCTTTAGCTAAAAATGCTGGGTTCAGATGGAATAGTCCTGTGCAAGGAGCTTGGTCAAGAAAATTAACTACCGATGAGGCAAAAAAACTTGATTTTAGAGTAGAGATTTTGAATTAATATTCAATGAATTTTTTACTAAGAAAATATTTAGTGCATTTTACAAGGCATCCATTTATTACCCATTTTATGAGCTCCAATACATCCATATTTTGAGGCAGCCTGTTCAGCTTCTTCTTTAGTTTTAAATAAATCTGACATCATATTCTCCTTATTTGAATTTGAAATTTGTTTTGAAAGATTATGACGATTATTATGTGAATTAGGTGAATACTCCCATATCCCCATAGTAGTAACACCGGCAGAGATAATCCCCATCCCGACTACTGATAAATTGACTATTCCCATTGCTACTGCACCAAAAGAAAATACTCCCATTGGCACTACCCCAATACTTATTACTCCCATTGGCACTATTCCTATTGAAACTATACCAAGAGGTGCTATTCCAAAAGCAATTTTTTTTGGTTTTGTACCGCAATGTTGATTCTCTTTACTTTTATTAATTCCCAATAGTTTTTCTAAATGTTAAATTAAAATTGTCTCACAGAATAACCAATCAAAGATTAATTTCTAGATGAATTAAAAATTTTGAATTATTTTTTAGAACTTTGAATAACTTTAAAAACCTAAGAGGAACAGTTGACCTATTTCCTGATCAATTAATAAAGTGGCAAAACGTTGAGAAAATTCTATTGGAACAGCTTTCGAGAGCATCCATCAAAGAAATAAGAACACCAATATTTGAAATGACCGAATTATTTATAAGAGGAATTGGGGAAGGGACAGATGTTGTCAGTAAGGAAATGTATACATTTCTTGATAGGGGGGAGAGATCTTGCACTCTAAGACCTGAAGGAACAGCCTCAGTCGCACGAGCGTTAATACAAAATGGAATATCGTCTAATCCTTTTCAAAAACTTTGGTACATGGGTCCTATGTTTCGATACGAAAGACCTCAAGCAGGTAGGCAAAGACAGTTTCATCAGTTAGGTGTAGAGTTTATAGGACATGATTCAGTAAGAAGCGATGTTGAAATTATTGCTTTAGCTTGGGATATCTTAGGTAAATTAGGAATAAAAGAACTCAATCTTGAAATAAATACCTTAGGCGATACTAATGACAGATCAAATTTTCAAAAATCTTTTTTGAAGTGGTTAGAAACAAACAAAGATTCTTTAGATTTAGATTCTCAGAATAGAATCAATAAAAATCCTCTAAGGATTTTGGACTCAAAGAATATTCAAACTAAAAAAGTTCTTGAAAATGCACCAAGATTATTTAATTTTTTGTCTGAAAAAAGTCATAACCGATATTTAGACTTAAAAAGACAATTAGAGGTTTTAAAAATACCTTATATTGAAAATTTTAATCTAGTAAGAGGTTTAGATTATTACACACATACAGCCTTTGAAATTACTAGTGGATCTCTAGGCTCCCAAGCGACAGTTTGTGGGGGAGGAAGATACGACGATTTAATAAAACAAATGGGAGGGCCAAATACCCCTGCAATTGGATTCGCTATTGGTTTAGAAAGATTAATCTTACTGGCTGGAAAAGAGCTTGAAGTTCCAAGAAATACCGATATTTATATAATTAATCAAGGCTTAATTGCTGAATCATTAGCTATTGATTTATCTAGAAAATTAAGAAATTATGATTTATTAGTCGAGTTGGATTTAAGTGGAGCCTCATTTTCTAAACAATTTAAAAAGGCTAATAAACTAAAATCTAAAAGTATTATTGTTATTGGTGATGATGAGGCAGTTAATGGGGAATTTATTATAAGGCTCTTTGATCAATCAGCTGATGGGAATGAAGAGGAGGTTATATCTTTTGAGAATGATATTAAATTAGAAAATTGGATAAAAAATAACTTACTTGTAAAGTGATGTTCTTGAAGATAGTGATAATTTTTCTTTTTATATTTATTTTTTTTAATTTAAGGAATTTTCTTAAATTAAATAGAAAACAAAAATTTTTTAATTCTAAAAAAATAACAACTTTTAATAAAAAGAATCTTTATGATTGGATGAATTTAACTAAAAAAGAAAGATATAACTTAACAAAACAAGATTCTCTTAACTACATGGATAAAAGAAAACTTTTATTAGACGAAATTAGAAATGAATATAAGAAAATATCAAGAAAAAATTCTGAGGGGAATATTAAGAAAAAATAATTATGGAAAATTACTGGACTTCTAATAAACCTATAAATGGATTAAGACATTTTGTTTTAGTAAATGAGACTAAAGAAAAAGGAAATATTAGTTTTTTAATGGTTTCTGTCCTTGATTCTGAAATTAACTTAAAAATCAATTATGAAGAATTAATAAATAGTGGAAATTGGCACAAGGGTTGGATCAATCTTTCAAAGCATCAATCGATTACAGAAGAATACGTTAACTATAAATCCATCAATAAAGGAAAGGGCATCGATGAGATATTCATTAATGAAGATTCTTTATTTAATATTTCTTAATTTTATATAAATCGTTTAAATCTCTTTTCTTTGTAAATACTAGGTTTTTTGTGACTTAATAATTATTTAAAAGTTTTACCCCTTTCAAAAAAATAAAATTAACGTTATCAAGGATTAATAATATTTACTTAATCATGTTAGGGGATATATGGAGCTCATCTGAGTTAACCGCGGAACAACTAGGAATAACTGAAATTAAACTTTCTCTTTTACGTGAAAATGGAATACTCAAGCCTGGGATTCATTGGAAAAGCTCTCCACTCGGTCAGAAAAAACCTTGGAAACCCAAAGCGCTTTATAATACAAATAAGTGCAGAAAAATAATTAATAAATTATATTTTGAAGAAAACTACGATGTTGCAGCCTAAAAAAATATTTCTTGAAGATTAATTTGGGTAATATATAAAATCTTTATTCGATTAGATTCTCATCCTCACACTCAATCAGAGTGCTTTGCAAAGTTGGATATAAGTTAATCATATTTATATATTGTTTTGATTTTCTGTAGGATTTTGCAGCCTTTTTGTAATGAACTTCCGATTTCATTTCTAGTGAAAATTTTCTAGAAGACTCTTGAGAAGTGGTCATAATATTAGATGTCTTATCCCATATTTAATAATTGTTTGAGAAAGTGGCAATAATTAGGATGGTTTAATGAAACAAAACATCTTTTTATGTCAGCAAAAAGAAATTTAATAAAAATAAATTAAACTTAAAACTCTTTTTATTTGATATCTAATCTATTTTCAAGCAATAACTTTACTGTTGAAATCTAACTACAATACAAAAAAATTTTTTTAAGTTTTTTTTATTTTTTTTTTATAGGATTACTAATTTTTACAATTTTGTTGTGAATTCAACTGTTTGATGAAAATTAAAGTATTCTCAATACGTTTAAGCTAATCATTTCCTAAATGCAAACCTACGGTAATCCAGATACCACTTACGGGTGGTGGGCTGGAAATTCAGGTGTAGCAAATCGCTCAGGAAAATTTATCGCTGCTCATGTAGCTCATGCAGGATTAATTGTTTTCTGGGCTGGTGCTTTCACCCTTTTTGAACTTTCACGATTTGATCCAAGTGTTCCAATGGGACACCAACCTCTTATCGCACTTCCTCATTTGGCGACCCTAGGAATTGGGTTTGATGCTGATGGAGTAATGATGGGAGATACAAAGCCTGTCCTCGCTATAGCAATAGTACACCTCGTCTCCTCTATGGTTTTAGCTGCTGGTGGACTTTTACATTCTTTACTCCTTCCAGGAAATTTAGAAGATTCTGAAGTTGCAAGAGCTAGAAAATTTAATATCGAATGGGATAACCCAGATAAATTAACTTTTATCCTAGGACATCACTTAATAATTCTTGGATTTGCTGTTATTCTTCTTGTTGAATGGGCTCGAGTCCACGGTGTTTATGATCCAGCAATTGGAGCTGTGAGGCAAGTCGAATATGACTTGAATCTTGCTGAAATTTGGAATCACCAGACTGATTTTCTTCTGATAGATAGTTTAGAAGATGTTATGGGTGGACATGCTTTCCTAGCATTTGTTTTAATAACTGGTGGTGCATGGCATATTGCTACCAAGCAAGTTGGAGAATTTACTAAATTCAAAGGCAAAGGTCTTTTATCCGCAGAAGCCGTACTTTCATGGTCTTTAGCAGGTATAGGTTGGATGGCAATTATTGCTGCTTTCTGGAGCGCTTCAAATACAACTGTATATCCAGTTGAGTTTTTTGGTGAACCACTTGAGTTGAAGTTTAGTATTTCACCTTATTGGGTTGATACTGTTGATCTTCCTGATGGTGAGTTTACATCAAGGGCATGGTTAGCAAATGTACACTATTACTTTGGTTTCTTCTTTATTCAGGGTCACCTATGGCATGCATTAAGAGCTTTAGGCTTTGATTTCAAGAGAGTTACTAATGCTATTAGTAATATTGATAGTGCTACAATTACTCTTAAGGATTAAATTCTTTAATCAAACATTAATATCAAAGGCCCTTTAAAGGGCCTTTTTTATTTGAAAAATTTTGTTTATTAATTTAGATTTATAATTATATGTTTTTGAAATCATTGAATATTCTTTCTTTACAGAATAAAGATTTTTTTTCAAATTCTCTTTTAATAAGTTTTTTTGGATTGTTAATTATATTTTTTTTCTTGATTTTTGGGAGGAAATTTAAACTAGCTGTTCAACTTGAGAGATTTGGATTACCCATAGCAGTCATATCAGGAATTTTAGGTATATCTATAGGTCCATTTGGAGCGATACACTTTTTGCCAAAAGAAACAATCAATGTTTGGAGTAATTTTCCTACTCCTCTTTTATCATTAGTCTTCGCAACTTTAATGATGGGAAGACCTATCCCGAATATAAATGGTTTAGTTAAACCAATTTTTAATCAATTTCTATTAGCTCTTTCACTAGGTTTCGGACAATTTTTTGTTGGTGGTATTGTTGTTAAATATTTTCTACCTCCATCTATGGATGCAAATCCTCTAATGGGTTGTTTAATTGAGGTAGGTTTTGAGGGTGGTCATGGAGCTGCATCAATAATCGGAGAAAGTTTTAATAAACTAGGTTTTCCAAATGGTTTAGATCTTGGTTTGGCTATGGCAACAATGGGTCTTTTATCCTCTTCAATATTGGGTAGCATATTTATTTTTCTTGGGAGAACTTTAGGTCTTTCAGATACCGAGGAAATTCTTGAACAAAAAGATACTCTAAATGGAAAAAATAAGACAGGAATTTTTACAGATTTAAGAATTTTTATAATTAATCTTGGATTCTCTGGTTTGGCAATTTCTTTTGGTGTTTTGCTACTTAAATTTTTAAGGTTTATTTCAAGTTCTTTTGGTGATTTTTCGAAGGAAATTATTTTTTCACTTCCAGTATTCCCTTTTATCCTTATTGGTTCGCTCCTTATTAGATATATTTTAGAGAAAACCAAAAATACAGAATTTATTTCAAATATTCTGCAAAGGGAGATTGGTATTTTATCCACAGATTTATTGATTTTTACGGCTATGGCGAGTTTAGATATCGCAGTCGTTTTTGATAATTGGATACTTATTTTAGTGTTTACTATTTTCGGTTTATTTTGGAATTTAATCTGCATTGCTTATTTCGCATACTTTATTTTTGATGATTATTGGTTTGAAAAAAGCTTGATAGAGTTTGGGAATTCTACAGGTGTAGTAGCTTCTGGGTTACTTCTTTTAAGGCTTGCAGATCCTAAAAATATTTCTAAGACTTTACCAATTTTTACGTCAAAACAGCTTTTCGCTCAGTTAATTCTTTCTGGGGGACTATTCACAGTTCTTGCACCATTAATGATTTCTAAAATTGGGTTAGATTATTGGACAGAAATTTGTGCCCTAATTACATTCGCAATTCTTTTTATTGCATTGATTTTTAACAAAGTAGAGATGAAAAAGTTTCAATAAAAACCTTAGAATGTTATTAGCCTAAATTTTTTTTTAATGTCATTTTCGCCCTACGATATTCCACCTCAAGAAAATAAAGGGAAGTGGTTTAGAAGTCATTTACTCGGAAGGGAAATCGAACTTAGTGAATTGTATAGTCTTGGATCAAATGATTTAGATTTGCTAATGGCCGAGACTGCAGAAATAAGAAGCGATCTTGATTTTAAGGAGAAAAATATAGGAAAATTTAGGACCGCAGGATATTTTTTGGAGTTAGCAAGAATAATTGAGAAAAGGAAGTTGTTAGAAAGTTAATTAGATGGAAAATAATTCTTTTTAGAGTATGGTTCCCATAATTCGTATTTATACATTAAAGATTTAAATTCTCTATTTTTCTCAAATGAATCTAACCAGTTTTTTATTGAGGGCTCAAAATAATTTGTTCTTTTTTGACTTTCACAAGCGATTCTAAATTGTCTTACGAAGGGCCAGATAGACCAATCAGCTATTGTGGGGCTATCTCCAAAAAAGTATTTGTTTTCTGCAAGTAGTTCGTTCCATCTCTTGATAAACTTAATCGCATTTGTGAAATGAAATTCTTCATTAGCATTCTGATATCTTGTGGCATATTTAAATCGATCTAAATGATATTTGAATTCTTTATCGTTTTCATTAATTATTTCATAAATATCTTCCTTTTTATTATCAGGAAAATAAATTAATTTAATGTTTTCCTTTTTTGATTCTGAGAGTGCCCAAAGCATTATTTCAAAACTTTCTTCAATAACTTCATTATTTTTTTTTATCAGTATTGGAACCGTTTTTGTTTTTGATTTATTTAGAAAATCTTGAGGTTTATTTTTTAAATCAATTTCTCTTATCTCTACTTTTATTTCACAAATTAATAGAGCCCATCTAGCACGTATTGCATATGGACACCTTCGAAATGAATATAAAATATCGTTTGTCATTTTGTAAAAACTTTTAATTTCCTTGATTCTTTTAGTATTATCTAAATAAGAATAGTATTAATTTTACAACGCAAATGTCGGGATATGTTTACCTTATTAGAGTGGGAGACCTTTATAGAATTGGAAAAACGGATAATCTTGAAAAGAAAATTAAGAAATTAAAACCAGATGAATTATTAACATCAATTATGACAAAGGAGCCAGAAACTCTTGAAGCAAGATTACTAAGAAAATATAAGTCGCAAAGAATTCCTGAAACTGGTTATTTAAAGCTTTCTAAAAGACAAATTAGAGAATGTAAAAAGCAATTTGAATTAAAGGGTAGCTTACCTCATACTCTAGATGCTGAAGTTTCAATAACTCTATCTGCATCTTTTTTATTATTTTCATTAGGTTCTTTTATTTTTAATTATTTAAATTTTGGATTTGCAAGATCTATATCTTATTCTTTCGGAATAGCATCTCTACCAATGGTTATATTATTTATTACCGGTAGTTTTGGCGGATACTTTTCTGAAGATTTATCTCTTTTTTCATTGTTAACTAATCGAATAAAAGGTTTATTTATTGCAATTGCAATGCTTTCAATGGCTTACTTAATATTTAATTTAGGTTAAATTTCATAGTTACAATTTAAGGCGATTTCAAATGGAACTGATTGGGTAGGTAACTTAAGAATAGTTGAGCATATTTCAGCAATATCTTCAGGTTGTGTCATGGATGGTTTATCTAAAGAAGAGATATTTTGGGCCATTTTTGTATTAACCCAGCTTGGGCAAATTGCAGTAATCCTTATATTTTTATCCCAACCTTTATTTTTCATTGTTTGACATAATCCCATCAAAGCAAACTTTGAAGAAGAATAAGCGGCTAAATCACCTTTGGATCTTTTCCCACTCATTGAAACTAAAACAATAATTCTTCCTCTTCCAGAGGTACATAAATGACCCCAAGAAAGCCTACATAAATGCCAAATTGCTAAAAAATTGATATTTAATGTATTTAAAATATCTTCTTCATCACCATCTTTGTATAAGAAAGGAACTTTCGATAATACTCCAGAACAATTTATTACTGAATCAAATCCTCCAAATTTATCTACTGTATTTTTAATCCAATTTTCGGCTGTAATTTTTTTTAAAGCATCATAGTGGTTGATTATGATTTTTCCTTCTGGCCATTTTTTTGGATCAATAGCGCTTCCTTTTAATGATTCTAAATCTCTTATGCCAACACTAATTCTATTGCCTTCTTTTAATTCTTTATGTGCAATATTTAGTCCAATACCTCTACTGGCTCCACTTATTAATATGGTTCTCATTTTTTAACTATAAGTTTGGAAATATTATCCTAAGTAACATTTTAAATTCTCTTCCATGCATAATCATAAGACCTTTCTTTACACTCCATGGAGCCTTTATAAACATTACGCACATCGCATATACAATCTCTTTTAAAGAAAGTGTATCAGTTAGAAATCCATACCATTGATTTTTAGGTAGTTGGAAAAAACTGCCAAAAAATTCTCTCAATAGTTTTTCGTCAAACCTCATGAGTTTTTCTAATCCAAATTGGTAAAGTGATTTCTTTCTAATTAATTCTTTTGACCATAAAGTTTCCCAACCTTTTCTAGCAATATGATAGGTACTTAAATTTTTGTTTTTAATTGCTTCTGAGACTGCCTTGGCAACAAGTGGAGCTCTTCTTAAAACATTACCAATTAGATATCCAGATGCAGGATGTACCATTGAAGCAGCACCACCATATCCAAGTATTTGTTGTTTGAAATCCGGGATTGGCATATTCATAGGTAGAAATAAGCCAAGCTCTTCGTGCTGCATGCTTGTGATTGATATATTTCGATAAGAAAGCCTCTTCTCTAGTCTCTCTTTTAAATTTTCCATAGTTAGTGGATTTACTAAACCAAGAGATGTCTCTTCAAGAAAATATTTACCATCCCCCATATCCATGGCATAAAGAAAAGTGGGCGGTTCTTTTTTTTGATTATCGTTAAGATGGTCATTTCTATAGTCCATTAATACAAACTGCCCTTGCTTAAGTGGAGGTTTACTAAAATTACCTACTATTCCATAACAAGTTTGAACTGCTAATGGACCACACGATTTTAATTTAAGAAAAACAGGATCATATCCTGTTGCATCTACTACTAATCTTGCAGAGTAAGTCTTGCCATCTTTTGTAGTTACTGTACTTTTGTATTTTTCAAAATGTATATTTTTTGCAAAGCCTTGATGCCATTTAATAAAAGACTTATTGCATTCATTAAACCAATAGTTGTGGAGTTTCTTCTTATCAAATAGTCCATAATCTAGTGAATGTTCCGTTGCTTTATTCTCGTCATCCTGTTCTTCTAAAGCGCCATGCCCAAAAAAACTTACAGTATTCTTCCATCTATATTCAAGTAAATCCTGAAGCCCGAGTTGATCAACTTCTTTCCCCCAAATTCCATATGTATTTGGCCAAGCTTCATCTGGTCCATTTGGAGAAAGCACTTCAACATCTAATTTTTCCTTCCCTAAAGCTGAGGCAATAGCCATACCTGCAGGCCCTGCACCCAAAACAAGAACATCTGGCATATTTTCTTTTGACATTAAATATAAATCTTATGATTAAAGAAATTTATGGAACAAATTATTACTTCTGAGCCTGAAATTATATTTTTCATCCAATACTTATAATGAGAGTAGATTAATAATAATCAAATTACTCAAATACTAGTGACTAAGTTTTCAGTGTTTTAACAATAATTTATAAGATTACAAAATAAAAAAAAACTTTATTTATTTTTTTATCATAAAAAAAATATAAGAATTTAAATGATTAAAAATAAAAATATTTTAATTACTGGAGGTAATTCAGGAATAGGTTTTTTTGCCATTATTAATTTACTGAAGACGAAAAATATTTTATATGTTGTAATAAAAAACAAATTTAGAAAGGATGAATTTCTTAGGAAAATCGAAAAACATTTTGATAAAAATTACCTTAGTAAATTTTTAAATATTATTGAGAATTGTGATCTTTCAGATCTAGAGAATATTAAAAAAATTAAAGATTACTTTATTAGAAAAAAGATTTTTTTAGATGTTCTTGTTTTAAATGCAGGATTGCAATATACAGGCTCTTTTTACCCTAAAGTATCAAAACAAGGTATAGAACTAACTTTTGCAGTAAATCATCTTTCACATTTTTACTTGGTAAATGTCCTTAAAGATTTTATTAGAGATAAAGAAGAATCTAGAATCATTATTACATCATCAGATGTACACGACCCCAAAAGTTCAGGTGGCAATATAGGAAAGAAAGCGGGACTTAATAACCTAGTTAATTTAAGAAAAAAAGTAACTGGGCAATTTTTAAATTTTAATGCTGATGAAGCTTATAAAAATAGTAAGTTATGTAATATTTTGTTTGCAAAAGAACTTGAAAAAAAATTAAAAATTTCCTCTAGTAAAATTTCTGTAATTACTTGGGCTCCTGGTCTAGTAATACCAAATGATGATCTTGGTTTTTTTAGATACAGTAAGCGTTTTAATCTCTTTGGATATTTAATTTTTTCTAAAGCTGCAAAAAATATTTTAGGAATTTCTGAAAGTATAGAAAATGCTGGTAGGATACTTTCTGAAATTGTTTTTGATTCAAATTTAAATAATATTGGTTATGTTCATTTAAGTAATAAACTTATATCTTTTAAAAAACATAAATTAGTTGAAAGTAAGGTTAGTAATGAGGCAAATAATTCTGAGTTGGCTTCAAAACTCTGGATTTTAAGTGAAGAGATTTGTAGATCATTTGGCTTTGTTACTTTCAATATTTAAGGTTTGTGTTGGGAATGCAAACTCTATATTATTAACAGCAAATTCCTCAATAATTTTTAAATTTATAGATTGTTGAGCTTCCATTGCGGCGAGATAATTATTTGTTGGAATGTAATAAACAAGTTCGAAATTAAGACTGAAGTCGCCGAAATCTGTGAAATGACATCTATCAAAAGACGCATCTTTTGTCTCTTCAACTATTTTTTTAATTATTATTGGAATCAATTTCATAAGTTTTGGAGAGGTTTCATAAACTACTCCCAATTTATGCACTAACCTTCTTTTTTCCATTTGTGCGTAATTTGAAATTATTCCATTTGTTAGGGCGCTATTGCTCATTACTATTACTTCTCCATTAATACTTCTTATCCTTGATGATCTTACTCCCACTCTCTCAACCATTCCGAGGACTCCGTCAGATTTTATAAACTCACCTTTTTGAAAGGGTTTATCAAGCAAAATTGTTATATATTCAAAAAACTCCTGAACTGGATCTTTCAAGGCTAATCCTGCTCCAATACCTCCTGCACTTAGTAAAGCCCAAATAGCAGTCATTTGAACACCTATATTTTGTAAGAAAAAAATTGAGCCAATAGTCCATGTTAATGCTTTTATCAATGGAGTTAGTGAAGATACCATCGAACTAATTGAGGAATCATTAATTTTCGAGGTCGATTCTGTTAAAGATCTTATTAAAACTTTGTTGAGAGCTTTTATGATGATTATTAATATAAATAATTTCAAAATATTCAATAAGACAGAGATGAAAGTTATTTCATCAGCAAAAAAATAGTCAATTGAAAAATAAAATGATAGTAGGAAACCTATAGGTTTTATAATTCCAGAGATCACCTCAAAAATAAAATCATCGAAATTTGTTTTTGTTCTTTTGGAAACCTTTTTAAAAAATATTTTTGAAACTTTTGAAATTATTATCGACAATAAAGTTCCAATAAAAAAAATAGATATTGCCAGAAGAAAGTTTTCAGTAAATAATTTCATATTCAAATAAACCCTTAAAATTTATCTCTAATAAAATTTTAAATTATCTCAAAACAACAAACCAGTCTTTTTTTTCTTTAACTAATTATTATATTTCTAATTTCTTTAAATTCTTTTCTATCCGCAGTTTTGCATAATTCAAAAATTATTGATTCAGTTGTTGCTAAGATCGCTCCACTCTGAGTCATTCTTTGTAATGCTATTTCATGATCTACCCTATTTCGACTTCCCATGGAATCTGATATGAGAATAACTTCAAATCCTTTTTGTAAACAATCTAAGACAGTTTGTTGAATACAAATATGCGTTTCGATCCCACAAACTATCAAATTATTAATTTTCTTATCTTTAAGTTCTTTTAAAAAATCTTCTAATTTAGCTAGGCTGAATTCCATTTTTTCAAATTTTCTAAATTCTGCTATAGGTGATAATTCAGGTATCGTTACTCCTAATTTGAGTGGGTTCTGTTCAGATATATATATGTTTTCTTCTAAAATTTGGTAAGCATTTATTAGCTTTTTAATGTTTTTGATTATTGAATCCTTATTAAAAATTGGTCTTATTATTTTTTCCTGAATATCAATAATTATCAAGGCGTTAACTTTCGATGATAATTTATCAGAAGAGATTTCTTTATCATTCATCATTTATATATAAAGATACATTCAACATAATATTTTGAAGAACTTTAGTAAACATTTTAAATCAACAAGTTGTTTTACTCTCATCTAGAGTTATTATTGAGAATAGCTATGGGTTAATTTTGTCATTATCCTCTCAATACAAAGTCATCACATCTCCTCTTGGTGATGGATTACATAAAGATGGGAAGAGATTAACTCCTCAGAGACTAAAAGTTCTTAATTTATTTGAAAATATTGGCTCTGGAAAGCATCTTAGTGCTGAAGAGGTTCATGAAAATTTAGTTAAAACAAGCTCCAAAGTTTCACTAGCAACAATTTATAGAACTTTAAGACTTTTAGTACAAATGGGGTTGCTTCATGAATTAGAACTCAGTGAGGGCGGACACAGATATGAATTGCTTAGTAACGACACACCTGATCATCATCATTTGATTTGCATTAGGTGTGGAAGAACAGAAGAATTCGAAAATGACGAGGTTTTAGAGGCAGGCAAAGTTGCAGCAAAAGTTAATGGTTTTAAACTAATTGAATCCTCTTTAAATGTAAGAGCTATTTGTCCTAATTGCATTTAGCAAATTTTAACTTAAAGTCCCTCCACAACTTGACCCTGCACCTGCAGTGCAAGCAAAACAATGTTCTTTTACAGCTACCCCGTAGTCAAAAGTAAATGATTCATCCAATAGATCAAAAAGTGTCTTTGGTCCTTTATTCTCTCGGAAATTTATCTGTTGGTTAAAGTCACAGTCATAAATTTCTCCTAGCCAATTTACGCTAATTGTCTTTTTACACATAAGATTTTCTAAATTTTTTTCATTAAAATTTTCTTTTAGTAATTTGTAATAAGTATTTAGTTTCCCTTCTCTTCTAAGAGATTCTTCATATCTATTGATTGGCATATTAGTTATTGTGTATAAATTATTAAAAACGATATTGAATTTTTCGAATAGAATTTTTTTATAATCCTTCTCCAATGTTTTTTGAGAAGGAGGGAGAATAGGGCTTACAGGGTTGTAAACAAGATTTAATTGTAATCCATTTTCTTTCTTTCCATAGCCTAAATCATTAAGAATTTTAATGGCATTAATACTTTTTTCAAAAACTCCAAAACCCCTTTGAAAATCAACATTATTTTTTTCATAACACGGTAGCGAAGCAGTAACTATCACTTTATTTTTTGCAAGAAATTGAGGAAGATCTTCATAACCCTCTTCAAAAAAAATTGTCAAATTGCACCTATCAATAATATCAACTTGTGTTGTGCTTAAGCTAGTTATTAGGTTTTTAAATTCTGGGTGAAGTTCTGGCGCACCACCTGTAATATCTAAAGTCTTGATTTTATATTTTTCAATTATCTTTGGAATAAGAGATATCATTTCATTGGACATTTTTTCAGTCCTTAGGGGACTTGAATTGACATGACAATGCTTACAAGCCTGATTGCATTTATAACCTATGTTAATTTGCAATGTTTCTATAGGTTCTTTATATATTGAAGGAAATTTTTCTTTCATGAATCTATTATTTATAAATTGTCATTCGAAAATAAAAAAGTCAAGTATTTTTTTTAAAGTTTGATCTCTCATTAGCAAGTTCAATAAACCAACTTATATATTCTTTGGGACCATTTTTAAAAACTATGTCAAATTTTAAGTTGTCATGAACATCACTGATCCCTATTAAACCAGTTTTTTTTGTCGAGGGTCTTTCAACTTCACCATAGCTACTATCTACAAAAATTATTTTATTCTTTATCCCAAATTCATTACCTAATATTTGTATTAATTCTAGAAAAGACCTGTCACTTCCTCCTCTCGAATAACTTTTTTCATCATTATTTTTTTTTGATGTGACTGTGTCACCAACTCCTACAATTAAAGGCATATCTTCTTTTTGAATAGTTCTTTTGCATAAATCAATTTTTTCCGTAACAGAATTTGGAGAGTTTCTAAAATTAAAATTTCTTCCAAAAGGAGCTTTACCAGTTTTATCCGCAATAAATTTATTTAAAAGAAATAAAACTCCAGAATCTTTAACTGCTCCTTTAATAAGTAATTGTATGTCTGTTGATCCGATATCATCTTGAGAAGAAAGTTTAATTGTTTCTCTTCCATTTTTACTACCTAAATTTGGTGAAATATGAAGGAAAAATGAGTTTTTGAGGCCTTCGGATTCAGCTTTTAAAATGATTTCATTCATCATTTTTTCAAAACTAATTTGAATAAGCTTTCTTTTATCAGAATCTTCATGAACTAAATCAAATAGACTATTGAAATTAATCGTTGGCGAGAAGCGTGTTTCACAGATTGATTTTACTGCGTGAAAATTGATATCCTCTTGGCTAAGTTCAGGAAAAATATTCTTAACTATATAATTAAATTTTGGTCTTATTAAACTAGGTACTTTAGATAAAAAACTTAGTTCTTTTTCTGAGATCCCTTCAAAACTTGTTTCACCATTACTTTCTTGATACTCTACTCCACAGGCAGCTAAACCTCTTAAATATAGTTCTTTATTTTTAGGCTCAGTAGTGCTCCTTAAACTCCGCTCTATTATTCTGTTAACTCCTCTTGGACCTTCATGTTCCCCGCAAGTTAACACAAAGAATTCCTTGGCAAATTCTTTTACTGCATAGATATATTTTGATTCTAATTCTCTAGTCATTGGATCTTTAACTAAAGGGATACAAACTCCGTCAATGTCTTGAATAAATAAGATATTTTTAGAAGAAATTAATTGTTTTTGTTCATTTAAATTACTTGTCATATATTCCATATTTATAATTATTTTTCTTTAAATTTCCACTTTTTCAAAAATTATAAATTAAAAAACTCAATATTTTCAATAAATAATTTGCTATGGTCAAAAATTGCTTTAATGTAGAAAAATGTTGGTATGGGTAAGAAATTAAAAAATTATCAAAAGTTTCCAAAAATGAAGAATAATTTCGTAGAAAACATCAAAGATGAAAAATATTTTTATTCATTGATTGAAGATATAGAGAATAGCAAAGTTGGATTTTACAGTGTTGGTTTATATCCTGCATCACTAGCATACAACTGTGCGATGCATGGAAAATCAAATAATATTCTCCTGGCTCCTAGGGAAGATAGAGATTTGTTAGGTGCTTTCTCAAATGATGTTATTTCTGATATGGATAATGAGATTATTGAAAAGATCAAGAGAATGGGAAATGATTCTTCAGAGGGAAAAATAAAGTCTTTTGATCTAAAAGATCTTCTCTTGAAATGTGAGATAGTTATTCTTGCTTCAAATAGTAATCACATACAAGATGATGTTAAAAATGCTTTAGAACTCAGAAAAAATTTAAAAAGAGAAAATGTGGTTCTTGGCTGTCTAGTCGGTTCTTTTTGTATTGATAATAAAAATAAAAACCCTTTTATTCTTTGTAATAAATATCCAAATTTAGCTTTTTTTACAGGATTTCATCGTCACGGAGCTTTACGAAATCCTAATGATAGTTTTACTGCAAATTTCTGCCATCCTGATGCGCTAACAGCATTAATAGGAGCACGCATTTTGAATCAATTGTCACCGAAAATACAAGTTTCTCCTGGAGTTCACAATATTGAATGTCAATATATAAAATCAATAAAAAATATCTCATCAATATTTGCAGGTTTTGTAAATAACTTTCATTCCGATAAGCCAGGAATGCTGCCTACCATTAATACGATTTTGTTAACTCAATGTTTAGATCAGGCCGCATCAGTATCAATAAAAGTTAGAAAAGAAAATAAATTAGAGAATCAATATCTTTCATTAAAAGAACTTGGTTATGGTGAAGAAATAATTAGTGCAAGGGAAATAATTAATGATAAATTTTGTGAAAAAGGAGATTATACTTTTTCTCAGTTAAATGCTGTCAAGGCTGATGTCTTAGGGAGTATGACTCTACCAACTGAAGGAAAACCAACACGGAATTTTCAAGCAGGACAAGTTTTATCAGATATGCTTTTGCAACTCAAAAGATGTCCAAAAGATGTCTCAGAATTTGTAAATTGGTGTAATAGATACTCTCTCAGTCAAGGAGCTTTAGAAGGTCTAAAATCTTTAAAATTTTGGCCAGACATATATAAAGAATTCAAAATCAAGAATAATAATTGTTCAATGATAAATCTGACTTATTTATGCTTTAATGCCAATTCAGAAGAAAAAAAAGAAATTTACAAGGTTTTAATTAGTTCAGAAGAAATCACTAATTTTTGCCAAGAATCTGTGAAATCTGAATTATCTTTCGAACTAAATGAAAAATTAAAAGGAGATTATCTTTTTGATGATATTGAAAAATTTTATGAGAAATTATTTATTGACAAAGAGCAAAACGCCCTTAAAACAGATAAATATACTAATCAAATTTCTAAAAAGAATCCTAGTTATATCAATGTATTGAAAATTATTAATAAATATTTTAATAATTGATAATTTTTCTAATTTACTAGAAAGTAAAGTTCTTAATTTATTTACTAATCTTGATTGCAGGGTTAGAATTATTATGGTTTAAAAGGTTTTTTTTGAAAAAGGAATTAACTCATCGTTCTCATGAACTTAAAGCTCTTGGTTGGAATCAAGAAGACTTAACAAGATACGAAGATTTATGGGACTACAGTCAAAGATGGGGATTAATAAATTTAGAAAGAGAAGACAGACAGTTTTTAAAGAAGGCAGAAAAGTTACTCCCAAAGATCCAAAATAAAAAGATATCCGTTAAAAAAACTATTGAAGAAAAATCTTATTATCTATGGTTAAATTTTTACCTCGATGAAATTAATATTTTTAGTAATTCTAATCTTCCAAAAAATAAATATGGTGTTTGGACACTCTTAATTGAAGAGGAAATAAAACTTCTTAAGGAATTACAACCAGTTATGGGTCTTCCAGATACTTTAAAAGCTAAGAATCTATTCGAAAATAGAAAAGAGCTTATAAATAAAGCTTTTAGCGAATTTGATGCTAAGAACAATGATAAGTGTTTCAATTTTGATGAGGTTCTTAACAACTCTGAAAAAGATGTAGGTAAAAATTGGAAATCAATTACTGAAAAAGATCCTGAGGCTAATCAAACTTTCCCAATAATTGATTCTGCAAATATTGAGAAACTCAGATCTGCGATAAAAGAGGATTTGAGTTCGTATATTAAAGATAATTACCCCTCATTAAAAAAGGATTTATAAATATTTATCTTTTTTTTGTTTTTTTTTTGAACTTTTTTAAGTTAAATAGATAATAGGATTATTTAAAAAATTTTGAGCAACCAAAAGTTCGAGACACTTCAGTTACATGCAGGCCAAGTGCCTGATCCAACTACAAATTCTAGAGCAGTTCCCATTTATCAGACAAGTTCCTATGTTTTTGATAATGCCGAGCATGGTGCGAATCTTTTTGGATTAAAAGAATTTGGAAATATTTATACTCGACTTATGAATCCCACCACAGATGTCTTTGAAAAAAGGATGGCAGCTTTGGAGGGAGGGATGGCAGCACTTGCAACATCCTCAGGTCAAGCTGCTCAATTCTTGGCAATCGTGAACTGCATGACAGCAGGGGATAATTTTGTCTCTACATCTTTTTTATATGGTGGGACCTACAATCAATTTAAAGTACAATTTCCAAGATTAGGAATAGAAGTTAAATTTGCAGATGGTGATAGTATCGATAGTTTTAGAAATAAAATTGATGATAAAACAAAAGCAATATATGTCGAATCAATGGGAAATCCAAGGTTCAACATTCCAGATTTTGAGGGACTCTCTGCTTTGGCAAAGGAAAATGGAATTCCTCTAATAGTGGATAATACACTTGGTGCTGGTGGTGCTTTAATAAGACCAATTGATTTTGGAGCAGATGTTGTTGTAGAAAGTGCAACGAAATGGATCGGTGGACATGGAACAAGCATCGGTGGGGTTATTGTTGATGCCGGAACCTTTGATTGGGGAAATGGTAAATTCCCACTGATGAGTCAGCCAAGCGCTGCTTATCATGGACTAGTTCATTGGGACGCTTTTGGTTTCGGTAGTGATATCTGCAAATCTTTGGGAGTACCAGATAACAGAAATATAGCTTTTGCGTTAAGAGCAAGACTTGAATGCCTTAGAGACTGGGGATCAGCTCAAAGTCCTTTTAATTCGTTCTTGTTATTGCAGGGTTTGGAAACTCTAAGTTTAAGAATAGAGAGACAAACTTCTAATGCGCTTGAATTAGCAAAATGGTTGGATTCTAATTCTAATGTAAGTAGCGTTAATTACCCTGGTCTAGAATCTGATCCATATTACTCAAGTGCCAAAAAATATACTACTGGAAGGGGAATGGGTTGCATGCTTATGTTCTCTCTTAATGGGGGTTATGAAAATGCAGTAAAATTTATTGATTCCTTAAAATTAGCGAGCCACCTCGCTAACGTGGGGGATTCAAAAACATTAGTAATTCATCCGGCTTCAACAACTCATCAGCAATTATCTGAAGAAGAACAATTATCTGCAGGGGTTACTCCCACAATGGTGAGAGTTTCTGTAGGAATTGAGCATATTGATGATATAAAAGCAGATTTCGAACAAGCACTTTCACAAATCACATAGGAAAGGAGATTTATTGGCTTTAATAATTCCTAGTAACTATCACAAAATTAGTGATGTTGAGAAAAATCATATATCTTGGATCGAACCAGAATTGGCGAAAAGACAGGATATACGTCCTCTTAGGATTGGTATTTTAAATATCATGCCTCTAGGCAAGCAGTATGAATTTAACTTATTACATCCACTTGGTTTATCTCCTCTTCAAATTGAGCCAGTTTGGATAAAGCTTGAAACTCACTCTTATAAAACGTGGGATCTTAATCATCTAAATAATCTATACATAACTTGGGAAGAGGCAAATAATCCAGAACCGTTAGATGGAATCATTATTACTGGAGCACCTATTGAACACCTAGCATTTGAGGAGGTTAAGTATTGGGATGAATTTGTAAAAATTGTAAATGAAGCCAGAAATTCTTGTGCGAGTACTCTTGGATTATGTTGGGCGGGCTTTGCGCTGGCTTATTTGGCAGGGGTTGATAAGCAAGTTTTTGATAGGAAATTATTTGGGGTATTCCCTTTAAAAAGTCTTGTTCCTGGTCACCCTTTGATGGGTACACAAGATGATGAATTTATATGTCCTCAAAGTAGATTTGCAGGATTACCAGATTTGGAAATGGAGAAGGCCCAAAAAGAAGGGAAATTGAATTTGTTGGCTTATGGAGAAAACGTTGGATATACAATATTTGAATCTAATGATCAAAAACAACTTATGCATTTAGGTCATCCTGAATATACAGTGCATAGAATTATTAGTGAAATTGAAAGAGACAAAGAAAAGGGAGATGTTCCTCCTCCTGAAAATTTTGATCTAAATAGTTCAAAAACCGCTTGGAGATCTCATAGGAATTTGCTTTTTCAGCAATGGCTTTGGTTTTGTTATCAACAAGTTAGTCTTAATTAACTTTTTAATGAGCGCTTTCAATGCCACCTAGTCTTTCAAATAAGTTAAGACTCTCTTTATTTAATCCTACAATTTCAACTTTAGAACCACCATTCTGGAATTTTCTAATAATTTGTTCAAGAGCAACAACTCCACTTTGATCCCAAATATGAGCTAAAGACATATCAATTACAATATTTTCAGGATGTTCATAAATATCAAATCCTTGTAAAAAATAAATTTTACTTACAAAAAATAATTGTCCTTTTACTTTGTAGGTAATCAAATTATTTTCTTTAGCTCTTGAGACAGTTATAACTTTTGCGACTTTTCTGCTGAAAAGAATTGCAGCTAATGCAACTCCTGCAATAACTCCAAGTGCAAGATTATGAGGTTTTGTAAGCATTGTGACTGCGAATGTCATAAGCATTACTGCAGTATCGCTTTTAGGAATCTTTCTAATATTTTTTAATCCATTAATATCTGCTGTACTTATTGCGATCGTTATCATGATTGCTACTAAAGCAGCCATTGGTATTGCTCCAATCCAAGACTTCAAGAGGATAATCATAATTAGTAAAGATATACCTGAGGAGAGTGTTGATAATCTAGATTTGCCACCATTTTCAGTATTCATGACAGATTGCCCAACTAAGGCACATCCTGCCATTCCGCCAAATAAGGATGCCACAATATTTGCGATTCCCTGTCCTCTTGCTTCTTTATTTTTATTAGAACTTGTATCAGTTACATCGTCTAAGATGTCTTGAGTTAAAAAGGTTTCCATTAAACCCACGAGAGATATTGCAAGTGAAGTCGGTAAAATTATCCCTAATGTTTCAAGACTAAAAGGTACTTTCACATTTTCTATTGATCCAAAAGGAAGAGAAATACTTGGTAATCCATCAGGTAATTTACCCAAATCGCTAACTGTTGGGACATCTAGATTAAAGAATATGCTTATAAGAGTAATTACTACTATTGCGATAAGTTGAGATGGGACTACTTTTGTGATTTTTGGAAGCCCATAGATAATTACTAATCCTAGGATTACAAGAATCCAAACTACTGGAATCTGAGAGTTAACTGGATATTGACTTATAGTTTGTTCAACTAATCCTTTTGATTCTTTAATACCTATTCCTAACTGAGGTAGTTGTGCTTGAAAAATTAAAAGTGCTAGTGCATTTACAAATCCACTTAATACTCCTGTTGGCACGAATCGCATTTGGTAGGCAAGTCTTAAATATCCCCAAAGAATTTGGAGTATTCCAGTTAATATTCCAGCTGCGATAAGATAAGGGACTCCTAATCCAGGAGCTTGTGATTCTCCATAAGCAACAAGTCCAGTCATTAAAAGAGCTGTTGAACCTGTAGCGGAAGTGATCATTCCCCTTCTTCCTCCCACAATCGCAATTGTTATTGATAAGCAAAATGCACCAAAAAGGCCAACTTTAGGATCTACACCGGCTATACCTGAAAAAGCAATCGCTTCTGGAATCATTGCAAAAGCAACAACTAAGCCAGAGAGAATATTTGACTTTGGATCATCTAACCAATTTTTAGATAAATATCTTGAGAAATTTGACATTTTAAGTTTCTTTATAATTAAGAAGTTACCTTATAAAGGAGGCAAAATTCCTCGTGGGTCAAAAATATTCTTTAAAGTTTTTAATTCATTCATTCTATCTGCGAAGGCTAATGTAATTTCTTCTTCATGAGAATTCAAATGATTATGCAATTGAGCTAAGTGAATATTTGGATAAAACCTTTTTAGCATGCTCCATGATTTATAAATCCATTCCAGAGCGACTTTTTTTTCTTGAAGATCATTTTTTTTCCATGATGCATATATCCATGGTTTCCAAGTACTTTTTCTATGAACAAAAAAGCTTGAGCCATGATTTAACTTTTTAGTTTTGCCACCTAATTGTTGAGAAGCAACATAACAGGAATTATTAGGTTTATTATCCATTATTTCACTCAAACATTTTATGAAAATTGGGATATCATTTTTTAAATCTTCTCCAAGTAGACTAATTACCTCAGAATGGTTATTTGCATTCAGCTCATATAAATTCAATTCCTTTGGAAAAAAATTAATTTTGTTAAAGTTCTCATGCAATTTTTTTTCTAGGGCGGGAAATTTGTCTAGACGCATTAAGTGATCTTCTGTTCTTTTATCCTCTAAATTATTGAGTTCAGCAAAAATATATATATAAATTTTTTGGGCATAAATCCATTGAAGACTAATATTTTCTGGAAATTCCTCTGATAGTTTAATTATTTCTGAAAGTTCATTTGGATTTACAAATCCTTCAATAACCTTTATTGGATTAGATTTGATAGTCTTAAGTTCTATTTCGGTAATAATTGAAAAGAAGGGTGCTGCTCCTTTAATTGCTTCCCAAATCAATTGTTCATCTGGATTTATCTCATTTTTTTTTAAAGAGATAAATGTACCATTTCCCAAGAAACCTTTAATTGATTCAATATTATCAATAGCTAATCCGTAGGCTCTACTAAGCGGGCTTACTCCACCAGTAAGTATATAGCCTGCTCCAGGAAGTTTAGAAAGTCCGATTGGAAAACTTCGATTATGTTTTTGTAAATGATTTATTAGATCCCCCATTATTACTCCACCTCCAATTGTTACTAAATTGGTTTTTCTATCTAGGTGGATTTTGCTGTAATTTTTTCTAAGATCCAGAGTTGTAAAACCATTTTTTGCGCAACTAGAGGTTGTACCTCCACTACATACACAAAGATGCTCGAATTTTTCATTAGAAGAATTACCCTTATTAAATATGGAGTCATCAACGTCATAAATTAATTTCTCTACTTTTGCATCCTTTGAGTTGATATTTGGAACTTCAAGCAAACTATTATTTTTCACTACATGATAATGTTCTTTACTATTATGGTATAAGTAATAACTAGATTTTGGATAATTTAGATTCGAAGTTAAATAATCAAGTCGCGATACTTATCTGTGGACACGGGAGTAGAAATAAACTAGCCATTACTGAATTTCAAGAATTAACTAAGTTAATCCAAAAAAGATATCCAAACTTTTTGGTTGAATATGGTTTCTTGGAATTCGCTAAACCTTCACTTGTTGATGCTCTAGACAAGTTAAGAGATCTTTCTATAAAAAAAGTAATTGCAATACCCGCAATGCTTTTCGCTGCTGGCCATGTGAAAAATGATATCCCTAGCTTGCTTATGAATTATTCAAGTAAAACAGGTATTGAAATAATTTATGGAAGAGAATTAGGTATTAATAATTTAATGATTAGTGCAGCTTGTGAAAGAGTTAAAGATGCATTTAAACAAAATAATAATCTCAAACCTGAAGAATCATTATTAGTTGTTGTTGGTAGAGGTTCTTCTGACCCAGATGCGAATTCCAATGTTTCAAAAATTACGAGAATGATCGTTGAGGGTATTGGTTTAGGGTGGGGGGAAACAGTCTTTTCTGGAGTAACTTTCCCTCTTGTTGAACCTGGCTTGAAAAATGTTGTGAGACTTGGTTATAAAAATATAATTATTTTTCCTTATTTCCTTTTCTCAGGTGTCCTTGTGACCAGAATAAAAAGGCAGAGTGATTTAGTTGCGGTTAATAATCCAAATATTTCATTTATACATGCAAAATATCTTTCGTCACAGTCTTATGTGGTTGACACTTTTGCAGAAAGGATTGAAGAGATTCTTAATAACGAAGGTAATAATTTTATGAATTGCTCAACTTGTAAATATAGATCAAATTTATTTGGATTTGAAAAAGAAGTTGGAATGGTACAAGAAAGTCATCATGACCATGTGGAAGGCTTAGGTATCAGTTGTGATTTATGTGATCCTGAATGTAATGGTGCTTGTGAAATACAAAATCAAATACCAACTCATAACCAAGAAAAATTAAACTCAGGAGAAAAAGATTCCTTGGAATATGAACATGTAGAGACTCATCAACATGAACATAATCACCATCACCATAGTGTTTATCCAAATTCAAATCATCCCTTGGGACCAGTCACGCTTCGCTTGCCTAATGAAGACCAAATCTTAAGAAAATCCGTTGAAAATCAATGAATCACCTGTCTCTTTCTCAACTAAGTCTTAATAGACTTAGTATATATAAGTATTCTTAATATAAAATCTTGAAAGTATTTTGGGCTAGATTTTCCACAATTTGCAGGTTGTTTTCCACGTCCAAATCCACATTGGACTAGGAATACCAGCATTTTTTAAAAAAAACAGGACTTCAACATTATTGTTGACTTTTCTTTAAGAACTATTCAATTTCCTTAATTAAAAAGTCAGTTTTTAAAAAAACTAACATATAACATGAGTCTCATTTGATAATTCAATAAATTTACTTTTAAATATTTTTTGACTTTTTTTGGAAAAAACATAATTATGTTTAATGTAGAAAATTTATAAATCTATAGACCAAATCTGCCAACCAATTCTGACTGATATGAAACCCGTGGAATTATCTTCAAATAAAATTTCTTTAGAAACAGAGCTTTCTGAAACCCTCTATAACACCATGAAAGATTTCGTTTTAAGTAACCCAACTTGGGATCAATATAAACTTATAAATTCAGCTTTAGCTACTTTTCTGGTTCAAAACGGATGTAATGATAATTCTGTCTCAGAGATTTATTTAAATCAACTATTTACTCCTTCTGAATCTTTTTAATATTTAAGCACGCTCTTCTACACACAGCCATCATTGTAAGTGTTGGGCTTTGCCAAGATGAAGTTGGCCAGCAAGCTCCATCTAGCACAAATACATTTTTACACCTCCATATTCTATTAAATTTATCAACCACGCTATTTTCTTCATTAGTACCCATAGGTGCGCCTCCTACTTCATGTATGTAATATCCTGGGGGAGGGGGACTATCTGAAAGTGCGATCAAATTTTTTGTAAATAAACTCCCTAATGGGATTTTTATTAGTTCGTCAATAGTTTTTATTTCTCCATTTGCAGCATTTATTGATTTTCGTATTGTATTTTCCATATGTTTTGCCATGTTTAACTCATTTTCGCCCCATTCGAATTCAATGTAGGGAATTGGGATATCCCATTCATCTGTTTTTTTGGAGAGAGAAACTGAGTTTGTTTCTCTTGGAAGGACCTCTCCATGGGCGATAAGAAAGCCAATTGATGTATTTTTGTCTTTTTGCAAAAATTTAGGTATTCCTAATCTATCAATTGCCCCCCAGATTCCATAACCTCTATGGAAATTTATGTCGTCAATTTCTGGTAAATTTGAACCAAATGGAATAAAGAAGCTGCCTGCTCCAGAAAGATCGGGAGGATTATCCAATGTTTTATCTGAGTTTTTTGTTTTTGGGACTGAAAAAAATCTACAAATAGATATGTGATCCATGAGGTATTTGCCTAATTTCCCAGAATTATCTTTAAAACCTAGGGAATTTGATTTGTATTCTGAGTTCAGTAGTATTCTCAGAGTTGAAATTGTAGATGCGCAAAGAAGAATTAAGTCACAATTCAATACTTCTTCGTGCCCATTTTCTAGGTGTACGATCGTTAGTTTTGAGGCAAGCTCTGTTATCTTGTTAATCTCAAAAGACTTTACTAAGTAATTAGAAATTATTTGTACATTTCCAGTATCTAAAGCTTTTTTTAAGGAGCTTCCTACGCTAGAGGAATTGGGCCATTTTTTATCTTTTACTGATGAATTACGGTCAAATCCTCTTGATTGGATAAATGGATAGTTTAATTTTGATTTAACTTTGTTGCCAAAAATATTTTCGTTTTCTGTTAGAGGAACTTCACCAATATATTTACCGTTCGGGACTTCCTTAATATCATCTTTTCGTCCATAAATTCCGCAAAGGTTTTCAATAAAATCATAGTGAGGATAAAGTTCTTCGTATGAGATAGGCCAGTTAGGTCCGAATCCGTCTTTTTTAGCTGGATGAAAATCTTCTGAGGAAAGTCTTAACGTTATACCTCCCCAAGTTAATGATCTGCCCCCATACTGTTTACCTTGAGTCCAAAGGAAAGGCTTATTTTTGGGGAAGTCATAAGGATGCTTCAATTCATTTGAATATAAATCAGGATTATTTTTCCAATAACCAGGATGTTGGCATTGATTGGTATGTTTTTTTGTTAAAACTCCTGAAAATCTTTTAAATGTACTTCTTGGCTCATGATTACTAGCTTCATGTCTTTTAACTTGAGGCCCTGCTTCTATTACTAAAACTTTGATCCCCTGTTCTGCTAATGTAAGTGCTGCTATTCCTCCTGTAGCTCCAGAACCAACAACAATTGCATCATAAGGACTTATATCCAAAACCTATTAAGTGATTCGTTATTTCAATAAATATAGCATTCAGTAAATAATTAGTTTTTAGATTTCAGCTTAAGAAGTTAGAATTTATTGAAATACTCCTCAAACAAATGAGATTTATAATTTTAACTTTTTTAATAGTTGTTTTAACCCTCCCTTCTAGAAGCTTCGCTGCGTTGGATTATGGTAAACAATCTTTGGTAGGGGCTGATTTTTCTGGATCTGATTTAAAAGGAGCAACTTTCTATTTGACTGATTTACAAGACGCAAATTTGTCAGGTTGTGAGCTCCAAAATGCAACTCTTTATGGAGCAAAATTGAAAGATACTAATTTAAGTAACTCCAACTTAAGAGAAGTAACTTTAGACTCGGCTGTTTTAGATGGAACAGATTTATCAAATACTAACTTGGAAGATTCTTTTGCTTATAGTACCCAGTTTGAAAATGTAAAAATACAAGGCGCAGACTTTACAAATGTTTTTTTGCCAAAAGATATTATTAGGAAATTTTGTGAAAGTGCCACTGGAACTAATCCAATTACAAATAGAGAAACCAGAGAAACTTTAGAGTGCGATTACATTTAAATTTATGCACATACAAGTTCTTTTTTAATCTTTCTTTGTTTATAAAGTGATCTTCCAACAGGCCAACCTAAAGTAGATAAGTGTCTCATTAAAGAACCTGAGTATTTGAAATAAAAATTGTCTGAATATTTGATGCCAAGTTCTTTTAGAGTGGTTATTAATAAACATAGATCTTTCTTTTTGCCTTTTTTCATATCCAATAATATCAATGCTTCACTTGATAATTTTTTTTCTAGTACCTTATCATTTTCAGCAAAACCAACTTTAAGTGAATTAAATGCATCAGAATAAAGAGTATAAATTATTCCATCTTTAGATTTATCTACAGAAGTATCTACTCTAAATCTTGATGATATTAATGTTTTGTATCCTTTAATGATTTTTCTGTTATTCATAATTATTTGATTTCATCCTGAGCTAATTCGTATTTCTCCAATAGATTGTTAACTTCTGCTAATGCAATCCTCTTTTGACAGGCCGAGTCATATCTATTTACTGCTATTGAAGGTATTGAACCTTTGCTTTTCATTTCCCTTATACCAGTTTCTAAACATTGAAAAGCAACACTTGATAGATCTCTTCCTTCTGCTGCGGCCCAAACTTTCAAAAGATAAGTAAGATTTGATGGTACTGAGATCTGTACTTTGTTTGAATTTGAAGTATTTAATGCAATATCATCGAGACTAATTTCTTTAGAGGAAATAGTTTCTTTAACCTTTTTCTTCAAAAATTTTACTTGGCTTATAGCGTCCTCTTTATTCTTTATTTTTTGTTCTATTTCAAATAACTCTTCTTCAGAATTAATTAAAGCTTCTAATGCCCATTTAGCATCATCTTTCGCAACTGCGGTTCTATCAAGCCATTCATCTCTTATTTTTGACCAATTACTAGGCATAAGCTTTATAAGATAATTCTATGATATATAAATCTATATGGATTGTCTACAGAACCTAAATAGATTTAATATAGATTGTTTAATGTTTTTATTTTATTTTTAATAATTCCTCGTCTTAGGAATAATCTTTTACAGCAATTGAAACTGCAGAATATATCCAATATAGTTTTATTGGTATTTTCCCAGATAATTGAAAACGATATATTTGATGCAATCTTTTTAGAATTTATTTATTTGTTTATTTAGTTAAAACGCCCTAACTTTTAATCTCTTTCAATAAGTTCTATTTTATATCCATCTGGATCCTCCACAAAGGCTAAGACAGTAGTACTGTTTTTCATTGTTTTAGGTTTGGTAGTTATTTTACAACCATTATTTTCTAATCCTTGGCAAATAAGATGAATATCTTTTACTCCAATAGCTATATGACCATATTTATCTCCAAGCTTATAGTCTTCAGACTTTTTGCCCCAATTATAGGTTAATTCAATTACTGAGTTTTCTTTTTCAGAGCCATAACCAACAAATGCCAAAGTGAACTTTCCATTAGGGTAATCCTTTTTTCTTAATAAATTCATACCTAATCTATTGACATAGAAATCTATAGATTTATCTAGATCTCCAACTCTCAACATTGTATGTAGGATACGCATTTTAATTATGAACCTTAATCAATTATCTAATATTTAATAACCATCTGCAAAATTTGAGATTTTCGAGGCTGGTTCTTTAATTAAGTTTAGAAAAATTAGGTTAAAGTATTAGTATTAAATTTTAACAACATATTGAATCAGATATTCCAGAGACTCTCATCAGTATTTTTATATACTTTACCGTTAAAGGCATCAATACCTTTTGGATATTATTTGTTTTATAAATATTCTTTTTTAAAAATACTATTATTTCTAACTTTTCCAATAGCAATAATTGAAAAATCTTTGCCTTTTGGTAGCTTTTTATTATTTATAATTTTGTTTGCTGGATTAGCAAGAAATCCAAAAGTTCCCTATTTCGTTAGATATAACGCATGCCAGGCATTACTTATTGATATCGCTTTGATAATAATTTCGTATCTCTTGAGAATATTTCCCATAGTTGAATTAGGCTCAATTATTTTTGTGTTTACACTATGTATTTTTATCTATTCGATTTCTCAATGTTTATATGGAGTTGAACCTGAAATCCCCTTAATTAGTAAATCTGTAAGAATGCAAATTTAAAAAGATTTATAGATTTACTGACTTTCTTCAACACTCATTCAGAATAGATTCCCATCTTTGTTGACTTGCCTTTATTGCTTGCATTGGTGGATTAGCCCCTTGTATTTCAAAGGCTTTGATTAATGATTTATTAGCTAATAAGCCTAGTCTTGCGGCTTCTCTTTGTCTAGAGCATACTTTTTTCCTTGAGCCCTCTTTTAAACTATTTTCGATTTCTTCAAGTATCTGGCTTGCTTCATTCGATTTAGAATAAAAATCATTCATATAAATATCAAGTGCCGTATCAGCAAAAATTTCAATTGGGGAGATTGTTATGACTAAACACGCTATAAAAATCGTAAATACAAATATTTTCATAATTATCTTAAGTAAATTTTTTGTCCGATCTCTTTAGCACTAAATAAAAGGTAATAACGCTGATTGTTCCAGATGGTCCTATTAAAATATGCCAAAATTGATCCCCACTAATTGAGAGTTTTGTTCCAAATAAAGTAGTAAAAAAAATACCAAATATTGGGTACAAGATAAAAAGCCAATCTTTAAAAATTCTCTGCCAATTTATTATAAGAAAGATACTTATTATTACTTGAAAAAGAAGAGAAATAGTTTTATCAAATAAAAAATATGAGAATATTGAAAATAAAGAAATACAAAAGGTAGTTGCTTGATTTAATTTATTTTTTATTACTGATATTGATAAACATGTTAGGCCTAAAGATAGGAAAGAATAAAATAACCAATTAAAAAAAGAGGAATGATCTACATAAATCCAAGATGTTTGGGTATGATCTATCATTTCAGAAATTGATGCTAATCCTAAAAAAATAAAACCGAAAGGTATGAATTTATTATTGCTAAGATGTTTAAATTTATTGGACGATCTAATTCCTAAAAATATTGGTATGATCGCAGCCTGTAAATGGGCAAATAATAAAATTGAAAAAAACAAAATAAATTCTTAGACTCAATTCATCAAAAATTTGAATAAAAAACCAGTTTCAGGTTATCTTAGTAGAGAAAGATACCATTGCCCAATTACTATGATTAATATTGTAAGAACAAAAGGGAAAGCAGGATATCTTGTCTGAAAGTTAGCTGGTGGCCATGGAGACCAAGATATTAGTCTACCTTTAGGTTCATTTAAAATTACTTTTTTTTTCGATTTTTTGGAAATTATATTATCTGTAGCAAATCCTTTACTCATAATCAAAATAAAATCTATTTTAACAAAGACGAATCAAAAGGGCGTCTGTAATTAATAGATTGAATTTTATATGCTTTTAGGAACTTTAGAGGAAAATAAAAATTTTTTTTATAAGAAATCAATTTAGATCTAATGTATTGAAAGCATACAATATGTTTGAAATTTTGATATCTGGAAATATTTTATTCCATAAAAGATAACCATTATAAGTATCAAATTTAAGAATTATATTTATTAAGTATTTACAATTTACAAGTGTAATACTATAAACACTAGTACGATTTTAAAAACATAAATATGTATACAATTCTACTATTAGGAGGAAATGGTCTTATTGGGAGCAAAATATCAGAAATATTAAAAGAAAGTAGAAAATTTAATGTTTTTAATTTAGATAAAAATGATATTGACTTATCAAGGGAGGCCAATATATCTTCAATAAAAAAAAGAATAAAAGATATAAATCCAAATATTATCATTATTCTGGCTTCAATAAAAAGACAGCAAGGAGATAGTGATGAAATAAAAAAATATAACGATTTAATAACTAAAAATTTATCTTATTGTTTATGTGATCAAATATCAAAAGTAGTTTACCTATCTTCATGTGCTGTTTATGGAGAGAAAAATAATCAATATAAATTTAATGAAAATAGTAATCTTATACCTACTAGTAAATATGGTGAACATAAACTTCAAAGTGAAATCTTATATACCCAGTTAATTGATAAGCAAAGATTATTGATTATTAGACCCCCACTTATTTATGATATCAAAGACATAAATGGTTATCATCCTGGGGGGTTTGTCTATTCAGCACAGAAAAATAAGATTATAAAATTATGGGGTGCTGGAAATGAAAAAAGAGAATTTATCCTATTAGAAGATGCTGCAAATATTATAATTAAATTATGTATAAGTGATTATTTCGGGATTTTCAATATTGCTAGTGGCAAAAGTTTTTCTTACCGAAGTATTGCAGAATATATTTCTAAAATAATTGAATGTAAAATTATAGAGTTAGATAGAACAGGCATTCCTGTGAATCATTCATATGATAATGCTAAATTAAAAACTATAATTAAAGACTTTAGTTTTACTTCTCCCCATAAAGCAATAGATAATTATTTGAATGAAAGTTTATGAAGTTTTTCTATAGTCCTACTGGCAACCTTTATGAGGATAATAAAGACTCATTTTCAGCTGAAACATTTGAATTAGAACTATCTGAGGAAAATGGTTTGCTTAGGCAAAAAAACATAATACCCTTTACTCTTTTAAAACCAGAAACTGGATGGTCTGAGTCAAACGAACCAGAAGATCATTTAGATATGGTTGCAATTAAAATAACAAAAAGTATTAAATCAGTAAAAAATATTTTATGCTTTTCATATAAAGATATTTCTTTAGCAAATAGATTAAAAGAAAAAAACTCAAATATAGATTGTTTATTTTCTATTACAAGGGGATTGATTGGAGATCATGTAGAAAATAAAACTGAAGAAATAATTTTCGAGAGTTTAAAAGAATTAAAAATTAAATATGACTTAATAATAATTAGGCATTATTTAGAACACTTTGAGAATATAGATCAACTCATGAGAAAACTAAATCAAAATTTAAATGATCAAGGAATTTTATTTTTAGAAGTACCAGATTGTAGTCAATTTATAAGTAATAAAAACCCTCTTTTTTTATGGGAACAACACAGATGGTATTTTACATTTAGTAGCCTATCAGATTGGCTTCTTAATAAAGGTTGGAATAGTATTGAAACTTATTCTGAAAAATATTTAATGGAACCAAGCTTATGTTTTATACTTAAAAAATCTGATTTAGTTGATGATAATATTAAGAAATTAAGCGCTAATACTAATAAAAAAAAGCAAAACTTCAATTTTGAGATTTTTGACGAATACCTTAATTCTTGGAAGAAGTATATAAGAAATTCAGTTTATAAAATTGCAATATTTGGTATTGGCCATAATAGTGACCGTTTTTTACAATTAACAAATACAAAAGATCAGATTCATTTCTTATTTGATGATTCCCCTAATAAAAAAGGTAAATTTATTGCCAATTGTGATATTAGAATTTCAAGCAATAAAAAAAATATTGATCCCTTAAAAACTGTAATTCTATTGGGAGTTCATCCTCGATACAGTGAAAAATTTAAGAATTCTTTAATTAGTGAATATAATTTTAAGAATGTTTACTCAATTTTTAATAATGCTCCTAAATTATGAAATAGTATAAAACATAAAAAGTTAACATTAGTTTACTAACTAATTTGAGGATAATTCTTATTCACTATAAAGTAATATTATTTAAGAAAATGATATACTTTTGAAGGTAAATAAAAGCTTTCATCTCCTAAAAGATATTATTATTTCTGCCTTTCTTGATAGTTCTTTTGCTCATCAGAAAAAAGATAGCCTTAAATTTCTCCATGAATGAAAACTTAAAAATTAAATGTTTATGCTGCAATTCTGAAAATATTAATAAAATATTGAAGTTGGTTGATTCACCTCTCACTGATTTATATTCTCCTTCATTAGATATTAGTTTAAAAAAGAAAAATTACCCTTTAGAACTTTATTACTGCAGTGAATGTAGTCATCTTCAATTAGGTATTCAAGTCCCTCCTCAGGAGTCTTACACAAAATATTTATATAACTCTAAAGTTACTCCTGGACTAACAAGTTCATTTTTAGAATATGCAAGATCATTATTATCTATTCGTAAAGATCAAAAAAGTATAGATATTTTAGATGTTGGTAGCAATGATGGTTCATTTTTAGAGGCTTGTTCAAGTTTAGGTTTTAATGCAATAGGGGTAGAACCAGCGGATTCAGTAGCAAAATATGCAAATAAAATAGGTAGGCGAACAATAAATGCATATTTTGACGAGAATTTGACTCAGTTATTAAAAGAGAGTGAAATTTGTCAGAAATTTGATTTTATTTCCTTTAATAATGTTTTAGCTAATATGAATAACCCTTTGAAAGCACTCCAGACAGCTAAGTTAATGATGAAGGATTCAGATTCTCGGATTATTATACAAACTGGATATCATCCTCTTCAATTTTCTAAAGGTTTATTTGATTACATTTATCATGAACATTATTCATATTTTAACATAAATTCAATGAAAAGATTATGTAAAAGATCAGGCCTAAAAATATCAAAATATATAATTTCTGAATTAAGGGGAGGTACTATTAGATTTTATTTAGAAAAAGGTTGTGAGAATAAATCCAGTATAAACTTTAATCTAGAGAGATTTTCAACAGAAATTGAGATTAAAGGTCTTGAAAAATTAATTCAAGTATCAAAAACTTCTTTAAAAGAGAAATTAGATTTTTACAGGATTAAAAAATTTAAGATAGTTGGTTTTGGAGCTTCTCATAGTACAGGTATTTTAGTTAAGAATTTTGATTTAGAAAATTATATAGAATATCTAGTAGACGAAAATCAAGATAAATTTGGACTTTATATGCCTGGAACATCTTTGAAAGTATATGATAAAAATATTCTTTTTAATGAAGAAAAAACTGTGGTTTTAATATTAGCTTGGCAATACTTTGATTTGATTAGAGAAAAATTAATAAATTCTGGATTCAATGGGCCTATAATAAGACCGATATTACCCTGAAGTTATATTTCAAGAAACATAAGCGTTTAATATCTCATTATTAAGTTATCTTTTAATAAAAACTTTATTTAAAGAAATTTACAAATATTTCCTTAGATAATTTTTGAGACTATTAAAACTATTAAAACTTATAAAAAATATTCTTGTTTTTATTATTGTTTTTCCATTCCTAATCTAATTTAACTTTTAAATAAAAAGCAATTTTATAGTTATTAAATAATTTCATCAACTCCTAATATTATATAAGAGAATATCACTACCCTTTAATTATTAGATTTGCAATATGTCGATAAATATTATTATCCAGTTCATTTATTTCTCTTTTATTACATTTGATATTAAAAATTAGGCTTAATTTTTAGTCTTTTCAAAATTTTCTGATTTTAGACTAATTCCTAGTCATTTCAGGTTTTTAATTTTTAATCACTTCTAATAATTTTAATGTATTTCAAAAAAAGCTTGAATGGAAAAATTTATATTTAAGAGAATAAATTAAGTTATAAAATAAATATCTAATTCAAAATTTATTTTTGTTTAAATTTAATTCTTTTTTCTTTTAAGTATGGCCCTTCTATAGATTCTAAGAAAACTGCGCCCTCCTGAAAAACTTTTGTGGAGCGAAAATAATTTCTTGGAATTACTAATAAATCACCAGAATTTAATTTAGAGCATTTTTTAATCGAATTAATTTTTTGATCAAAATAGTTTATTTCCATATTTCCTTTAATACAGCAGAATATAATATTGCCCTCTAGATTATCGGCTATAAAATCATAATAATTATTTGGAGCAAAAGCTATCAACATACATTGCATTTTTTCTGAATTTTTTGAATGTAATATCTTTCTTGATATTTTTTTTGGAGATAATACAGCCTCATTCATGAGCTGATTAAAATCTTCTTGATTCAGATTACTTATATTCATAAATACATAGGACTAATTCAGTTTTAATATTAATAAGTTGCATTTATTCTTACTACATAAAATTATAAAAAAGATTTGAATAATTCCAATTAATTTGGAATAAAATTTTATTAATACTTCTGAAAACCTTATATCTAGATCTTCCATATTTCCCCAACTAGATTAAAATATTCAAAACTTTTTTGTATTAAAGATTTCTTCTCCAATGGATTTAAATCCCTTTCAATAATTTTTTTTGAAATTATACTTACCCATTTAGCTCTATAGAGAATTAAATATACTTTCAAAAATTCAAAATTGTTATTAATCTTAAAGCAAGATTCAAGTGATTTAAATACCTTCATAGATATATCTTTATTCAAGACATTTTCAGGTTGAATAAGTATATCAACAATTAATTTATAAGGATCATCCCAACCAGCATATTCAAAATCATGAAAATAATATTTATCTTTTATTTTCAAAATATTATGAAAACCAATATCAGAGGGAGATAAAATTTTTACCCCTTTATAAAAGGAATTTGTTGAACTTAAGGAAAAATATTTTTCAAAAGTTTTTTCACATTTCTTTATAGACTCTAATACCTCAATTTTTAACCATGTTTTTTCTTCGCCGCTAGAAAATTTAATAATATTTTCTAACCTTTTAATAATAAGGTTTTTATGATCAATTAAATCAAAACAAGCTTCAGATGCATAGCCAATATATTTTGCTTTTTCAAAACTCTTTAAGTTTTGTATGTTTTTTAAAAAAAAGATTAAAGCCTCATAATCTTTCAAAGTTGGTCGGCTAACTTTGGTGCCCTCTAACCATTCAAATAAAGTCCAATTATCTTTTTTATTAGTTAGGATTACTTTAGGAAAATTTCTAAAACCCCCCTCTTCAAGTAGTTCTATAAATTTTAATTCTGCCCCTATACGATCTCTTTTATCATTGTTTGAATTTAAGTAAAATTTAAGAAAGAATTTCTTTTTTTCAGATAATACCTTCCATGAGGAACTATTAATTCCATAGTTTATTTTTTTAAAAATTATATTTTTATAACCAAAACTATTTAAATGTTTTTCCGCTTTAGATAAATTTTTTTTTTCTATCATTTTACGAATCTAGAACTTTAATTAAGTCATCCCACTTTTTTAAAATAATAAAATCATTTTGGTTGTAATTATTTATAGGACTATATAAAATTTTTATTGTTCTTTTATTTATAAGGTTTAATATTTCAGGTAAATCATCAATAAAATAATCACATCCAATTTCCTCAATTTTGTTAACCTTTTCTTCTTTAGTTAAATTAAAAAAGACATTTTTTTTAGATAATCCTACCTTTTTATCTTCAAAAAATTCATTTTTTTCAAGCCATAACATTGCCGCTTCGTGAAGATTATACTTAGGACCTTTGTATGGATTTAGACTTTTATGACTAATTATGCTTACATCAAAACCAATATCAATTATTTTTTTTATAACTAAATCTACATTTGGCGCTGGAGAAGCCTCTAGAATTCTTTTGCCATATACTTCTGCTTGCAATAAAGTAAACAATTCGTCTTTATTTCTTTTTCTTAAATAATCTCTTATAAGTAACTTAGAACTTGGGAAATTAGAAGGAATAAGTTTTTCCTCTGTAGCAATTTTGTGAAATAAATCATCATAAAAAACAATTGTATTATCAAAATCAATTCCAATTTTAGTCATTGCTTAATAATCATTTCAACTATGCCTTTAGAATTTAATTTCAGGATATCTCTAGTGAAGGATTGATTTCCAAGTCTATGTATAAATTCATTAGGAGCGCATATATTTTTAATTTTTATATTGTAAATGTTTTGAGATTTTATCAACCAGTTGTTAATTCCTGAACCTAATCCACCTTTCAAATAATGCTCTTCTAATGTAAACCAGTGCCTGAAATTTCTTTTGGTCATTTCTTCTAAAAACGATAAATCTAAAGGACATACACTACCCAAACTTGCGATACAAATACTTATATCATGATTCTTCTCTAAAAACTCTCTTGCTTTTAATGCCTCTGCAAGGATAGGTCCAACTCCAAGTATTAAATAATCCCTACCATCCCTAATTATTTCAGCCTTACCAATTTTTGTAACTTTATTATGATCAAGCAAATTTGGTTCTCCTTTTTTTCCAATTCGAATATATGAGGGTCCGTCTAAATTAATAATTTCTCTAATTTGATTTTCTAATTCTATTGAGTCGCAAGGAGCAAGAACTCTCATATTTGGTATAGAGCTAATAATACCTATATCTTCAAGTGAATGATGAGTTGGTCCTAATTCAGCATAGGATAAGCCAGAACCTGTCCCAATTATTGTGATATTAGTATTATGGTAAGCAGCTCCAATTTTTATCTGTTCTAAACATCTTGAAGTTGTAAAAGGAGCTATTGTATATATGAAAGGTTTCATTCCAGTTAGTGCTAATCCTGATGCAACTGACATCATATTTGCTTCTGCTATTCCGCAGTTTATAAATCTTTTTTTTGCAACTTTTTTAAAGTCATCAAACATTCTATTACCAATATCTCCAGAAAGTAAGACTATTTTTTCATCTATTTCAGCTAGTTCAGTTATTACTTTGGCAAATGTGTTTCTCATTTTAAAATTGATACATAATGTTATTCTATTTCTTTTAAAGCACTCTCTAATTCTTCCTTATTAGGAGTCCTATAGTGCCAATTGTTATTATCCTCCATAAAACTAATACCTTTCCCCTTGATTGTGTGAGCGATAATCATATGAGGTTTATCTTTTATATCTTTAATGCGTTTAAATGCATTTTCAATTTCAAAAAAATCATGGCCGTTAATTTCTTGACAATGCCATCCAAAAGATTCCCACTTTGAAAAAAATGGTTCTAAAGCCATAATTTCTTTACTCTTTCCAGTGGCTTGCCATTTGTTGTAATCAATTATCGCAATTAAATTATCTGCTTTTAAACAAGGAGCCAATAAGGCTGCCTCCCATATACTTCCTTCATTACATTCTCCATCACTTAATAATGCAATGGTCTTAAAACCCTTCCCTTGAATCTTTGCTGAAATAGCCATTCCTAAACCCATAGGTAAACCATGGCCTAATGAACCAGTAGCAGCTTCTATCCCATTTATATATCCAGGCTTTGGCGGATGCTCATGAAAAAAACTACCTGATTTGCCAAATTCATTTAAATCTTTTAAGGGAAAAAACCCTTTTTCAGCTAAAACTTGAAATAAGGCAGGAGCTCCATGACCTTTGCTTAATATAAATCTATCTCTATTTAGATCTAAAGGATCTGCGGGATCGATTTTCAAAACAGACCAATAAAGATAAACAAGAATATCAATACACGACAAACATGAACCTAGATGAGGTATTTTTGCATTTGCAGATACTTCAATTATTCTTCTCCGAAGTTTCTTTGATAAGTGAATAAATTCGTTTTTTGAAAGCATAATATCTATTTTGCTAGCCCTAAGGATTTCATCAATTTAACAGTAAAGCATTTCTCTGAATCAATTAATTTTCCTGATTCGTAATTAGAACGGAGGGGGTGGGATTCGAACCCACGGTGCCCTTGCAGACACGCTAGTTTTCAAGACTAGAGCCTTAAACCACTCGACCACCCCTCCAGGCGAAAAATATTTAATTTTTAGCTTTTTAATTATATCAAAAGATGGTTAAATTTTTCGGAACTGATCCGGAACTGCACGTCAAGTTATTTTCCAAAACGCTGGTATAACTAAAACAAAATCTAGCTTTCAAGACTAAAGCCTCAAACCATCCTACCTCCCCTCTAGATATTTATTTGGTCGTTGACAATTCACACTTTTACACCTCATCTCTAAATTTTGTTTTAGCTTAAGGATGATTTAGTCAAAGCAAATTCATACAGTTTACTGACATCAAACATAGAAAATTGGTAATAAAAAATTATGAGAGAATCATTAAGTCTTAATGATTTCCCAAGTGTCTAATAATTCAGTACATGGGCTGTGATAATTGGTTCAAATGATTCGGTCCACTGTTATGGCATCAAGAAATTCCCCTCTTTGATACATTTTGTTAAAGCATTTTTATATTTTGAGTCATGGCTACCATATTTTCTAATTGCTAATTGAGCATAAAAATCAGATTCACATTTAGCTTTTTTTATATTCTTATAATCTTCATTCCTTCCTAAAAGAGTAACTGCTCCAAAAATATATATACCTCCCATATTAATAGCCATTATTCCTAAGATCCAATATATTTTATTTGTTCTAATATTTTTATTAGAAGATTCCACTAATCTAAAAAAAATGTCAACTAGTTCTTATTTTAGAACTAAGAGTAACTATAAGTGCATGAATTTGGCCGACTCCATAGGAAATATGTGTCGTTAAGTATATTAAAAAAACAAATAAGAGATACTTTGGCTTTTTTTTAATAAAGCATGCATAAAAAGAAATTAATATTGTGACCAATAAATAAATGATAAATGGCAATGCCAAGAGATGATTTATTGAATTAAATAGAGATAAGAGTGCAGAAAGAAGTACAACAAATGGGGCCAAGTACTTTACTTTCATGAAACGTCGATTTTTAAAAACTAATAACATAGTTGATTTACCATATAGCTTCATATTTTTTGCCCATGAAGGAAATGTGTTACGCCACTGATGCCTTACAACTGCCTTACTGTCATAGATTAAAAGATATCCTTCCCACCTTAGTCGATGGCTAAGATCAAAGTCTTCCCCGCAATTTCCAGTACTCTCATCAAATCCACCAATCTCTAAAATTTTATTTTTATCGTAAAGAACATTTAATGTAGGTATGTGTTCGACTAAAACCCGCTTTGATTTGAAGATAGCTGCTTGAAGAGATCCTGAATTACCCCAGTAATTTGATACTGCTATTGAAAGAGCTTTTCTAAAAAAATTTGCGTTTTTTGGTATGATATTTGGCCCTCCAATTGCAGCAATTCGATCGTTTTTATTATTTTCTTCCCGGAAACCTTTTTCTAATGAAAGTAGCCAGTCCTTTTCAGCAGTGCAATCTCCATCAATAAAAGCTACAAAATTAGAATTGGCTTCAAATAGTCCTCTGTTACGATTTACTGCAGTACCACAAACATCTGAAATGATTAGATGCATATTTGAGTAGTTTTTTATGAAGGATTTAACTAACTCTTGAGTTTTGTCTGTCGAGCCATTTTCTATGATTAGAACTTCAAATAAAGAGGATGGGTAATTTTGAGAAGCAAGTGAGAAGAGACATTCTTCAATATACTTTTCTTCATTGCAGCAAATTACTACTACGCTGAGCTTAAGTTTATTCATTAAATAATCTTAACTTTAAAGCCTTTAGAGCCTCTTTCTTCGTGAAAGCAACATTACAGCTTGCTGCACACTCGAAGGAACAACTACATTTGTTCTTTTTGATCCAATTAGTTGTTTCGAGAGCTTTTTTCGAATCAATTGCTTTACGAACATTGAAATCGTAATTTTTTAATATAGCCATATCAGAGTCAAGCTCTGGTTCTATTTGATTGAGTACCTCGCAAGGTTGGAGAACGCCTTGTTCTGTGATTGAGATAAACTTTCTTCCTGCCAGACAATCCCATGATTGAACTCCACTTTTAAGAAACTTATAAATACCTTGCTTAGCTATTCGATTTACAGCAGGAATGATTGGATTGTGATTCTTTTGAAAAGACCGCTTCTGTATATGTTGTAGAGATTCCCACCATTCATCTGCATCAACTTCTTTTTCATGCTCATCTTTAGCATTTCCCCTAGGATATAAAATTTGGTAGTCATCGAAGTTATTGCCACCCCTTAGGTGGTCGTAAAGTTGGGTAATTCTTTCTTTATTTGTTTTTGTCATACAAGTTGCAATATCTATATTAAGGTAATTATCTGATTCTCTGATTTTTGAAAGTTGTTTTAATGTATTAATAGCATTCATATAAATTCCTTCAACTTTTCTATTTTCATCATGTTCTTCTTCAAAATCATCAATTGATATTTGGATCTTAAGTTTTATACTTGGACAGAGTTTTCTTATTTCTTTTACATCGCGGATTGTTCGTTCGGTATAAAAACCATTAGTTACTATATTGCAATATTGTAAATTCGACTTATCGTAAAAACACTTAATAATTTCTGGTAAGTCATTCCTTATAAATGGCTCTCCACCACCAATTGAGAGGTAAATCAAATTTAAGCTTTTTGCAATTTTATTAAAATCGGCTATTTTCATTTCTAATTGAGCCTTTGAAGATTCAATCTCTTCCCAGTAAAAACAATGCTTGCATCTCGCATTACATCTAGCAGTTACAAATAGTATTAAATATGAAGGGTATTTTGAAAAATATGAGCGAAAAAAATTAAGTGAATTTTTTATTTCTCCAAAGCTCATAGATTTTAATTTGTTGGGTAAAAACTTAAAAACTTAGCTTACTTTAACATCATCAGATATTGTTATCAACAAAAATAGTTAAAAAGATGAAATACGCTAGACCCTATAATCTATTGCTATTAAGGGCTTTTTCATGATCTAATTACTTTTGTTAGATCATGTAAACAGATGGAGTTATTTGAACTTACTATATTCATAAATTAAGATAGTTTCTAATAAGATATTTAAAAAAATATATTAATCTTCTAATATTGATTTGTTTTTATTGTCGGAGATAATATTTTTATTAATCCCACATTAATACTATTCAAAAATTTATCTTTTTTACTAATCCTTATGAGGAGAAATAAATTATTTTATTTGAAGAAATTATTGGTCAACAGATCACTCGTTAGATACAGTTTTGTAGGTTCAATATATACTCTTGCTACTCCTTTGATTTTTATATTTTTGTCTCAGTATGTTTCAAGAACTAATGCAATAATTATAATTTATCCAACTGGATATTTGCTTAAATATTTTCTTTACAAGAAGTGGGTTTTTAATAATGATTCAGTAAGTTTTAAGAAATTTCTTTTTCATGTAATACCAATTTTTCTGGTAGCTTTAATTATGACTCGATTAACTTATTGGATATATGAAGTTAGAGTTGTCGCAATTTTCTTATTAATAGTGTCTGGCTTGAGTGGTTATATATGGGGACAATTTATTTATCAAAAGGATAAGAATTAATCGTATTTTTTATATTCATATAAGTTTCTATTATCAATTTTTTTATCTATTTTTTTAACTTCTGACCACCAGTTTGCAACTGAATATATTGTCCATAAAAGTTTTCTATGGTTTTTTTTGCAAGTTAAATGTTCATCAATTATTTGGTTTGTGTATTCAATATCAATATAATCTTCTAACCAAAAAAGGGATGACCTTATATTTTTTTCTAATTCTTTAGATAAAGTTTTTCCAACTGAAAAGTTTAATCCTTTTTTAGGTAGTTTTGATATTCTTTTCCCATATATATCTTTAGCTATATCTCTAAGGATTTTTTTACTTCTCAAAAGACTGACTTTGTAGGAACTTGGAATCATTCCTGTTCCATTTAACATTCTTTTATTTACAAAAGGTGATCTAACTTCTAGACCATTAGACATAGATGCATTATCAAGTTTTGACAAAATACTGCCAGGTAGATAACTATTTAAATCAATAAATTGAGCTGCATTAATTTTATCTTTTATCCCCACCGAAGATAGTAAATCTTCCAAGGCATCATAAGAATCAACTTTACTTATTACTTTATTTTTCATGATTCTATCAATTACAGACTTGTCATAAGTTGTAGACATCCAAGTAAAATGTCTTTTTACCAATGGCATAGTTTTGCCTGCTAGAAATCTAGAAAGTTTCATTTCTAAACTTATATTTATATCTGATTTAGGTAATAGTTTTACAACATTGTGCAATAAGTAACCCCTCATTTTTTGAGGGATATAATTTTCATAAAGACTTAAAAATTTATGAGCTCTATAGGTTGGATATCCTCCTAATAATTCATCGCCGCCATCCCCACTTAAAGCACATTTATAAATCTTACTAACTTTTTCGCATAATAAGAATGTTGGAATGTAGGAAGAATCTCCGAGAGGGATGTCTAAATTCTTAAATGCTCTGTAGCTTAGCTCTTTAAAGTCTTCTGAATCAAAATTTATTAATTTATGGTTTGTGCCAAGCTTTTTTGCTATCTCATTTGAGTATTTTGTTTCATCTAAACTTTTATCCTCAAAACCTATTGTGAATGTCTCAACATCGAATTTGGATTGTTCAACTGCTAAAGCAGCAATTATTGATGAGTCTATACCACCGCTTAAAAAAATACTTATTGGCACATCTGCAACTAACTCCTCTTTAACTGTCTCAATTAGATCTTCATGGATTTGATTTTTTAGTGGAGCATAAGTCGGCTTTGTTTCTAATTCGATTGTCCCCAGAATCCACTTCCAATATTCATTTTTTTCAATTTTTCTTGTCCCAATTCTCCAATTAATAATTTCGGAAGGCTTAACTGCAAAAACTTTTTTTATACCTGAATATCCAATAGGTGCGTATTCATTAAACAATATAAATTTTAAATTTTCTTCGTCGAATGATACCTCAACTAAACCAGAACTAATTATTGCTTTTAAACTACTTGAAAATATTAAGGTATTTTTATTTATTAATGAATAAAAAAGAGGTTTCTGCCCTACTCTATCTCTTAGGAGTGTCACCGAGTTTTCATTCGCATCATAAATAGAAGAGGCAAACATTCCAGAAAAAAGTTTTATTTCATTTTCGAAATCGCCATTATCATATGCGCTATGGATACTTTCACAATCAGATTTTGTTACCCACTCTTCATTTGAATATCTATTTCTTAAATAATCAAAATTATATACCTCTCCATTTGTCATGGAGAATGTAGATTTCTTTCTGTGTAGAAATGGCTGACTGCCATTATTAATTTCTCTTATTGATAATCTGGCAAATCCAAAAGTACTATCTTTATATGAAGAAATTATTTTTTCATCAGGGCCTCTATTTTCAATAAATTGCATCATTCTTGAGACAATGATATGTCTTTTTTCCTCACTTATTTCACTTGAAACTATTCCTGCCAATCCACACATGATTCAAAGATTGTTTCTATTAATGTTATAGATTTTATTTCATTATAATTTAATGTTAAAGAAAACAAATTATTTCCAGATAAGAAAAATATAATGAAAAAATATAATGAAAAAATATAATGAAAAATATAATTAACCTTAAAACATCTTATCAATTAAAAAGACAGATTTTTATTATATTTTTAATATTTTTTATCCCACGTTTAATTTATATTTTCTTATTTGAAAATTTTACTACTGATTCTTATAATTACCTTAGGGTTGTAGATAATATTAGTAAAGGATGTGGATTTGCATTTACTAATTCATTTGGAGAATGTGAGACGTATATAGGTTCAGCATTTCCTGGTTATCATATTTTTATTTATTTTCTAAAGTCCATTGGCTTTAGTAATAAATTCATACCTATATTTGTTTCATTATTAACAACTTTTTCATTTGTAAATTTACTAAATGTACTTTATAGGGCGGGTTTAAAAGGTAAAAAATTTTATATTTTAAGTTTACTTATTTCATTATCACCACTATCTATTGGCTACTCAAGATTTATAAACATGGATCCAATTTTATATATATTTACCATACTTATAATTACAGAATTAATTAAATTAAAAAAAAATCCAATATTTTTTAAATCAATATCATTAAGAATTTTAGCTTATTTAATATTAGATATTTACATTAAACCAACTTCCATAATTTTAGTCATTCCTTATTTATTCATTACAATTGTCCATTTTGGGATGCAAAAATTAATTAAATTTTCCATCTTGTTTTTATTAATTATCACAATATCAATTTTGCCCTGGGGATTAAGAGATATTAAATTAGGAGCTGATAGACCATTTAAGAGTTGTGGAAATCAGTTGGGGAACAATGTTTGCTCATTAAATAATTGGGTAACTAGTTTTGTTTTGACTGAATATGAATATGCATCAATCATGTATCCTATCTATGATAGAGAAAGTGGCAATAGGAAAAACGCCAAAATTTCAACTAAATACAATCCCTTTATTTCAAAAAGTGATTTAGATTTAAAAGAAGTAAATAAGATTTTGCAGAAAGAAAATCCAGAATACGAAAAAGGATTTACAGATGATGAACAAGAAATAATAAATAATTTTGCAAAAACAAGATTCAAAAAAAATGGACTAATTGGGAATATCTTTTTGTTTACCTTTAAGTATCTTTCTTTATTATTAAACCCTTTGACTTCTTGGGGGTTGCCTATTTCTGTAGGTGTGAACTCAAAATTATCTTTTTTAGATATTTCTTTAATAGCAAAATTATTTCTTAAGGGATTGTTTTTTGTATATAGGGCTGTGATTTTTTGGTTTTACTTTAAAGATGTTTTTTTATTTTTGAGAGAATTGAATCTCATCAAAATCTTTTCAAAAAAAAATCTAAATTTAATTAGGGAAAACTCTATATTTGTAGCTGGTTTTTTAACTTTTCTTGCTAATTTTGTTCTTTATGTAAATATTTTTGGAACTATGCAACATAGATATTTTTATGCATTTATACCATTTATAGAAATAATGGTATTTTTGAGATTAATATATCCAAAAAGATCAATTTTGAATTAATTAATTGCAATATTAGGTATAAATAATTTTATAAATTAATTAAAATTTGCGTAGAATTTTTGTGTATTAAATATATTTTTCAAAAATAAAATTGATTTTTAAGTTTAACTTTATAATAATTTTTTATTTTTATAGTTTTGGCAAACCATAACCAATATGCTTACTTTTTTCTATTTTTCTCAAAAAAACCTTTCCTGATTTTGTATTTTTTTCGTGAGTTATTTTTGCAATTGGGAGTTCCAACTTGTAAGGCCTCATAGGTTTAGTAAATTTTTTTTCTGCTGGATTATTCACATAATCAATACCTCTAAAATCATTGAATCCAAGCTTCCAAACTCTGAGTCTTCTTTTCCGCATGGGCATATCTTCTTTCCAAACATCAATAAACCATTTCCTCATGATTTTGTCGAAGAAAGGTTGAAGAATAGTCAAAAACCTAGGCACTTCTAAATAGTCAATTCTTGTTACTTTGCAATATCCCTTATTATCCTCTTCAAAATAGAATGTTTGCTTACAAAATAATAAGTTAAATAAGGCATAGTGATATACAACCATTTGGCTTCCATTCAAAAGAATGGCAAAATCAGTAGTCTTTATGTAAAAAGGTATATATGGAAGCTTTGCCAATCTTTCTGATAAACAGGTTTTATTATCTTCATAAATTATATTTACTTTTTTATAATGTTTAAAATGGGTACCTACTATATGTTCATGATCCCAATAATTCCATAAGAGTAATTTTTTTGGAAAATTAGTTTTGAGACTTGATTTAGACTTCAAAAAATATTTCATATTAATTTACATACACAAATATATTATCACTATCAATAATGACTTCATATTCTCGAAGTTTAAGATTTTTGTGTAATGTACAAACACCATTATCCACATTAAATTGCAAGTTATGCCATAAACAAGTGAAAACTTTTTCTCCATTAACTTCCGTAATTTCATGGTATCCAACAGGTCCCCCAAAGTGAGGACAAATATTAGATATTGCTTTTACTTTATTTTTATTCAAGAAGACTAATATATCGTGATCATTTACCCATCTAGAAAATTGTTTATGTTTGTTTAATTCATTCAAAGTTCCTATTAATTTTTTTTGCATCGCGATTTTTTATAAAAAATATTTTATTTAGTTTTCCTTTTCTTAGTAAAAATTTTATCATAACTTTTTTAGAGAAGAAATACTCTAATCAGGTTTTTTATATTTTTTTTTAATTTAAATATTAACTATTTAGCTTATATGTAGTTGATTATATTTTTGTCTCAAAATATCAAATTAATTAATTCAAATTTTTTTTTTCATAAATATTATATAAAAATAATATAATTAGTTGGTCTAAAACTTTCTAAATTAATAAACTTGATAGATTTATTTTTGTAAAATAAGATTTAGCCAAAATTTACATTTTCTTGAAAAATACCAAATAAATTGTTTCCTAAAATTGCAGTAAAAATAAGAATAAATGCAACGATTATAAAAAGAGCACTCACATCTTTAATATCATAAGGCGATTTAAATAAGGGTTTTTGGTCGGTCATGATTTTATTCTTTAACAAATAATTATTATTTTAATAATAATAGAAAATATTTAGAAATTTCATTTCACTTTAACTTTGATTGTATAGTCAGAGGAAATTCTCATAATAAATTTTTAAATTAAAAGGAAATAATTTGAATAAAAATTAAATTCAATAGCTTAAATCTCAATAAACTATTTCTAATTTTATGGTGACGGATTTAATTTTATTTAATGCAAAAAAAAACTGCTAATAAAGCAGTTTTTGAATCATTCAAGTGGCTTTTTTTACCTAACTTGTATATGCTTTTCCTCTGTAAGTGAGTTCATTATGTTGCTTTTTAGCAACTTCTTTGTTCTGGACGTACTTTTGTCCTCTGTAAATTAGAGTCATTTTGAAGCTCCGATTTCGCTTAAGTCCCCGTTCCATGGCTTAAGTCGATTTGCGGCTTGCTAAATGCAAGTCGAACGTTTTGGTAGCGGTTGCTACAATTTTATATTAACATCGAAGAAAATTATTTGTCTAGGTCTTTAATAATAAAATTTAATAATTTAATTAATTGTGCAAGCTTCTAATCAAAAATATTTATGCTTATGCTTGTTTAATTTTCTACAGGTTACATTTTGTTCGTTTTTGAGAAGTATTTTTTATTTAATGAACTTTTAAATGTAAAATTCTTAAGATTATAAAATTTGTTTTATGTTTTCTAGAGGCAAAAAACCTACGGTAAAAAAATCTGCAATAGTTGAAGAGACTCCATTATTTGCTCAATTGCTACCATTCGCAAACAGAATGAATGATAAGGTTCAATTGGTAAATGCTTTGGCTTTTACTTTTATTATGGGATTCTCAATTTTTGGAATTGCTCTATGGAAACTATCTGGACTGACCTAATTATTTGATTCTTGCAAAGCATCAATTTTAGATTCTTTGCTTTTGATTATGGTTATTAACCATTTGGAGGCTAGCCCTCTGGATATTGATCTATTTTTAAGAAATCTACATATATAAATGTGTAGATTTTTTTCGTTTTTGGAGTTAAATTTTTCCTCAAAATCTAAGATGTCTTCTTCTGAGGTTCTTTTTCTTAGCTCATCTACTAATGCATGACTAGAGGAATCATTAAATAAGTTCCCAATATTTAAGCTTAATGTCATAAAAAATTTATGTCCCTATTTAAGAGGTAGCCATAAAATAAATTTTTAAAAACTAATTTATATTTTTTATTTACAAATAATTCAAAATTTAATCTTTTGGTTTAGCAAGAGGAAGTAGGCACTTATCTGAATCACAACCTGCTGGTCCTGCTTCAGATAGTTCTCCAACATCATATTTATTAAGAGCGTCAAAGAAATCGTTATTGACTTTCCTTTCTATAACTTTATTTTGCAATGATATATATTCCTCTTTACTTATTGGTTCAAAGGGTAATCTTGGGAAAGTAGCATTGGCACTAAATCGAGCTAGCAATGCCGCTGAAATATATCCCTCATTATTTTCTATTGCGTTATGAATAGCCTTAGCTAAATCCTCGATTTCATTTTCTCTAAATTCTACGGTTGCCGAGGTATTATGCTCTGTGTAAAATTTTTGCACTTGCATGTAAAAATCAAATTGAGCCAATGCTGAGAAATTATTGATGTCTATTCGGTCTGCGCCTTCTATATTTGCCCAACTAACTTCTGTAGGGATTTCAACTAACCATTCGGTACATCTTGGATCAAATGGATTATCGAGCAAGCAGCCATTTTCATCTTTATCAGATTGAGATGGAACAACTGAGTATCCATAATCCATGCAAGCTAAAGCTATTGGGTCATTTTTCCTGAAAGTTATTCTCCTAATAAATCTTTGAGCTTTTGGCGGATGCCATCCTGGAGCTGCTCCTGTTAGAAGACTTTTAGTTCCAGCTGGCTGAACAGTTGTACATCGATTTGGTCTTCTTAGATTATGTTTATCACAATATTCCCAGACAGTTTCTTTTACTATTTTTCTCCAAGAATCTAGGAATTTAGCTTCCTTCTCCTTAAAAACCTTTCCTTCTTCACTATTTGGCCTTCCGGCTTCCCACCATTTCAACCATGGAGTCCCAAAGGCATGGACACAAAAATCAAATAATCCGGTGAAACTTACTCCAACAATAGGGTCATATTCCCTACTTTTTCTGTAACGCTCAACTTCAAATTCATGATTAAGTAAGCATGCTACAGAAAGAGCTGCAGCCTTAAAAGCTTTTTTTTGCTCTTCAAAATTTTCAGGATCTATCTGATTTAGATGAACTTCAGCCAAATTGCAGTGGAAATCATTTCCCAAGATCTCCCCACAAGGGTTAAGTCCATATCGGCTCATCCTGTGATCTAGCTCTTCTTCAGAGAATGGACCATAACTACTATTTATCCAATTTCTCGCTTCGTCCTTACCTTGCTCTGAGTAGATTTCAATAAATTCCTTTCTCAATTCGTCATCTTTGAGAATATCTGCATTTGACCTTGCGATTGCTTCTGGAGCAAATTGAATAGCTCCCTCACCTGAGTGGAATTGTTTTGTTACAGCATCCAAAACAGTTTGGTAAGTTGGTTTTGTATGGTAGACCCTAGTATGATTAGCCATCCTGAGGGCATCTTTTTCTGGATCTATTCTCCAATTACCATTCTCATCTTGACTCCATAAATTTTCTTTTGCCGATGCTGCTTCCTTATCATCTGAAGCAAATTGTCTCATCCCAGCACTTCTTCTTATATTCCCAGCAACTATAGTTACCGCAGCTTCATCAATTAATAAACAACACTCTACTGTACTTAATTTTCTTCCTATTGCTTTTCCGAGAAGTGATGCAACTCTGGAGTAGAGATCTTTCAATTTAATAGGATTTGCCATCCCACCAAAACCTTTTAATGATTCTCCAGCAGGTCTAATATCTTCCAAATTTATATAAACATTAATTTCTCTTTCAAGATTTTCATTACTTGATGCCTCAAGAAGATATTTATAGCTATCTACCCAGCCTCTTCTGCTATCTCCAACTTTGATGTGAAGATCTTTTCCTTTGATCTCTATTGATGACTTTTCTTCTCTTTGATCTTTAGGAGTTATTCCAACTTCACTGACTGATTTAATATTTATTTTGTTAATTACCGTAGGTAGATTTTTTATAAAATGGGGTTCAATTATTGCACCTGTTCCACATCCCATCATTGCTAAGTCCATCATCAAAGCAAAAGCTTCCCAATCAATTAAGTTTGTTGAAGTACAATTATATGCACCTGAGAAATTCTGGTTCTTATTTATCCAAGGAGTTCCGCCAATCCATAACCATCTCCCAGAGGGTTGGGCTTTTTGGTTACTCTGCATCTCTCTCATTAGGAGTAATTCTTCCTCAGAAAGTTTTCCTAATTCTTTTAAGCCTGATAAATTTCTTTCACCAACTTCGCTCCAGTTCTCCCTTTTACCAGAAGAAGTTTTCCTGCTGTAAGATCTAAAAAAAACAGGATAAGCAGCTGGGGCAGTCCTTGGAAAATCATCTTTTTTAAGATTATTAGAATTGCTCTCTGAAGAAGCTTTATTTGGTGCAACAGTCACGATAAAAAAAAACGTATGTAAATAACCCGTACTGGAAGAATAACTCTACCTGTGGCGTCTGCAACTATTCTTACCACTATTTAACGGTTTGTGTAGAATTATGTTTAATATGAAATTTTTGTTTAAGAAAGAATATGGAAAGAATCCCCGAACCTGAATTAATGAATAAAAAAGAGCAGGTCATCTCTTATGACGAAGCCGATTTTTCAGAAGGGGAAGTTAATCTAATTAAGCAAATAAATCATTATCTTTCGAAAAAAAATATTTTTCTAGGTGAAAAAGATTTAATAGTTGATCTAGGATGCGGCCCAGGAAATATTTCTGAGAAGTTAGCAATAAAATGGCCTAATACTGAAGTAGTTGGAATAGATGGTTCTAAAGAGATGATTTTGAGAGCAGAATTTAATAAAAGTATTTCTAAAAATCAAAAAAAATTAAGAAATCTGCGCTACATTTGTTCTGATATTAAAAACATTAAATCAAATAATTTTACACTCAAAAAAAAAATTAGTTTACTTGTAAGTAACAGTTTGATCCATCACATTACTAATCTTGGAGATTTCTTCAACACCATAAGAATTTTGTCTAGTAATATCACTGTAAATTTTCACAAGGACTTAAAAAGGCCATTAGATGAAAAGTCTGCTCTAGAACTCAAAGCACAATGCTCTACAAAATATAATGAGATTTTGACTAATGATTATTATGCCTCTTTAAGAGCTTCTTATACCTTTAAAGAGTTAAAAAATTTTACTTTAGAGAATGATTTATCTTCTTTAGATGTGTTTGAAGACGGTGATAATTATTTAATAGTCTATGGTAATGTTTAAGAACTAAGTGGAAGGCCCTTATATTATATAGATGAGCTTAGGTACCAAAATTATAAATAATAAAGACATACTGGATGCGGTAAATAAAAGAAGAAATTTTGCCATCATTTCACATCCAGATGCTGGGAAAACGACTCTTACTGAGAAGCTTCTTTTATATGGAGGTGCTATTCAACAAGCAGGCGCTGTAAAGGCTAGGGGTAATCAGAGAAAAGCTACGTCAGACTGGATGGAACTTGAGAAGCAAAGAGGGATTTCTATTACATCGACCGTATTGCAATTTGAATATGAAAGATCAGTAATCAATCTATTAGATACACCAGGACACCAAGATTTCTCTGAGGATACTTATAGAACATTAGCTGCTGCTGATAATGCAGTCATGTTGGAAGATGCTGCTAAAGGGCTAGAACCTCAAACTAGAAAATTGTTTGAAGTTTGCAAAATGCGAAAAATACCAATATTTACTTTCATAAATAAAATGGATAGACCAGGAAGAGAGCCATTTTCTCTACTTGATGAAATTGAATCAGAACTTGGATTAAGTACTTTACCTATTAATTGGCCAATTGGGAGTGGCGAGGAATTTAGGGGAGTTATTGATAGGATTTCAAGAGAAGTGATTTTATTTGATAAAGCTGTTAGAGGTAAACAATCAAATGAGAAAAGATTAAGTCTTGAAGATAAAGAGCTATCAAAATATGTAGAGAGAGAGTTACTTGAGATCTCACTTGAAGAATTGGAGGTTCTTGATGAGGCAGGATCGAAATTTGAAAAAGAAAAAGTTTTTAATGGCTCTTTAACCCCAGTTTTCTTTGGATCTGCCATGACTAATTTTGGTGTGAGACCGTTTTTAGATAGTTTTTTAAAAATGGCTCAAAAGCCAACTTCAAGAAATAGTAATAAAGGGGATATTGAACCTGCAAGCGACGAATTTAGTGGATTTGTTTTTAAGCTTCAAGCAAACATGGATCCAAAGCATAGAGATAGAGTTGCTTTTATAAGAGTTTGTAGTGGAAAATTTGAAAAAGATATGTCAGTAAAACATTCTAGAACTGGGAAAACAATAAGATTATCAAGACCCCAAAAACTTTTTGGACAAGAAAGAGAAGTAGTGGATGACGCCTATCCGGGGGATGTAATTGGTTTAAATAATCCAGGAATGTTTTCTATTGGAGATACTTTATACACAGGTGCTCATTTAGAGTACGAAGGTATACCATCCTTTAGTCCTGAAATATTCAGTTGGCTAAGAAATCCAAATCCCTCAGCATTTAAAAACTTTAGAAAAGGGGTGAATGAACTTCGTGAAGAAGGTGCTGTTCAGATTCTTTATGATTCTGATGAGAGCAAAAGAGATCCCATACTTGCTGCTGTTGGTCAACTACAGTTGGAAGTAGTAACTCACAGGTTAAAAAGTGAATATGGCGTAGATGCAAATCTTGAATCGATGCCATATCAATTGGCAAGATGGGTTTCTGATGGATGGCCAGCCATTGAAAAATTAGGCAGAATATTCAATTGCAAAATAGTTAAAGATTGTTGGAATAGGCCAGTTATTCTTTTTAAAAATGAGTGGAACCTAAATCAATTTGTTGAAGATAATAATAAATTAACTTTAAGCAAAGTTGCTCCCGTTGTTAGTGGAGTCGAACCAATTGTTTTATAAAGCCTTAATGGATTATAAAATTGGTTAATCTATTAGTATTGGAAAAAAAATTTGGATTCAAACAGTAGCAAAAACAATAATGAAAAATCACCTTATGAAATTTTAGGTGTAGAAGAAGGTGCTCCTTTTGAGGATATTCAGAAAGCTAGAGATATTAAAGTTAAAGAGGCTGGTGAAGATTTAATTTTAAAAGCGAAAATAGAGTCTTCCTTTGATCAATTACTCATGGGGAGTTTGAAAGCCAGGCAATCAGGAAATGTAAGCTATGAAGCTGTGAGTGCCTCAAAAAAAGAAAAACAAATTAATCAATTTACCAAAAATAGTTTCCCACTGCTTTCTAAGATAAAAAATTTAAATAATAACCCTCAGAACTCAAGTCAGTATAGTTTGCCAAAAATAACCACCCCCTCATTTGATAATCTTTCAATAAAAATATCTGTTGGGCTATTATTTTTAATTTTGTTATTTATCAGTCCAGACTCTAATAATAGACTTTTACTATCTATCTCAACCTTAATACTTACGTATACTCAAATTAAATCGGGTAAAAGATTTATAGGTTCTCTGGGTTGGAGTGTTACCTTTCTCTCGATAGGATTAATATTTGGTGGATTGCTTGAAAATAATTCTTTCATTCAGGAAGTATCAAACAACTCTTTGTCAATACAAAAAATTCAAAGTATTCCAGCTATGGTCATTTTATGGCTAGGCGTAATTTTTTTATGATGGATTTTCTACCATCGATTTAATTTCTTCATAATTTATAAGATATTTATTCTTACAAAATTCACAAACCAACTCCGCTTTGCCATCTTTCTTGAGGATGTCTTCCAACTCGCTCTTATCAAGCATTTTCATCGCATTCAAACTTCTTTGTTTGGAACACTTGCATTTAAAACTAACTTCTTGGGAACGAGCTTTTTCAGAGATTGATTTATCGTCAATATCGGGAAATATATTTCTAATTAACGAAAGAAGATTATCTTTTGACTTAAAAAGGTCTTCGCTGAAAGAATTAATTTCTTTACATCTTTCTTCAAGTAGTGAGACAAGTAGAGGGTCAGTATCTTTTTTAGGTAGAACTTGAGCTAATAATCCACCACTACAAATTACACTTTTATTTTGAATTTTTTCTCCAATAAATACAGCAGAGGGAGTTTGCTCTGAATGATATAAATATGAAGCTAAGTCTTCTGCAATATTGCCATTTACTAATTCAACAGTGCTTGTAAAGGGTTCTCCAAATCCACTATCTCTAATTACATTTAAATATCCTGTACCTACCGCTTGTGTAAAATCAAAAGAATATTTATTATTGCCAATTTTGAGTAGGTCTAATTCTAAATTAGGATTCCCTACATAACCCCTAACTTTTCCGTCTCTACCTGCATCAACTAGTAATCCTTTTAAAGGTCCCTCAGATCTAATTCTTAAAGTAACTCTCCCATGCATTATTTTCATTGAGCTAGCTAAAAGCAGTGAAGCACTAAATGCTCTCCCTAAGATACAGGTGGTCAAATAAGAAAGACCGTGTCTTTTTTTTGCTTCTAAAGAAGATTCTGTTGTTAAGACCGCAACTAATCTTATTCCTCCATTTGCTGCAGTAGCCCGAACAATTCTATCCTGCATGATTTTCTTTCATAAAATTTTTGATTTTACCTTTTTCCAAGAATAATATCCTAGAAGGAATTCCCTCAAATAAGGCAGGTTCATGAGTAACAATAATAATTGTATTTTTATTTTTTAAATCAAGGATTAAATTCTTCACATCATTTCTCATTGAATAGTCTAATCCAGCAGTTGGTTCATCAAGTAAAAGAATTGAGGGGTTTCTAAGAAGTTGAACTGCTACAGCTAATCTTCTTTGTTGTCCGCCACTTAGTTGCTCTGGTGGTTGGGTCAGATTAATTTTTTTTAAACCAACTTTATTTAAAACTAATTCTATATTTTTTTCTCTTAAAGATTTATGTCCTATTTTCAATTCTTTCCCAATGGTTGTACCAATAAAGTATCTTTCAGGAAATTGGAATACCACTCCACAAAACCATCTTCTTTGTCTAGAAGATAAAATTTTATTCTTCCAAGTAATTTTTCCTTTTTGTGGATTTGTTAATCCGCTTATTATTTCGAGTAGTGTTGTTTTCCCAGAACCACTATTGCCGCAAATTAAAATGATTTCATTTTCATGTACTTTTAAATTTAAACTGTCTATTATTTTTCTTTCACCAGTTTGGGGTTGATAAGATATCTTTTTTAAATCAAGCATTATTAATTAAGTTATAGGTATGAATTTTAATCTAGTAATAACTTACTTATAATAGCTTTAGATTTAAAAAGCTATTAGTCAATATGAATATTATTTTTAGGGAAGTTGATCCTTTTAATTGTTGGATATGGATCAGGTTTTCAGAATCACCAACTCAAGATGAAAAAAATTATTTAGATGGTGTTTTTGATAGTTGGTACGTTCTTGGAAGGTTAGGTGGATTTAACTCTGAAAATTTGCAAACTCATGAAGAGGGTTCCGATCTAAGTTGGATGTCCTACGATAATGATCAAAAAAACGCATCTCTTCCAGCCTTAATGCATAATTTAGGAATTATGGAATATCAAAACTCGTGGGGAAGATGTTGGGTTGATTTTGGAACTTCAGACTCCATTTCAATAGATATATTAATTAATTCTTTGAATGAGGTATCAAATAATTATGTAAAAATTGAAGAGTTAATTATTGGGGGTGAAAATAATGATTGGGCAATTGAACAACATGAAGATTTAGTTTTCAAAGATTAAGTGTTTTAGATGGAAGACTTAACAAGATTAATTATTTCCCATGAAAGAATTGCAAATATTAAGAACAATAATTTAGAACTTTCCAAAGAAGAGGCTCATTATTTAAATAAAGTAATGAGGATAAAAAATGGTAAAGAAATATTTATAGCTAACGGAGAGGGTTCATTATGGAAAGCTATAAAAGTAAAAAATGATTGTTTAGAAATAATTAAATTAAAAAAACCTTACTTATTTCAAGAACAAGAAATTTACTTATTAGGAATAGCTGTTGTTATACCAAAAAGTGGTTTTGAGGATATTTTAAAAATGTGTACTGAAATCGGAATTGATTATATACAGCCATTATTTTCAGAAAGACAAGTTAACAAAAATTTAAATTTTTCGAAAAAACTTTTGAGATGGAATTCAATTATCAAAGAAGCAGTTGAGCAAAGTGAGAGATTATGGAAACCATCTATTTTAAATGGTGTGGATATTATTGAATGGCTAAAAAGTAGAAATAATCAAGAAAGAGTTTCAATTTCCATAACTAGAGAAGAATCAATATATGACTTAAATCAATGGTTAAGAAAACAGCAAGAATTTGAGAATAAAAAAGGAGGTATATTTTGGAATGTAATTGGCCCTGAGGGAGGTTGGTCCGCTAAAGAAATTGATATTTTTAATAAAAATAATATTACCTTCGTTAAACTTTCTGACACTATCTTAAGAACTTCAACAGCTAGTATTAACGCATCATCAATTCTAAATCAATGGAGAATTGATTTGAAATTAAGGAATTAGATAAATATGGATTTAATTAAAAATCAATTTTTTATAGGTTTTTTAATCAACTTTATTTTGATTTATATATTTTCCAAGATTCCTTTGATGACAAAAGGTGGTTGGATTAGTGCAGGTATTTTAGGAACAATTTTGTGGGGATGTTTGTCTTGGCAGGGATGGATGGCAGTTGTAATTTATTTAATATTTGGATCTCTCGTTACCAAAATAGGTTTTAAATTTAAAAAAGAACAAGGAATAGCTGAAAAAAGAGATGGGAGAAGAGGTCCTGAAAATGTATGGGGATCTGCAGCTTCAGGATTATTTCTTGCAATTATGACTAAATTTAATCCTGCCAACGTAGTTATTTTTAAAATAGGATTTGCTGCAAGTTTTGCTGCAAAGTTGGCGGATACTTTTGGTAGCGAAATTGGGAAAAGGTTTGGGAAGAATACATATTTAATTACTTCACTTAAAAAGGTTGATAGAGGGACTGAAGGAGGAGTCAGTCTAGAAGGGACATTAGCTAGTTTTTTGGGATCAATATTTATGGCTTTTATAATGCTTCTTTTATCACTTATTTCTACAAAATCCCATTTTATAGTTGTTGCCGTTTCGGGATTTTTAGCCACACTTTCTGAGAGTATTATTGGTGCAAAATTTCAAAATAAATATAAATTAAGTAATGAATTAGTAAATGCTATTCAGACAAGTATTGCTTCTGTTTTTTCTATCTTTGCTCTTTTTTTATACTCATATTTTTTAAATTAAAATATTTGAAAAGACCTAGGATTCCTTCCATTTTGTAAGAATCTCCCAGCTCTTCAGTCTTTGGAAAAGCCAGAAATGACCTTCGGAATTTAGATGAATTCCATCATGCGTAATCCAATTTTTACTCCTTTTGTCAGAGTACATTTCTCTAAAAGTAGGAAGAAATGGGACATTCTGATTGAGGCATACTTCCTCCATTCTCCTTTCATAAGAATTGCAAAAATCATTTGAGTACCATAGACATCCTGCGAACGGCATTTTGCTTTCGTCAACTGGTGTTAGACCAATAACAAAGACATTTGTTAAAGAGTTCATTTCATTAATAAGTCTCTCTAATCCATATTCAAATCCATCTATATCTAATTGATGTCTTCCGTTTTTCTGACCAATTGCAGCAGTGTCGTTAAGACCAACATTAAGCAAGATTGCTTTAGGTTTATTTCTTCTGGTTTCTCCTCTAGATGACCATTCTTTTTCCCATCTAAATGAAACTTTTTCTATCCCATCACCCCTCACGCCAAGTTGATAAATTACAGGCGCATTTTGGTTGTTGCACCAATCTTTTCTAAGCCTCTCACACCATCCGCCACCTTCATTATCTCCCCATCCATAAACTGAGCTATCTCCAATTACAACTAGCTGTTTTGGTAAACTAATCACTATAACTGGAAAAAATAATTACTTGATTCAACAAATTATTCTTACAAATTAAGTTAAACTATTTTTGATTTTACCATTTATTAATTCACCAACTATTGCGATGGAGCTATAAGCTATCAAAACTATGGTAACTTCTTGCCATGCGAATGAACTGAGTGATTCTTGTAATTGCCAACCTAGACCAACACTTCCAATAACCCCAACAATCGCAGTTTCTCTAATAATAATGTCAGATCTATAAGCGCAATATGCTAAGTAACTTTTTGCTTGTTGAGAAAATAAACCTAAGAGCCAACTAGTTTTTTTTGAGATCCCTAGAGATTTCATTGCAATGTAATTTCTCCTGTCTTGGCTTTCTAGATTTGTAAAAAGTAATTTGGCTGTAATGCCAGTGTTGTGAAGACCTAATGTTAAAGCTGCTAAAGATAAAGAAGGATTATTAAAAGTTAATAGAATTAAAAGTATTACAGGTGTAGGTATTAAACGTAATAAAAATGCAAAAATTTTTATAAAAATTTTAGAAGTATTATTGTTAAAAATTCCTATTACTAATGGGGGTAAACTAATTGCGATTCCTGTTGATAGAAGACTTAAAATTATTGTTTCTAATATAAGTTTTAAGAAATCAAATAATCCTAAATCTGAGCTTGATTTAAATAGAGAACTAACGGAATTAAAATTTTCAAAATTATTATTTAAAATAAAGTAAAGAAAATATGAAAAAGAAAATAAAATTGTTATGAAAAAAACTGCAATAAAAAATATAGATAGGATTTTATTTGAAATATAAAATTTTATTTTTTTGAATATTAATCCAGAAAGAATTATCAAAATTGCTAATGACCATAAATAAGTCCATAACTCTCTAAAATTCAAAGTTTGGAAAGATAAAAAAATACTCGTACCTATTCCGCCAATCCCAAAAAGTCCTAAAATCACTGTGCTTCTTATTGAACACTCTAATCGATATAAACCAAAGTTTTTAAGTGTATTTATTATTGGATTCCATACTATTGTTAATAAAGAAGAAAATTTAGGTGCATTTATTTGATTTATAGATTCAAAACTTTTGTAGTCAATAGTTTCTAATTGTTCAGCAAAAACTTTTGAATTTACAGCAATATAAGGTATACATATAGCTATTATTCCTATTGAAAAATTTATTCCATATATTTGCATTAATATAATTCCCCAAACCACTTCGTGTATAGATCTAATTATTGTTAGAAAAAACCTTATTATGCGGTAGAAAAAATTTGGAATATTAAAGATTTCATAAAAAATATTTGAGGAAATTATTCCAAAAATTGCTCCAAAAATAATACTTACTAACCAACTAAAAAAACCAATTAAAATAGTTTCATTTAAGCGCTTAATTACGGTAATAATAATTTCATTATCGATCTTGGGATTAAATGCAGAAATTAAGAATTCTTGGAATAATTTAAATCCTCCAAAATGAATATTGTTTATTAATTGATAAAATAGAGGTATGCATACCAAAATTGGAAGAAAAGATAATGAGGTATAGTTTAATTTTAATTTGTTCAACGAATTAATATATTTTCTCTAAATGAATCTTCTTTAAGTTATTTCTTTTGATATTGAAAAAAATTTTACCATCCCTTATTCCAATAACTTTATCGAAATCATTCAGCAAATCTAATCTATGTAATGCAACTAATGCCGTCTTTGGGGATTTTTTTGTATTATTTTTATCTACATTTTCTAGCAGAAGGCTTTTAATTGTTGTTATCAATTTGGGATCTAGATTATTAAAAGGCTCATCTGCAAGTAATATATTTGATTCTTGAATTAATGATCTAGCTATAGCCACCCTTTGTTTTTGTCCTCCAGATAGTTTTCTGATTTTTTTGTCGTAAATAGAGTTATGAAGTCTACATAATTTCATATATTTATGCGCCTTTTTAAAAGAACTTATATTTAGTAAATTTTTAAAAGCGAAATAAAAATTGTTTTCCGCTAGTAGTCCACAATTAACATTTTGTTCTGCAGAGAGATCTTCTATTAATCTTAAATCTTGCCATATAGTTGTTATGTTACTTTTCTGCTTTCTATCTAATTCCTCGAAACTTTCATTGAATAATTTAACCTCACCTTGAGTTGGCTTTATAGTGCCATTAAGTACTGATATAAGTGTAGTTTTTCCTGAACCGCTTTTACCTAAAAGTGCAACTTTTTCCCCAGAATTTATTTTTAAATTTATTTTATTTAGGATCAGATCATTTTTATATTTATAAGATATATTTTCTAATTCTAAGACAGTATTATTCATCTAATTTTATTTAATTTCCTCCCAATTTCCTCTATATTTTTATATTGTTTTGATTCTGCCTTTATAAATCTTTTTGCATTGAACATATCTAATATATGTTTATGTGATTTTTGCTTTATATCTAAATTTAGAATTACTGATTTAAGTTCTTTTGTAAACCCTTCGCCGAATCTGTTTTCAAGATCACCTTGAGCTAACCAATGATAGTCAACATATTCTGGTGTGATCCAGAATAATTCTAAATTACTTGTTCTTTTGGGATTATTTTTAAGATTGTTTTCCCAAACCTGTTTATTTAAAGCTCCAGCATCAAATGCCCCACTATTAACTAAAGCTATAGTGGCATCATGACTCCCACTAAAACCTGCTTTTTTCCCTTTAAAATGTTTAATTTCTACCCCTGCTTGATTTAAAAAATATTCTGGCATTAATCTTCCAGAAGTTGAGTTTTCAGAGCCAAAAGTAAATCTTAAATTCTTTAGTTTTTTAAGTCCTTTAATGTTTGAAATTGAGTTAAGTTCTAAATTTTTATTTACTATAAAAACACTTTTAAATTCCTTATCGATATCTCTTTGAGCTATGACAATTGAATTAGGTGTTTGTAATCTTGCTTGAACTCCTGATAAACCGCCAAACCATACTAAATCTAAATCTTTAGTTCTAAATCCAGTTACTGCTGCAACATAATTAATAACAGGAATGTATTTAACTTCTACATCAAGTTGTTTGGATAATTCTTTTGAAAATAAATTAAATCTTTTGTCCAAAACATCTTGGTTTTGATCAGGTATCGCTCCAACTTTTAAAACTTTGGGATTTGAAAATACAGGTGATGAAAAAACAGAAAATAATAGAGATGTACTAAATAGGAAATTCTTTAAATTACACATAACTTATTTGAATTAATAGTATTCAGAGATTGCTTTTTCAAGCCTCTGTAGTCCATCTTTTATTTTAATTTCTGAAGCTGCACAAGATATTCTTATACCTTGATCAGCTCCAAAAGCTTTTCCAGGTACAACAACTAATCCGTAATCTTGAAGAGCTTTATTACAAAAATCAACAGAAGTAATTGAGGAGTTAGGTAATTTTGGAAATGCGTAAAATGCTCCGTTAGGTTCTTCAATATAAATACCATTTATATTATTAAGGCCCTCATAGAGAAGTCTTCTTCTTTGATCATAATGGCTATTCATCATTGAGAAAAACTCATTATTGATTTTTAAAGCCTCTAAAGCACCTTTTTGAACAAAAGAGCAAACATTACTTGTACTTTGACTTTGTAATGCTGAGGATGCTTTGATTACTTCTTTGGGGCCTACTAAATAACCTATCCTCCAGCCAGTCATAGCCCATCCTTTCGCAAACCCATTTATTATAAAGATTCTATCTTTTAAGTCATTTGCTAATGAAGATAAACTGTAGTGTTTAAATTCTTTTTTAAGGATTAGTTCGTAAATCTCATCAGAAAGAATATTGATATTTGGATTTTCTCTAGTTAAATCGGCAATTTGTAATAATTCTTCCTTTGACATAACTCTTCCAGTAGGATTATTAGGAGAATTGATAATTATAAATTTAGTTTTTGAAGAGATTTTAGACTTCAAGTCTTCTATGTTTATTTTGAATCCATCTTCTGCAGAAGAATTTGTAAAAATTGGCTTCCCACCCGCCAATCTAACCATCTGGGGATAACTTAACCAATATGGAGAAGGAATAATAACTTCGTCTCCAGTATTTATTAAAACTTGGAAAAGATTATATATTGCTTGCTTAGCACCATTTGTGACCATTACATTTTCAAATTCATAATTTAAATCGTTTTGAATTTGAAGTTTATTTGCAATTGCTTTTCGGAGATCTAGATTCCCCGCTGCGGGGCCGTACTTTGTGAATCCATCAAATATAGCTTTACTTGTGGCCTCTATAACTTCCTTTGGTGCATCAAAATCAGGTTCTCCTGCACTTAAATTGCAAATATCTACTCCTTCTTCAGATAATTGATTTGCTTTAGCACTTATCTGCAATGTAAGAGAAGGCTCAATTGAAAGTGCCCGATCAGATAAATTAACTTGACTCATTGACTTATGACTTTTCTAATATGACTTTAATAATGACAAATGCATAAATTAAGAATAAATAAAACTATCACACTATGGTTTAATTTAGTTCATTTTCTTAATCTATTTTATTTTCATGACTTAAGTTCTTAAGATAAAAATATTTAAAGTTTTATTTTCGGTGAAAAGGTTAGTAATTGGGAGAGGAAGTGTATTTGCAGATTTGTTAATAATTGGTGAGGCACCTGGAGCACAGGAAGATTTGGAAGGAAAACCATATGTAGGTAAATCAGGTAAGTTATTAAACGAATTATTAATACAAGCAGGGATTGACTATAAGAAGGATGTTTATTTTTGTAATGTAATTAAATGTCGTCCACCAAATAATAGAAAACCCACTGCCAGAGAAATTAATATTCATAAACCTTGGTTGTTACAGCAAATAAAGCTAGTTGATCCAAAATTCATATTACTTACTGGTTCTACTGCCATGAGAGCTATTTTAGAAGTTAAAGATCCTATAAGTAATTTAAGAGGTCAATGGATCAAAAAAGATGGGAGAGAAATTATGGTAATTTTTCATCCATCTTATTTGTTGAGATTTCCTTCAAAAGAAATCAATAAACCTTACCATCTAACTTTGAAAGATCTAAAGAATGTAAGTGGTAAACTATATGCCGTATAATTTAGTGAAATCCTTTTTGAATATCAAAAATTTTAATGTCATTAACTCAATCAAAAGAGGTTAATAGTCTCTCCAAAAGATATTCAACTCATATTGAGAGAAGGATAACAAGAACAGTAATGGTGGGTGATGTAGCTATTGGAAGTGATTATCCAGTAAGAGTTCAATCGATGATAAATGAAGATACAATGGATGTCGAAAATGCTTATTTAGCTATCAAAAGACTTCATGATGTTGGTTGTGAAATAGTAAGGTTAACTGTTCCTTCCCTAGCACATGCCAAAGCAGTAGGAGATATAAAGGCAAAATTATTAGAAAATAATATCAACACCCCCTTGGTGGCTGATGTTCACCATAATGGTATGAAAATTGCAATGGAAGTTGCAAAACATGTTGATAAAGTAAGAATTAATCCTGGATTGTTTGTTTTTGAAAAATCAGACCCTACAAGAACTGAATATACAGATGAAGAATTTGAAACTATTAAGCAAACTATACTTAAAAGATTTACTCCTTTAGTTGAAGTTTTAAAGGCTGAAAACAAAGCTCTAAGGATTGGAGTTAATCATGGGTCTTTATCTGAGAGGATGCTTTTTACTTATGGAGATACGCCATTAGGAATGACAGAATCTGCGATGGAGTTCGTCAAAATTTGTGATGAGCTTGATTTTCATAACATAATTATTTCTATGAAAGCTTCTAGGGCTCCGGTCATGATGGCAGCTTACAGAATGATTGCAGATAGGCTTGACTCAGAAGGATATAACTATCCCTTACATTTAGGAGTGACCGAAGCTGGTGATGGTGATTATGGAAGGATTAAAAGTACTGCTGGAATTGGAACGCTTTTAGCAGAGGGATTAGGAGATACCATCAGGGTTTCCTTAACAGAAGCTCCAGAAAAGGAAATACCAGTATGCTATTCCATTTTGCAATCTTTAGGATTAAGAAAAACAATGGTTGAATACATCAGTTGTCCTAGTTGTGGTAGAACACTGTTCAATCTAGAAGAAGTTGTAGATAAAGTTAGGAACGCCACCTCACATTTAACGGGTCTTGATATAGCAATAATGGGATGTATTGTTAATGGGCCAGGAGAAATGGCAGATGCTGACTATGGGTATGTTGGGAAAGGTAAAGGAACTATTGCCTTATATAGAAGAAAAGAAGAGATAAAAAGAGTACCTGAAGATGAGGGGGTTAATGCTTTAATTCAACTTATTAAGGATGATGGGAAGTGGATTGATCCTTAAGGATTTGTCAAATTTTTTGAATTATAAATAAAATCTTTTTATAATAAAAAATATCGTAATTATTTGAAGATAAGAAAATTGCTTAAAAAAAAATATATATTTCTGTTTGCGACATCCTTTTGTGGACTATTTTTAAATAATTTTGCAGAGGCAACAGTTTTAAATAACAGTTATAAAGAAGTAATTGATCATGTTTGGCAAATTGTATATAGAGATTTTCTTGATTCAAGCGGCAAATTTCAAAAGTCCAAGTGGATTAATCTAAGAAAAGAAGTTTTATCAAAAACATATTCAGATAGCAACGAAGCATATGATGCGATTAGAGATATGCTTTCAAACTTAGATGATTCCTATACTAGATTTTTAGAACCAAAAGAATTTAATCAGATGAGAATCGATACCTCTGGTGAATTAACTGGAGTTGGTATCCAAATAGTTAAAGATAAAGAATCTGATGATTTAATAATTATTTCTCCCATAGAGGGCACCCCTGCATTTGATGCTGGAATTAAAGCTAGAGATAAAATATTATCCATAGATGACATTTCTACTGAAGGTATGAATATTGAGGATGCTGTGAAATTAATAAGAGGACAAAGAGGTACTAAAGTAAAACTTGAAATTCTTAGAGATTCTAAATCCTTTTTTAAGATTTTATCAAGAGAAAAAATTGAAATAAAATCTGTATCAAGTAAAGTCAATCAAACCAAAAACGGCTTATCAATTGGCTATGTAAGAATTAAACAATTTAATGCAAATGCATCAAAAGAGACTAGAGATGCTATTAAGGATTTAGAAACAAAAAAAGTTTCAGGGTATGTTCTTGACTTGAGAAGTAATCCTGGAGGTTTATTAGAATCAAGCATTGATATCTCAAGGCACTTCATTAACAAAGGAGTAATAGTAAGTACGGTAAGTAAAGATGGTTTAAAAGAAACAAAAAAAGGAAACGGTCAAGCTCTAACAAAAAAGCCCTTAGTTGTATTAGTTAATGAGGGTTCTGCTAGTGCTAGTGAAATAGTCTCTGGTGCAATTAAAGATAACAAAAGAGGAAAATTAGTTGGTAAGAAAACGTTTGGTAAAGGTTTAGTTCAATCTATGAGAACATTGGTTGATGGTTCAGGTCTAACTGTTACTGTCGCTAAGTATTTAACTCCGAACGGTACTGATATAAACAAATCTGGAATTATTCCAGACATAGAAGTAAAAATGAATATAGACCCTATACTCCAAAGAGAGATAGGAACTAGAAAAGATAAACAATATAGAGCTGGTGAAAAAGAGCTAATAAATTTAATTAATAGAAAGAATCAGATAAGCGAATTTAAGCCCGACACTACAAACCTTAATGCATTCCTAAAAATTAATAAGGAAGATAAAGTATTTTCATTAAATTAATTACTCATATCCAGCATTCTCTTTATTGGCACATAGGCTCTTCTTATTATTTCTGGGTCTAGTTCGATAGACGGGGAATTGTTTCTCAAACAATCTAGAATTTTTTCTAAAGTATTTAATTTCATATATGGACACTCGTTACATTTACAACCTTCTACATCTGGGACTTCAATAAAAATTTTGTTAGGTTCTTTCTTTTTCATTTGATGAATTATTCCAGGTTCAGTTAGAACCATGTAAGTTTTAGATGGATCTTTACTTACGAAATCAAGCAGCTTACTTGTTGATCCAATAAAGTCTGAGAGAATTAGTAAATTTTGACTACATTCAGGATGAGCAATGACTTTTGATCCTGGATTTTGATATTTTAATTTTAGAAGTGCTTCTTCACTAAACGATTCATGAACAATGCAGCTGCCAGGCCATAATTTAAGATCTCTTCCTGAATTTTTCTGTACCCACCTCCCAAGGTTTTGATCTGGTGCAAATATTATCTTTTTATCTTGAGGTATCTTTTCAATTAATGAGACTGCATTACTGCTTGTACATATCAGATCACTTTGAGCTTTTACTTCTGCAGTACAATTTATATAACTTACTACATAGTGATCAGGATTTTCATCCCTGAACTTTTGAAATTTATCTGAGGGACAATCATCTGCTAATGAGCATCCTGCGTTTATATCTGGTAATAGGACTGTTTTATTTGGGCTTAGTATTTTTGCGGTTTCGGCCATAAAGTGCACACCGCAAAAGATTATTATATCAGCATCATTATTTGCAGCTTTCCTAGATAGATCTAATGAATCGCCAATGAAATCTGCAATTTCCTGAATCTCTGGAGCTTGATAATAGTGCGCAAGAATAATTGCATTAGCTTTTTCGCAACGTTCCTTTATTTCAGAAATCAAATCCTCTTCGTTTTGAACTGATTTCTGTTTTGCAGTAGAAGTTATACTGGTCAGGATTTAGAATATCTCTAAATAGATTATATGCCTTTAAACAGAAAAAATTCTGACAAATTTAAAAATTGCTATTGTTGGTGACTGTCATGGTCAATGGTCTGAATTAGACTTAAAAGTCTTATCGATTATCAAACCAAATATTGTTTTATTTGTTGGGGATATTTCTGATGGGAGTGTCAAAATAATTAAAAAAATCAATGAGATCAAAATTCCTACTTTTGTGATTTTAGGAAATCATGATAGAGGCAACGATGCTACAGGCGAAACTCTCTCAAAGCAGATACGTGTTCTTGGTGAAAAATATTGTGCATGGGATTTGAAAGTTTTTAATAATCAAATAAATTTATTGTCTGCAAGACCATGCAGTTCTGGCGGCGGCTATTATCTTTCTAAAGAAGTTAAAGGCGTTTATGGTCCCATTACCGAACAAGATTCAATAAATAAAATCATCAAATCTTCAGAAGAAAGTATCGAAGATATACCTTTAATAATTATGTCTCATGCAGGCCCTTCGGGTTTAGGTTCAGAACCTAAAAGTATTTGTGGGAAAGACTGGAAATTACCCTCATTAGATTGGGGAGATAGAGATTTGTCTGTGGCTATTTCTCAAATACAAAAGAGAAGAAAAGTTGATCTTGTAATTTTTGGTCATATGCACAACCGGCTTAAAAGAAATCTTGGTTTAAGAGAGATGCTTAAAATTGATAGCAAAGGAACAATTTATTTCAACACTGCTGTGGTGCCAAGATATAAAACTGATGAAGATGGGAAATTGCTAATTAACTTTTCATGGATTGAGTTTGAAAAAAAGGGATTAAGTCATGTTTCTCATCGATGGTATTCAGAGTCTGGTGAAATCCGTGAAGAAGATAAATTTTTTTAGGACTAGATATTTTTGTTCATGTTTTAAATATTTTTGGGCTTTTCATATCTTGAAAATAATGTTTGAGACAAGATATAACCTACAATTCCAGCGGCTGTAAAAGCTAAACCATTTTTAAATAAAGGTAATAAATCATTTGTTCTGGATATTATCGGTGCCAAACCGAAAATTCCAAATAACATTCCCCATAAAGGAGAAAGAAGAGCTAGAAATCCAATTGATATGACTTGACCTTTTTTTCTTGGAGCAGATGCAAAACCAGCTACTAAACCTCCAAGAATTGATGTACATAAAGTCCATATATATTGCTCTTTGGGTAGGCCAGGGACAACTTGGCATCCTCCTCTTTCGAGGCAAATCTTTACTGAATCAATTGCGTCTAATACTGCACCATCCTCACCGTGATCTTTAACATAATATTGGTTACCAAATCTTGTTTGAAGTTCAACCCAAAATAATCTTGGCATAAAATTAAAATAAGCCTCTCCGACATTAAAGTTCAGTAAATTCCCCCCTCTAGGATCCGCAACTATAAGCAAACTTGTCTCATCTAAATCCCAATAGTCCTTTATTGCACTACCAGGAGAACTCTCAAACTGAGATAAATATTTGATTTTCCACCCACTTTCAATTTCTAGGTTGTTGAGCTTTTCCTCTAAAGATTTTTTCTGATAAGGGCTTAATGTTTTAGCTAAATCAATTACTGGTGTTTTTTCTTCTGGTAAGAGATTTGGATTATTTATAGCGAAAACCGGTTTATGTGAAATTAAAACTAATATTGATAGTAATATTCCAAATAAATAGTTAATCTTTGAAGGCATAAATAAATTTTGTCTCCTTATATTTTCGCCGATGAATAGCTTACCCGCGAATAATCCAGATTGGTTAGTAAAAAAAATAATAAAAATGGGAGGGACTATAAGTTTTTATGACTTTATGAATTTTGCATTAAATGATCCTATTAATGGTTATTACGGCAGTGGTAAAGCTGAGTTAGGTGTTCGAGGAGATTTTGTCACATCACCCTCTCTATCGGATGATTTTGCTTTTTTGGTTGGTAAACAAATAGAAGATTGGTTGATTCAGTTCAAAAGTAGTTTTTTATCTAATCAGAAATTATCTGTAACTGAATTTGGAGCTGGAGATGGAAGCTTTATGAGTGGATTAATTAAATATTTTTTTGAAAACAACAAGAATCTTTTAGAAGGAGTTTCTTTTGTAATTATTGAACCTAATAAAGGGATGGTAGAAAAACAAAAAAATAAATTGGAAGAATTTTTGAACTTAGGTATTGATATTTTGTGGAAAGGTTTGGAAGATGTGAAGGGAAATAATATAAACGGAATAGTTCTAGCAAATGAGGTTTTGGATGCTTTGCCAGTAGAGAGAATAACCTTTTCAAAGGGAAAATTAATTCGACAAGCAGTTTCTATAGACAAAAAATCTCATAAATTATTTTTTGATAAAATGCCAATTACAAGAGAATTGGAAAAAAGTATTGAACTTGCTAAAAGTGAGTTGGAGATAACTATCCCGCCTGAATATGCTCTTGAAGGATGGACGACAGAATGGCATATTGATAACTCAAAATGGTTAAAAGCTATTTATCAAAAAATTAATAATGGTATTTTATTGATAATAGATTACGCTAAAGAAGCCAAAAAATACTATACCTCTAAGAATTCTGATGGGACGATAGTTTCTTATGAAAATCAAAAAATGACGAATAATGTCCTAGATTCTCCTGGAAATTGCGATTTAACATCTCATGTGTGCATAGAAACTTTAATTAATGATGCTGAGACTCTTGGATTTGATACTGTTGGAATAACTAAACAAGGGGAGGCTTTGTTGGCACTTGGATTAGCAGAGAAACTTTATGGGATTCAGAAAGAATTAAAGGAGGATTTATCTAATGCCCTTTTAAGAAGAGAGGCATTACTTAGACTCGTTGATCCTGTTTGTTTAGGTGATTTTAAGTGGATTGTTTTTAAAAAGTTTAATGAGAAGAAAATGAATATAAATTCTATCTGTTTGCGTTAAGAAAAAAATTTTAAAAATAATGAATCTTCTACGTCATCATATATATCAACAGCACCAATTTCTTTCGGTAATATAAATCTCATTTTGCCATCTCGAACTTTTTTATCCCCCATAAGTATTGTAAGAACGTCTTCTCTATTTATTTTGGGGATCTCGGTAGGAAGATTGTAACTCTCTAATAGAATTTGCTGTCTTTCTAATTCTTCTTTAGACCATAACCCTTTCTCAATTGCTATTTTCCCCGCAATATTCATTCCAATTGATATTGCCTCACCATGTAGAAATTTGCCGTATCCACATAAATTTTCAATAACGTGACCAAAAGAATGACCATAATTCAATATTGCTCTAACATCATTTTCATGCTCGTCTTGAGAAACAATATGAGACTTCGTTTTTATTGAACTATCAATTATTTTTATTAGATATTCATTCTTGAGATTTATAAGTTCATTCTTGTTTTTTTCAATTTCTAAGTATTCGAATAGTTCTTTATCTCTTATTATTCCGTATTTTATTACTTCAGCCATGCCGGCACTAAATTCTCTTTTGGGCAAACTTTTTAAAGTTTCTGGATCAATAAAAACTGCTTTAGGTTGATTGAACGCTCCAATTAAATTCTTACCTTTTGGATGATTTACTCCTGTTTTCCCTCCCACAGATGAATCAACCATTGATAATAATGTTGTTGGAATCTGAATATATTCGATGCCTCTTAGCCATGTAGCAGCTGCGAAACCACTTACATCTCCAACAATTCCTCCTCCAAGGGCAATAATTATTGAATTTCTATCTAAGCCAAATTCAAATGCAACATCATATATTTCACTTAAGGTTTTTAAGTTTTTATATGATTCTCCAGACTTGATAAGGAACATTTTGGCATGGTATTGATTATTTTTTAAATTATTTAAGAATTTTTCTCCATACAAATTTGATATTTCTTCATTTGAAATCACAAGTATTTTTCTATTCTTTGTTATTCCAATTTTTAAAAGTTCTTCGCTGATATTATTCAATATCCCTGCTTCTAGAGTTACTTCGTATGACTTATCACCTAATGGGACTAATATTTTTCTCTTATTCACAATTGATTACCTAGTTAAGATTTATAAATATTTGGTATTAAATACTTTATATATTAGCAAAATCTAAGCTCTAGATCCTTAAAAATTCAGTTGTTAAGAATTAGAAATGGTAATAAAATCATGCTATGAGTTTAAAAAAAAAAATAAACGATATTAAAAAAAATTATTCCCTAGGAATAATTGGAGGTGGTCAACTGGCGTTGATGTTAACCGAGGCAGCCAAAAAAAGAGATTTAGAAGTATGTGTGCAAACAAAATCTTGTGATGATCCTGCTGGTTCAAAAGCAGATCATGTCATTGAAGCTGATCCTTTAAAGATAAGAGGTAATAAATCATTAATTAATGAGTGTGAAAAAATAATTTTTGAAAATGAATGGATAAAAATTGATAAATTAAATTTAATTGGCAATAACGATATTTTTGTTCCAAGCCTTAATGCAATTAAGCCATTAGTAGATAGATTTTCTCAAAAAAAATTAATAGATAGATTGAATATTCCCTGTCCAAAATGGATAAGTATTGAAGATTTTAAAAATCTCTCGGATGAGGAAATCAAAAATTGGACTTTTCCTCTGATGGCAAAATCAAATAAAGGTGGATATGACGGTAAAGGTAACAAAAAAATAAAGACAAAAGAAGATTTAGATTCTTTTTTAACAGAGAATAATTCTGATGAATGGTTAATAGAAGAATGGATAGAGTATGAAAAAGAACTGGCTCTTGTTGGATCGAGAGATAGGACCGGTAAGATAAGATTCTTTCCAATAGTTGAGACGTTCCAATCAAACCATGTTTGTGATTGGGTTCTTGCACCTGGAACAAATGAATATGATTTGAACTTATTTGCAATAAATATTTTCTCCTCAATAGTCAATGAACTTAATTACGTTGGAGTTTTAGCTATTGAATTCTTCTATGGAGATAATGGTCTTTTAATTAATGAAATAGCTCCTAGAACACATAACTCAGCTCATTTCTCTATTGAAGCTTGCACTTCAAGTCAGTTTGATCAATATGTTTGCATTTCTTCTGGGATAATGCCACCTGAAATTAAAATGAACTGTGAAGGTGCAATTATGATAAATCTACTGGGGTTAAAAAAGAATTTCCCAATCTCAATGGAAACCAGAATTAAGATGTTATCTGAAATTGAGGGTTCTAATATTCATTGTTATGGCAAATCTCGCGAAATTCTGGGAAGAAAAATGGCTCACATCACATTTTTATTAAATGGTAAAACGCATTCAGAAAGATATGATGAAGCTCAAATTTTATTAACTATGGTAAGAGACATTTGGCCATCTCCAAATGCATAAAAAAATAAGTTAGAGTTAGTTTACTGGATCTTTGGTTAAGTTCTTCTTTATGTGCTCTGATCTGACTCTCTTTCGACATGAGGAAACTGTCGTGATGCGGTAGTAAACCGATCTTGTAATCGGAAACGAAAGCCCACTTTGAATCCTCTTCTGGCATTTCCAGGTCGATGCAGCAGAGAACTGACGGGGATCCGGTGTTACCTATCAAAATGCTTGCTAAAACAGGCTTTTGGTGGGTATTTTATTTTTTTAGAATAACTGACCTGTTTTTATTCTCTATTAGTGTAAATAATTTATTTGCCAAAATACTTGACGATCCATTTCTAATGTACTTATATTGGTAGTACACATGTATTATTAATTAATGACTTTAGGAGGAGCTAATGTTTGGACTAATTTTTCTTACGGTTATCGTAATGAGTCCCCAAGTGGTTGGTTGCTTAGCCCAGACCGCAGCAGACTAATTTTATTCACAAGGAATAAAAAATCTCCAAGAAATAGTATGAGAATTTTTGCTCATACATATTATGCAAATGATCTTGGTGAGCCAATGGCAATTAAATCATCAACTCAAATGTATTTGGATAATGCTTGGGATAAATGGCACGACCTTCAATTAGAAGGTTGGACTTTTGAAGAACTTGAATTACCTGAATCTGTATGACTAACTTAAATCCAATCAAAAAGAAATTATCAAAAGTAGATAGAAAGACATCTATGCGAGACCCATCAAAATTATTAGCAGAATTTTTTAATGGTGTTGTCATTGAACTTGATGAAGAATATAAATATGACTCATAAAGAATTGATAGATCAATTTTCCGCGAATTTATTTAAACAAAGTGGAAAGTTAGAAAGCAGAAGATCTTGGTTGGCAATGAGAAATTATCTTGAACAATTAGATACCGAACAACTTAAATCTATGCTTAAGGACCACGGATGATTTAAAAACTTTATTTAGTTTTTATTTTTTTCTTAATTCTCAGAAAACCGTAAGTTGCAAAGCCAACAAAAAACATATCCAAGTAGATATGCCAAGTAGGAAAAATCTGGTGTATTAATTCCATTAACGTTTTATTGCCACTTGCCAATAAGGATAATCTAAATTTGATTTTTCTCTAATTAATTGTAATTTTCTAGAATTTATTTTTACTACTATTCCATCTGTTGGATAGTTACTAAAAAGCTTCCCTTCTAGCCATTGTTTTCTAAATACTTCAACTTGGCTCGTAAAGTTGCATGAAATATCCTGAGGGATCGTGAAGCCAAGCTTTGAAAGACTTTTTTTGGACTCATATTGGTTAAGTGTTGAATTAAGTATTTGAAATGCGCAGAGGCTAAGACTTTCAGAAAATCCTTCTTTAGCTCTTAGAAATCCAGAAGCGATTTTCTGGGAGATATTTGGACTTTGGTTGGGTGCATATAATTCACCTCTAACTTGAAGAACTCCTCGTAAAGGAAGATTTTTGGGAATGTCTTGGACTTTAATAAGTTTACTAGTAACGTCTGCCCCTATTCTTGTAATTGCTTTCTCCAAGGTTCCATCCCTATATTGCAAAGCAACAGCACAACCATCAATTTTTGGTTCAATTAATAATCTGGTATCTACTAATAATCCTTTCAAAAATTCATCTATTGAATCCTTTTCTAATGAAGGTAAAACTAGTTTATTTTTCTTTTTAAAGTAATCACAATTAGGGTTTGTTCTTAATAAATTTTTTTCAAGTTGGTCGAACTGCTTATCAGAGATTAAAGCATTCCCATTTCTATAATTATCGTCATACCAATCAATTCGCTCTTCTAAATAAGTCTTCATTTAATAAGATGGCTTAAGTTTTTGGTCAAGTATCCAACTTGGCTTATCTATAATCGATTTTTCTCTATCTTCAAATTTAACATTCCATAAAAGAAATGAAGAAATTTCTTTTAGGGTTATGCCAACCAAGTATCTTGTTTTTGGACTTATTGATATAAATCCAAATAATAGTATTAATAAAATAAGCTTAAAGATACCTTTAATCATTTAAAAACTCAGCATAATTTTTGCGAACTTTTTAATTAATGCAATTCTTATAACCTTCAATCTTTGCTAGTTCTTCAATATTTAAACCTGTTTCTTCTAGTAAAGTTTCTCCTATATCGTCCTTATTAAATTTAGTTAATGCTCCTTTAGTAGAGTACTTAATACATTGGTTTTTGTATTTTGCTTCTTTGACAATAGGAGATACATAAAAACCAAACAAGATGATAAAAGCCCCATAGGTTACAACTTTTCTATGGTTTTTCCACCATTCATAAAATTTATTGGACACGAAAAATAAATGACTATTTTCTATTTTAAATTGACTGTCAACAAATTACTTTAGAAATTTAAGGATTGGTTAATTTATTGTTTTTTGATTAATAGATTTAACCCAAGAATAATATCTTGATTTTCTAATCCTTTGCTCTTTCAAAACTAATCTATCCGCAGATTCTAAGGGTGATTCTCCTTTCTTAACTTTTGTTGTAATAGAAATACCAAAACCTTTTGCTTCAATTTTTGCAATGCCACCCTCTAAAAAAAATAAAAAAGACCAACCTTTGTTCCATCCTAAGTAGAAGGGATTTCGATACATTGCATTCTTTTGGAGATTCTCTTTAAATGATATTTTCCTTTTCAAGGAGTTACTTGTATTCACTATTACCAAATAAGAAGTTTATGGCTGATTATTTCTGGAAAGTAATTTTAGTTTTTAAATAATTACCAGAGGAACACTTGACGCCTGGGAGTAGTACATTTATATTATTAGTACAACTGTATTATCTTCATGACTTCAGGAGTTGCTAATGTTCGGACTTATTTTTATCGTGGCAGCCTTATTGACCCCCCAACTGGCTGGTTGTTTAACAAAAAAAGTGGTTTATTAATTTTTTTTGAGAGTTATAAGAAATCTGTATCTAATAACTTACAAGTATATACTCATCTTTTCTATGCAAATGAATTAGGTGAACCAGCCCAATTTAAAAATTCAAGACTTCATTCTATTGAGTGTGCTTGTGAAACATGGAATGAATTAATTTCAGGAGGTTGGCAAATTGTTACTAATAAATTCCAGTAATCATGATCAAGGTAAATCCGTCAAAATGGGAGTATCTAAAAGAATCTACCCTAAAACGAAAACGAACAAAGATTTGTATCACTTGCAATCACTTTCGCTACAGCACTACAGAAACTTTTGCTACTATCTTGATCTGTCCAAAATATGAAAAACGCATACCACAGGGTGATCATTTACTTAAAGGCTGTGAGTATTGGCAAAAAAATAGGACGATATTTTCCCCTGAAGCATCTTAATTATTCTCTAATTAAACTACTCTAGGTCGAGATATTTAATTATGTAAACAAAGCATTATTTTATACAACTTAAAAAATTCTTTTTAAGTAATTTTGAAACATGATTCAATTCTACTTTTCCATATTTTTATTAGTTGTGCTTACATTTTTTGCACTTTTATTAGATGCACCAGAATTGGCATCTTTAATTCAAACATTTTAGAAAATAATAAATCAGCATTTTTACTGATTTACTTTCTTAATAAGTAAGGCGTAAGTTTAACTTGTTGAATAGGAGGGATCTAATGATTGACAGTCCACCAGAGGAGTTAAATTATAAAATTTAAATCTAGATAAAACTAATGCTAAATCTGGAATGAATCTTTTATTTGAGATTCATTCCTTTTTAATTTCTTTCTAAAAAATGTAAATTATAAGTATTAAATTTTAAAAGTAAAAAAATCTGTTCATATTAAAATGATTTTAGGCCTAAGTCTCTTCTTAGATAGTGGCTAACCTTACCTGAATCCAAAACCAGTTTTTTGTTCTTCTTTTTCTTCCCATTCATTAATAATTAGTTTTAGTAAACTTTTAAGTTCAGAATTCGAAGCATCAGTATCTTTTTGAAGATTTTTACAAATGTTTTTTATTTCCTCAAAAGCATTATCAATTAATATTGTTTTTTGATCTGGATTAGCCATAGAATTTTAAAATGCTCCATTACAGTTGAACCCACTGCAGTTAATAAACCTGAAAATATTCATTACAAAGTTGTGGAATCTTTCATCATAAAAAAATGCCCAGGTTGTAAAAATAGCAAAACCAGAGAAAGCAAAAGCAGCATATTGAAGCCAATGTATTCCATAGCTATCCAATCCATTTTTATCAAAATCAGAATTACTCAATTGCTTTTTTCCTTATAATAAAAATTTTTTTTTTAAAAGGAGAGTTTGTTTTGAACAAGAGATTTTTTTTCTTTAAGACCTTAATGTATTGATAGTTTAAATAAAACCAGGTATTATCCACCCAAAGAAACCGTAGTTTATTATCAAAGCTAAAAAACCAATCATTGCTAGTCTCCCATTTGTTATTTCGGCATTTTTCCAAAATTTACCCATATAGTTTTTATTTTTTTTCGAATTTTTATCTATCAAATAATTTGGTTCTAAAGGTTCCTGTAATCTTTTGATGGCGTATAAAGAGAATTGAATTGTAATTGCGATGATAACAACTATAAAACTAGTAAGTGCATCCATTTTTAGATTTCATATGTGATCAATTAGTAAGCCAAAGAATAAATGACATTTTTATACATCAAACATTTCCTAATTTCTGCTTTATTGACAGAGGAAACCTTAACTTGAATTATTAAAGAATGTAACATATTTAAAAAAAATTAGTATGAATTCTTACTTTTTCTTTGGATTTCCTATTTTTAAGTACTTTACTGTTACATTTATGTGTCAACTACATCCTAAGACTAGTCTTAATTGAATTACAGAATTAGATTTAAGGTTTTTACTTTAAATAAGATAAAATATAGAAAAAATTTTATAAGGAATATATTTTCAATGTTATTTATTTAAATATTATTAATAACTAGAAATTATTTTTGTTTGATTTCCGGAAGGTAGAATTTATTGCCTAATGTATATCCAATTGACATCAGAACGAAACCAATAAGTTGAGGTAAATGAGAATTTGCTAGAGAGATTTTTTCAATCATTTCTCAATGTATAAATTTCTATAATAATAAAAATTTTTAAATACTGTAAGTCTATTTTCTTTTTGATTCTTTAATCTCCCCAGATTTTTTTAGTGAATTAACAAGTCTTTCATTTTCTGTTTTTAAATTTTCTAATGCAGATTTTGTGAATTGTTCTTTAGCCTCAAATTTTGCTGAACTTATAACTTTTTTATTAGGGAGTTTTTTCTTCGGTTCTGACTTCATATTAAACAGAAATTTAAAAAATTTTAGAAGTTATTTTTTTTGAGTTAGGTATTATTTTTTACAGTTTTCTGGTTAATAATATTTGTTTACATAGACAAATTAATCTTTATCTTTTGGGAGCCTTAACCATCCAGTAGTCCATTCTGTTTTTAGTTTTGCCCACGAGATTCTTTTAATATCTTTTTTATTTTTGGTAGGAAAAATATCAACCCATCTATCTTCATTTTTCCCACCATAAGTTTTAACTTGAAAATGCCTATTACCATTAATTGTTTTTGGTGCTGTCCAACACAAAGTAGGAGGCCATTTCATGAGAAATTTTTAAAAGTTAAAAAACTAAAGGTTGCTTTGCCCAGTTAACACTAAACCATAATATGCAATCGTACCAAGGATAAGTACGATTCCTAGTATTCTAATAATCATGAATTAGTATTTTAAATTCAAATTATATTAGAGAAATTTTATAAATTTGCGTTGAAGATTTAATATTCTCTAATTTTTCCTTTTTTTATTTCTAACTATGGAGTGGCAGGATTCAGGATGCCATTCATTCTGAATCTTGCCAATAAAATCATAAATAAATGAATCTGGACATCCAGTTTTATTTTGAAGTTCTGAAAGTTCTTCTTTAATGAATTCATACACACTCGTTATTACCCCTAAATTTTCTTCTTGGGAGGGAGCCCATTTTTTATTCTCCATTAATATTTTTTCAATTATTTTCTACAATATCGTAATAGATTATGTCTCCATAATCAGCATCTGAACAACATAAATCTCCATATAGTTCCTCTAACAAATCGTACGCATCTGAATAGTTATAAAAACTTTGAGCTGTTAATTCGTCATCTTCACCATCAATTCTGATTATTTTGTAGATCATATTTTACTTAGATGCAAAAAGTATTTTTTTTGATTCATTAGATCATCTTATAAATAAAAATCTTATTTAGGAGTATTGGTTGGGTAAAGCTTTTGAATTTTATTTTTCTGAATTTCTATTTTTCTTCTTTCATATTTTTTTGCCATTATTTTTCTGATAAATAATTGAGGGATAAGCCAAACTAACGCAATAGCTATTGCCATGAAAGCAGGATTTCTCCACGTTAACCTAATAATCTCTTCTATAAATTCTTGATTGAAAATTTCCATACATTAAATTTTTGTGATAAAAATATCTTTGCTTTCTTTTATAAAATCTTTTAAATTTCATAATCCATCATAACCTTAAAAGATCTAATAAGGAATTTTATATATTTTTTCTTTTTCTAGTTCGTTTTCTTTTATATTTGGATTTAGATGAATTTTTTATTTTTTAGTTTAGAGATGTCGACTTATCTAATTACAGGATCAAATAGGGGTATTGGATTAGAACTATGTAGGCAAATTCATAAGAGGGGAGATAATGTAATTGCAACATGTAGGAAAGCTTCAAAAGAACTTAGAGATTTAGGAGTGATAATTGAAGAGAATATAGAAATTTCTTCTGATGAGTCGATAACAAATTTGTGTAAAAAACTATCTGGAGTTAATTTAGATTGCTTAATTCATAATGCAGGAATTTATGAATTTAATTCTTTCGGAAACTTAGATAAAAAAAGTATTTTGCGACAATTTGAAGTTAATGCATTGAGCCCAATATGTATGACCCAAGCACTTAAACACTTATTAAAAAAATCTTCTAAAGTTGCTTTTATCACAAGTAGAATGGGATCCATTGAAGATAATTCATCTGGGAGTTCTTATGGTTACAGGATGTCTAAGGTAGCCTTGTCAATGGCCGCAAAATCACTTTCTATAGATTTATCAAGAGATGATATTTATGTAGCTATTTTGCATCCTGGGTTAGTGTGTACAAGAATGACTGGCTTTACAAGAAATGGAATTAGTCCTGAAGAATCAGCAAATGGCCTTTTAAAACGTATTGATTCTTTAAATAAAAATAACTCGGGTACTTTTTGGCATGCCAATGGAGAAGTTTTGCCTTGGTAATATCAATACATTTATATTGAAGAGATTTATATCTTTAATTTGTTAAAAAATTTTTAAATTTTTAACGAATTTCTTTCCTTGTTTAATTCTTTTGGTTATCTTAAAAAAAACATTAGTAAAGGAGGTGATTCATTGTCGTATCTACCGAAAAATGCGGTTACCAAAGGGGCCGTGAATTCAGTATCTTCATCACATTCATCGGTCTCTTTTTCTTTGATTAAGAAAAAAGGTTTTATAATCAACAGATTTATATAAATCTGTTACTTAATAATTAAAAGCTCTGCATCTCATGAAGTTGCAGAGCTTTTTTTATTAATTTAAATAATCTTTCAAAATTTAGTCTATCTTTTTTGGCCGAAGTAAATTAAGGCTAAAAAAGATAAAGTGCTTACCAATGCGATCAAGTACCATCCAGTTGAGGAGTCGCTAGTTACTTCGGTCATTTATGTTGATTTATCAGAGGAATTGATTATTTGAGTGAAAATCACAATTGATATCATTAAAAAAACTAAAAGGATGTAAGTTACGTTCATTTATAGAAAAATGCTAATTATCAAAAAGATTATTCCTAGAACTACCGTAAGAATTGCTCCATCTACTAATAAGTCTTTCCATGTATAACTTTTAAGCATCCTTGCTTTATCTTCTTCACTCATAAGGTTTTTTAACCACGTCCAATTTAAAAGCTGTGTCAATGCAACACCAAAAATTAAATGACCAAACAAAATACCAATTAGATCAATTCTAGAAATATCTTTAGTGAGACTTGTAATAATAAAAAAGTCCACTAGCTTTTTTCTTTGTTAGATAAGGCACCACCTTCTCCTTTGTATTTTTCCCAAGCTTCGCTTATTTTTGCTTTAGAGAAATTTTGTTTTCCCTCAGAGAATTTATTTTTGAGGTTATTTAAACTATTAGTCAGTTCTTTTTTTGTTGGTTCATCAAGAAAGTTTGATGTTAATTTCCATAAATACCAGCTACTAGCTAGAAGAAGAATCAATCCGAGTAATTGCATATTGTTTTTTTACCATCCTACAACTTTTCAAATGGTTTCGATAAATTAATTTATTTAATACCTGCAGAAATTTTTTGACCTAAATAAAAATTAAAACTTCAACCAGTGGAAAAATATTCTATCCAGTAACCATATAGTTAAACCCCCTTCCAGAAAAGCTAACCAGTACATCCCATAATCAGAAAATCCCATTTGTTCTTTTACTGTTTTAATTAATTTTTTATGAGCCTGAATGAGATCTTTCATTAACAATCAAATTTTTTAAACCTGCTGAATTTCTTTAATCAAAAAACCCTTCCCATAGCAAGATAGACATGTCTTAGTCTCATCTAAAGAAATTCTTAGAAAACCTGCTCCGTTACATCTAAAACAATCTACTTTAGTGTTTGAATAGATTTTTGATTTAATTTTAGCAGCACGATTTAAGTAAGAAACAGTTTCTTTACGACCGTTTGCTTTGGCAGCTTTGTTTAAAAGCTTTTTGTAGTTGACTTTAAGTTCTTGGGTATTCATCTTTAAACTGAAACTATTTTTCAAATATAGGTAAAAGGAAGCAATAAATAATTAAATAAGCCCTATGAATTTACCGTTTATATTTCTAATCTGATCTCATATTGAGATTAAATTAATATAACGGATATTTTTCTTTAATGTTTATCGGGGAGAACTATTTTTTTATTTTTAACAGAAAATTTATATTTAATGAACTCATTTTAAATCTTTAAAAATGATTAATTGTTGTATTTAGCAGAACAAATTTTAAATTAGAGAGATTTCTTGAAAAAAATATCATTTTGGTAAACCAAAAGACTATCCAGCCTTTTTTAGACTTTTAACTAAAAAATCATTTTCGTTAGTAAGTAAGTCAAACTTTGATTTCTTAAGTTTTTCTCTGATTTCAGTAGTCGGATTTTTTTTAATTTTGCTTGTATTCATAAATTCAAAAATCAATCTCAAAAAAATAACATAACAAATCCTACTGATCTACAAAACAAAATGTGGCTATATTTTTTTAAAAAGAGAAAATATTTTATTTTGCACATAGAAGATTTAATTTAATCAACATATTGTGGAAAACCCTGTTGAAAAACACTAAAAAAGTGGATAACTCTCCGGGAGCATGATCAAAACAAGCTTTTCTTGAATACTTTTTAAGTATTAATACTTCATCAAGAAAAGTTTAAATATAGTTTAAAATGCACCATAACCTATTGTCATAACTGTGGGATCACGACTTTTATATTTATAAAATGGATTTTATCAAGAAACTAGTGTTGAGAAAAAATTAATTATTTTATTTTTGAATGATGTATCAAATTGACAAATATAGTTAAGAAAAATAAAAAGAAACTTGAATTTTTGAAAATTTGTCTCATCTGTTTAAATTAAGTCTTGATTCGGTTTTCTCTATGGCAACAATTCCCAAACGCAAGATTAATCAAATAGGTTTGTATGAATTAAATATTTAAAATGACAGAAGAAAAAAAGGATTCAAAAAAATGTTCTGGAAAAAAAAACATTATGTTTGCCTATGGTTTTATACAACTTGGTTCTAGTTTCGTATCGGCAATAGCTTTAGCTGCAATCGCTTTTGGATTCTGTTCAGTAAAAAAGGAATCTAAACTTTTTAATAAATGTGTTGCAGAAATAATTGAAGATGGTGCCACCAATTCTGAGGCCGTAAGGTATTGCAATGGGGGCAATTAAACCCCCTCTCAGATTAATTAAATGGATTCAACTTGTGATTTGATTATTGATTCTTTAAAAGAAGAGCCAATTGGAGAAACTGATCATTTTATTTGGTTCATAACAGATATTGGCATTGTTGCCCTATTTAAAAGAGAGGAAAACTTTGAAACTTATAGTTCGAATGTTGAAATTGAGGCAAATAAAATTGCTTTAGACATAACTAAAGAAGAAAAAGAGTACCTCAAAATAAAAGAGAGACAGCTTTTCTTGTTTTATTCATAATCTAGGATTTAGTTTTTGATTTAGTAAGATGGCTCAAGGTTAAAGGTCGGCTCCATAATATTGTTTTCGCTAATTAATTCATAGGTTAGCTCTTTATTTAGGGCATTTATATAAGATGTATAAAGTTTTCCCCAAACAAATTCAAATTCATCTTTACTTAAATTCTTGAAAAGAATTTCTCCTTTGAAGTAAATGTGATAAGAATCATTCATCATGGAAAATTAATCTTATCCTTTTTAACGCAGTGAGATATGTATGTAGTATTAGGTGCTACTAAAAAGATATTTATATTTGGAAATCAAATACTTTTAGACTATCCTTGTATTCATTTTTTGCTTTTTGAATAATCCGACTGTCTCATCAAGATCCATACACGGCTGAATACTTATATCCATTAACCTTCTCCAGGGATGCCATTGCTTCCATATTGTCTCAAGAGAATCTGCACTTACTACAGAATGTCCAATCCCATTTTGAACCATAAAAATCCAAGAATGAACCTCATAGTTTTCAGGTCTGTTTTGGGGACCACCTGATTCGTACCAATTAATTAGCATTTCTGCCCCTTCTTCTTGATCCTCGCCATCTGTAAATTCGTAGGAAATTAAATACCTTTGCATTTAGATATTATTAAAATCTCTAAACTATTTTAACTCTAGATTTAGATATTGCCTCCCAATTTAATTAATGCTATGAAGTTTATAGAAGTGATTGTTTTGAAATGACCGAAAGATTTGGGAAAATTAAAAAGAATATTTTGACTAATTTATCTTTTATAAATAAGACAATCTTGAATTATTTTCAAAACCATGATCTGTTCGTATAGCTCCAGTTATCAGATAAAATTTGATACTTTTTAAAATACCTTAAATTAGTTACCATATTTGTACTATATAGATACCAATGATAAATAAAAAGGATCAAAGTGATCCAATTGATAATTTAGAGTATGAAAAAGTTCTAGAAGAAGAAATAATTAATTCGTACGAAAGTAAATTTCAGAAAGATACTGAAGAAGATATTAAAAAGATTAAATTCTACAGACTCAAAAGAACTCCATTAGAAATATTAAATAGGTCATTTTTCTTTTTCTTTATTGGAAGTTTTCTTTTCTCTTTGTTTTTAGCTTATTCAGAAAGTAAGTTATGGTTCATACTTTATGTAATAAGTGCATTGTCATGTGTTTTCTATGCTCCTAATAGAAAGGCACTTAAAGAATTAATAGCAGCTTGGCCAAATATAGAGGATCTCATTAAAGGGAGGAGTTTGTGGAGAAGAGGCAAGTAAATAGATTATGAAATCGTTAAATTCATTTAAAAAGTGGTTATTAAATATTCTTGTGCCATACATTGAGGGCACCAACAAGAAAAAAGAGGATAAAAAATGAGTCTAATATCGGTTGGAATTATTGTTGAAATATTTTTGTTTGTGGGAGTTTTTTTATGGGTTAGGAAACTAACTAGTAAAGAAGGTAGGCAACCATCTCTATCAAAAAAAACAATTAAAAATCTCAAATTTTAGAATTTTGATCACAAAATAAGGAATTTTTATAAAGAGATCAAATTTATGGGAAAATTCTTTACTTTTTCCCTCTCACTTTGTGTATGAAATCAGTTAGAACATCTATATCGTCTTTAAAAAATATGGTTTCCTCCATTCAAGGTCTTGCTCCAATAACTAATCCATTAAATAGTGTCTTAATAGAAAAGAAACTAATAAATGTTGATCAAAAGTTCATTCAACTTGTCTCTCTAGCAGAAGGATTACCTCGTACAGAAGTCATCGAAAGTGGAAGGAATTATTGGAGAGGTGTTTGTAGAAGCTTAATTTTTAGATTTCCTGATGACCTTGAAATTTTAAAGCTTGATGTAAGAAGTTATGTAGATAGATCAAAAGGAATCATTCAAATAAGATCTGCAGCAAGATTAGGTCAATCAGATTTAGGCGTTAATCTAAGAAGAGTGGAATACTTGTTTAATCAATTAGAGAAATTTTAATTAATCTGTTTTTTAAAAATTTAAGGTTCTTTTTACTAAATAGTTGTGCTTTAATTCATAAGAATATTTTAATTGCCATGGTAAAGATAATCTTAGTTGGAATAATTGTCACGCTTGTATATTCTCAACCTGACCTTCGTCTTACAGTAGCTGATTGGTTAAAAGCAGCTTCTGATTTTCTAATTGAATCGGTACAAGTAAAACCTTGAATTAATTTTTAATGAAGCATTAAATAAAACCTGAAACAGTAATCATTTGTTTAATGCATACAGCTACGAAAATAAATATTATTATCCTGCTTAATATGTATTTCACTTAAACAAATAAATAGTTTTAGGAACATAATAGAAAATTTTTTTGAAATTTTTGAATAGTTAACGATAATAAGGGATATGAAGCTTAGATTATTTGAGTTCTATTTTATTAAAGACTATTTAAGGCCTTGGTTTGGTCTTATTTATTCTTTATTCTTTCTGTTTTTTTTAGGTGCAATTGGCTATCGAATAACAGAGGGCTGGGAATGGAGTGATTGCTTATGGATGGTTCTGATCACAATAACCACTATTGGTTTTGGAGAAGTTCAACCTTTAAGTCCTGAAGGCAGGATCGTAACTGTTTTAGTAATCGTTGGCGGATTGATCTTTATTCAATTTACCTTTCAAAAAGCTGTTAGATTATTCGAATCCGGCTATTTTCAAAGAGTAAACGAATTACGTTTTAAAAGACTTCTTAGAAAAATGGAAAATCATGTAATTTTGTGCGGATATGGGAGGGTTGGTCAGGAAATATCTAACCAAATAAAAACGCAAAATATTCCAATTATTGTTGTTGAGAGTGATGAAGATAGAAAAAAGATTGCTGAAGAAAATGGTTTAGAAGTGCTTTGTGCTGATGCGACTCTTGATGAGACTTTAAAACTGGCAGGATTAGAAAAATGTAAGAGTTTGGTTGTTACTTTGCCTAATGACGCTGCAAATTTATATGTGGTTTTAAGTGCTAAGGGGATAAGAAGTTCTATAAGAGTAATAGCAAGAGCGGGAACTGAAGAAGCCGCAAGTAAGTTGAGATTAGCCGGGGCAAGTATAGTTGTAAGCCCTTATATAGCTGCAGGTAGAGCAATGGCCTCAATGGCTTTAAGACCAATAGCCATTGATTTTCTAGATCTTTTAGCAGGAAGTGAATGTGAAATTGAAGAATTTGAATTAAGTAATGATATTAGTCTTTTTGAAACTGCGGAGAAAAGATCACTTTCTGAACTTGGAATAGGCAAAAAGAGTGGTGCAAAAATATTAGCCATTAAAGAAAATGAAAAGTTGTTCACTAATCCTGGAGGTAATTTCATACTTCAACCAGGTCAGGTATTAATAGCCTTTGGTAGTAAAGAACAGCTAAATATTTTGAACGGATTATTGGGAAATCTTGTAGTAGCAGTAGAACTATTAAAATAGATAGATCAAGTTTTAGAATTAATTGCTAAATTAATTTTGGGTGGAATAAATCAAATGAAAATATTTAAATTTCTATTCGTAATTCCTGTAATAACTTTAATAATTATTTTTCAAACCTCTTTGCATAATAGATATCTAATGGCTTCTGATATTAGAGATGGAGAAACAATTTTTAGAAATGTTTGTGCAGGCTGCCATGTAAGAGGCGGATCAGTCGTTCTTAAAGGATCTAAATCATTAAAACTTTCCGACCTTGAAAAAAGAGGAATAGCAGATGTAAATTCAATAACAAAAATTGCCAATGAAGGGATTGGTTTTATGAAGGGTTATAAAAATAAATTGAAGGATGGAGAGGATAAGGTTCTTGCACAATGGATTATTCAGAATGCAGAAAAGGGTTGGGAGTAAATGAAAAGGTTATTTTTTGCATCGTTTTTATCTCTATTAGCTGAATTTTCTTTTGCTGAGGAATTAACTAATTACACAATTACATCTGATTCTCAAATAAATACTTTAGAAGGTGATTTAGAAGCTAAGGGAAATGTAGTCATTAAAAGCAATAGTGGTAATTTTGAGGCTTATTCTGACAAGCTTTCTTTTGACAAGGATGATAAATCTCTAAAACTTATTGGTAATGTATATGTTAAAAATCTAGAGTCTGAGGGAATTGCAATTGAAGAAACATCTGGAGATGAGTTGACCATATTTACTGATACGGGACTTTTTGAATTCAAATCTCAAAATAAAAACAGAGTAACAACAAAAATTAAATTCTAAATAAAGGTTTGATATTTAATTTAAAACTTAAATTTCTTACTGAGGTATTGAAGTCAATATATCAAGAATATTTGATTATATCAAAATATCTTGATGCAATTCTTAATCTTTGCTTTTGGCTCTATGTTTGATGCTATAAATAAATTGTCTTCAATCATAACGATGTCATGAGCATTTTTAAGAAAGCTCTTCTTAGTTCTTCTTTATTAGTTTTAGCAGCCTGCGGTTCGCCGACCGTTAGATTGAGTGGTGCGGGAGCCTCTTTCCCTTCAAAAATTTATACAAGATGGTTTTCTGATTATGCAAGATCGGGAGGTGTAAAAGTTAATTACCAGGCAGTAGGTTCTGGGTCTGGAAGGAAAGCATTTATTGATGAAACTGTAAACTTTGGAGCTTCTGACGATCCAATGAAAGAAGCTGATATAAAGAAAGTTAAAAGAGGTCTTGTGCAAATACCCATGGTTGGAGGCACAATTGCCTTTGGATATAATTATGATTGCGATTTGAAGCTAACTCAAGAGCAAGCCGTTGGAGTTGCAATGGGTTTGATAAAAGATTGGAAGGAATTGGGTTGTTCCGCTGGCAAATTGACTTGGGCGCATCGTTCTGATGGATCAGGTACGACTAAAGCTTTTACAAATTCTATGGAGGCTTTTTCTGAAACTTGGAATTTAGGTACTGGTAAATCTGTTAAATGGCCTGCGGGAGTTGGAGCAAAAGGTAATTCTGGAGTCGCTGGCGTTATACAAAATACTCCTGGAGCGATTGGTTATGTTAATCAATCTTATATAAAAGGAAATGTAAAAGCAGCAGCTTTACAAAATCTTTCTGGTGAATTTGTTACTCCTAATACTGAATCAGGAGCAATTGCCTTAAATGGAATAACTCTTGATGAAAACTTGGCTGGTAAAAATCCAAACCCTACTGCTAAAGGAGCTTATCCTATAGCAACCTTAACTTGGATACTTGCTTATGAAACGGGCAATGGCAAGAATACTAAGGCAATTCAAGATACATTCTATACATTACTTAGTGACGAATACCAATCAAAAGCATCCTCACTAGGCTTTGTCCCCTTGAAAGGAGAAATTCTAAAAAAATCAATTTATGCTGTTGGAAGAATAGGAAGGTAATTTATAACTTATAATCCAAGCAATAAAAATAAATACAGATGAAGAATACAAGCAATATTGCAAACCTGAAGAGGCATTGGTCCCGAGCATAAATAATAAACCTGATAGCAAGGTTCCAAATAATCTTCCAGCTGCATTAGCCATATAGTAATAACCAACATTTAAACTTACTTTTTCATTATCTGAATAAGCCAAAATCAAATAAGAATGAGTAGAAGAATTCATTGCAAAAATAAAGCCAAATATTATTAATCCAACAACAATTACAGGACCTAATGATTTATCACCGTTTAACGCTCCAGCAATAAATAATGGAATAATCGTCAAGATTAGTCCCCAAAATTGAACGGTAGTTTTTGTTGGGCTATTATTTTTCCCCCATACTTTTCTAAGTAGTGGAGCTAATACTTGAAAGAAACCGTAGATTATTATCCATCCACCCAAGAAAAGACCTATTTTTAAATAATCCCATCCAAAAGAAACATCTAAAAATACAGGAAGTGCTACTACAAACCAGACATCTCTCGCTCCAAACAAGAAAAATCTTGCACCTGAGAGAATATTTATACCTTTGGACTTGGAATAAAGATCTTTAAATACAGGCTTTCTTTTCATTTTCCCTGAATCTTTAGGAAGAAATAAGGTTAAAAAGAATGCCAGACATAGACCTAAACCCATAATTCCAACAGCATTATTAAAGCCTAATAGCTTATATAAGAGTCCGCCTAAGAAAAAACCAACACCCTTAAGTGCATTCTTAGAACCTGTTAAAATTGAAACCCATTTAAATAATTGTTTTTGACTATTTTGGTTATTCTCTTCTGAAATTGGAACTATTGATTTAACAGCACTTTTTGCGCTCATTTTATTTAGATCTTTTGCTACTCCACTAAGCGCTTGAGCGAACATAACGTATGAGACGCTAAAGATTATTGGCCAATTATCTTTGACAGGAATCAGCATGAAAAGAGCAATAATTTGCAGAATTGTTCCTATCCATAAAGTAAGCCTTAAACCATATCTTGCTCCTATCCATCCACCATAAAGGTTTGTAATTATTCCAAAAAATTCATAGAAAAGAAAAAGTAAAGCAATTTGCAGGGTTGAATAACCCAGTTCATGAAAGTGGCCAACAACTAGTATTCTTAATGCCCCATCAGTAAGCGTAAATGCCCAGTAGTTTGCTGTGACGACACTATATTGTTGAAGACTAGATAATTTCATAAAAACTAAAATCTTTTTTCCTTTTCAATTACAAAAGAGGTTAGATCTGCAAGTCTGCAACTATATCCCCACTCATTGTCATACCAAGCATAAACCTTTAATAAATTTGAATTCACAACCATCGTTGAGAGTCCATCTATTATGCAACTTCTTGAGTCATTTAAGTAATCTGAAGATACTAAAGGTCTCTCCTCATATCCAAGAATTCCTTTTAAGTATGTTTCTGATGCTTTTAAAAATTCACTATTTACTTGCTTTTCAGTTACTTCATTATTCAATTCAAAAACTGCATCTGTTAAAGAGGCGTTTAGAAGAGGAACCCTTACTGCATATCCATTTAGTTTGCCTTTTAGTTCAGGAAAAATTTCGGCAATTGCTTTGGCCGATCCAGTCGAAGTAGGAATTAAGTTTTGTATGCATCCTCTTGCTCTTCTTAAGTCACCTTTGTATAGATCTACTGGAACTTGGGTATTTGTAACGTCATGAATAGTTGTAATAGCCCCATGTTTAATTGAAAAATTTTCATTAACAACTTTTACGATGGGAGCTAAGCAATTAGTAGTACATGATGCTGCGGTAATTAACTTATGTTTATCAGCTTTATAAAGGGAATGGTTAATTCCGTAAACAATATTAAGTGCTTGTTCACCTCCAAAAATTCCTTTGACAGGGCAGGCAACAATAACTTTTTTTACTCCAAGAGAATCAAAATATGGATTTAAGTCTTGTGGAGTGTTGTTTTTCCCCGTGCATTCCAAAATAAGGTCAACCGAAGATTTATCCCATGGAACATCAAGATATTTCTCTTTTGATGTAAAGGAAATTTTTTCCCCTTCAATTATTATTTCATCTTCATTCGAAATTATATTTTTATTCCATCTGCCATGAACAGAATCAAATTCTAGTAAGTGAGATGCAGCTGAGGAATCTCCACCTGTTTCATTTATATGAGTTATTTCTATATCTTTCCTTTGCCACAAGATTCTTAAAGTCAGTCTCCCAATTCGCCCAAATCCGTTAATTCCAATTTTCATAAAACATCTTAAACCTGACTAATTATATATCAAAAATATTTGATATATCAATAACTCTTGATATGTGTAATTATATTTTTTAGGTTATTATTAAAAAATAAATCATCTCTAGGCCTTGTTAGAGCAACTTAAAAAGATTAATAGTGAGCAGTTTGTTGGGATAATGGAATCTCTTTCTGATCCAATTAGAATAAATATTCTTGAATTAATGATGAATGGAGAGATATGTGTTTGTGACATAGTAAAAGTTACAGGATTGTCCCAATCGAAAATTTCTTATCATATTAAAATTCTAAAAGATTCAGGTCTCGTCAGTGATAGACAAGAAGGAAGATGGGTCTACTACAAATTAGATTTAGAAGTATTATCAGATATTCAAAATTGGATGAGTAACTTAATTCAGTCATCCAAGAATAAGAGGAATTGTAAATAATCAAATATCAAAATTTTTTGATTTTTTTGAAAGTCTTTTTGCTCATTTAGTAGTAGATTTATAGAGATATTCTTTTTTTAATGGAAGAGAAATTAACTCTTTTCAAGAATCGTAAAAGATTCGGTATCGAAAAAAATATAGATATTATCTTCAAGAATACTGCTCTGGTCTTGTCTAGTTTCGTAGCAATAATACTTTTAGGAATAATTTTAGTGGTCTTTTTTCAGTCATTTGAATCCTTTTCAAGGTATGGATTGAAGTTTCTCGTAACCTCTGAATGGAATCCAGTAAAAGATGAATACGGAGCTTTTACTGCAATATATGGCACATTGGTAACTTCATTTCTTTCGTTATTAATAACTATCCCTCTTGGAGTTGGAACTGCAATATTTATTACCGAGGACTTTGTCCCAAAAGTTTTTAGAGAAATAATAGGTTCTTTTGTTGAATTATTAGCAGCTATACCATCAGTTGTATTAGGACTTTGGGCAATATTTGTAATGGAACCTTTTTTTAGAGCCTTTTTTGTCTTTTTACATAATTTCTTTGGTTGGATACCTTTGTTCAGTACAGAACCCACAGGTAGGAATTCCTTGTTAGCAATATTGATTTTAGTAGTAATGCTTTTGCCAATAGTGACCTCCATTGCAAGGGATTCTCTTAATCAAGTGCCTAAAAAGCTTAGAAATGCGGCCTATGGAATTGGTGCAAGTAGATGGAAAACAATATTTTCAGTGATTTTGCCAGCAGCATTATCAGGAATTATGGCAGGTGTTCTATTGGCTTTAGGCAGAGCAATGGGTGAAACTATGGCTGTCACAATGATTATTGGTAATTCCAATGCATTTAGTTGGTCTCTTTTATCTCCTGGATATACCATTTCCTCAATGCTTGCAAACCAGTTTGGTGAAGCTGATGGGAGTCAGGTTTCATCACTCTTTTATGCAGCTTTTGTACTAATGATCCTATCTTTAGTGGTCAATATCTTTGCGCAATGGCTAGTTAAGAAATTTAGTCTCAAATATTAGATAATTATGAATTCACTCTATTACCAGAAAAGATTATCAAGAAATATAGGAGATAAATTCTTTACTTCTTTATCAGTAATTTGTGCATTAATCGCAATACTTCCTTTGATTTTTCTGGTGACTTATATTCTCATCAAAGGTGGATCCCAAATCACACCAGAACTATTTACTTTAGAACCTAATCCACCTGGAGATGATTTAGATGCAGGCGGTATTAATCCTGCATTGATCGGAACATTAATAATAACTACCATTGCTTCAATTATCTCCATACCAGTAGGTGTAGGTGGTGGCATATATCTGGCGGAATATTCTAAAGGGGGTGCTTTTTCAAGATTTATTAGATTCGGAGTTAATGTACTGGCGGGAGTCCCCTCAATAATTGCCGGAGTCTTTATTTATGCCTTAATTGTTTCTACAAAGATTTTGTTTGGGAGTATGTATAGCGGTTTGGCCGGAGGAATGGCACTTTCAATATTGATGTTGCCCACTGTGATTAAGACGACTGATGAAGGTTTAAAGCTGGTTCCTAATGAGTTGAGATTTGCTTCTCTTGGAGTTGGAGCAAGTATGTATACAACTATATTGAAAGTTACTTTGCCCTCTGCATTTAGGTCTATTGCTACTGGAGTTGTACTTGGAATAGCAAGAGCTGCAGGTGAAACAGCACCTTTGATATTTACGGCTTTATTTTCTTACTACTACATAACAGGCTTTGGAGATTTGTTTTATGAGATGGGTTCTTTAGCAGTTCTTATTTATAATTTTGCACTTGAACCTTATGATGCTCAGAATAAATTAGCCTGGGCAGCTTCCTTTATTCTTGTTTTGTCGATACTATCAGTAAATATATTTTCAAGGATATTGGCCGCTTTTACTGAGAAAACTAAGAGAGTATAAATGATTAAAACTAATAAAAAAACACCAAAGAATATCATTTTATCCTTAGAGAATGTCTCTATTAGTTATGGAACTTTTGAAGCAGTAAGAAATGTTTTTTGTAACTTTAAAAAAGGAAATATTACCTCCCTTATTGGACCTTCTGGTTGTGGTAAATCAACTGTTCTTAGATCTTTAAACAGAATGAACGATTTAATTCCTAATTGTTCACTCAAGGGAACTGTACTTTTTGATGGAACTAATATTTATGACAAAAGAGTAGATCCAGTTGAAGTAAGAAGAAGAATTGGAATGGTTTTTCAACAACCTAATCCTTTTCCTAAATCTATCTATGAAAATATCGCATTTGGAGCAAGAATTAATGGCTTTACGGGAGATATGGATGAATTGGTCGAAAGTTCCCTAAGAAAAGCTGCTTTGTGGGATGAATGTAAGGATAAATTAAATGACAGCGGTTACTCTTTATCTGGAGGTCAACAACAAAGATTATGTATTGCTAGAACTATTGCTATTGAGCCTGAAATAATTCTAATGGATGAGCCATGTTCAGCATTAGATCCAATCTCTACTTTAAAAATTGAGGAGACAATGCATGAACTTAAGAAGAATTACACAATAATAATTGTTACTCATAATATGCAACAGGCATTAAGAGTCAGTGATATGACTGCATTTTTTAATGCTATTGAATATGAAGATGGTGATGGAGGAAAAGTTGGTTATCTTGCAGAATTTAATTCAACAAAGAAGATTTTTAACTCTCCAAAAGAAAAAACCACTCAGGAATACATATCTGGTAAATTTGGCTGATGTTAAATTTTTACTTTTAAAAGAAAAATTTTTACCTTTAAGACAGTCAAGGGGTAGACAAACAGTATAAATACCTATATAGTTATTTCGAATTAGTAAGTTTATCGTTGAAAAACTATCCTTTTCTACCTTTTTTGATTTTTGCAGGGGCTCTCATAACAACTGCAACAATAGGATTGCCTGTATTTACTTCATAATTTAAGAGTATTTCTATTTCAGGTAATCTTATGGTTTCAATAATAAATAAAGAATTAATTGGAAGTCCTCATAAAACCCTAATAAAGGGAAATTTATTTGACTTTATAAAAAAAAGAGAGAATATGAATCTGTGTGGGAGTGAAAAATCTGTATTAAAACCATTTTTAAAAATGGTTAATTTCTAATTTATTTATCATGGATAAAACTAAAGAACAGTTAGAAAAATTAAGAGAAGTAGCAGAAGCATCTCTTACAAAAACGGATGAACTTCAAAAAGTTCTTGCTCAAATCGAAGCTTTAATGTCTAGAGAAGAATCACAAACATTATCAAAGAAGAAATAATTATTTAAAAAATAATTTTAGGTTTTGTACTTTTAATTACACCTCTACAAATCCATTGTGGTTATTAATTGGATATGCAGAACCCGTTCCAAAGTTTTCTGTTAGGTCTCGAGGTCTTACCTTCTTTAAGTAAAAGACCTCTTTAATTTGTTTGTTTTTATTATATTTTTATAACCTGCATATTTAGTTGATTACTTTATAGATTTCTTTCAAGCAGACATTTACATCGAAATATTCAGTGTTTACAACCTCTAATCCTGTTTTTTCTGTAACTTCAACAGTTGCATTACATTCGTCTTGTTTAAGAGCCATATAACTAGGCTTTATTTCTTCAATATCTAATTCAACACTTGATTCGGTTTCTTCTTTATATTGCTCCATTACTAGTGTAAGTGCTTCTATTTCAACAGAAAAATTATCATTTGCTTTTGCTCCAAATGGCATGAAAAGAAATGGAAATAAAATCAAGGATATTAATTTTTTCATTTCTATAAAATGTGTTTATTTTTTTTATAACGTGGATTGTCTGCTAAAGAAAGGGTCATTAGCTGAATAAATTTTTTATTATCTATTTCTACTGGTAGAAATTGATTAATAGACTCAAAATAATAGATAAATAAAATAAACGAGACTTTTAAGTATAAATTGCTATATCTAAATGAAAATTTAAGTCACTTCAATAGGATTTTTTTAAGATTTTATTTCGATAATTTCTTCTTCAGAAACAATTACCCATTTTTTAAATGACTTTTTGCAGGGATATCCTCCTGTTAAGTCTCCAAATGCAGGTAAAAATAAAGTATTTTTATTCTTATCCATTGCAAAGCACCTAAATGTTAATTTATCTCCATTGTTTTTTATATAGATTTTTGGATGATAATGTCCACAAATATTCAATGTTTTATTATCGCCTGAATCAACTGGTTCATGACTAAAAGTGATATTTTTAGTTTTTCTAATATCAAAAATTTTAATATTTTTAATATTGCAACCTACATCGTGATTTCCTAGGACTAGTTCAACGTTAGTTTTTAGTAGTTCAGGAAGATCCTCAACTTTTTTTTGAAGAGTTTTATCTATTGAATATTTGCTATGGAATAAATCTCCTAATATTATTAACTTTTCAGGACTATATTTTTTTACTATTTTTTTTATTCTTGCAAAATTGTTTTTATCTGAATTATTAGTAAGAGGTATACCATTTTGCTGAAAATACTCAGCTTTCCCAAGATGTATATCGCATATTAATAACTCTTTTGTTTCCGGTAGAAATAACGCCCTTGAAGGAAGCATCTCTAATAATGTATCTTCCCAACAAAATTTAAAAGAACTTTTTTTCATTTAATCACTATATTTTTTTATAAGTTTTTCTACTCTTTTTTCTATTGGTTCATTGCTTAAAGTATTTTTAAGTCTTTCAACTAGTAAAGGGAAAGCAAAAGGAGTTGGAGTTTTAATCTCGTTTAGTAGCATTTTTAAATTTTTTAATCTTTCTAATGATCTAGATATTCTTTTATTTTCTAATTGATATTCTTTAACTTCTTGATGCGATTGTTTTATCAAAAGATGACCTTCTTCATATTTAGTAAAGACATCGTAGAAAATACTTGAACTTATTTGAAGTTGGGAAGAAGTTTTCGTTTTGGTTGGATTATTTTGATTTACTAGTCCACTTATTTGGGCAATATTTTTAAATCTACGTTTTGTTAATTCTGAAAAATTAATTGCATTTTCTAGATCTTCTTCTAATTTTTTGTTATTCAAAAAGTAATCAGCTTCTTTTTTTATTATGGAAAAATCATAATCTTCTGCAGTAGTTAAACTGAATCCAAAATCATTAGCAGTAATACTAAATGTAGATTGTTTTAATTTTGCTAATCTCAAAGCCCATAAAAATGCAATTCCTTCATTTACAAATTTGCCATCAAGTGTAAAAACAAAAAGATTTGATAAATCCTTGGTTTTGTATATCTCTATAAGAAATTCATCTTTCTTTGGAATATTTGAAAGAACTTTTTGTTTTTTCAATATTGGGCGTAATGAATTTAGTTCAGGATTTAAGCAATCATAAATTTCTAGTTCGTTGCATATATGTATTTCTTTTCTCAAACTCTCACAAAGTAGATCTGAAATTGCCATTTGACCTCCAACCCATGCAGGAATTAGAGAACTTCTTTTTGTTGATTTTTTAACATATAAAATCATATCTCTTATTCTTACAAATTGAAGCATTTTGCCAGCAAAGTAAAATGTATCTCCGGGATTTAATTTTGAAGCAAAATTCTCCTCTAAATTACCTAAAGATTTACCTTTCATATATTTGACATTCACAAATTTGTCACTTGTAATTGTCCCAATATTGAACTTATGCATTCTTATTAAAGATTTGTCTTTTACAAAATATTTAAAGTTTTCATTATTATTTTGTGATTCTTCTTTAACTATCTTTTTATATTTTGGATATGCTTTAAGACATTTTCCTCCATATTCTAAAAAGTCAATACACCAATTCCAATCTTGATCTTTTAAGTTTCTATAACTCCAGCAATTTTTAATTCTTTCTTTCTCAATTTTAGGATCAAAGCCATTTCCACATGCCAAACTTATTAGATGTTGTAGAAGCACATCATAAGATAATTCAGGAAGTCTAATTTCTTCAGATATACCACTTTTTATTATTCTTCTCATAGCACTAATCTCTAATAACTCTAAAGAATTAGTAGGCATAAAAATTATTTTTGATTTTCCTCCTGGTCTATGAGCACTTCTTCCCGCTCTTTGGATAAGTCTTGCTAAATTCTTTGCACTACCAATTTGAACTATTTGATCTACAGGTTGGAAGTCAACTCCCAAATCTAACGAGCTGGTGCAGACTACCCATTTTATTAACCCGTCTTTAACCCCTTCTTCAACTCTTTTTCTATCTTCTTTATCCAGGGAGCCGTGATGAAGTGCAATTTTGTCTTCCATCTCTGGGAGAAAAAATTTAAGACATTGATACCATCTTTCAGATTGATTTCTCGTATTGGTGAATAATAAGGTGCTTTTATTTTTATCTAGGATTTTTAATAGTGAAGAATGACTTCTAATCCCAAGATGCCCACTCCATGGAAAGGTAGTTTTCTCCTCTGGTAAAACACTTATAATTTCGATCTCTTTTTGAATATTTGTACTTATAATTTTGGGTTTAATAGCGCTCATCCCAACTATTGCTCTCGCTGCTTCTTCAATATTTCCAATAGTTGCAGACATTGCCCAAATTTGTAAATTTTTTATATTACCTCTTAGCCAACTTAAAGATAACTCGCACTGGTTTCCTCTTTTACTACCCATCAATTCATGCCATTCATCAATAATTATCGATGACAACTCCTTGAACAGATTATTAGATTCTTTATTGGAAAGTAAAAGAGATAAAGACTCTGGAGTGGTAATAAGAATATTAGGTGGTTTAGCTAGTTGCTTTTTCTTTTCATATGGGGTTGTATCCCCGTTCCTAATTTCAACAGTGATTTCCTTATTAAAATGCAAAGCTGCTAATTGTATGGAATTTTTTAAATCTCTACTTAATGCTTTTAAAGGGGTTATTAATAATATATTCACACTTTTATTATTTTTGGGATCTTTTATCTTTGATAAAGGTCCCATTAATGCAGCATAAGTTTTGCCGCATCCAGTAGGAACTTGTATTATTCCACTCTCTCCATTTAAAAATGCTTCCCAAGATTCGATCTGATAGGGTAGTGGCTCCCACCCATTTGTGGAGAAAAACTGTTTAATTTTAGAAATCAAATTATTTTGCTTATTATTTTTCGTAATATTTTTCATGATATTTTTTTCATTAATTCATAAGCATTCTCTAGGCTATCTGCATCATTAATTTTTTTATCTTTTCTCCATTTTGTTATTCTTGGAAATCTTACTGCTATGCCTGACTTGTGACGTTTAGAAATTTGTATCTTCTCAAAAGATATTTCGAATACCATTTCTGGTTTTAACGATCGAACAGGACCAAATTTTTCTATAGTATTTTTTCTTATCCATTTATCTAGCTCTTTAATCTCAATATTCGTTAAACCAGAATATGCACTTGCAAATTTAATTAATTCTTTGTCTTTCCATAATGCAAAACTGTAATCTGTATACAGACCAGCTCTTCTTCCGCTACCGCCCTTAGCGTAAATTAAAACAGCATCCAGTTGCATAGGATCAACTTTATATTTCCACCAAATACCTTTCTTTCTACCAGAGAAGTATATAGAATTCTTTTTCTTAATTATTAATCCTTCAGTATTATTTTCTCGAGATTTTTCTTTATAAGTTGAAGCATCATGCCAATCTTTAGGAAAGATTAAATCACATATTTTGAAAATATCAGAGATATTATTCTCAGTTTTAATTTGCCATTTTGAAAAATATTTTTCTAACTCAATTCTTCTATTTTCTAATTTAATTTCTCTTATATCTCTCCCATTAATCTCTAAAAGATCATAAGCAATAAAAATAATTGGATATTTTATTTGGATTGATCTAGTAGGAGACTTTCTATTTATTCTTTTTTGAAGTAAAGAAAAATCTAAGGCAATTTGTTCTTTAAAATTCCAAACTAATAATTCCCCATCAAGAACAAAATCATCTTTTATATATGACATTTTTTCTACTAATTCTGGAAAAGATTCATTTACTAATTCTTGCCCTCTTGTCCATAACGAAACATTGCCTGATCTTTTAATTAATTGCATCCTTATACCGTCGTATTTCCATTCAAATTGAAAATCATTTATTGAATTTTTGAAGATTTTATCTTCAATAGTATTTGCTAGAAGAAATGGAAATGGTTTGGAATTTAACTCTTGAAGATTGATATTCTTGTTAACTAAAAATTCATATGAATCAATTGAAGGTTTAAAATCACCCATCAACCTATGAGAAATAATCTCTTCCTCAATATTAATTAGTTTTGATATTGATTTTGTGATTAATCCGATAGAGACTCCTACTCTAAAAGTTCCTGTAAGAATTTTATTAAAAATTAGATGGTTATCTTCAGGTAATGATTCCCAAAGATTTTTAATTTCTAAATTTTTATCCTCCTCATTAAGTTTTGATAATGCAGGTATTGTTTGGCTTAGTAATTCATTGAGACTTATATTTGATAATTTCTTTTTTCTAGACTTAGTTTTATTTTTAAGTAATAAGGTTATTACCTCAGCAGAGTCACCAACTTTTAAATAACATGTATCAATTAACCATTGTGGATATTCATATATTTGAGAAAAAAGATTTTTTAAATATCTCCCACTAATAAATCTCTTATTACTTTTTCCAGTTAGTAAATATATTGCCCATGAATTATCTATTGGATCATTAGATAAAAAATAATTCTTTAAAACTTCAATTTTATTATTTGTACTATTAATTGAATCTAGATCGCTAAATAATTCTGAAAACTTTTTTAAGCTCATATTTATTTACCGAATAAAAGGACATTTATTGATTCCTTTTCAACTAAATATTTGCTTAAGGCTTCACTATCTCCGTGATGAAAAAATACATTTTTTGCTTCAGACTTTTTTACTACTTCCAGAATTCCATCCCAATCCGCATGATCAGAGATTGCGAATCCTTTATCATATCCTGATCTTTTTCTTAGAGCTCTTATTGACATCCATCCACTCGCAAAAGCTGTTTGAATGTTTTTGAAATTTTTTAAATAAGAACCCTTACTTAAAGATGGCGGTAATAATATTAGATTTCCTTTAAGTTCATCTATCTTTTTTTTATTTTCAATTTTTATAGTATCTTTAATATCAATTCCAAGTTCTCTATAGATATTGTTCATTTTGTGAATACTGCCATGGGAATAAATATTGCCTTTAAAATTTGTTTGACTAATTTCTTTTAACAATCTCTGTGCTTTTCCAAGTGAATAGCAGAAAAGTAAAGAAGTTTTTTCTGGTGAATTAGTTATCCATTTTGAAATATCATTTGCTATTTTATTTGCATCATCCCATTTAAATATTGGCAGACCAAAAGTACATTCGCTTATTAAATAATCAGTTTTTACAATTTCATATTGTTTGCAAGTCTGATCTTTTTGAAGCTTAAAGTCCCCTGAAATTAGCCATTTTTCTTCAGCAAAAATAAACCTTATTTGACTAGATCCAAGGATGTGACCTGATGGATGAAAAGAAATATTAATGCCATTTATCTTAAATTCTTCTCCATATTCAAAAGTCTTAATTTTGATATTATCTCCAACTCTTTCTTTAAGAAGTATCGCAGTTTCCTTAGTAGAAATGTATTCTTCACAGCCAAATGTAAAGTGATCAAAATGTGCATGAGTTATTAATGCCTTTTTTACTGGCTTGCTTGGATCAATCCAAATATCAGCAATTTCACAATAAAGATTTCCATCTTTATATTTAATTAAATATTCTTGTTTAGTTCTCAAAACTACATCTCTTACAAAGAAGTTAATTTAGCTAATTATGCCCACGCTTGTTTTGATAAAGCTATGGCTGAAATTGTTAGTAAAGCAATAACTACAAATTTGTTACTCCAATTAATCATAAATGAACTTATTTTGTTGAAAGAAATTCTATTAGATGGCACCATCTTTTTTTTATTCATAATGTGATGATTTTCAATATTTTCTATGTAATTTAAATTTTTAATCTCATTTATTAATTTAGATTCGCAAGTTGAGAGTTGTTCTACTTGATTTAATAATTCAATATCTTCTGGCTTTAATAAAGAATTTAATTCTTTAATTTGCATCTCGTTTTTTACAAGAAATTCATCAACTATCTTATCTGCACCTAACCCGTTCTTTATTTTTAAAAGAATATCATCTCTTTCCCATGATTTTTCAAGAGAATTTAAAATTTTGCTTAAGCTCATTTTAAGTATTTTTACTTATGATAAATTATTTTTTTTTTCTTCTGTGGCTTCTTCTTGTAAGTAATTATAAAAAATTAGTTTTATTTAATATTTACGAATAAGTCTGTTTGGGAAATAGTTTATTTTTACTTTGTCTACAATTTTTCTTGAACTGCTTTTAGCCTTGGCTTTATTTAAATTAATAACTTCATCTGATACGTTTTTACCAGTTTCAAAATAATTTTTAATTTTTTCTAATTCTTGTTTATTTAATCTTTTTGTCGCACCTTTTGCGTTGATCCCAAGTTTTTTGCATGCTAATAATATCCTATTACTTTCGACATTAAGATCTTTGGCAATATTAAAAATTGGAGTGTTAATAGACATTATTTTCTTTAACTAAGGAATTTATTATTTATAGTATATTTATAAACTAAAAATTTAATATATTTTTAAATATTATTAATTTCTAAAAATTTTGTTTAATTAGGCAACCTCATCTTCGAAGCTATTTAAATCATTAAACTTTTTCTTCATGGTTGGGTTATTTCTTGTTAATTTCTTTACTGTTAAATCTTGAGATTTGTTGTCAGCAGATAAAAGATGTTTTTTTGAAAGTATTAAAGCTTCCTTAGTTTTTTGTAAATGTGTTATTGATTTATCAATTTCTGTAATTGCATCATTAAATCTATCTTTGGCAAGTGAAACATTTTTACCTACTGCATTCTTAAATTGCTCTAGAGTACTCTCAAAATTAGTTATGTCATAATTCTCTTGTTTCATTAAATCAATTTGTAATTTGTATTTTAACGTTTCCATAGATGCATTTCTTAGCAGAGAAATAATCGGCAAGAAAAATTGCGGTCTTATGACATACATCTTTGGGAATCTATGAGATACATCTACTATTCCTGAATTATAGAGTTCACTCTCTGGTTCTAGAAGTGAAACGAGTACGGCATATTCACACGATTTTTGTCTTCTATCTTTATCTAATTCTTTAAAAAAATCTTCGTTTTTTCTTTTATTACTACCATTTAAACTTTCGTTCTTCATCTCAAACATAATTGATACGACTTCAGTTTTATTTTCATCAAATTCTCTAAATATATAGTCACCTTTACTTCCTGAAGTGGCATCATTATCCTTTTCAAAATATGAGTTTTTAAATGCAGATGCACGATTCAGATTAAATTGAGTCTCGCAATGGATTTCTAAAGTTTCCCCAACCATCTTTGTTGATAATTTAGATTTCATTTCTCTTAGTTCCTGAATAGTCAGGTCCCTTTCACTAATCTTGCTTTTAAATTTTTCTTCAATTAATTTTTCATTAATTGAATGTTCAAGCCTCATCTTTTCAATGGAATTTGTTAATGATGAGTTTTGTTTTTCTAAATTAGTAACAGCTTCATTGACTTTGTTTTTTAAAGATAATTCTGTAATTATAGATTGGTTTTTAATTTCATCCTTTAACTTGTTTAATTCATTATTAAGAGAATTGATTTTATTTGTTGCTTGATTATTTAAATCATTTAAAGCATTTGTTTTCTTTTCTTCAGCTAGATTTAATTTGGATTTAAGAACTTGGATCTCATTTTCTTTAATTCGGTTTTGGTCAATTAACTTAATTTCCCATTCTTGTTTTAGAATTTCCACAGCTTTTTTATTATCTTCTTCCGCCAATAGAAGTCTATCTTTAATTTGTTTATTAAATTCTTCGTCTTTTATTTGGAGAAGTATTTCTTCAAAGCTGCTTGGATCAATTCGGAAAGTTTTGCCACATGAGGGACATTTAATATCTTTCATTTTTTAAATACAAAATTGATATTAGAAAGGATTTAATATTCTAATTATTGAATAAGAATATTTTTCTTGACTAAGAATAAACAATGATTCAATGTTATGCACTAAAAAATTCTAAATACAAATTATATTAATCCTGATTCTTTAAGAATATTGATTTTATTTGCTAACTCTATATCTGCAGAAGATATTGATCGATCAAGTGATTTGTGAGACGAGACCGTGTAGCCACTATCATCAACAAATTCATCTTCTGCATCTTTTAAATGTATGTTCTTATTTTGGTTATCTTTGTATTTATCAGATTTGAATAAATTTGATTTATTTATATTGCTGTATCCAAAATTTACAATTCCTCTCGCTCCCAAAGCTTCCTCAACTAATATTCCAACAACTTTGGATCTGCTTATAGATTCACTTTTAGATATATCATCAATGATCTCAAGTACCCTTTTCCTAGGGAGATATCCTATTCTTTTGACTTTATTTTCCATGAAATTCTATATATGCCAATATTGTAACACTTCTGTCAAATATAGGATTTTGAGGATATTGTTAAATGTATATTTAAGTATTAGAAGAAGGTATAATTACAGCTAACTTTCAAAAAGTTATTCTTAATTTGTGATTAGGATGGTTTTATATATTTCCCTATAATCATTCTTTATAGATTAAGTAAAATTTCAAAATCCTTCTAACTTATTGAAATCACTATGCAAAATAAACTTTATGACAATGCTGATAGCTTTGCAATGTCTTTTGATGAGGAATGGGAAAATATTGATTGTGATAATTTGCTTTTAAAGATAGATAAAGTCTTTCAACATTTATCTGACCACCCTTTTTTACTCTCAAATCCAGAAAATGCAAGAAAAATGGCTGAATTTAGGATATTTTCATTAAAGAAATTTGATTTATAATTTTCTCTTTTTTTTAAGTTTAATTCTCAATTCTGTAGAATTACAAATTTGGAGAATTAAAAAATCCTTTGCTATATAAAAAAATCGTTATGCCTATTATTGGACCTATACCAAAAATAAAAAGAACTAATTTAGCAGAATTTTTTGTTTGACCTAATTCTTGATTTTTTTTATTTAACTGATTTTGATTTTTTTTAGAATTCTTTTTGTTTTTCATGAAATATATGCTACTACATCTTAACTTTAATAAAAGGTGATAAGATTAAAATCTTTAAAATAGTTCCAATTACTTGAGAAGTATTGAGGAATTATAAAAACTCAATAATGTATAATATTACAAGCGAAAAGTTAATATGAGTGCAACTAAGAGAGAAGAAGTTAGTTCACACCTTAGATATATAAGGTTAGAACTTAGAGAGATGCATCAAATGCTTTTAAAAGAGGATTTGTTGCCAGATCTTAATGAAGCAAAGGAGGTGCATGCACAATTAGATGCTCTACTTGATTTATTGTCAGATAAAAGAGTAAGGAAGGTAAAAAGTGAATTTGGAAAATTCTAATTTATTTTATACGTTATAAATAATTAGTTGTTGATTCTATTTTCTTGCGATTATCATGCATCAGTTCCAATTTATTATAAATTTCTTTAATTTGTACTTGAATTAAATCAGTTGAATTTATATTACTTAAAGCTCCCATCGCAGAGAGAAGACTTTCCTTAGCCTCTATTAAATGTCTACATTCTTTACTACCTGCTTCGTATGGCATAAGTCTAATAAAAATTATATTATTACAAATATAGAAAATATTGTTCCGTATTGCTTGATACTCTTATTAAATGAAGGTTTATTATTGTTATTTAAAATACAGAATAGGTAATTATTTTTATTAAAATTAAAAAAAAACTAATGCCAGAAAAATCTAAAGATTATGAATTTTGTATTAAGGTAGCTTTGGATAACGCAAAGAATAGAATTGATAGACTAAATAATGAGGATAAAAAGTGTGTTTTAGATGAATATAAAGAATGGTTCAACAATGATTTGAATAAACAAACTATCCTGCTACTTAGAGATGATCCAATTATCTAAAATTGCTTTAGTAAATCTTTTAGCTATTTTACATTCGAAGTAACTTTAAATAAAAAATATAGACTTACAATAAAAGTGATTATAAGAATAATAGTTAATGAAGAGAAATTATACATAACTATATCCACTATATCCTTTAATTATAACAATTTCTGTTGTATTTACCTTTGAATTCAGTTTTCTTTTAAAAGTGATAGGATAAATTTCCTCAAATTCTCTTTTTCCAAAAATATTTCTTTAGTTTTATAATTTTTTAGTTTCTTAAAAATTAAATCAATTAAATAATCTGATTTTCTAGTCATAATATAAAATTATTTTTCTAATAAATAAATTTTCTCTTCACCAATTTTATCTGGCTTTGTTATCTTACATCCTTTGTCTTTTTCCATATCACAATCTTTTGTGGCAGGTGAAGATTTCCAAGTGCAAATTTTTTCTTGGGATTCTTCTTTTAAGATAATCCAACCATCTTCTAAATATTCTGAGATACCATCCTCTCCACAGGAAAACCTTATTTCCATTCTTTTCTTTTCTGATTTATTATTCTCATCAATATTTTCATCAGAATTTATTATTGGAGATTCTTTATTAATCGATGCACTACATGAACTTAATAAAATAGAGATTAGAAGTATTTTTGAGAATTTTTTTATTCTTTTCATTTTTAATCTTTTATGATTCCTATTTATTTAAAGTATAGTTTATTTTGATTCTATTAATTTTAATAATAGATCCATTTTATTCATCAAGGTTTTTATTTGATCTGGCTGAGGTAGTATCATTTCTTCAGTAACTGATAAATGCATTTTTTTTAAGTTTTGCCTCAATTCTTTTAAATGCAGCTTTACGTTTTCTTTCTTTTGTTTTATATCAGTCATAGTATTTAAACTTTAATCTAATTAGATATGAAAGCTTATTATAATATTCTGAGTGTATTTAATAGATAATAATTAATTAATTTTTTAAGTTTTCAATTTCATAGATTTCTTCCCCACCATAACAAAAATTCGTTGATAACATTCTTAATTCCTTTTTATTAGTTTTGTCTATGTTTTTGTTATTAAAAATATAATTTTTGGCCATCGCCTCACAATCTAATTTATTTTTTGCATGTTTAATAACTGGATAAAAATATGCCAATGTAGCAATTGCAAAAATATAAGTTATCAATAATTTTTTTTCATTTTTAATAAATTCTCTAGCTTTCTTTTTGGTGTTTAAAATTTTTATGAGAAATTTATCTGGCAAACCAATTTGAATAAATAAAAATTCTACCCACCATGGAAGATCTTTGTTATTATTTTTTTTCTTGGAGTTTTCAGAAGCTTTCATTTTATTGGTTTCATAATTTTCTCTTCTAATTTTTTTAGAATTGGTAGTTTCATATTTATACATATGATCGAAAAAATTTCTAAAATATAGAAGATTTATTTTGATTTGGAAATTATATCTTTATTTTATAAGTTTTAATTTAAATTATCTATGAATTTGGGTATTGTAAATTTGTATTTAAAATAAAAATTCATAGATGGTAAAAAAAAGAAGAAAATTAAATAAAGATTTTGAAAAGAAAATATATTCATCAAAAAAAAATGTCGAATTAGTATTGGCAAAAATCTATGATATCGATGATGAAGACATACAAAAAGAATATATGAGCGCTTTCAACAGAGTGGTTTACTTATATGATGAATTAAAAGAAGATTATGAACTACAAGGATTTTCTGATAATTCAGAAGAACTTCACACAAACTATAAAAATGCTTTTAATATTTTTGAATCAGAATTTGAAATTTAAATTCAATTTACTGACGTTTGAATGGTAATACAGGTATTTCAATTAGCTTGCCTTTTTGGAGATTAGATTTTTTTTCTTTTAAATTTTTTATACATGAAGATACCTTTTTCTGTTTTGAACAAAACCTTTTTATTTGGTAATCGGTAAGTGAGAATGCTTTATTACTGAATGAAAAAAATGCCAATAAAAACAAACATAAATTTAATCCCAATTTCATTTTTTCTCCCCTGACTGTTATCAATTTTCTTATATTTAATTACTTTCCATTATAAATATCAATAATTTGCTTTAATTCATCTTTCTTTAAGTCTGTTGAAATAAAAACTTCTTGGGCTGTTTTACCCTTTCTTGCTATTGCTTTATATCCGTTGATAGTTTTCACTGATAATCTAATTATCAATTTAGAAGATCTCCCCCTGACTCTTGAAATGGCTGCTGGAGTTATTGTCTTGATGTTTATATTTAGTGCTAGCTTTTGGAGTATAGGAATTAAACCTTCTATATTTGTACTATGATTTAAGACTAACCTACCCAATTTAAATTTTTTATTTATTCTATTAAGATAATTTTGTTTCTGAGAAATTAAGTTTCGCATATAAATGAATAAAAAATTTTGAAGTTCTGTTATATTTATATAAAATTAATAATTTCAATGATCTTTCAAATAGGGTGGGCTGCATTAGCTGCGATTTTTACTTTTTCAATAGCAATGGTTGTTTGGGGAAGAAATGGTGACGGTTCAATTGATATATGAATTCATTTTCTGCTTTTGAAGTATATTTAAATAAAGTTCTGATCATATCTTCTTTTACTTTACTATTATTTATAACATTCGCAGTAATTTATATATCCTATATTTCATGGAAAGACAAAAAAAGACTGGATAAATAGTTAATAATTTTCTAATCTTTTTTCTTGTCCTTTATTCTTAACTCTTCAATTAATTCTTTTGCTTGTTCCATTTTTGAGAGACTACTTTTATAAATTCCAATATCTTTTTCTGCTTTATTAGTAGATAGTCCTAACTTCTCAACAATATCAGAGATCATATTATTAGTATCTGATTCTTTTTTTTCTTTGATATCTTGTGAGTTTGAAATTAGTATATATATTCCTAAGTTCAAAATCCTTGAAGGATAAAGTGAAGAACTGCTTTTTTCTATTAATAATTTCAGAATATCCTTAGATTTTTTATCCTTGAATTCCTTTTGAGATTTTTGTGATATATCATTAATTTCCTTCGCTTCAAAATTTGTTGAACTGCACAAAGATTCAAAAAGAAGATCTAAGTGTTTGTCAGGTTGATATCCTTTCATTAATTCTTTGAATGTTTCGGTGAGACCAACACAAAATAGATAATCTTGCGTAAATTCATTTTGATGGTTTAGAAGATTTAATTCGACAAGCATTTCATCAACTATTCTTTTATATAAACCAGGAATAACGTAAGGGAATTTTTCGTGAAATAACTTTTTGCTATCTGAAACAGTCAATTTTTCTTTCAATTTTTTATATGTAAACCTTAATAAGGTTAGCGTATGTTGACTCAATATCGTTAATATCTAATAAACAGATAAATATTATTATGATCCCTTTAGTGTTAGAAGAATCTGGTGGAAGTGAAAGAGTCTTTGATATTTATTCGCGACTATTAAGAGAGAGAATAATCTTTTTGGGAGAACAAGTTACCAGTGAAACTGCTAATAGAATCGTTGCTCAATTGTTATTCCTTGAAGCAGAGGACCCAGATAAGGATATTTATATGTACATAAATTCACCAGGCGGGTCTGTCTATGATGGATTGGGTATTTTTGACACGATGCAACATGTTAAGCCCGACATTCATACTGTTTGTGTTGGTTTGGCCGCTAGTATGGGTGCATTTTTGCTTGCTGCGGGTACTAAAGGGAAAAGAAGTAGCCTTAGACATTCAAGAATAATGATTCATCAACCACTTGGAGGCGCTAGAGGACAAGCCAGTGACATAAGAATTCAAGCAGATGAAATTTTGTTTTTAAAAGAACGTCTTAATACTGAATTATCAGAAAGAACTGGTAAGGATTATGAGACTATTAAAGAAGATACAGATAGAGATTTTTATATGTCTCCAAAAGAAGCAGTTGAGTATGGATTAATTGATCTCGTTTTAGATAAAAAACCAATTAAAGTTTAGCTTAATAATTGAGGAGTTCTTTCTTTTTTAGGGATTTTAGTGAATTTGGAAAGAATATTTACAAATTCCTCGCCATCTAATGTTTCTTTCTCAATTAATAAGTCAACTATCTTGTCCATAGCTTCTCTATTTTTATTAACTATATCGTAGGTTTCTTTATAACACTCCTTAACCATAATTCTTACACTTTCATCAATTTGTTTAGAAATTGAATCAGAAACTTCACTTCTAGTCATTAAATCTCTACCAACAAATACTTCTTGATTACCGCTTTCTAAAGCTACCGGACCTAAATTACTCATTCCAAATCTAGTAACCATTTGACGAGCCATAGAAGCAACTTGTTGGAAATCACCTCCAGCTCCTGTTGTAATCTCACCTTTTCCAAAAACAACGTCTTCAGCAGCCCTACCTCCTAAAGCACCCATTATTCTTGCCTTAAGCTGAGCTCTACTAACGAGCGTTTGTTCATCGTCTGGAGTAAACCAAGTTAGTCCCTTAGCTTGACCTCTAGGAATTACTGTAACCTTCTGAACAGGATCATGTGCTTTTACTAGTGATCCAATAAGTGCATGGCCAACTTCATGATAAGCAATTAATCTTTTACTTCTTCCATCTGTTAATGGAGAACCTTCCATTCCTGCGACAATCCTATCTACAGAGTCATCAATTTCTGAAATACTAATAGAATCCTTTCTCCTTCTAGCAGTTAAAATAGCAGCCTCATTTAATAAATTTGCTAAATCTGCTCCAGTAAATCCTGGTGTTCGCCTTGCAATGCTTTCAAGTGTTAAGTCCTCTTGAAGTTTCTTATTCCTTGAGTGTACTTCCAATATTGATAGCCTACCTTTAATATCAGGTGCATCAACTGTTACCTGCCTGTCGAACCTACCAGGCCTCATTAAAGCGGAGTCTAAGACATCTGGCCTGTTAGTGGCTGCAATTATTATTATTCCGCTATTACCTTCGAAGCCATCCATTTCGGTAAGCAATTGGTTGAGAGTTTGTTCTCTTTCATCATTCCCTCCACCGATACCAGCTCCTCTTTGCCTTCCAACAGCATCAATTTCATCAATAAAAATTAAACAAGGGCTATTTTCTTTAGCTCTTTTGAAAAGGTCTCTTACTCTACTAGCACCAACGCCAACAAACATTTCAACAAATTCAGATCCTGATAATGAGAAAAATGGTACACCTGCTTCACCTGCTATTGCTTTTGCTAAAAGAGTTTTACCAGTACCAGGAGGTCCAACTAAAAGAACTCCTTTAGGTATCCTTGCCCCTACTGAAGTAAATTTTTCGGGTTTTTTAAGGAAAGTAACAACTTCTTGTAAATCCTGTTTAGCTTCATTGACACCAGCAACATCATCAAAAACTACTCCCGTTTCAGCTTCCATGGCAAATCTTGCTTTTGTTTTGCCAAATTGCATTGCTTGCCCAGGTCCTCCAGGCATTCCATTTGATCTTCTAGCAAGCAAAATTAAACCACCAATTAAGATAGCTGGGAAAAGTAAATTACCTAAAACTCCTAATGCAGGAGGGGCTGTTTTAATTGGATGTACATCAAAACTAATTCCTTCATTTTTTAATATATTAATAAGTTCCGGTGTTAAGCCAGGAAGATCTACTCGCAACCTTTGAACTTTATTATCTAAGTCTGAATCTATTGTCTCAATAACTGCATTTCTACCTCCCTCAAAAATATCAACAGATGTAACTCTTCCTGAATTAATGTAATCTAAAAATCTGCCGTAACTTACTCTTGCTACCGCAGAATTTCTTGGGGCAACAGTAGTACCATTTGATTTAAGAGAATCAACGCTGCTAGAAGATAAAAATTGATACGAAAGCGCTATAACTAAAAGTATAGGTAAAGCCCATAAAATTAATGTTTTGAATTTTTGATTCATTAATTTGTAGAAATTCTATTTTTAGGATTCTAGACTGAATCAGTTCATTTCGTTGATATTTTCTCTAACTTTATGCTTATACTACTCTTTAATGTAACTAATTTATAAATGAAATTTGAGATCAACGATAAGGTCAAGTTGATTGCGCCAGTCTCTTACTTGAAGACTTCAGATAATATGCCGATGTTAAGACCACCTGATCTAGTGGCAATTGATGAAATTGGAGAAATCCTTTCAATTAAATCTCCAGATACTGTTGAAGTAAAGTTTAGGAGAGGTTCGTTTTTAATAGATATTGATAAGATTGAGAAAAACTAATCTAAAAGTTTTTCTTCCACCTGTTAGAAATTTCTGAACATATTTTTTTATTTCCAGAAATACTCAGAAACGGTTTTGAAAAATACTTATTAGTTAATTTCAAAATATCTAACGAAGAAATTTCCTCTATTTTTGAATTTAAATCGATCTCAGAAATTGGTGAAATACCATAACTAACTAACTGTATCTTTCTCTGTAAAATTTCATCTAGTGATTGGTTGGCTAATAAAAAAGAACCTTTTAGTTTTTCTTTTGCTAAAAATATTTCAGTATCAGTCAAGGGATTTAAAAGTAAATTTTTCCATAGTGTTGATAAAAGTTCAAAAGCAAAAAGTGCTTTATCATTAGATACGGATAAATAAATTAAAAATGGGGCATTTCCACTCCTGATAGGATAATAAACACCTAAATCGTAAGTGATACCATATTTTTCTCTAAAAAGTTTAAATAAAGCAGCGCTCATTCCGTATGATAAATATGACTCCAAAACCTTAAGAGAAAAATATTCACTACTTCTTCGCGAGCAAGTTTGGTCCCCCATCATTATTATTGTTTGATTTGAATCACTATAAATGTAATCAAATCTTTGAATAGGAATTAAATTATGTTTTACACGCCAGGATTTTTCTTTTAAGATTTTTTTTTCAAGTGTTCCATAATTTTCTCCATTTATTTCGGGATTATTTGAAATTAAATACTTTTCTCTATTTTTTAAATTTTTAAACTCATTCAAAACATCTTCATAGGTAATCTTTGAGACATCATTAGCATTGCCTATGGAATTAAAAGCATAAGGATGATTTGAGTAAACAATTTTTCTCCATTTTTCAAAACATATATTGAATGGATTCTCTTTATCTTTTTTAATTTGATTAATAGAAGATTTTTTTACTTTTTTAAATTCAGTTTCCGAGAGGATTGGCTTATTAATTATTAATTCTAATAAGGGGAATAATTTGCTGAAATGTTCATTTAGGGATTTAATACTTATTGAAATACCATCTTCAAATATTTCTTGATTTAATTCTGCTCCATAGGACTCAATATATTCAGAGAGAGTGAAATTGTTAAAACCTTCACATCCTCTGGTAAGTAATGAACAAAGGATCTTGTTTATCCCTTTTTTGCCAGTACTATCCATATCACTCCCCCCTTTAATCCAAATTGAAGCAGTTGAAAAATTTCTTTTTTTGTTATTTAAAAAATATCTTTTTAACATTTACCAGGGGATGCAACTAATGTAAATTTCTCTCCACGGATATATTCTGTGATCTCTTTGAAGTTATCCAAGTCGTTCCAATATTTTAAATGATTATCTAAATTATTTATTGATGATTTTCTCCCCCAAAGAAGTTCATTTCCAAAGAATGAAGAGAGTTGTGTAGATGTCTCTAAATTAAAGATATAATTACTTTTAACAATATTTATTGCTTTTTTTATTTCATCCATAGCCAAGACTTTACAATTTGAGATCTCATCTATTGTTTTATTAATTTGCTTCTCTACTAAGTCAATATGTTTGGACTCACAACTTGCTTCCATTATAAATAATCCTCCTAATTCTCCAGCATTTACATCTACATATACCGACTCAACAAGATTACTATCTTCTTTTAAAATTTTAACTAATCTGCTGTTTCTTCCAACAGAGAGTATGGATGCTAATATCTCAAGTCCAATAATAATTTTTTGATCATTTAGGTTTGGGATAAACCAAGCCATAAATATTCTTGAAAACTCTAAATTATCAAACTTAACTGACTCTCTACCATTCCTTATTTTTAAAGAAGGTTTATTTTTTAGATTTATTAAATTTGGACTTTCTTTTATGCCAGATAGATCACTTTTTTCAAAAATTTTATAAATTTTTTCGGAGAGATTACCCGCAATTGCAATACAAATTTTTTCGGTAGTGTAATGTTTGCTATGAAATTTAACAAGGTCATTTATCTCTAAGTTTTTAATACTATGTTCAGTTCCCAAGATCGAATTGGCATAATTAGGACTTAACCAAACCCTTTGCAAAAAATAATTAAATAGTCTCTCTTCAGGTTGATCATTTTGTTGTTTTATTTCATCAATAACTACCCCTTTTTCTTTTATAAATTCATCAGGATTAAAATCTGGAGCAACGACAATATTTGTCAAAAGAGCTAGTGATTCTTTAAAGTTATTGGGTGGAACTAAGACATGGTAATGTACATCATCATAACCAGTTGAAGCGTTACTTACTCCGCCTAGTGATTCAATTTTATGGTCAAACTCACCTGGCATTATTTTGTTAGATCCTTTAAAAATCATATGTTCTAGAAAATGAGCAGTGCCATTTTTTTCAACATCCTCAAATGAAGAACCTGCTTTGCACCAAATATCGATGCTTATAAGCGGTAATTCTTTATTGTCCACAAACACACATCTAGTTTTGCTTGAATGGGTGTAGTAGTTAACGTCTCCTACTTTCATTTCAGTTCTTCCTTAAATTCTATTTTGGTACTTTTTAGCCTTGTTGTCTGAATCTTTAACTAAAACAAAATTAACTGACCCTCTTATTTTGGATTTGTTACAAAATATTAGAGAGCATAGATCCATGCTTGAGGACCTTAAGAGTTTAAAAATTGATCCAAAACTAACTAACATAATATCTAAAGAAATTGGCAGAGAACTTTATATTGAAAATGAATTTCATAAAGCAAAAGGTTTTAGAAAGTTACATATTGAAGTAGCAGAATTTTCAAAGAATCTTAAAATATTACATTGCGTTTTTTTCCCTGATCCAAAGTTTGATATCCCAATTTTTGGGATGGATTTGGTAAAAATAAATGATATTGTTTCTGCGGCCATTGTTGATTTATCCCCCGCATCACAAAACCAAGGTTTAAAATACGAAAAATTACTTTCTGAAGTTGATAAGAGTTCTTTTTCATCTTTGAGAGAGATTCCTAAATGGGGGGGGATTTTTTCTAATAATGTATTTTTTGCTTCCTTAAAAAGTAAATCTGAAAAAAATGATTTTTGTAGAGTTGTGGATCAATATCTCACTATTTTGATCAAATTAAGTAAGAGAGCTAAACCGGAAGTTAATGAGGAAATTATCCAAGAGAGAATAGATTTTCAAAAAAATTATTGTGTTCAACAAATGAAAAATGAGAAGACTAGCATGGTTCTTTTAAAATATTTTGATGAAAAATGGGTCAATAACTACATAAAAACAGTACTCTTCGATTTTTAATGAAATTAAAAATATTAAAAAATTTATTTATTTATTTTTTATTATTTACACCAATATCTCTTGGCGTTATTTCCTGTTCTGGAAATAATAAATCTAGTTCAAAATTTAAAGAGGAAATAACTTCAGATTTCATACCTCCTATTACAGCTGTTGCTGCACTTGGTCAACTTTCTCCTTCGGGAGAGATTAGACAATTGGCAGCTCCAATAAGTCAGTTTGGCTCTCCCCCCCGAATTGTCGAGATTTTAGTAAATGAAGGGGATTTTGTAAAAAAAGGTGATATTCTCGCAATCTTTGAAAATGGAGAAAAATTAATCGCTGATCTTGAAAGAAACGAAAATCTAATTAATATTATTAACGAAGAAATTACCCTAAAGAAAGATCAAATTCAGAGGTATGAGTTAGCTTTGAACAAAGATGTATATTCTTTTGTAGAGTTTTCAAAGAGAAAAGATGAATTATTAAAATTACAAAAACAGAAAATAAACCTTATCGGAGATCAAAAAAACATTAAGGTAGATCTCTTTAATTCAAAACTAAGAAGTCCAATAGATGGTTTTATCCTTGGAATAAACACTCGAGTTGGTGAAAGGCCTCAAAATGAAGGAATTTTGGATATTGGTTCTAGTCAAAAAATGGAAGCTTTGATAGAGGTTTATGAATCTGATATCGATAGGGTCTTTATCTCTCAGAATGTTTTATTGAGCAGTGAGAATGGAGGCTTCCAAAAAAAACTTAAGGGAAAGGTGATTAGGATTAGTCCTCAGGTAAAACAAAGAAAAGTTCTATCGACTGATCCAACAGGGGATGCTGATTCACGAATTATCGAGGTACTAGTAAAACTAGATCAAGATTCTATAGATATCGTTCAAAACTATGCAGGAATGAAAGTGATTGCAAAATTTATTCCCTAATGAATTTTTCTTTTTTAAAATTTAGAAAAATACCACTAGCTTGGTTGTTGCTAACGAGGCAACCATTAAGGTTAGCAGTTGCCATAGCTGGAATCAGTTTTGCAGGGATTTTGATGTTTATGCAATTAGGTTTTAGAGATGGTTTATTTGACACGAGCGTAACTATTCATAAACTTCTAGATGCCGATCTTGTTTTGATAAGTCCCAGATCAAAAAGTTCTATAAGCATGAGTGGATTCCCAAAAAGAAGATTAATTCAAACTCTTGCAGTAGAGGATGTTGAAAAAACTGCTCCCGTTAATCTAAATTATTTACTTTGGAGAAATCCCGAAAATCTTAAAACTAGATCAATACTTGCATTAGGTTTTAATCCCTCCGATTCACTTCTTTTAGATGAGGGATTCTCAAAGAAAGCTTATAAATTGAGAAATCCATCAAGAGTTCTTTTTGACAAACTATCTAGACCTGAATTCGGACCGATTGAAGAATGGTTCTTATCTGCAAAAAAAGTTGAGACTGAGGTTGCTGGTAAAAGAGTAATTGTTGAGGGCCTTGTGGAGTTGGGACCATCTTTTGGCGCAGATGGTAATTTGATAACTAGTCGAGAAACCTTCTTAAGACTTTTTCCTGCTAATCCTCCTGGAAGTATAGAAATTGGTTTGGTAAAGCTAAAAAAAGGCTCTGATCCTGAATTGATTTCAAGGATATTAAATAACTCACTCCCAAATGATGTGAGGGTCCTTACAAAAAATCAATTTATAGAATTTGAGAAGAATTATTGGAAAAATAGTACTGCAATAGGTTTTATATTTAGCTTGGGAGCATTGATGGGTTTCGTCGTAGGGTGTGTGGTTGTTTATCAAATTCTTTATAGTGATGTTACAGATCACCTCCCAGAGTACGCCACCTTATTGGCAATGGGGTATAGACTTAAGTCCCTTTTCTTTGTTGTAGCCAGAGAGGGTTTTTTGTTGGCATTGTTTGGTTATTTACCTGCTTATTTCTCTGGTCAAATACTTTACTCAGTTATAAGAAGTTCTACAAAACTACCCATAATAATGGACGCAGACAAAACTATTTTAATTTTCGTTTTAGTTTTAGTAATGTGTATGGGGTCCGCCGCTGTTGCGATGCGTAAATTAGTTGACGCTGATCCTGCCGAAATTTTTTAATAATTGAAAATATAATGTTTAAATCTAATAAATCAAAAAATAATGTTAAAAACCTTAAAACAGTCTCAATAAATAATTTGAGTCACTTTTATGGAAAAAATGAGAATAAAAAACAAGTTCTCAATGACGTTAATTTAAATATTGATAAAGGAGAGTTGGTTCTTTTGAAAGGACCTTCTGGATGCGGTAAAACGACTCTTTTAACATTAATTGGTGCCTTGAGAACCTGTCAAAGTGGAGATTTAACTGTTTTAAATAATCAGTTAAATGGAGCATCAAGGAAAACTCGTCAGATTCTTAGAAGAAGTATTGGAATGATTTTTCAAGGTCACAATCTTCTGAGATGTTTAACAGCAGAACAAAATGTCCAGATGGGCGCCGATTTAATAAAAGGTTTAACATATTTGCAAAGACGTGAAATAGCACGTAATTGGTTGTCAGCCGTAGGATTAGAAGAACATCACAAAAAATTGCCAAATGACTTATCTGGTGGGCAGAAACAGAGAGTAGCAATTGCTCGGGCTTTATCTGCTAATCCAAAACTTTTATTAGCTGATGAGCCGACTTCTGCTTTAGATAGTGTCACAGGAAGAGAAATAGTAACCCTTTTAAGGAAACTAGCAAAAGAGCAAAATTGTTCTGTACTTATGGTGACGCATGATCCAAGAATTTCTGATATGGCTGATAGGATATTAAATATGGAAGATGGTAAAATATATAGTGCTCATAGTGAGCTAATATAATTAAAAGTTAAAAATTTTATGTCTAAGAGAAGGAATCTAAAAAAAGAAAAGCAGGAACGTAATAGAGCCTATGCTAGAAAATTCAAAAAAAGGAAATTAAGAACTGATGGAAGACCTGATGGTGGAAATGTTTCAGGCACAGCAAATAATGGCGGTGCAGCTGATTAGGGAATATCTTTTATTTTTATCTTTTAGAATTTAATATATTATGCATATTTAAGACATAATCATGAATGTAAGTATTGTTATACCGACTTACAATAGATTACCCATATTAGAGAAATGTCTATTCGCGCTTGAGAATCAAAAATTAAATACAAATGTCAGTAATTATGAAGTAGTAGTAGTTGATGATGGATCAACTGATGGGACAACCTCATGGATAAATAAAAACAAAGCTAATCTCCCACACGTCATTCTATTTCAGCAAGAACATGGTGGGCCTGCACTTGGAAGAAATCTGGGAGTAATTAAATCAAAATATGAAATTATTATATTCATTGATAGTGATCTTATTGTTTTAGACAATTTTATAAATTGCCACGTAGAAAAATTACTTGCCTCTTGGAGAAAAAATGATAAAAAATGTTTTACCTATGGCTCGGTAGTGAATACATCTAATTTTCTAAATCCTCAGAGTGAAAAACATAAAATAATGGACACTTCTTTTGCATACTTTGCTACTGGGAACGTAGCGATATCAAAAGAATTGATTTTTAGTGTGGGATTATTTGATACTTCTTTTAGTCTTTACGGTTGGGAGGATTTAGAACTTGGAGAAAGATTAAAAAAAATTGGGACAAAATTAATTAAATGCCCAAATGCAGTAGGTTTTCATTGGCATCCACCATTTAATTGCGAACAAATAGATTCATTAATAGCTCAAGAAAAAGAGAGAGCAAAAATGGCTTTAGTGTTTTATAAAAAACACTCAAATTTAAGGGTTAGATTTATGATTCAATTTACTCCTCTCCATAATTTACTTTGGCAAATTCTTTGCTTGGGAGGACTAATCAGTGTTGGTAGAATCCTTCCTTTATTAAGATTCCTAGTAAAAATAGGAAGAAATAGACTTGCACTTGAGATACTTAGGATCCCTCTAAATATGATATACATTAAAGAGTTAACCAAATCAAGATAAAAAACTTTTATAAATACACATCACTTGCTAAAATATCTGAAGTAAATTTCACACATCTGACAGTTTCGGGTGAATTATTAATACTAATTCCCCGTCAGATGGAGGCTAACCCGAAACCTTTTTAAATTATGGCTGTTGTATCACTATCTGAAATGATGGAAGCTGGTGCTCATTTTGGGCATCAAACTAGACGTTGGAATCCCAAGATGTCTAAATATATATATTGCGCTAGAAATGGAGTTCATATTATTGATCTTGTGAAAACAGCATTGTGTATGAACAATGCTTATAAATGGACAAGAAACGCAGCAAAAAGTGGTAAACGTTTCTTATTCGTCGGTACAAAAAAACAAGCATCAGATGTTGTTGCTCAGGAAGCGACTAGATGCGGAGCTGCATATGTAAACCAAAGATGGCTTGGAGGAATGTTGACTAATTGGTCAACAATGAAAGGCAGGATTGAAAGATTAAAGGATCTAGAAAGAATGGAAAGCAGTGGTTCAATAGCAATGAGGCCTAAAAAAGAAGCCGCAGTTTTAAGGAGAGAACTTGAAAGATTACAAAAATACTTAGGCGGACTTAAGGGGATGAGAAGATTACCAGACGTAGTTGTTTTAGTTGATCAGAGAAGAGAATCTAATGCAGTATTAGAAGCTAGAAAATTAGATATCTCACTAGTATCAATGTTGGATACAAATTGCGATCCGGATTTGTGTGAAGTTCCAATTCCCTGTAACGATGATGCCGTTAGATCTGTGCAACTTATTTTAGGAAGACTTGCAGATGCCATAAATGAGGGTAGAAAGGGCTCTAATGCCGAAAGAAAAAATTAAATTCTAATTTAAAATTTACTATTCACTATTTTTTATTACTTCAAATGGGAAACATTACAGCAAAACTTGTAAAAGATCTTAGAGACAAGACTGGCGCAGGAATGATGGACTGCAAAAAAGCACTTAACGAAACTGAAGGTAATCTAGATAAAGCTTTGGAGTGGTTAAGAAAGAAAGGCATAGCTAGTGCTGAAAAGAAATCGGGAAGAGTAGCGGCCGAAGGGTCAATCGGTAGTTATATTCATACTGGATCAAGAGTCGGAGTTTTACTAGAGTTAAATTGCGAAACTGATTTCGTTGCTAGAGGTGATATATTCCAATCTCTGTTGAAGGATGTCTCAATGCAAGTAGCAGCATGCCCAAATGTTGAGTATGTATCAATTGATGAAATACCAGAAGATGTTGTGGAAAAAGAAAAGCAGATTGAAATGGGTAGGGATGATTTATCTGGAAAACCAGAACAAATTAAAGAAAAAATAGTTGAAGGGAGAATAGCAAAAAGACTTAATGAGCTTGTTTTGCTTTCTCAACCCTACATTAAAGATAGTTCTCTAACAGTTGAGGATCTTGTTAAACAAGCAGCTGCAAAAATTGGGGAAAATATCAAAGTAAGGCGCTTTACAAGATATACATTGGGAGAAGGTATTGAAAAAAATCAGATGGACTTTGCTGAAGAGGTCGCATCAATGCAAACAAACTAGTCACTTGAATGATTTGAATTTTAATAATTACATAGATCTAGATAAAATTAACTCTCAATTAGAGAGAGCAGAAATACAAAAAAGAATATTAACTAGAAAAATCTATAGGGAATATGAACTTTATCTTAATTTAGTAAGAGATCTACTTTTCATCTCTGTAGAAAAAGGCCTTAATCAAATATATAGTTATCCCACAATTAATGATAATTTCTTAAATGGAAATGAATTCTTCAGTCTTTTTGAAAAAAAAATAAATAAATTAATATTAACGAATTTACCCTTTTTAACAGTAGAACAATTAAAGATAAATGAAATTGAAAAAAATATAAATAAGGAAATTAATCTTAATATTTTGGATGGTTCTACAAAAATAAACGATGATCAAAAAGAAAAATTTCAATATGAAGATGGTTTTAAATTAAAAGAATCCACTCAGTTAGAGATCTCTGAAGACTTTTTAAATACTTCTCAATATTATCAAGCTCATAATTTTGAGAGATTCGTATCACTTGATTTAGATAATAATTACCATAATAATTATTTATCTAAAAACAATATTTTTGAAAATTTAGGAGTTGAAAAACAATTTATTTCCTCCTTACTAGAATTAATAGGAGAAGAAAAAGTGGAAAAACTAAGATATCAAGAAAAAGAAAATATCACTCAAATAGATAAATTACCAAAAACTCAGATTCTTGATAATTTTGATTTAATAGACGAGTCATTGGAAAATTTACTATTGAATCTTTCATTTAATATTAACCAAGAATTATTCAAGGCAAATCTAATAAAAAGGATGATATCTAAAGATTCCTTTGATTACTTAGTAGGCAAAAATTTTATGATAAAACATCCATATCCTTTTGTTATTAATTTCGAATTAAACTTAAATCAGTCATCAATAGTCGGCGATAATTTTCCAAGGATTATTTTCTTCATTATATCTACTGTTGAGTTAGAGTTTAAAAATCTAAATCTTTCTGTTCAAAGGAACAAAATAAATGAGCTGAAAAATCAATTTCAGCATTTGATTAAAAAAGAGACATATTGGAAGCAAAAAGAAATAACTTTGAATAAGATACGTTGAAAAAATAAATCTTTTTTCAAATGTGACTATTAGCGGGAATAATAATAAATTAGTTAAAGATTGGATAAGACCTCTTCAAAAATCTCTTACTATTGAAACTGAAAACAACTTTATTAATACCTTAGGAAGAGAAAAATATTTTAATGATTATTTGCATGAGTCTTTAAAAAAACTAGATAATCTGAATCTCTCAGACGAATATTTAAGGATATTTTATGAATTTTCTAAAAAATATAATGAATACAATAAATTAGATGAAAATCAAAGAAAAAGGTTAATTATAGATACAAGAAAAAATCTTTATAAACTAGGTAAAACTCTAGAAATAGAAAGTTCTAATAATATTTCTAATAATGTTTTTCTGAATAAAGCTGATTCAAGTTTGTCTTTTGATTCAGATATTTCATTAATAAAAAATGTAGGAAAAGTTTATAAAAATAAGCTTAATGAATTAGGGATATTTCATATAAAAGATCTAATTAATTATTTCCCAAGAACATATCTAGACTATACTAATAGAGTCAAGATAATAAATTTAAAACCAGATAATTTATACACTTGCATCGCAAACGTCAAAAGATTTTATATTCATAAGAGTAAAAAAAATAGTAATTTATCAATAATGAATATTGTAGTTTTTGATGAGACGTCTTCAATAAAGGTTACAAAATTTTTTTTAGGAAGAAGATTTAGATCTTACACCTTCTTCACTTCTCAAAAAACTTTGTATACCCCTGGAACCAAATTAGCAATTTCCGGAAAGGTTAAATTGACAGAGTATGGCAAAACTTTTGTGGATCCGCAGATTGAAATTCTTAAGGATAACAATGATAATTTTAGTTTTTCAGGTAAAATATTACCCTTGTATTCATTAGGTGAAGCATTATCAAATATGAGTTTTATTAAGCTTATGAAAAAGGTACTGATTTATGCAAAGCAATATCCAGAAATTTTAAATAAAAAGCAACTTGATTCTTTATCTTTATTATCAAAAGGTGAGTCGTTGATTAATATTCATTTTCCACCAACTCAACAGGCACTTATTGAGTCAAAAAAACGTTTGGTTTTTGATGAGTTATTCTTACTTCAAATAAAGTTCCTACTTAGAAAAAGAAAAACGAATAAAAATACAAATTCCCAACAATTACCTCAAAAGAAATCTTTATTAAAAGAATTTTTAAATACTTTTCCTTTTGAGTTAACAAAATCTCAAGAAAATGTTTTAAATGAAATTAAGAAAGATTTATCTAGTCCCGTACCAATGTCTAGATTGCTTCAGGGAGATGTGGGAAGCGGTAAAACCATAATTGCAATAGCGTCTCTTTTACTTGTCATTGAAAAAAACTTGCAAGGTGCATTTATGGTCCCAACTGAGGTATTGGCAGAACAGCATTATAAAAATTTATTAAAATATTTGAATCCCCTTTTAGTTTCTGTTGAGCTACTTACTGGGAATACTCCTCAAAAAAAGAGAAAAGAAATTTTTTCTAATTTGAACAATGGATTAGTTGATATTCTCGTGGGTACTCATGCATTATTTGAGGATAAAGTCATCTTTAATGCATTAGGGATAGTCGTAATTGATGAACAGCATAGATTTGGAGTTACTCAAAGAAATAGATTACTAAATAAAGGAGAAAATGCTAACTTGTTATCAATGACAGCAACACCAATTCCAAGAACACTTGCGCTTTCTATTTATGGTGATTTAGATGTGAGTCAAATTACAGAACTCCCTCCTGGGAGAGTTCCTATAACAACAAAAATAATTTCAGAAGATGATTTAACTAACTTGTTCAAGATTGTTGAAGATGAGATCAATAAGGGAAAGCAAGCTTATGTGATTTTGCCACTTATAGAAGATTCAGAAAAAAATGAATTTAAGCTCCGCAAAGAAAACTTTCAAACATTTATCAGAAGAGGTCTTTTTTAACAAAAATGTTGGATTATTACATGGCAAATTAAGTTCACAAGAAAAGAATGAAGTAATTAATTCTTTTTTAAAGAATGAAATTAATATATTGGTTTCAACCACAGTAATTGAGGTTGGCATTGATGTGCCTAACGCCACAATTATGATTATTTATAATTCGGACAGATTTGGATTGTCCCAGCTACATCAATTAAGGGGGAGAGTTGGTAGAGGATCAACAAAATCTTTTTGTTATTTGGTAACCCCCGATAAAAATGGATTAGAAAATAAACGACTTTGTGTTTTGCAAAAATCTAACGATGGCTTTTATATTGCTGAAAAAGACTTGGAGCTTAGAGGGCCAGGCCAGATTTTAGGATATAGACAATCCGGCTTGCCTGATTTTGTACTGGATAATTTACCTAATAATAAATTTCTTATTGATAAGGCTCGTGAAGAGGCTATTAAAATTGTTAGAGATGATCCTGATTTAAAAGAAAATATTGTTTTAAGGAATATACTTATTGATAATTCTGATAATAAATTCATTCATGATTTTTTAAATTGAAAACTATCATTGTAATTTTTGATATATATGCCACTATAAATCAATTGCAAATTTCAATTGAAAATTTGGAATAAAATACCAATTAAAGATAATGGAGAAAAATTAATAGCTATACCTAGCTGCCTAAAGTTTTTTGACCCCCACCCTTACTCCCATTTAGGAGCACCTTACAAAGACAAATCTTCTATTTGGAAATTAAGGGAGGAGGTAGTAAATAGATTAGTAAAAGTACATGATTATTTGATATCAAAGAGTAGTTTTAACCTTTTAATTTATGACAGTTGGCGACCCTTAGAAGTCCAGGAATTTATGTTTAAAAGAGCAATTTTATTAGAGTGTAAAAAATCCGATATTGATATTTCATTTGAAAATATAAAAACTTATCCATCCATTATAAAAAAAGTTGAAAAATTTTGGGCATATCCTTCTTATGACACTAGATGTCCTCCCCCTCATTCAACTGGGGGTGCATTGGATGTTTGTTTATCAGATAAAGACGGAAATCTTGTTGAAATGGGCAGCATGGTTGATCAAATGGATGAGACCTCAAATCCTTATTTTTATGCAAACATAAAGAATGAAGAAGCAATTATTTGGAATAGTAGAAGAAATTTATTAAGAGAAATTATGACTAAATTCGGATTTGCCCAACATCCTAATGAATGGTGGCATTTTAGTTATGGTGATCAATTATGGGCTTGGAAAAATAAAAAAGCAAATGCCCTTTATGGGAAAATCTAAAATTTATTGATTTTCATTTAGTAAATTCAATATATAATCTTCATCTTGAGTATTTATAAAATCTCCGAAATCTAAATCCAAATTACTCTTCCAATTATCAAATAATGGTTGAAGAGTTTTTTCTAAATCGTTAAGTTCCATTCTTTGTAAAAATGGTTTAGCAAGTCTTTGTAGATTTTTACTTCCACCCAACCATAATTGGTATTTGTTTTGCCCACTCCCAACAAGTGCTAATTCGGCCATATAAGGCCTGGTACATCCATTCGGACAGCCTGTCATTCTGAATAAAATTGTTTTTTGTATTTTTAGATCTAATAGTAAATTTTCAATCCTTTTTAGTACATCAGGTAATATTCTTTCAGCTTCAGTCATTGCAAGACCACAAAGTGGTAAAGCAGGACAAGCTAAAGCATGTCTTTGTATCTCATTGATATTTTCTAAATTTCCGTATCCAATTTTTGATAGAGATTTTTGAATTTCACCTTTGTTTTTATTAGCGATATTACAAAGTAAAATATCTTGATTAGGTGTGAGTCTTAAATCTAAATTATATTTTTTAACAATACTTTTGATGGTATTCTTCTTCTCTCCATATAATCTCCCTGATAATAATGGTAAACCTACGAAATGGGAGGTTTTATTTTGTTTATGCCAACCTAGGTAATCAATAAGAACCTTATCAGGTTCTTTCCGAATTTTTTTAATTTCTTTTTTGAAATACTTATCAGAAAGAATTTTCTTGAACCATTTAATACCTTTTCTATGAAGAAGATATTTCATTCTCGAATTTTTTCTTGATTTTCTATCACCATAATCTCTTTGAATAGCCACAATGCTTTGTATTAATTCATAAACATCAGGTTCTTCAACATATCCAAGTGGATCTGCAATTCTGGCAAAGGTCTCCTCATTATTATGAGTGCGACCCATACCACCTCCAACATAGAAGTTGCACCCTTCTAAGTTTCCATCTTTAGAAGTAAAAGCTACTATTCCTATGTCATTGGTAAGAAGATCAACAGAATTGTCCCCAGGAACTGTCACGGCACATTTGAATTTTCTCGGTAAATAAGTTGAACCATAAAGAGGCTCATCTTTTATCCCACTAAAAACATTATCTTTGAATTGGAGCTTCCTAATTGCTTCAATATCTTTGTCAGGTTTTATAGTGTATTCTAAATCTCCATCAGCCCAAAGCTCTAAAAAAGTACCTTGGCCAGCCATTGGGGTGAGAAGATCTGCAACTTTTTTTGCCAATGCTCTCGCAATAATATAGTCTGGCGAATCAAATGGAGCAGCAGGGGCCATAACGTTTCTATTTATGTCTCCACATGCAGCTAACGTGGAGCCCATTGAATTAACTATTGTTTGGATTACTTCCTTTAGGTTCTCCTTTCTGATTCCATGCATTTGAAAGGCTTGTCTTGTAGTAGCCCTAAGTGTTCCATTACCAAGTTCGTCAGATAATTCATCTAATGCTAAAAATAATTTACCAGGGACTTCACCGCCCGGATTTCTTAACCTAAGCATCATTTGCCAATCTTTACTTTTGCCAGGCCTTCTATTTTCCCTGTTATCTTGTTGATAACTACCATGAAATTTTAATAACTGAACTGCATCGTTAGTAAAATGATCACTTTCATTGACTAATTCCGTTGCAAGTGGTTCCTTAAGAAATTGGCTACTTTTTTTAAAATTTTCAAATTTAGAAACTTCCAGTCCATTTGCCAAGCAAACAGTTTCTTCCTTGGCAGAATCTTTTTTCTTTTTTACTTTCTCAACCTTGATCAAAGGACCAAAACATATCTCTTTTTATACATTAGCGAAAAGCTTATTTAACTGGTAGTAAATTATAGTAAGTTAAGTCATAATTTTTTCTTGTCTAAATATTTACTTGAGATAGGAACAGAAGAGTTGCCTGCAAAATTTTCTCATTCTGTTCTAGAACAATTTAAATCTCTAATAGAATTTGAATTGGATAAAAAGTTAATTCTATTTGACAATATAGTTGTTACTTCCACACCAAGGAGGATAGTTCTACTTATCGAAGGTTTAATCGATTATGCAGAAGATAAGATAATAGTAAGAAAAGGACCTAAAGCAAGTTCAGCTTATTTAAATGGATCTCCTACTAAGGCTGCCTTAGGATTTGCTAATAGCCTAGATATAGATGTAGGCGCGTTAGAAATAAAGACTACAGAAAAGGGTGATTTTGTTTTTGGTAAGAAAATAGAGAAAGGACTGTCAACAAAAATTTCTTTGTCTTCCATTATCCCAAAATTAGTGAAGAGTCTTCAAGGCCCTCGATTTATGAAGTGGGGCGCTGGGAACATAAAATTTTCAAGACCTATTAGGTGGATTGCCTCTCTATATAATGATGAAATTCTTGATTTTGAATTTGATGATTGTGATCCAAAAATCACAATAAGTAATAAATCAAAAAGTCATAGGATAATCAATGAAGTTTTAGAAGTTCAGAATACGGATAATTTTTTTGAATTATTGAAACGAAATAGAGTATTAGTAATTCGAAAAGAAAGAAAGGAAAAAATTGAAAGTTTAATAAATCATGAATCTAAATCTTTGAATCTGAAACCTGACCTTTCAGAAGGATTGCTTAATGAACTAACTGATTTAGTTGAGTGGCCAGACTTAATTATTGGAAAATTTAGTGATGAATTTCTTGATCTACCGGTTGAAGTTCTTTCAACAGTCATGAAAAGTCATCAGAGATACGTTCCTCTTTTATTGAAAAATATCAGTTTTTCTAAACTAGATTTAAGCTCTGAAAAAAATATTAGTACTACTTTCTTTGTTATTTCTAATGGTCTTGAAGAATCAAATAAAAATATTGCCAAAGGTAATGAGAAAGTATTGAAGGCAAGGTTTTCAGATGCAAAGTTTTTTGTAGAAAGTGACAAAAAAGTTACTTCAAACGAAAGAAATGAAAAGCTTAAATCAGTTTCTTATTTAAAAGGACTTGGAAATATTTCTCAAAGGGTTGAGAGAATAATGGAAGTTACCAAAAAAATTCTTAAATTTCTAAATGATAAGTCCTTAGAAGAAAAAAAAATAATAGAAGCTGCTAAGTACTGTAAAAACGATTTATGTAGCGAAATCGTTTTTGAATTTCCTGAGTTGCAAGGAATAATGGGTGGTAAATATCTCAAATATGAAGGATTTAGTGAGGATGTTTGCATGGCTGTCGCCGAACATTATTTGCCCTCTTCTTATAGAGATGTTTTGCCTTCTACAAAATATGGCGCAATAGTTTCTATCGCTGATAAGGTCGAAACTTTAATAAGTATATTTATTTCTGGTAAGCGTCCCAGCGGATCATCTGATCCTTATGCTTTAAGAAGAAATTTAAATGGAGTGATTAAAATAATTTGGGATTATGAGCTTGATTTACCATTAGATAAATTATTTAACGAACTTATTGATTTTTGGAAAATCGCATTTCCGAATTTAAATTTCTCAAGAGAAACAGTGTTTAATGATTTAAATGAATTTTTAGTTCAAAGAATAGTCAGTCATCTCGAAGAAATATCACCAAGTAAAGAATTAATAAAGGCCGTCTGCTTTACTGATGAGTTATCTCAAAAAAGAATTTTGAATATTGTTGATCTTAAAAATAGGATTAAATCTATTGTTAATTTTAAAGAAAAGAAAAATTTTATGGAAATCCAGAAGGTAGTTACCAGGGTAAGCAAATTAGCTAATAATAGTAATCTTCCAACAGACGTTCTCTTAACAAAAGATTATGTAAATTCAAAACTTTTTGAAAAAGATTGTGAATTTAAAGTTTTCGAATTTATTAGAGAATTGGAAAAACTTTTTTCAATAGGTTGTTGCAATTACTTGGAACTTCTAAATTTGTTCGAGAATAACATAAGTACTATTAAGGAATTATTTGAAAATGAAAAGGGAGTCCTAATAATGTCAGAGGATTTCAAAATAAGAAATAATAGACTTAATTTGTTGTGCTTAATTAGAAATTATTCTTTAAAAATAGCTGACTTTACACTTTTGAACTCTTAACTTTAATCCCCCCCTTTATTGAGTAATTTTCTAGCATTTTTTCTACTTCTTTATTTTCCCTGACAGCACTATCAACGGGTTTATAGTTTTGAGGCGCTAAGGCTTTTCCTCTTAAGATTGAACCAAGCGTAAGCATTGTAATTTTTAGTTGCTGTAATGGTTTCATGGAAACAACTCTTTTGTATAAGTAACTATCAAAAGTAAGTCTTTGCACATCCATGTCGTCACACATTTCAACAAAAGCTTCTCTTGCCGAATCATTTCTATAGAAAATATTTTGAAGGATTTCTAGTACCTTATAAGTTGTGCCATATTTTTTATCCCATTTTTTAAGATAGTTTTTTAAATCTTTTTCTGATGGAAGTACTTGGCCGTTTTTTGATGCCACAACTATTTCTTCAGCACACATCCTCCCGCTCTTTGCAGCAAAATAAATACCCTCACCTGAACTCTTCGTAACATAACCGGCTGCGTCACCAACCAAAGCCATTCTTCCAACTACTCTTCTTGGTCTTGGATGCTCAGGAATAGGATGTGCTTCTACTTTAATTACTTCTCCATTAACAAGTCTTTTCTTTGCCCTATTTCTTACTCCCTCTTGAAGTCCTTTAATTAGTGATTGATTTCTTTGCATGGTTCCAGTACCTACTGCAACATGATCATATTTAGGAAATACCCATCCATAAAAATCGGGAGAAACATCTGTACCGACGTACATTTCAGCAAGATCTTCGTAGTAACTCATTTCTTCTTTAGGTAGTTTAATTCTCTCCTGAAATGCAATAGCAACTTTGTAATCCCCTGCATCCATAGCTTTCGCTACTCTACTATTGGCTCCATCAGCTCCGATTAAAAGATCAACGGTAAGCTCTTTAAGTTCTCCTTTTTTGTCTCCATTCGTGAAATCTGAATAGGAGAGTTTATATGGCCCTTGATTATTATTACCAGTATCAATAGCAGTAACTAATCCATTTATAAGTGTGGCCCCAAGATCTGATGCTCTATTACGCATAAAAGCATCCATAACTTCTCTTCTACACATTCCAATAAACTCATTATCGCTTTTCCCATAAACTCTATCTAGACTTATATCCACTTCTCTATTTGATGGAGATATCATTCTCATGTGCCTTACTTTTCTATCAATAATTGACTCAGGTAAATTAAATTCTTCTACCATGCACAGTGGAATAGCCCCTCCACATGGTTTAGCATTATCTAATTTTCTCTCGAATAGCCAAGTTTTTATCCCGGCTTTAGCAAGTATTTCTGCAGCACATGAACCACTTGGACCTCCTCCAATAACAGCTACTCTCAACATACGAAAAAAAATTAATAGTGTATATAAAAGCTACATCTTTTTTGCTTATAAAAGTGCATTTCTTAAAATAATAGTTAATATCGAAATATGTTTTCCAAATTCAAATCTAAATATTGGAACAAGACAAAGAAATAAATTCATTTGAGATACCTCCCGCCAAAAGAATCTACCTAAATAAAACTGACTCAACATTATTAAAAAAATTATTAATATTTACTCCATTTCTTTTCCTCTTATTTTCATTCTTTGCATTGCGATTAATTAGAAATAAAGAAATAGGATCTCTTTATAATCTCAATTCTCAGACTCAGATAATTCACGATCATAGAATTTTGGGTCATTTACCCTATGCCGAAATTCCTAAGGAAAAACTAGTTTTAATAGAACCTAATATTGAAGTTCACATTGATATGCGCGATTCTTTATTAAAGATGAAGAATGAAGCAAAAAAGGATGGGATATACTTAGTTTTCTTAAGTGGTTATAGATCAATAAACTTGCAAAACGAAATCTTCTATTCTCTAAAATCCCTAAGGAATCAGGAAGCGCTAGAAAGAGCTAGAGTTTCAGCACCCCCAGGATACTCTGAACACAGTACTGGTTTTGCAATTGATATTGGTGATGCAACTCAAAGAGAAACAGATTTTGAGACCGAATTCGAAAATACTGACGCCTTTAGATGGTTAATAAAAAATGCAGCTAAGTTTCACTTTAAGTTGTCGTTCAACAAAGATAACAAATATATAGATTACGAACCCTGGCATTGGAGATATGAGGGGTCAATTGAAGCATTAAAAGTTTTTGAAAGCTCAAATAGAAAATTATAAACCTAATTGATAAATTTAATTATTCAATAAATTATATTTTTCAAAGTCTTAAAGAGAAAAATCTCATAATAAGCATACTTTGAGTTAGCCTTAATAAAGTCAATCTAATATTTATATAAATTCTATAAATGTCATCTTCGATAAAAGAAATTAGAAATGTTGCAATTATTGCTCACGTAGATCATGGGAAGACAACTCTTGTAGATGCATTGTTATCTCAATCTGGAATATTTAGAGACAATGAAGTTATCCCTACATGTGTAATGGATTCAAATGATCTTGAAAGAGAAAGGGGGATAACAATTCTTTCAAAAAATACTGCAGTTAACTACAAAGATACCAGAATTAATATTATAGATACACCTGGACATGCTGATTTTGGAGGAGAAGTTGAAAGGGTTTTGGGAATGGTTGATGGTTGTCTGCTTATTGTTGATGCAAATGAGGGACCTATGCCTCAAACAAGATTTGTTTTAAAAAAAGCATTAGAAAAAGGACTTAGGCCTATAGTCTTTGTTAATAAAATTGATAGACCACGAGTAGTACCAGAAATAGCAATTGATAAGGTCCTTGATTTGTTTTTGGAGTTAGGTGCTGATGATGATCAATGTGATTTCCCTTATCTTTTTGGAAGTGGCTTATCTGGTTTCGCAAAAGAAGAGATGGAATCCAATAGTGACAATATGATGCCTCTTTTTGAAGCTATTATTAGACACGTTCCTCCTCCAGTAGGTGATTCTAATAAGCCTCTTCAGCTACAAATAACTACTTTGGACTATTCTGATTTCTTAGGCAGAATTGTAATTGGAAAGATCCACAATGGAACTATAAAAAATGGCCAACAGGCTAGTTTAATTAAAGAAAACGGAAAAACTATTAAAGGCAAGGTTAGTAAGCTTTTAGGATTTGAAGGATTACAAAGAATTGATATAAATGAAGCATTTGCAGGTGATATTGTTGCTGTTTCTGGTTTCGATGACGTCAATATTGGTGAGACCATAGCATGTCCCGATTCTCCTCATCCTCTTCCATTAATCAAAGTTGATGAACCTACCTTAAATATGACTTTTGTTGTCAATGATTCACCATTCGCGGGTAAGGAAGGGAAATTTGTTACTAGTAGGCAATTAAAAAATAGATTGGAGAGGGAACTTTTAACAAATGTTGCCCTGAGAGTAGAAGAAACTGATTCTCCTGACAGGTTTTCAGTTTCAGGAAGAGGAGAATTACATCTAGGGATATTGATTGAAACTATGAGAAGAGAGGGTTTTGAGTTTCAAATCTCACAACCTCAAGTAATTTTCAGAGAAATTGATAATGTTGAATGTGAGCCTATAGAGACTTTGGTTTTAGATGTACCTGAAGTATCTGTTGGTTCTTGCATCGAAAAACTTGGATCTAGAAAGGCAGAGATGAAAAACATGCAGACAAGTTCAGATGGTAGAACTCAATTAGAATTTCTAGTACCATCAAGAGGATTAATTGGATTTCGCGGAGAGTTTGTAAGGATAACCAGAGGTGAAGGTATTATGAGCCATTCGTTTTATGAATATAAACCTAAAACTGGAGACTTTGAAACCAGAAGGAATGGGGTTCTTATAGCTTTTGAGGAAGGTGTAGCCACATTTTATGCTCTAAAGAATGCTGAAGATAGGGGAGTATATTTCATTAAACCTGGAGTTAAAGTTTATAAAGGAATGATAATTGGTGAGAATAATCGACCTCAAGATCTTGAGTTGAATATATGTAAAACTAAGCAGTTGACTAATATGAGATCTGCAGGGGCAGAAGAACTTGATACTTTGCAGTCACCTGTGGATATTACACTTGAAAGAGCACTCGAATATATAGGCTCAGATGAAATGCTAGAGGTAACACCGGATTCAATAAGAATGAGAAAAATAAACAAAAAGAAAAAAAATTAGTATTTGCTTTAATGAACGAAGAAAGTGCAACAAGTTTTCAAGATTCCCTTTTTACAGCTTTGAATCTTTTTAACAATCATGAATGGCACGAGGCTCATGATGCTTTTGAAGAAATCTGGAATTCCGTAGATGGTGACGAAAGACAAGTTATCCAAGGAATTTTACAAGTATCTGTTTCTCAGTTTCACTTAAGTAAAGGGAATTTAAACGGAGCGACTATTTTGCTTGGAGAGGGTTTAGGCAGAATAAAAACTAGGACCAAGATTGATTTAGGGATTGATCTTGAATCCTTCTGCCAATGTTTGGAAGATTTATTAAGGAAATTACAATATAGAGAATTATTAAACGAGAACGATAAGCCTTTTTTGAAACCTCTTAGATGAATATATCTTTATCTTCAATTAAATTATTATTATGTATTTAAATTTTTTTCAAGAAAGTAAGAAAACCAATTGATCTTAAGGAAAATGAACCTAAATATTAATAATGTATCCCTTTCAATTAAGGGAAGATTAATTGTAAATGATGTTTCCATAACTGTTAATCCAGGGGAAGTTGTAGGTTTAATGGGACCTAATGGGGCTGGGAAAACTACAACATTTAATCTTGCAGTTGGGAATATAAAACCAGATAAAGGTGAAATTTTAATGAATG
>CACAVZ010000002.1 GCA_902536065.1 uncultured Synechococcaceae cyanobacterium | reverse complement strand
AGTTTTTGGCTAGTGAATCAAGTTACCTAAACTTGTTATGAATATATTTTATCGGTATAAGTGGTCTAAGGACTTGTCCTTTTCGTAAGGACTTGAGCCTAGCGGTTTCAAGGTTAACCCCGCACTCCTACACACGAGTACAAAAACCTTTTTAATTAATGCAGATTACTTCCAAGACACTTAGCTTGCTACTTAATGTAGTTTTTGTGCTTTGTGTCTTTGTCATTTGAAGACTATTCATCAAAAGAGATTAATAGTTTCAGGGTTTTCTTACTTCGAACCGAACTCAATATCGGTTAGTTTTTTAGTCTTTAAAAGTTTGAGTAAAGTTTGAGTAAAAAATTACGATTCCCTGAAATCCCAGTAATAACTAGACGCGCTCACTTTTCATTAGCCAATAGTTAGGATCAGTCATAGTCTATATTTTGAGGGAAATAGTGATGCTGGTATGGTGCTGGTATGGCATTTTGTTGATTTTTTCGTAATTCAGCCAAATTCAAAGCATTTTATTTAGTTTATCTAAGATATCTGATCGAAGAAAGTTCACATTTATAAAAGTGTTGGTGGGTATGTGGGGTTCACATGATGGTTTCATATTGTTAGATGTAACTTTAAAGTTTCTGTTGAAGTTTTACGGATATAACTTTTTAATAGCTTCTTTTTGTTCTTGCTTTTTTATATCCTTAGCATCATAAACTGGGCAATTATTCTGTTCAAGAGATGAGAAAAAAGTTCTCTTTTTAAAAGCTTTAAATATAGGAGTAAGTAAGAAACGTTTCATTTAGTCTTTTATTTTTAAGTAGAGTTAATTCTTAATAGCTTATTCCTTTGATATTGAAATAAGTTGGTCAGGATCATAATTAGAAATCCAACTTAGTATTTTTTCTTCCTCTTCTAAAGTTCTAGTGCATGCAAAACCATATTTTGATCTTACTTTTTCGGAAGCCTTATGCAAAGCTTGAATAGCAAGAGACTTAAAATCTGAAATCTTTAAAGAATCTCCAGGTTTTAAATATTCAAGAATTACTGTAGAGGGCGAATATAGATATTTTTTTTTACCATCTGGTAAATTTAATTGAAAATTAATTTCAGGCATTTTTTTAGTATCTTTTTTTATGTAAAAATTTTAATTGATTGGAGCATTATTGATTTAATTTATATGAGTAAATCCAGTGAGAGGAGTATCCTCTTCCCAAAGTAATTCTGCTCCATTTGAATTTTTGATATAAACACTGCTATTACCATTTTCAAAGTTGCCGACATGACAGCAAATAAGTTCATCATATGGTCTTAAAGCATCCTTTAAGAAATTAGCTTTATCCGGCTTGATAGCACAAAGAAAACCATAACTTGGGAAACATGTAAGCCAGTCAAATTCTGGTACTCCTTTAGGGCGTTCAATTTTCTCAATATCAATTACAATTTTTTTTCCAGCAGATTCAGCAAACATAACTGCAGTGCCTGTGATACCTCCCATACTAATGTCTTTGGCTGCGTGAATAATATTTTTTTTTGCAAGAAAGGGTATCAATGAAAAATGTTTTTTAAGTAAAGTTGCCGAGGCTTTCGTAGCCGCATCCCAGAAAGGATAATCTTTAAAAAAATATCCATCTTTATTCGCTATTATCCATAATTCATCTCCAGAATCTGCGAACCTTGAAGAAAGAGTAGGACCTTCTATAAGTCCAAGAATTGATACGGATAAAGCAAAATATGGACTTTTTTGATTTGAGTGACCACCTACCATTGGGACATTAAATTTTTCACAGGCAAAACTCATACCAGAAAGAATTTTATTGTGTTTTTCTAAATCATTTTCACTCCAAATACTATTTACTAATGCTATGGGCTTCCCACCCATTGCAGTGATGTCACTGATATTAACTAATACGCTGCTCCAACCTGCGAACCACGGTTCTCTTTCTACTAAGCTTGGACTAATTCCTTCACTCGCCATTAATAACAAGCCTGATTGTTGTGGAATTACTGCTGCATCATCTCCAAGCATTGCAGATTTACCAAGTTCGCTGAACGGGCTATGTGAGAAAGTTTTTGCAGCACTTTGTATATCTTTTTTAGATTCAATACCACTGTGTGTTTGCAATTTTTTGATAAGTTTATCTAACATTTTATGTGGTCACTTTTTCACTTAAATACCAGCCTGGTCTGCTTAATTTTGAAGGCTTGTAATAATTTAAGTCAGCTTCCATTAGGTGATGTTTTATTCCCTTGATTTCTATTTGTTTAATTGATTTCCATTTGAGGCGTCTAAAAAAACTCACATTTTGGGTCTGAACAGTTGCTAAAAATTGATCGCAACCCCATCCATTTGCTGTAGTTACTGCTTTCCAGATCAATCCTTTTCCTATTTGGTTGAATTTACGGAAAACAGAATCTACACCTAGTCTCCCCCCATACCATTGTCTTTTTTCTGTTTCGTAAATTCTCACTACGCCAACGACTCTCTCTTTAGTGCCATATCCAGAATTCAATGAAACTATTGGGTATGCATTTTGATCAATTTCATCAATGTCAGATTCAGCAAAAATATTCTGTTCTTTGCAAAATATTCTCTTTCGTAATTCCCAGTAATCTTTGATAAGGGGAGAATCATCTTCAAGCAAATGAAACGAAAAGTTTTCTGAATTTAAAGTTGGAGATATCATAAAATCTTCTTCTTCAATTCCAATACCTGATCTTACGGAGGGTGTGAAATAGTAAGGTGCAGAGCTAAAGCTTCTGCCGATATCCTCACTTGAGGGGTCAATAAAAAACATAATATTTAAATCTCAAATAGTGATAAAGCTGAGCAGGCACCGCATTTGGCACAACCAGCGGACATTTCATCAGATTTTATGTTGCCTTCATTTAGTAATTGCGAGACTGATTGATAAATATCAATCATGAAATCAGTGCTTGGGGAGGGGTGATGTTCCAGAGGCGTTCCTGCTATTGGCACAAATGGAACTATGAAAGGATAAACTCCTATAGATATCAATTTTTTACTGCAATTTATAAGGGATTCTTTGCTATCCCCTAGTCCAGCTAATAAATATGTAGAAACTTCTCCTCTGCCGAACACTGAGACACTTTCTTCGAAAGCTTTATAGTATCTTTCAAGAGAAATTTCAGACTTGCCGGGAAGAATTTTCTTTCTTATCTTCTCCTCCACAACCTCTAAATGCATACCTAAACTATCAATGCCTGAGTCTTTCATTTTTCTAAACCAAATTGGATTATCAGGCGGTTCGCATTGACCTTGGATTGGAATATCAACTTTAGCCTTAACAGCCTTTGCTGCTTCTGCCATTATTCTTGCTCCCCTATCACTACTGTTTGGGGTCCCTGTTGTCATTACTAATTGCTTTATTCCATCAAGTCTTACAGCTGCTTCTGTAACTTCAGCTATTTGATCTGGAGTTTTTCTTACTATGGTTTGTTCGTTTTCCAAAGATTGCTCTATTGCACAAAACTGGCAAGATTCTTCTCTATTTTTGAAACGAATACATTTTTGAAGAATAGTTGTAGCTAATACATCCTTGCTATGAAGAAGAGCAATCGACTTATAAGGTATACCATCTTTTGTTTTTAAAGAATAAAAACTTGGTTCTTTTGTGGTAGATAATTCCTTGATATTTGAATCTTCACTATTTTGGAGAATAAATTGTCCGTCAGGCTCCTCTGAAAGTTGATAATTAGATTTTTTAGATAAGTGATTATAAACTGGAACCATTACAGTCTTCCCTTTAATTGTTAAAGCTCTATGATCGGATGGACCAGCGCCTCCTTTCCTACCTCTGTTGCCCTTTTTAGGCGTGGAACTTATCCCATTAACTTGTAACTCAGTAATAATTTTGCCTAGTTCAGACATGATTGATTTCCTCTAAATAGTCTTTTGTAGTTAGATCTTTTGGTATGAAGTCTTTTTCATTTGATATTTCAAATACCTTGTTGGGGGATGTATTTAGTTTTAGAGAAAGAAGATCTGGACGACTGTAGTGACCTACACTATCCATCATTCTTTTCCTTTTTGTAATAAGCGATAAATTAATTTCTGCTACGGCTAATCCTTCTCCTTCATCGAGTGGTCCTGCCAAATACTTGCCTTCTGGAGTGATAATTGCTGTGTGACATCCTCCCTGAAATGCTTTATGCAGATTGGTTTCGGACGTTATTTTTTCGTAATCTTTTGGATCTAGCCAACCTGTTGAGCAAATCACAAAACAGCCTGCTTCTAAAGCGTGATGTCTCATCGTGACTGCAGTTTGCTCGGTAAATATTGGACCAACTAATGAACCTGGAAATTGAGCACAATGTATTTGTTCCCCTTTAGCCATAAGGGCAAATCTAGCTAAAGGGTTATAGTGCTCCCAACAAGCCAAAGATCCTATCTTGCCAAGTTGAGTATCTACAACTTCTAAACCAGAACCATCTCCTTGACCCCAAATCATTCTTTCGTGAAAAGTAGGAGTTATTTTTCTTCTTTTTAGAACAATTTCACCTTTCTCGTTGAAAAGAATTTGAGTATTGTACAAACTTCCACCATCAAGTTCATTAACTCCTAAAAGAACTTGGATGTTATATTTTTTAGCTGATTTCCCAACTAAGTCTGTAACTGGACCCGGGACTTCTACTGCTTGCTCATATAGCTTCATATGAGATTTACCCATGAGAACTGGCGGCTCAACAAATGAAAAATATGGGTAGTAAGGAAGAAATGTTTCGGGAAAGACTATCAATTTTACATTTTTTGTAGCTGCCTCTTGAATCTTTAAAAGGACTTTATTCAATGAGCCATTTAGGTCAAAAAGTACAGGTCTAACTTGAGCAGCAGCTACTTTAAATGTTTTAGTCATTTTCTTAGAGCTTATGTCTTACAGAGTCCAAGTATCCAAAATAAATGCCCCTTCTTTGCGATGCATTAAGACGATATCGAGAACATCTAAAGGACTGATTGGTTTTATCCCTGGAGTAAGAGCTCCTTCCCCATGCCCGTACAAAGCTTGTAACGCAAATCGACAAGCATAAACCTTACCGCCTTGACCCATAAATTTTTCTAAGCGAGCATTAAAATTTAAATGACCATCAAATGCTGCATCTCCAAGCTTTGGAAAACCTCTTTGTAGTCCTAGAGTAACTCCTGGACCATATAGCAATATTGAAGTTTCAAAACCCTTGTTTATAAGACGACTAGCTTGTAAAAGATTAACAAGACCAATAGATCCCTCAAAAGCGACAGTATGAAAAGTTAGTAAGGCTTTCTCACCTGGTTCGGCTTTAACATCTGGGAATACTTTTTCTTCATAATCAACTAAGAATTCTCCAGGCTGATTAGCGGGACGAGTTACAGATGGCATGAAATTTTTTAAAAACTTTAGATATCTTCTGATTTGATTTCCCAAAAGAATGTAACCGATATCACTAAATTGATTAACTTAAGATTTCAGATCAAAAAAACTTTTTTAGTGAGTTTTATAACAAATTAAAATTCATAAACATGACAAGATTAGTTTATTAAAGAAAAAGATGGCTGAAGAATTTCTAAATCAAATCTCTGCTAAATGTTCTGTAATTATTATTGGTGCAGGACAAGCAGGATTGTCTATTGCTCATTCACTACAAAAAAAAGGGATAAAACCTCTTATCTTAGAAAAAAATTATGTTGGATTTTCTTGGAAAGAACAACGTTGGGATTCTTTCTGCCTTGTGACGCCAAATTGGCAATGCACACTTCCTGATTATCAATATTCTGGTAAAGACCCTAATGGGTTTATGGATAAAGAAAATATAGTTAAATATTTAAAAAAATATTCTGAATTTGTTAAGGCAGATATCCTTGAAGGGATTGAAGTAAAACATTTAGTTAAAAAAAATGAAAAGTTTTTTATTTCAACTAACCGTGGAAATTTTGAAGCTGATCAAGTTGTTATAGCAACTGGAGCTTATCATGTTCCGAACCGACATCCTCATTCTGAGAGATTACCAACCAATATCCTGCAAATTGATGCGAGAGAATATAAAAATGCAAATTCATTACCAGATGGACCTGTCCTAGTTGTTGGCAGTGGTCAATCAGGTTGTCAAATAGCTGAAGATCTTTTTTTTGAAAAAAGAGAAGTTCATTTAAGCGTTGGGAGTGCTCCAAGATCTCCCAGAAGGTATAGAGGAAGAGATGTTGTAGATTGGCTTGACAGAATGGGTTATTATTCAATGCCTATTGGAGAACACGATGATCCTAAAAGTGTAAGGAATAAAACTAATCATTATTTAACTGGAAGAGATAACGGAAGAGAAATAGATCTTAGAAGGAGAGCTGTAGAAGGGTTGAATCTTCATGGACGACTGGAAGAGTTAACTATTAATGATATTCAATTTTCAAATGATCTTTCTAAAAATCTTGATGGAGCAGATTCTGTTTACTGCAGAATAAGAAATAGTATTGATGAGTGGATTTCAAAAAATAATATAGATGCTCCTAAAGAAGAGAAATATTCTCCTTGCTGGGAACCAACGGAAAATGTCAAAGGTACTAAAATTGAATGCAAAAACTTAGCAGTAGTAATTTGGTGTACAGGTTATAAAAGTGATTTTAGTTGGGTAGATATTTCAGTTTTTGATGGAACTGGTTTTCCTATTCATGAAAGAGGTGTGACCCAATCACCTGGGCTGTATTTTCTTGGTTTACCTTGGCTTTATACATGGGGCTCAGGACGTTTTTGTGGAGTAAAAGATGATGCTAACTTTTTAGCAGATATTATTTCATTGAGATCAAATAAATCAGCTGCCACTAAAGAAATGTTGGAGTGCAAAGCTCTCCTAGGTTCTTAAATAACTTAAATTTCGCTAAAAGTTTGGACAGAAAATTATTCTTTGAGATCACAGTTATAACTTGATGGGCTCACTTTTCATTAGCCAGTAGTTTATTTCAGTCATACCAATTGATTATGAGGAAATTATATATTGTGAATAAATCGTGAACTTTATATCATGTGATTTGTTTCTGTAAATATATTATCCATCAAGTTATCTGTTTAGGAAAGTAATGAGTGGCATGGGGGTGTATATATAGGACCGTGCTGCATCGTATATATGATCAGATACATTTCCGTTAAAAGTTTACGGGTACAACCTTTCAATAGCTTCTTTCTGTTCTTGCTTTTTTATGTCTTCAGCATCTAAAATAGGGCACGAGTTTTGATTTAGTGATAAGAGGAAAGTGCTTTTTTTGAATAGTTTGAAAAGTGGTGTAAGTAATAAGTTTTTCATTTATTCCCAAGTTTTCATATCAGAGAAGTCGCTTGCTATTGCATGAAGCATCCCTCCTACAAATGATCTAGGGCAACCAAGTTTGTTAACTAAAACTTCTGATTGTTTTTTGATATCTTCCCATGTAGGTCTGATATCCTCATTGATTTGTTTAAGGCTAGGTTTAAATTCTTCTGAATCATTCATATTAAAAGGTATTAACTTATTAAAATTCAAATAATAGTAAAGAAAATCTCATTTATTTAAATAAATATTCAATAAAAATTACAAAATAAATTCTTTAGAAATTATTCTAAGCTGATTTAAATTCAGATTATTTAAATAATTATTTGCAATCAATTTTTCCTCATTAATTTCGAGATTTTTAATCTCAGAAATAATGCTATTAGATATTAAATCAATTAAATGTTCTTTATCCATGACTTATATATATACCCAAAACAAACATTAATTATTTAAAGTCTTCAACTCAACATATAAGTAAAAATACTCAGTTAATATAAAACTCATAGGTTTGCTAAATCACTTTAGATGATTGGTATAGGGTGCACGCGAAATATCAGCTACTCACACTTGAGCTTTTTATGTAACATAATAAGTTTACATAAAGTAACAATCAAATGAAAAGACTTTTTCCTTATATAGCATTTGCATGTCTAACTGGTTTTACGGCTACGACCGGTTTACCAGTTATAGCAGGCGGTTGTAGTAGCCACATGAACAAAAAAGCTGAAATCAAATGTGCTGAAGATGATACTGAGTGTCAAACTGAAAAAGCTGAAAAGTTTGATTTAAGAAATCCTCTCAAGTCATAAAATTATGACTCAAATCAGTTTTTTTATGAACTCTGCCCCAAGAGATTTAATTGAGTTCGTATTCCTTGCTGCTGTTGGTTTTACTGCAGGATTATTTGGATTAATTTAGTTATAGAAAATTGACCCATTCTTTTTTTCTCCTAACCTTTTCAAGTCTTTCTTTCTTTTATGTGATGGCTTGCTTATGGAGAGATTTAATTAATCAAAAGTAAAAAATATTTTTAATTACCTTTTATAAATAAATCTTTGTATGTCTTCGAATAGATTAGATTTTGATTTAAAAAATCCATTACTTTTTAAATAAGATTTTCCTTTTTCTATATTTTCAATTCTTTTTTCATAAGAATTTTCATCTAAATTTTTTTCCATAAAAAAATAGTCGGACTCTTATTCTGAATAATACTCACAAAAAAGCGGTTACCTTAAATACAAAATTTAAATTCTTTTTTGAATTGCTTCTCATTCAAACTAAAGATCAAATAAAAAAGTTTCTTACTTAAATTTCTAAGAATCTTTTGATATCTTGTCCTTCATGTCCTCAATATTATTAATTAATTTGTCTAACCATTCTGTATTGTCTTCTGGTTTAAAATATTTAATTTTTGGTTGATTAATTTCAAGAGTCTCAAAATCTCCACTCATAAATTCTCCTTTGAATATTTGTTTAACTACTTCTTTGTTCTAATTGATTTGATTAAAAAACTGCGTATCTAATGTGTGCGGTTTGAGGAACATTTAGGTACGGAAAGAGGTATTTTTTTTTAGCCATTTAAATCTATGGCTGACCTAAATTAAAAATATGGTTGTCATGAGTCGGTTGCATTGCTACAACTGAAATCAACCATAAACTTTAAATTGCATTTAATAAAATGACTTACTACAGTTGCTTTGATCAAAAAGGAGACATAATTGCTCGCTGTCAGACTAAAAAAGATATAGATGTTCTTAAGAAAATGGGCAGACCAATAATGGAAATAAAAGAAATGAAAAAAGAGGAATCAGTTGTTTGTTCTTTAACTGGTAGTCCATCCGATTACAACGACGATTATTAAGAGTATGACTCAAAGATCACTTCAATTAAATCAACATGGAAGATCAGTAGTTTTTTTGTTGATTGCATTAAATAGCATTTGCACTTTATTTTCTACTTTTGAAAAAGCATTAACTGATCGCGAAAGAGCGAGATAAATTATTTAGTTATTTTTGGATTAACAGTCAATCAATAAAATTTAAGACATAAAAAAAGACCCTTTGACAGGTCTTTTTTTAATGGTGACGACAGAAAGGAGATCTATTTAATAATCAGATTAAGAATTTTCTTAGAAATTAGTTTTGAAAATAAAAGTGATTACTCACTTCTTCATGCTTTACAAACGACTTTATTTTTAAGATAGTTCAGAATTAATCCCGAAAGTTTAATTTCTGATTACTTAACTTACTTTCCGTAAAGGTTAGAAAAGTTAATTTACCTTGGTATTGCAGACCATTGGCTAGTGAAGATCTAGTTGGTCAACCTTGGTCGAGTCGATCACCAGAACTGTCGTATAAATAAAATAATCGGTCTCAAATATTTTGCATGAATCCTTAAGATTGATTTAATCATGATTAATTAAATCTTTAATCATCACACCACATCATATCTTAGTAAGCATTTTATTTATTTTGTTTTACAAAGAATATAAAGCCAACCAAAGAAAGTAGCAAAAGCAATTATTAAAGCAATATTGTTATTCAATGGACTTAAATATCTTTCTATTGAAAGTGGTATATGGAGAATAATAAAATACCAATATAGAGCAGATAGTAATCCAAACAATAAAGCCAGAAGAATATAAAAAGGCAAGATATATAATCTTCTTTTTTTAATTCTTTCCCCTGTAATATTTTCGGTTAAACCAATTCTTGACCAATAGCCACCATTTAATTGAAGAAAAAACTTTAAAAATATTCCGTAAGTATTTATAAAAAACCTAGATAAAGCAAATAACGGTGAAATTATAAATCTTTGCATTAATGCTTTAAAAATTTAATTTGTTCAGTTATGGAAATATGACTTATATTATTAACTTTTTTTTCTCTATATTTCGTTAGGAAAAATACCATTGAGCTAAAAACAACTAAAAATCCTATTAATGATATTCGATAGAAAAGGTCATCAGACATATCAAAAAAACCTGATCTTTTAAATTTGTTTCTCATCAAAAAAAAGAGGATTGTTTACTCTCTAAAGTAGATCAACAATCAATTGCTAGCTTTTAGCTATGCAAAGTAGTAAGCGTTTCATTTTTCTGGGCAAAACTTGTAACTAATTTCCTTTAGAGAAGACTTATTTGATTTAGGTTTCCAAGGTGAAATAATTCTCAGTTCTCCGTCATAACATTCAAATTCATCATCAATCCATCGATAATTTATTTTATTTACGATAAATAGATCTACAGGTTTTTTCTTAGCAGTTTTAACTTCGTTTGCAGTTACTAATACACACCAACCTTTTTATGAGTACCTTTGACCTCCACAAACTTTGTTGAACCGGGTCTCTCACATTCAATGTCATACCCTTTATCTTTTTTCTTAGAAACGTCAAATGTCGTATAGCCCTGAGATTTATAATGATCAAAAGCTTTTTCCATGGCATAATCTTCTATAGCTTTTTTAAGTTGTTGGTTAGTTATTATTCCTTGACCTTCTGATTCATTTTCATCTGCTTCACTATCTAAAGTATGAGTACTTGCAAGTTTCTCAGCTTCAACAAGAGATGAATTATTTTCCGGTTTCCAATTTATTAAGTCTGTTAAATCTAAAGGAATTTCTTTTGGTATTTCCTTTGTGGTGAATTTTACTCCAAACGGTTTTAAATTATCTGTGCCATTGTCAAAACTCTCGACTTCTATTTCTCCACAATAAATAAATTTGTTGGTTTTCCCTTTAGTCTTTTCATTTATTCTTGCAAATAATATTGATGGTTTTTCTCCACTAAGTAAGCAAATCATCTGTGGTGTATTTGGTGATCCAAATTTATTTTTTACACCTCTTGGATCTTCTGGTTCTTGACTCTCCCAGAAAAATTCTTTTCTGTTTTTAAAAAAATCTTTGTATTTATGATTTTTGGGTTTATTAGCTTTTTCAATAGTTACTACTAATGCAAAACAATTAAGAAATTCTGTAACACCTTTCCATCCATCTATCCTTACTTTTTCTAATCTCTGATCAATATCATTTCTACTGCATTTGTTACCTACATCAAATAATTCTATTGGAAAATTATATTCATAAGTCTTTTTGTTTAAAGCCATTAAAAGTGATAATTTCTGATTATTCTAAATCGACTGTCAATCGTGATACCCAACTTTAGAAACTATATTTCCTGAAACAGGGTCAGTAACTCCAAGTTCAGGAGACAACTCTTCCATAAATCCTCTAACCTCATCAAGATGAGCAATCATAGCTGGTCTTTGAGCTGCAATAGCTTCTGCACTTTCCCAAATCCCAACAAAACAGTAATCATAATCTCCAGTTTTAGCGATATATCTTTGAGTCATCCCCTCAAAACTTGTTTTATCGATTACTTCGAAATACTTATCTACACAATCAGACTTTAATTTAAATCGAACAATATTCATGAAATTTTGAGCAGTCATAAAAAAAAGGGGTTTTATCCCTCTATGTTAGATCGACTGTCAATCAATTAGTAATTAATTAATTTTCTTTTTCCATCTCTAATTTCTACTTTATTTATTCTTAAACCTATAAAAGCAGCCCAAATAACTGCAAATAAAATTGGTAAAAAAATGATTGCAAGTTTCATCATTGTTTTAATCCTGTTATTTGCTCAAAAGAATAACCTTTAAATAAATAGGAAAAAATAGGTACTTTATCTAATTAAGCAGCATCATATTCTTTATCATCTTCAAGCTCTCTCATAAATCTTTTATCTAATAAGTAAATATCTATAATCTCTGCTGCCATCTGTATCTCAGCAGCAGGTTCTTTTAGATCTTTGTCTAATAAGTAATTGTCTATAAGCTCTAGATTGTTATTTTCATTAATTTGTTTATCGCTGTTCAATAGTTCTCTTATGTAGTTATATACAAGCTCTTGATCATATCCACTTTCTCTAATTTCTTTCAACATTTCGTCTGGAATTTCCATAATCGTAAACCCCCATGTCACAGTTTTTTAGAGCAAATTAGAGCCTATATACGCATACTTACGAAAAAATAAGGAAAAAGCAAGAAAATTGGCAAAAAGTCGAGGTGTATAAATCTATTATTCGCAATCATTTATGGAATAAGGTTGGAAGAAGACTTCTATATTTTGGAGCCATTTTTAATACCTAATAGCCATCTGCTAATAAAAAAGAGGTGCAAGTGGTAAGCGTTTCATAAAAAAACAGCTAATGAAAATAGATCTTATTTAGGATATAAAACAAAATTTATGGAGGATTAAATGTCTATCATTACCGACAATAAAGTGTTAGTACATATTTACAGCGGTTTAGAATCCAAAAATAAAATAACTTTAGGTTTATTGGTTGCCCTTACTGCAGAAAAAAATGATCATAAAGTAACAATTTTTCTAGCAGGGGACGGAGTACAAATATTAAATTGCAAAAAAGCTGGTGAAATAGTTGGTCAAGGTACTGGAGATTTATACGAACATCTTCAAAATTTAAAGAGTTCAAAAATTACCATATATGTCTCAGGAATGTCTGCTAAATCTAGGGGTTACGATGAGAACCTTCTAGATGGATATACTGCAGAGTTTGTTATGCCAGATGTTCTAGTTGAAGAATCAATTAAAGCGGATAGCGTACTTTGCTATTAAAAAAGGAGCTAATTACCTCTTATTTATTTCGAATTAATCTATTTTCTAAGCCTTTTCCATATTTTTTAATAACAAGATTTATAGCTTCGTACTCAATTTGTCTTTGCCTTTCATCAGCAAAAGCTCCTAAAGGTATAAAAAAAGAATTGATGCAATAAGCAAATGTTTCATAGATTCTTCTGTTTTTTATATGAAGTTAATTTCATATTGTTTAATTAATTTTTTAAAATCATCAACTCTTTTTTGTCCGTTCTTTAAAGGTCTTGAGGAGTCAAGTACAGCAGCACAACATAATTGCCAACATGATTTTTCATCTAGGTCTAATTTCTCGCATATTTTTTTTGGGGCTGTAAAAACTGTATTTATTTCAGCAATATGTTGAGTAGTTTCCCATAACTCTCCTTCGAGAAAATCAAGTTCAATACTTGATAATAATTCTGTGGCTACGTAATCTTTGATTAGCTCAGTTAATTCCACAATATTTTATTAAAGCAGGAAAAGTTAAATAATCTCTTAGTATTTGTATAACATTATAAAAAAAAGGGGGCTAGTTAACCCTATTTAATAATAAATTCAAATTAATAATGAAAAAAGGGAATTTCCTCAACTTGTCTTGGAACATAATAATAAATACCAAATTAGATACAATCCATTTGATTATCAGTTAGTTTTTTTTATTAAAAATATATTAAACCAATTACTGAATATATTTTGAATTTTATTTTTAATTGAATTTACATAAATCTAATTTCATCATACTGTTCTTGCAGTTATTTAGTATCACTAATAAAGAAGAATCAAGAGTCTTAATACCTAAAAGATTAATTAGTAATTAATAGGGTTTAAATATTTCACTATTTTCATAATCAGTATTTTTGCTCTATGAAATCTTAATTTTAACCTCTAAGTTAGATCCACTGATTGAGGTTTAACTTCATGGGTACATACAAAACGAAATACTTTAAAAAAACAACAAAGATCAATAACACTCTTTGGTTGGATAAATTAATTAATCAACTTGAAAAAAAAGCAAAGGGTGTTTGATCATGAATACATTTAGAAATAAACTATTCAAAAATGAATTAGATCCTAAGTATGCCTTTTATGATTGTCTTCGTAGTTGCGAAATTAAGAGTAATTATGAAAAGTCTTTAGAAGAATGCGTTGAAAATTGTGAACTTAGACCAGTACCAAAAAATCTCGATGGCTAAAAATAGGAATTAAAACTCTATTCAATACCTATTTTGACGTTATAGGGTTTTATGTATATTTAAGGAGAGTATCTCATGAACAACCTCGCAATTGAGCTACTTCTTTTAATTTTAGTTTTAGTTAATTTTGGAGCGATCCTTACAGCTCAAATTTATTCACAATCAGTAAAAGAAATTCAACTTAAGAGATTATTTTGCAGTGAATCTATAGGTAACCCATATTGTGTATTTTGAAAAATTTATTAAAAAATTGTCACTCTCAAACTAGAGATCTAATATTAAAAGTTAAGGTTCAATAAAACTAAAAATAAGGTGTATAGGGTACTTCTGTTTTTAATGAATCTCCGTAGTAACTTTCAGCTGACTTTAATAGGATCCAATAAATAAAATTTAGAATTGATTTTTCCATAGGAACATCTATGCTCTTTTCTAATTCAAATCAGAATCTCAAATAAAAACATCGTAGAAAATACTTAACTGAAGAGATTTAATTTTTCTTTGTTAATTTGTGTTGGTTAGGTTTGTATGAAATGCTACTAAAGCTTGTCTTATCAATCGATTTGGTAATATTGCTTATTGATTCCTGTAAGTTCAAAAGATATATTAAATGGACAATCTTAATAAAAGAAATTAATGAGTACTCAAAAAAGTCAAAGCCATAAAAGACAAGAGCAAAATAATACAGAATGGTTAGATGAATTAATTAACAAGATTGAAAGTATGAAAAACAAAATATCAAATACTTATTAATCATTCTTCTACATTTGTTATCAAGTCAGCTTGTAGTAGTATTCTAGGCTGGCTTTTTTGATGATTTGATAATTTTCCATGCTTCTGATGCAGTGTCTGCATATTGGAAAAGATTTAAATGTTCATCTTCAATTAATCCAAGATCAGCTAAATATTCAAAGTTAATTATCTTATTCCAATACTCTCTACCAAAAAGTATGATAGGGATTTTAGTTTTCATTCCTGTTTGACAAAGTGTCAATAGTTCAAATAATTCATCTAGTGTTCCAAAACCTCCAGGGAAAAATACAGCAGCTAATGATCGCATAACAAAATGGATCTTTCTTAATGCAAAATAATTAAATTTAAAGCAAAGACCGGGAGTTATGAAAGCATTTGGTATTTGTTCATTAGGAAGACTGATATTTAACCCTATAGATTTACAATTTGCTTCAAATGCACCTCTATTAGCAGCTTCCATAATTCCTGGCCCCCCACCTGTAACAATCACATTAGAATTAAAGTTTTTATTTTGATTATTAATTGAAGCAAGTTTAGAAAACTCCCTTGCCGATTGATAGTAATTACTCATTAGAAGCAAATTTTCTAATCTATTTAAATTTCGTTTTAGAAGTATCGATTTAGGATTTTTTTTAATTAATTCTTTTATATTTTCAAGTCTCTTTTTTGTATTTGATTCTTCTGTAATGCTTGCGCCTCCAAAAATAATTATTGTTGAAAGAATTTTATTTTCTTCAAGGATTAAATCTGGTTTAGTAATCTCAAGAAGCATTCTGACTCCACGCATTTCATTTCGGCTAAGTAAACCAATATCTTCGTGAGCCAATTTATAAGTATCAGAATTAATAATTAAATTCAAGTTTTTTAAATTATTACTATGGGATATATGTTTTTTCATTTCAAACGAGAGTTTTAACTTTTCTTTCTAGAGGATTAAAATAGACTCTTTTGATTTTGTTATTTTCGTAAATCCAATAAACAGGCGGACTTTTTCTTGCCTTAATTAAATTAATTTTGTCTAATTTTTGAGGGTTAAATTCTTTAGCAGGATCAAAAAATTTATCTCTTTTGGGTTGGTTTAAAACAATACTACCTTCTTTTCCTGAGATTGATCTGTGATAAGTTCCTATAGGAATTTCTAATGCTCCCATAGATCTATTTAAATAAATCACATGATGAGGTTCATCCCAGGAAGGATTTATTAAAATAAATTTCCTTTCTCCAGTGATAACTAAATTGTGGTCAATTTGATGATTATGAACGTAATATTGCTCATCTTTTAAATCATCTGGAGGAGATATAGCTTCCCCAGAATGGATCACAACATCAGCACCATTAGTAATATCTATGCCTGCATCAAAGAATGTGACTTTTGGAGTCTCTCTAAAAATATTTATTGGGAAGAATCTTAATTCCAAAGTGCTAACCTCCTTTTTGAAAATTTATAAATACTAATAAAAATTTATTTACTTTTAAAAAACGGCTATTTTTTGATTTCTAATTGCAACAAACCAAGCAATCTTCTTGATTTGGATAATCTATACATTCTTTGTTTAAAGTTTCTTCTAAGAAATCTAGTTTTTTAACATAATCAAGATCTTTTAATTCTTTTTTTGGAACCGTGAACTGAGTTTGTAGTTTCATTTTCTGTTCTCCTAATTAATACTGTTTTTTGAATCCATTCCAAGTTTGAGAAAACCTTAATCCCAGATAAGAAATTAAAATTGTCCAAAATAAGATTTCTATACCTAAATTAGTCATTTGCTTGGCCTCCTTTCTGTCTGATTATTCTCTAGTACGGGTATTATGTAAAAATCAAGCGTAAGAATACCTAAAAGTTAAAGTTTTAATCACAAAAAATCTTGCAATGGTTGTTACTCGGGTGTTCTGCACATTCGTTATTCCAAAAAGCTTCAATTTCTTGGAGCTTATTATCAAATGAAAGATTTTTTTTATCCAAATTAATTTCTTGGATAGTAAATGTGTCATTTAGTGCCATAAGACTAACCCCTTGGCTACAACTATGTTCTAATTCATTTGAATAGTAAATTTCAAGTTTTATGTGTGCGGTTAGAGGAACAAAATTGTACGGATTTAGGATAAAAAAATCTCAAATAATCAATAATTGCAAGGAAAATATCTTCAAAAAATTTATTCCAACTTTAAAAATTTTGTGTAAATTTTGCTAGAAATTATATTCTCTTAATACCTTCTTAGATCTTCCAGTATGTATCATTCATCTAATCTATCTGCATATTCTCTTAAAATCTCAACCATCTTTTGATGTGGAATTTCTTGTTGATATACTATATATAAATCAAAAAATTTATCTAAGAAATCTATCATTGAAGAGGACATAAAAATTAGCGTTTCATTGTAAAAGTAAAGTATGCAAACCCACCAAGCAATAAAAGACTTACAACCCCATAAGTAATCGCTATGCCGTAGATTTAAGTCATTTATTTATAAAGACATAAGCAGAATATAAATAAACTAAGAAAACTCCAATAGCTATGGAACTTCCATAAATAAGAAAGTTCCAAAATCTATATAATTTAGGTTTTTTAAATTCTTTTTCTTCTTCTTTAGTAATCATTTATTTTCTTTTTCTTTTCTGGCAGCATTACCTTTTGCTCTTAATACCAAACTTATCGTAAGGGCAGCGCTTATTATCACAGCATCAATTAATAGGTGCGGGGAAATATTCATCAGCTGCAAAGAGAAATAAGAAGAGTCATTATCTTTTCAGCAATAAATCTATTAAACATTAAAAAAGAGGGGTTTATCCCTCTAAGTTTAGATCGACTGTCAATTACAGTCTACTTTAGCTTTTTAGCTTCTCAAAAAAAACAGTATTTTATTTAGCCAGAGCAAGAGAAGGCACCTGCAAGAATATTTTTAAAAATTGGTGCTTGACCCAAGGCATACAAAAAGAAAGTTGATGATGCGAAAGTAATAGCTATTTTAGAAGCCCTGTTAACTTTCAAATTTGAGACTTTTGCAAATGCAGAGTTCATTTGTTCTTTAATTTATTGACCTTATAATAGCTTCAAAAATTAAATATTCAGCATCAATATTTACCAAAGAATAATTTTATTGCTCCTTTTTCCCAGCTTGCATTTTTACTAGCTCAAATTCTTTTTTAGAAACTATTCTGATTTTGTATGCTGGATATCTTGTCTTCCACCATTTATTGATCGAAATTGCTACTCCTTCTAAATTTTGGGTACAAATATTGACCCATAGAGTTTTAGTTTCAATTTCTTTGTAGAATTCCCAACTTGTAGGTGAAGCCATTAAAAATCGCAAATGAAAAATTTCAATAAATTATGGGAAATGGTCCATAAGCTAAAACTTTTGTTTTTTTAATAAGAGGATTTAGTTGAAGATATAGAGTTTTCATTAAGTGGTAATAAAAACTTTAAAAAAAGATTTACTTCATTTTTTTTTATTTTAGAAAAGTATTATTTTTATTTTATGACGAGTTTCAAATAAAAAATATCTTCGCAAAGAAGGGGCCAAAAATCGACCCCTCTCGGTGAAACTCTTCCAAAGAAACACCATTAAAATTTTACTCTTTAAGATCCTTAGTTAGACAAATTAACAAAATTTAGATTTACAATTTATGACTTTCTAAAAGGGTTTATATGCCTTAAAAAGTCATTTCTTTTTTGAGTAATCATTTTTCTATATTTTTGATTTAAATAAGATATATTTCCTGGCTGTCTTTTCACTTTCAATTTTCTTTTTTGAAGATGTAAAGCCTTGAAATCTTCTATTGGCATGAGGCCATCATCTTCTTAGAAATTTAAATGATCAAATTGCATCTTCAGTACAAGATTCGCAACCTTATCTTTTGCAATAGAGATAATTGACCAACTTAACTCAAATCAGTTATTCAATGTTAAGAAAGCTATGAATCTAAATTTTTAAAGCCTAAAAAAACTTTTGATTGAATTGGATGGAACTTTTCCAGATAAAATTGATTCTCCATAATGAGATTCGGCTGATCTTATTAGTAACAAGTACAAGAAATTTACTAAAGCTTTCTCCACGAGGATTTAGTAACTAATTTAAATAAACTCATAATTTATGTAATAGCAATATACAAAATAAAGTTATTAAGTAATCAAGATATTTATCTCATATAGCTTAGTTGAATATTAATTAAGAAATATTTGCACTCTCAGATTTTAGGCTGCGGACTAAATCCTCGTGGAGTATTGGACTTTAGCCCGCTCTATTTTTTTAGCAAAAGAAAAATAACACTGCAAGGTAAATAGAAAATCAATTGTCATGTTTGATTCTGAATAACCCTTTATTGGTTAATTGACCATGAATATCTAAGCATATGCTGGTGTTGTTTATTGTATAATTATGCTACAAAAAATGAGTTATATCAATGGATTCAGTATTTTTGCGCATTGATAATTTCATTCTGATAATAATATTATTATTGATGCCTAAAGAAGGTTTAATTTTGAAAAAAGTAATTAAATTTTTTAAAAGATTTAAGAGAAGAATCGATATTCTAAATGCAGAGGCTGAATTAAAAATCATATTGGAAAATAAATAATGGGATTCCCACATTGCCCCATTTGTGTGGTGCTAGCATTTCTTGCAGTTTTTATGGGAATTACTCGTAGTTATCTGTTCTTTAATCTTTTTAAGGAGTTCTTGAAGGCAGAATCTAATTTTAAATTGAAGTTTAATTCCTATTAATTGTTGACATCTAAGTATAAATACTTTATAAATAAATTGTAGTGATTACTACAAAATCGTCCGATCTACCATCTGATAGACCGCAGTACGACTCAAGCCATAGGACGGGGACTTGAGCAAGTTCAGGAGCTGCATCATGGTAAACATGTATTTCAATGGAAAGTCATTCGTATATTGTAGAAAACAAGAAGAAAAGATTATAAAGCTTACTTATAGAGGATCTATTTACTTAAAATAAGATTTCTAATTTCTTTTTTAAAAAGTTTGGACATTTATTGATGTTTTAGGATTGAGTATTTATTAATACTTTATAAGAAGAACTTATAGTGAATATATTTTTTGCCTATTTAAAAATTCATATATTCGTATATTTAGTAACGAGAAATTAATTTTAAAATAATTAATTTGTAATTAGATTTTTAAAAGGTTATGCAACCTATTTCTGAGGAACTTTACAAAAAAATAGTTGAGAGTTCTAAAAAATGAGTAAGTTACTAATTGCTTTATTGGCTTTAGATATAGGCGTTAGTCTGTCTAAAGTTTTTATTTTTACCTGAAAATCAAATTACTTAGCATAAAATAAGCAATTGTTTTCTAAAAAAAGAAATAGTTACTGGGTATTCTTTATTTGATTTATTTTATAAAATACAAAATTAAACCAATAAAAGAACTACCTACAAGTAATAGCACCATTAAAAGAGCTATTAACTTTGCTAATCCCATAAAGATAAATCCGAATTTCCTGTAGATCTTTGCATCCAGTGAATTTTCCAAACATTATTTACTTTTTTAAAAATTGACGTAACTGTTGGTAAGTCATCATTATGTGTCCCTTTATAAGTAAATTTTGAACCTAGTGTGAAAATGCACATTACTATATTTTCGCTTAAAAATTCGAATCGGTGAATTCTGGTTATTTCTGCCTTTTCTTGAATTATATCCCCAGTAATCATTTGTTCGAACCCTTTTGCCTCTATAGGATTACCACTGGGTCTTATGAATAAGAAATCTGGTGTTGCATTATTAACAAAAAATGAGGCCATTTTTTTTGGATTGGCAAACTCATTTAATAATGAAATGATTGTTTCTTTATCATTCATAAAAAAAAAGGGGCGTAATCCTTCTAGTTTAGATCTACTATTTAAAATGTACAAATCGAAATGGAATAATTCAAAAAAAAATTCGTTAGGATATTTAAATAAAAAGATATTAAATGTAAGGATGATTAATTCATTAAACAAATTATTGCCATTTGGCAAAAAAGTAAAAAAATATTTGCCTTTCTTTATTGGATTTAAATTACTAACATTTACTGGCTTTCTTACTTATCTAATGAATCGCTAATTGATATAACCTTATTAATAAAGTTTAACTAAATTAAGACCTAGTGAATAAAGAAGAACGAACTAAAAGATTTAAGTCTATGTCAAGTATGCAAAGACAAGAACTAATATTAAAGAAGATGAAAAAGAAAGGTATTGAGGTGGGAAGTGGAATTCCGAATAAAAAATATGATAGCAAAGAGGTTTATGAATTAATTCATATTGCAAATTGCTTCCCAGAATTAAGAGAGAAAAATTAAGAAAATATTTAGGTTTCTTTTATTAAGTAATTTATTTTGGTTTCCTTATTGCAGAAATAATTAATCCGCCTATCAATGCGAGATTCATAAATACTGCTCTTTGATGAAAAGGGAACACATGAAAAATTATTGTTGTTGGAATTATAAATAGTAATAAAAAGACTGAACCGATTTTTTGATTTTTTCCAAATATAAAAAATCCAGAACCCAAGATAAGACATATAATGGCTCCCACTAGAAGAATAGATGAAATTGGTTCTGGAATACCTTTTGAAGAAATATATTCAACTGTTCTTTCAAAATCATTTATTTTGCTTGGTATGGCTGAGATAAATATTGCTGAAATTGATACTCTTGAAAAAAAATCTAAAAAAGATTTGATACTTTTATTTTTTAAAAAAGAATTTTTCATCATTTTATAATAAGAAAAAAATTTTATGAATTTAATTAATACTTAATTAGTCCGAAATACTTTTAAATTTTTCTCAATAGGGTTAAGCTAAATTAATATAAATTCTTTAATTAATGTGAATCTTATAGAGGTAATTAATAGTAATTTATGAATTGTATTTTTATATTTATGGAATAATAAATCTAATTAAAATGAATGTTTAAAAAATTTATTTTAACTTCTTTTTTACTTTTAAGTTCCATCATAACTATATATCCTTCAAAAAAAGAAAATACTAATTTTTTGGATTATTGTTATTCTTTAGAAAAAATAATTTCCAGAAATACAGTAGAAAAAAATAAAAATCTATTGAAGAATTTTAAGCCTTTAGCAAAAGATATTGCTCTATTTGGGACTAAAAAAACTAAAGGCACTCTGGCTAATAAGATAATTGATCAATATAAGAATTCCAAGAAATTATTTATTATTACTTTTGTTCCAAACAAAATTTATTGTTTGGCAGGATATTGGATTGAGGAGGTAAGTCCAGGAAGATTTGAATCCATTTTCTATGAGAAAACTAAACAAAAAATAAATGAATATAAGAATACAAAAAAAGAAGTAGATGAATTAATTAAAGGAATTAATTTAAAATATAAATTTATAAAAAAAGAAATTAATGATTTTTTTTAGAAAGTTAAAAATTTTTTTTCTAATAAAATTAATTTATTTTGACTTTCTAGTGCCACCATAGGAATAATTTTTATGTATAGAAATTAAGTTCCAACATTCTTTACAACAAAAAATCCAGTCCGTATGAATTATGGATTTAACTCTGTAATGAGTTTTATCTGGCTTATGACATAAATTACATTTTTTCATCTATAAGTAACTTTGGTAAATAAATTTTAGGATAAAAAAATGTTGATTTAAAAATCACGAAAAAATTTTTGTCGTGTCACTATATATATGCACTCTACAGGTCATTAAGCAAAGTAGTGGTTTTGTTGAGTGCAATTATTTTAATAGAATAATAGACAATTTCTAATTTTATAACTTTAAAATAAATTTATTATATCTACCAACTTATCCAATTATTTGATTTGGATTGTAAATAAAAGTAAATAATATTATACATTTAAACTCTGACTTTACAAAGAAACTCACGAATATTATTTCTTTATTTTTAGTATAAATTTATTGATCTTAATACCATGAACATTTACCTCTTTTGGATATTATTTTTAACTCTATGGGCAATTGTCCCCTTAATGATTATTAAAGGCAGAGTAGACGAATCGCCAAAGATACAGACTTCACCTAAAGCTAAAGAAAAGAAAAAAGGTTGGTTTAATTAACTGGAATACCTTACTTAGTAAGAATTATCTTCAAGATAATTCTTGATTATTTAAAAAAGTTCTAAAAAAAATTTTTTTATTTTAAGTGGAAAAATTAGAAAAAAATTTTCTTTTTTTAGTTGTTCTTGGAGGTAGAGCAAAAAAAGCTAATATTGAATTACATGATGTTAGATGGGTTATTGGATCTAAAATTGAGGATACATTCGATATATTAAGAAATGATTGGTTTGGATCTTCAGAAGGTTTGCATATTGACAGTTATAAAAAAATAAAATATATAGATGGTTATAAGATTAATTTAATAAATTTTGAAAAGGATAAATTAGATAAAAAGCATCTAGTAAAAAAAAATAAGCCCCCAAAATATTTATGGTTTGTAAATATTGGAGGTTATAATCCAAAATCTATGCAGGAAAAACATGAATTTGGATTAATTGTGGCTTCAAGTAAACTTGAAGCAAAAAATATAGCAAAGTCAAAATGGCTTATTGGCTATAAGAAAAAACATAAAGATGATATTGCCTCTCTAAAATTATTTATTGGTTGTGATGATTGCCAACTTATAAAAAAGATAGGTAATTGGGAAATAGAGTTAACTCTAGAAAATAGTTTCATCGAAGAAACTAATCATCCAGATTGGTTTGGTTATAAAAGAATAGATAAGATTTGAAAAATCTAAACCTTATAAAAATGAATCTGAAAAAATTTTTAATGGTTACATTAAAGTTTTTTAAAAAAATTACTATAAAGAACTTGATTTTCTTAAGAAATAAATTCCCCCTCCCAAAGAAATTAAGACAGGTAACCAAGCAGCAAAAATTGGAGTTAATAAACCTTTTACTCCAAATGAACTAAATACAAATGACATAACGTAATAAATTAATATAAGAATCACACTTAATCCAAAACCCTGACTTTTGGAAGATCTCAAATTAGATTTTGATCCCAAACTGCTACCTATTAAACCAAATACTAGACAAGCAAAAGGTAGGGTGAATTTTTCCTGAATACGTACTTGAATTCTTCTTAATTCTTTTAGGTTCCCAGTTTTTTTAAATATTTTCTCTGCGTTTAAAGCCTGCTTGAGAGTCATTTCAGTCGCATCTTTAGGAACTTTTGCTAATTCTAAGGGACCCTCTACGAATGGATATGTATATTCTCTAAATTGAATATTGCTAGTTTGTCCGCTCGGCGCGATTGATACAACACTTCCTTCATAAAATATCCAAGAAGAGTTTTTTTTGTCGAATTGTGCAGTATTTGCTTTTAGGATTTGTTGAAAATCTTCTCTGGAAAAATCTAATACTGTAACTTCTTTCATAATGTTATTTTCATAATTTGAGGCATAAAATATATGCGTAAGGTAGGTATTCGCCTTAGTCGGCTTTTTAGTTGATGCATTTATCCTAGAGCCATATCTAGCAAACATAATATTTTCTTTAGATGTCTCACCGCTAAAAGAACTTCCAATCCCAGCTCTTAATGTTGTTTCAGCCAACTTATTACTTGCAGGAACTAAATTATCATTGAAGTAAAAAGTTAATCCTGTCATAAATATTGAAAGGGCAATAGCTGGAGATATAATTCGCGAAGTTTTTATACCTAAAGATTTCAAAGCCAATAATTCAGAATTGCTGGATAATTTTCCATAAGCTAATAAAGTTGAAAGCAAAACTGCCATCGGAAATGATAAAACTAAAAAGCTGGGCAAACTAAAAAAAAGAATTTTTAAAGCTAAAAATAAAGGTAAACCAAATTCAACTATTTTCCTTATGAGATCAAACATTACTCCAACAGATAATGAAATAACAGTAAAAGCAGAAATGGCAAACATCATAGGAGGTATTATTTGCCCCAATAACCATCTATCTATTAAAGGGATCGAATACCAAGGAATAATTATTTTATTGATTGTTTTTTTAAGGATTGATTGATTTGAAAGTTTCAAAAGGAATTTATTTGATTTGTACTATCTTTTTTTGCATTATAAAATATGAATGATTGACATACCAATAAAAATTTTGGTTAGGAATTTTTTTATGAAAGTTCCAAATAATAAGAAAAACTATTTATTAATACTTGCATTAAAACAAAAAATTTGGTTTCTTAAAAAAAAATACAGAATTTATGAAAAATAAAACTTTATTAAAAGTTTGTAAGTGCGAACACTGCCTACAAAAATTAGAGCAAATTAATAGTTCAAGATTATATTGGGATAAAATAATTTCAAGTAAAAACACAAATTAGTTACTTTTAAAAACTTTTTATGGTAAAAAACTAATTTTTAAAAGTAAATTGTAAAAAGTTTTATGAATAGATAAACAATAAAAAAATTTGTCTAGTTAGCCTTCAAATCCTTATTTTACTTTTATCAATCACTTTACTTTTTGATTTCTTTTGTAGATCTTATTCTCTCTATTTAAAAGAAAAAGGATAATTAAAATACAAGAAGGAATAAGAATAAAATCTAAAGACATAAGTTTTAATTAGTCTATTTTTTATTTAGCAATAAAATTAAATTTTGACAGTAATATCAGAATCTAAATCTTTTTATTTAATACTAAGTAGTTTACTTAATTAGTTTTTTATTCTATTTTTTGGGAAATTAAAAGAGCTTGCAAGTATCCCACTGGCAAGCTCATGACGACCTAGTTAATTCAGATTTTTGATTTAACCAGCTAAGCACTTCCTAAATGCTATTTATATCCTAATAAGTAAAATTACTTACTGTGAGTATAAATGCTTATTTATAGTTATTGAATGCTAATTTGACAATAAAAAGGTGATTTTTTAAATACGACTTGCTAATTTTAATCAGAAATGTCACATATTAAGCTATAACATAAAAATGCAAGGACAGATAATGGAGAATTTGGTTTACATAAGTTAATATTTGTGTTACTTTAATTAACAATTATTTATCTTTTTAATGACAAAATCAGGAGTCACAACAGAATCAGGTGGAAGGCAGAATATGTTCCCATCAGAAACTAGGCCTTATATTGACGAAACTGTCTCATACGATGGATATCCTCAAAATGCAGAAAAAGTAAACGGTAGATGGGCTATGGTTGGCTTCGTTGCTTTATTAGGTGCCTACATAACAACTGGACAGATCATTCCTGGAATTTTTTAGCTTCTAAGTAACTGTCTTCATAAAGTTTTAGTTTAACTTATATGATTTAATACTTTTAAACTAAAAATTAAGGTTTATTTTAAATTTGAAAAAAAGAAAAACCAAACAAAAGTTATAGCATTCAAGCTAAATATTATTCCTAGAAATATATAAGCAAATTTTTTTCCAATAAATGCTGTCTCAGGTTCAAGCTTTACTCTCATTAAATCCTCGAATTATTTCGATAAAGATAGCATTAATTAACAATTGAATTTAACTTTTAATCGAGAAAAATAATCATATTAATATTCCTTATAAAATTTTTTTATATTAATAATTTTCTTTATTCAGTTTTTTAGCGGTAAAAATTATGTATTTTCAATTTGTTGCTACTAAACTTTTTAAGTTTGATTTTGTTTCCCGCGAATATAGATTATAAAAATAACCACAAAAATTTCCCCAAATCAAACTGAAGCATAAGTTGTGCTTAAAACCAAAAAAAAATTTGAATCTAATTTTTACAAGTGAGATAGCGTTTTTATGCTGATCATTAGCATACTTTTTTTGTTACAAATAGGATCATTCAAATTTTAATTAATAAAAACCATTTGTTTTCAAAAAAATTCCATAAAAAAAAGCCTGAATTAACTTTAATTTAGACTTTTTCTATGAAAATCAAAAAAATTTATATTAGATAAAACCAGGAATTATTTGACCTGTAGTTAGATATGCTCCAACTAGAGCAACAAAACCTAACATTGCGAATCTACCGTTTAGCTTTTCAGCGACGATTTTTTCTTTTTCAATTATTTTTGGTTCGTTATTTTTCATTAGAACCAACCTGGAATGATTTGGCCTGTTGTGACGTATGCACCGACTGCTGCAACGAAACCTAACATTGCTGCCCAACCATTAAAACGTTCTGCTTCGGGAGTCATTTTGTTTGTGTAAACTGTTAACTATTATAACATAATTATTTAATAATGTAAAGAAAATCAGGAATTATTCTTAGCTTTATCAGTAAAATTTTAAAAACTGCTACATATATGTGTCTAAATATACCTTATGGATTTTTTTATTTTTGCTCTGATTTTTTAAATTATGGAAAAAAAATATAAGCTTTTCACCTTGTTTTTTTAGAGGTATATCCTCATTTAGAGGTAATTTAAATTACTATATTAAAAGAGTCAGCTAGTAGGGATACAGGCTGACTCTTTTTTTTGAGAATTTTTAGTTTTTGAATAAAAGTAGTTTTAAGAATTCAAATAATTGCTATTAATAAATTAGATATATATGAATTTATGTCATTCTCGACCTATTACATGCATTTAATTTTTGGAAGGATTCCTTCTCTAATGACCTCTGATTTAATACTTTATATCTTGCCTGCACTTACAATTTCAATATTATTCTTTAGCCTTAAAATAATGTTTTTCAAAACTCCTAAATTGAGAAAGGTTAAATAATCAAGGATTTTAGAATTATTAATTTTACTGAAGCGCCAAATTTTTTTTAATTTTGGATAATAGACTTTTTTTTTCGGCAACTCAAAGAAATAGAAACTGCATTGGTGATGTACTATCCAGAATTATAAAAAAAGGTTCAGTATTGGAAATTGGCAGTGGTAGCGGTGAACATGGAGTGGTTTTTCAAAAACGCTTTCCTAAAATAATTTGGCAAACGAGTGATGCAGAGTTATTGCATAGAAAAAGTATAAGTTCTTGGATTGAGTATGAAGACTTAACCATGAAAATGCCCCAGCCTCTGGAGATTGATGTAGAAAAAACTCCTTGGAAAATTCCATTAAGATTAGCTCATTCTTTGCAAGGAATAGTCTCTATAAATATGATTCATGTAGCAGAGTGGTCTTGTACAGTAGCACTATTTAGAGAGGCAGGAAAATTACTTAATAAGGGACAATTTTTGTTGTTATATGGACCATTTAAAATTTGTAACACTCATACAAGTGAAAGTAATTATTTTTTCGATAATTCATTAAAAATGCAAAATGATCTTTGGGGTATTAAAAATCTTGAGGAAGTTTGTGATGAGAGTAAGAAAAATGGTTTTTTTCAAGAGGATATTATTAAGATGCCTGCAAATAATTTTTCAATAATTTATAGAAAAGTTTCTTGATAAGGCAAATAAAATATCAATAAGTTATTAAAATTCATCTTATTAGATGATCAACCTAATAGTTTTTTGCTCCATTCTTTATGCTTTTGATCTAAATCTGAAATTTTATCGCCTAAACTCAACTGTCTTTCTAATAATTCAACTTTTGTAAGTGTTATTTTTTCCGAATAAAATTTAATAGGCTGTTTACCATGCAAATTGTCGCCACTCATAGAATTACCAAATCGTGAGTATTTTCTAAGATGAAAAAGTTGATATTTCTAATTCTTTTATATTCTTTTCAGATTTGCGTAAATTAATGTGATAAAGAATTGATGCTTATTGTGCTTTTAATCCACCATTTTGTATGAAGATTGCCAAATATATCTTCCGCTCTTGATGTCTGACTTAACAGCAACGCAATTGCAAGCAACATTCCATAGAGCTTTGTGTATTGGATCAGGATTAAAAAGATATGCTTTTTTAAAGGCTTTTTTAATTAATACAGTTGCCTTTTTTGCATGATAATGAGGGATAGTTGGACATACATGATGAACAACATGGCTAGAACCTATATTATGGTGAAGAAAATTAAGGACTCTACCGTAAGGCCTGTCAATAGATAGAAATGCGCCTCTCATAAAGGAAAATTCCGTATTTGAAAGATGAGGCACGTCTGAATCTGTATGATGAAGCCATGTATAAACTACTAGCCAACAATTAACCACTAATAAAGGGCTCAAATACAGAGCAATTACTGGAAATAATCCATACTTGAAAACTAAATAAACAATGCCCACTAATGTCAAACCTACGCCAATATCTGATAGCCAAACTTTCTTGGCCCATATTGATGGCCATAATGCTTTAGAAAATGGTTTTCTTGGCCAAAAATGATTTGAAATACCATATTTAACTCCTCCTGTACTTCCCGTGAGTAAATAAGCAGGCCAGCCAAATATTAGATGTAAAACAAGTTGAAGAATTCCATAATTTTTCTTACCTAAGGAATTTGAAAAATGTAATTCTTTTTCTCCGCCAATTTTTTCTGTAACTCCGTTCCCTTTAATGACTAAAGGGACGTGAGTTTCTCCATTGGATATGTGATTTGTGAATCGATGATGAACTGCATGAGAATGCTGCCAAGAGAAATAAGGCACTAGAAGTAATGAATGAAGTAAATAACCAGTTACAGATTCCAATATCTTGTTTTTAGAGAATGCTCCATGCCCACATTCATGGGCAATTACCCAGAATCCCATTGCAGTGGTACCTGATATTAATGCGTAAATTATCCAAATTGGGATCATTTTTGGGGTAAATGGAATAGATAACCCTAATACAACTACTAATGATTGAATGAAAGCTGATTGTAAAAGATACCTCAAAGAAGTTTTGGTATTGCACCTAAAGTAGTGATCTGGGATAACATCCTGAAATTCTTTTATGCTTGGAATATTTTTATCCTTTATTACAAGCGCTTGGCCTTTGAGACCAGAAAATTTTATATTACTCAAATTTTTATTGGTTTAGAATTTTGTTAAATAAAAGCGAATTTATATATTCTATTATCCATCACAGGATCTCATAATGAAAATAATTTATAAATTTTTTTTCGATAAAGTTTTTAAGATTTTAATTTCATCTTCAAATAAAATTATCTTTGCCAAACATTTTTTTATTCTTTTATCGCAATCTTATTCACTTTTTCTTTCTTATGCTGATTGTCTTTGCTCTTCCTTAAAGCTTAATTAATTTAAAGACCGCGTATATATCTCTTAGGTAAACCAGATTGTTTACGTGGCTTTACTAGGATAGGTAAAACAATAACTCCTACTGTAAAAAGACAGATTGGAGCAACTACCATCAATATAGATTCTAGAGACATGAATAATTTTGAATTTATTAATAAATAGCAGGATTTTTTTTTAAAGTCATGCGTATTTATATCTATTTTGTGAGAATAGATCCAAAATTTTTATAAATTATTAAGTAAAAAAGAAAAAAAGCTTAAAAAAAAGAAATTTTTTCAAAATTCATCCTAATTATTTAATCATTATTTAAAAAAGTTATTAGTTATGGATCAAGAAAAAAATTGGATGCTTATGACTTATTATTGTCCAACTCATGGTGATTCAGGATTAGTAAAACCGATTCAACTAACAAAAAAAGAAATTAGTAAAACATTCTTAAAAAAAGGTAGGAGTTCTAAAAATTAATTTTTAGAATAAAACTATAGTTATATGAAAATGTTCTAAATGTTTATTGAAATCTGATTAAATAAAATCCTACAAAAATCCCCCATAACCTGCTTTTTTATCAGCAGTATTAGAAATATATTGAAAAACATATCTTAACTTGTATCAGAATCGCATGTTAATTCACATTGATTAAGATCATGTGAGGATATCTTTTCTAAAATTCTTAACATATCAATTTCGGAAAGCTCTCCATTCGAGTTCCATTTTAAAGTTGTTTTCCTTTGAGGTGAATTTTTTTTATTCATTTTGATCACCTCCCTTTAAATGAACTTCTAAACAACGAGTAATACATTCTTGATGACCATCAACAATACTGCATTCAGTAATACACTCGAAATATGAATTAATAGAATCTATCTCTGTATTCTGGTTGGTAGAAACAAATGAATCATTCATAATATTGTTGGATTTATTTGGAATAGAGATATAGCACGAATTTATGTTCAATAATTTAATTTATTAAGTGAATCAGAAAAAATAAGTATTATTTACTAAATTTTTTTTGCAACTGGTTTACCTTGAAAAAGATAGTAATATTCTTCTTTTACAACACAAAAGTAAAAAATAATTTTGATTATTTAATATTAATCTAAAAGGCAATCTTCTTAAAAAATCAGCATAAAGACTGATTTACTTTTCAGTAATTTAGTTAGATGATGAAAAAGTTCACTTTTAGATTTTCAAATGAAATCAGTAATTACTTGGCTTTCTAAAATGTTAGAGAGTATGGCAAATGCTTTTATGCATCCTTTAAAGAATGAAATGCCTCCATCTATTGGTACTCATGCATATAGCAGTATTCCTCTAAAAAGAAAATTGAGAAGAAAGTTGAATTAAGTATTAATTTATTGGAATTAATTTTTCATTTTTATTATCCCAAATAATATATTTGAAGCAGTTTGAAAAATCGCTTAATTTTAAGAACTTTGATTGTTGGAGCAAATGAATGTTTGCTTTATGACAAGCTCTTAAGTTGTAATTTGGTATTCTCTCAGAGAGATGGTGAATGCTGTGGAAAGAAATGTCTGCTAAAAACCAATTTAGCCAATTAGGGATATCTAAATTGCTACTACCTAAAATAGCTGCATCGATAAGATCCCAATTTTTTGTATTTTTAGCATATGCATTTTCGTAGTTATGTTGTACGAAAAAAACACATATTAAAATTGCTGCTGATAAGGTTAATATCACGGAATAAAATGATAAGAAAAAAACTAATCCCAACCATTTGCACATAAAAATCCAACCTATTATTACTACAATGTTATTGATTATCAATTCAAATAGTTCACTAAAATTATCTCCATAATCAGAAAAAGGTGGTTTGACTCTTGAATTAATTGCTAAAAGTTGAGACATTTCTCTGTTTTTTATTTTGATAAAAGTCTCTTCCAATATATCTTTAATGAAATTAAAAATAATAATTACCACTCCTAATCTAGGTTTTAAAACTAAGTAAAAAAAACCGCCAGGGAAAAGCATAATCCAGTTTCGACTTACTTTATAAAATATTTGCTCTCTTTTTGTAAGGGAATTATAGTCTTCAAGACTTAAAACATCTATCGGCCCTTTGTAAATTTCCCAATTTCCATTATTTCTATGATGAAATGCATGATCAATTGACCATGACTTCTGGGGAATACCATTAATTAAGCCAAGTAAAAATCCAAAAAAGCGGTTTAATTTCCGTTTTGTAAAAAGAGAATTATGTCCGCAATCGTGCATTAATGAGAATGTTCGAGAAGAGAACAGAGTTAGAAGAACTATAAAAGGCACCAATAGGAATCCTTTAATCAATAATGGAAAAGGTTGAATTATTATTTTTTGGAGAATTAACCAAATAGAAATTATTGGGAAGATAGTAGAAATAATTTGATAAAAAGCTCTAATATTATTTCTTTTTAAAAATGGCTTTATTAAAAAATCGCTTCTAGTTACTTTAAACATATTTCACTTTTTATTTTTTGATACTAACAATTTTTAAAAAGTATTGATTATTTAATAAACAATTAAATTTCTAAAAATCATACTAAAGAATAAATTCTTTAGACATAGTTCTCAATTGATCTAGATTTAATCTTTCTAAGTAATTTTTAAAGTCACTAAGATTCTTAGTAGAGTCAGAATTTCTGCTCTCGTAAAGAAGACTATTAGAAATTAACTCAATAAGATGATCTTTATCCATAACTCCTTATAGACCAAAATTCCTGTTTCAGAAATTAAGGTCTTGAATTCGAGATCATCAGCTCATTTCTATTTAAGAGTTATTTTTATAAATTTTTTAATTCTTGTTCTATTTTTTCTAATCTTTCATTCAATTCTTTTTGTTCCTTAATTAAGGATTTTTTCTTTTCTGCACGCTCTTTGTTCAAAGGAGAATTGAAATATTTTTGGTAAGAGACAAAAAAAACTGCTATCGCTACTGCAATGCCAAGAGCACCAATTATTAAAATTGGAGATGAAGGAAAGTCGTAAAATGGAATTGACAATGTACTTTACTAAAAACAAATTCTAGCTATCTCATAAATAAAAAAATGAGTAATAAATACTTATCCTTTAAAAAGCTTTATGGTAATTATGCTAGTTATTTTGAAAAAATAAATAAGGTTAATCTTTAATTAATTTTTAAAATAAGTATTTGTACAGCTGTCAAATAATGAATAACTAATAATGATTAAACTAGTAAAAATTTTTTCATGAAGAAAATCATAAATAAAAAACGTAATAAAAATGAACCATGGTTTAAATGGTTAACAAGAGAACTTAATTCTTATGAAGCTTTTCAGGATTTCGAATCAGGCAAGAATCCACAAGATGTAGCAGAGGATTTTATTTCTATAAATAGTACTGCTATTTCAGAAGTTTTCGAGAATTTTGATGAAGAAGATAAAGATACACTCGATCAGTTTCTTAAATTAACCGAATGCGAGATGCATGTGTTTAGAATTCTTGAAAAACAAATAGAGTTAAGAAACAAGGTAAGATTTGTAGATTTTAAAAAAAAGAAAAAAATGAGGTTTTAATTTCTATATAAGTTTATTTTTCCCATTACCAGTCTTACCAAAGCCTAGCCAGATGAACCACAAGATCCATCCGAAGATAGGTATTAAATTAATAAAGATCCATTTCCAATCTTTTCCAAAGTCTCTGATTCTTCTTATGTCAATAGCTATTTGAGGAATGACACAAACTAATCCATAAGCATTGAAACCAAACGTTTTTAAAAATATTGGGATAGTTAATAAAGAAATTATAAGATTCGCTAATTGAACTAACCACCAGTCTGATCGAGATGTGAATCCTTTGAATTCTGTAGCTTTAACCCAAAACTCTTTATATGCATTAAAAAAGTTATTAAGCATATATTAAAATTTAAAGAATTTAATACTATCAATTTAATCTTCAATTTCTCAAAATGTTTTATTTACTAAATAGGTTCAAATAAATTCATATTATTTGAATCTTGTTTTGGGAGCTCATCTCGATTTGGTAATGAACAGAATCCGTCTTTGCAAATCATCTTTTCTTTTTCAATACTTTTAGTTTCTGAGAATATATTTTTGTTATTGTTATTTGAAGATTCTTTCAGCATTTATATAAAAAAATTAAATCCAATATTAAATTAATAACTCAATTTATTTTGATAAGCAATAAATTTAATATTAATTATTTATTTACTTTTTTTGATTTGGCAAGTCTCTCCAAAACAGCGCCATTATATAAATGAATAAAGATATAGAAAAAATATAAAGTAAAGAATTTAGATGCATTTTTATTTATTTAAGTAATAACAAAGAAGTCCTTCTATAAAAATAGGATTTCAACAGATTGGTAATTTTTTGACTTAGCAATCAAACAAATTCTAGTATTTATTTAAGTTTTTTATGCTTTTCCAAAACTTTGAGAAGGAAAAGTTTTTAAATATTTGGAATATATCTATTTAGTTAGTAAAACTTATAAATCTAAGAGTTTTATAAATCTAATCAAATTCTACATTTTTGAATGTTTATTGTATTTCACAATCTATCCTTATTTATTTCTGTTAGAGCTTTTCTACCTTCCTTAAGGGTTCTTAAGACGAGCCAGGTTAAAGAGGCAATAATAAGGATGGTAAGCGTAATTAGAGAAATATGAGTTGTATCAATATTGTTCGCCAATTTAATTAAATTTTTTATGAGTAATTAGAAATTCAAAAAATTCAAACGTCTGATCTAGAGTAAGCAGGTATTAGCATTCCACCATCTTGATCGTCATTATTGTCATCATCAAACCCACCCCCCATAAGTAATTCAATAATTATAAGTACAGCTATTGGATAAAGGCACCACAATATCGCTGTAAAAGGACTTAATAAGGAAGAAACTGAGTAAAATTCTGTCATAAGGTGATACTAATCTAAAGAAACAACAATTGTGGATCCTCTGGGTAGTGTTTTATTCAATATTTCTTTAAATATTTTTTAAAAACTTTTCTCTTTAGCACGAATAGATCTTTGGTATGTATTGATATTTTTATTCTTAAAATCAATTTGAATAATAATTTTTTTGAACCTACTGAGAAACTAATAATGACATAATGAATCGCTCGATTGTTATTTTTTATACTTAACAATAATTGTACAATTTTGATTCAAAAACTATTATTTATCTTGATTTTATAAATTCTATGTTTTCTTTCACTTTTGATCCTTTGGCTGCGATATTTGGTATATCAGGAATTGTAGGCTTTTTTTTCTTTGTTTCTGCTGCTAAGGGAACTTCCAGTTTCAATACAAAACCAAAAAAGGAATTAGATTAAAACTTATTGTCTCAGAAAACTAAATTTAGATTTTAAATTTAGTATTTAAAAGGCTTGTTAATTATTACTTATTCCATTGTTTAGAAATAAATTCAAGAAAATCTTTTAGATCCTCTTCAGGACAATTTGTTTGTTTTTGTAAATCAATGCAAATTTGCTTAATATTTTCAAAGGCCTTTTTTACTATTTCGTTTTTTTCGATAACCTCAAAATATTCTTGATCAGTAAAAGGCATAATATTAGTTTCCCTCTTGAAAATTATTTATTAACCGTATTTTATCTACATTGACTTAACAGTAAAGAAAATAAGATTTTTTCTTGAATTTAGCTACCCAATCGATAATGTTTTTTAATACTTTTGGTTACTTCCCATTCGCAATAAAGTCCAGCAGGAAACTCAACTAGATCTCCAGCTTTAATTACGTAAATGTCACCGTTTTGGGTACTTATTTTCGCTTGTCCTTCAATAATTAAGCAAATTTCTTTATCATCGTAATTCCATTGAAATTTGCTTGGCTCACATTCCCAAATAGGCCAACTTTTTATTCCATACTGAATTATTACACTTGCACTACAAGGGGAAGATATTAGAACTTTCACGAAATAGTGGGGATGTGTTTTTTTATTTTACAAATAAAAGAAATTTTTATTTTCAAGAATGTGTATTTCTTTACTGTCTTTTAATTTTTTTGGTTTATCATTAAAAAAATTTTAATTTATGGATGAGCTTTCTGCATTATCAATTTCGCTATCTATAGCTTCTCTAGGGATATTTTTTTTATTTTTCGCTTCTAATGATGATGATGACCAAGATGGAGGAAAGTTGATTAAATCATTAGAAAGAATTAATTAATTTCAAGTAAATAAAACATTTAAGAGAGATTTATAACCCATAAAGCCTGCATAAATACAGCTTAGAAAAATTACATAAACCTCTATTGTGCCGAGTCTTTTTTTCTTTAAAATTTTCATTGGTTCTGAGTGTTTATAGGCTAATTTTATTTAATCTGATTTCTATTAACATGAGTATTTTTTACATTTACACTGAGATTAAAGAATTATTAATGTCAAGCCAAAAAATAAAAAACAAGTAAAAAATATTATTTTTTTGGTAATTTCTCTCTCCTCATTCTTAGCAAAAAATAAGGAAATTACTGGAGATGTGCTTAATAAAGCCCATCCTACTCCTATGGGAAGGGTTTTAAAAACAACTTGTTGTAGCAATATTCCTATATTTGTTCCAAGAATTATTGAAATTAAAAATCTTTTTTGTTGTTGTTTTTCTATGTTTTTTAAGAAAAAATTAATCTTAAATCCTTTTAGACAAATCAAAAAAATTATTGCACCTAATAATCTTATTTCAGTTGTAAGGAAAGGAGATAAATCGCTTTGAAGGAAAACCATCCTTGATAAAAGACCTCCAAGAACAGCACACAAAACTGATAAAAAAGGAAAAGCAAAAATTTTTAAGTTATTTTTTTCTGAGAAAGAGGAGTTTTCCTCTTTAAAATCGTTACCTTTTCTGAGAATTATGAATAGCGAAATCGTTACTATAATTATTCCAACCCATGATTTAGTCGTTAAATTTTCATTAATAAAAAATTCTCCTGACAAAGCTGCCATTAACGGAGAAAGAGTTTCTATAGATAAAGTTTTTCTTGTGCCAATTGTTTGTAGTGACTTTAAATAGAAAGTATCACCTAAACCAATACCTATTATTCCACTAATTAGTAGGATAAATATGTTTTTTAATGCAGTTGTAGAACTTAGATTGATAAAAGCAGGTATAAAAATTAAAAAAGCTATTATATTTTTTGTTAAATTAATATCTATTGATTTATATTTTTGAGTTTGCGAGCGCCAAATAAAGCACGCATATGTCCAAAATGTAGCAGCTCCAAAAGCAGAAAGGATTCCAATCAAAATGAATAATTTTTAGAAATTTTATTTTATAAATTGAGTAAATGCTAAAAAGAAAACATAAATAAGAATCAAAATCCCTGGGAAGTACTGAATTAGTGATTTGAAATTATTTTTTGTCATATTTTCTAAAATAATCAATTTTAAGCAGTTTTTTTATTAGTAGGGTACAAACTCTCTAACTTCTTTCTTCTTTGAATTTTCGCATTAATTCTTTCTTCTTTTTCTTTTTTCTTGATCTGATCATTTATCTTATTTTGTCTATATCCAAACCAAAGTAGAACCCAAATAAAAGAAGTTATTAAAAGTAGAGCAGTATATTGACCAGTCATAGGAAAACTGGCCTCAGAATATTTAACGTAAGAAAATATTAGATTCATGTAATTAAGTTAAAGCATAAAAATAATGACTGCGTTGATTTTTTTAGAAATTTAAAAATTAGTGAATTGCAGTTATCTATTTTTTATTTTTTTAAGTTTTTTTATTTATTTTTTATGGTTTTTGGAGTAATTTCTCTTTGTAACTCCTTGCTATTATCAGATTGAAGCATATTAAATAATAAGTTTTTGGAACCTTTTGATTTGGCAGTTGTTGGAGGCGGTGCAGCCGGTTTTATGACAGCAATAACTGCTGCTGAAAATGGAGTTAAAAGAATAATAATTCTTGAAGGTACTTCAAAACTTATGGAGAAAGTAAGGATTAGTGGAGGGGGAAGATGTAACGTCACTAATGCGACATGGATACCGAATGAACTAATTGAGAATTACCCCAGAGGTGGAATTCAGCTCTTGGAATCATTTAATCGTTTTGCTGCTGGAGATGTATACGATTGGTTCGAGAAAAAAGGTTTAAAATTAAAAATTGAGGAAGATCTAAGAGTTTTCCCAGTGTCTAATTCTTCTTCAGATGTTATTGATTGTTTGAGAAAAAGTGCTTTATCAAAAAACGTAGAAATATTAACAAAATTTTTTGTAAAAGAAATTTCAAAAACTCCAGATAATATATTCAATATTTTTAGTCTTAAAAAAGTAAAGGTAGCTTCAAAAAATATTATTCTTTCAACTGGAGGTCATCCAAGCGGATATAAATTAGCTCAAGATCTTGGACATAATATTGTTAAACCTGTCCCATCGCTTTTTACTTTTTCTACAAAAGAACCAAATTTGGATGAATGTAGTGGGGTATCTATAAAGGGCATAGATATAGAAATTGAATTAAACAAAAAGAATTTTCAAAATAGAGGCGATTTACTAATAACTCATTGGGGCTTTAGTGGACCAGCAATATTAAAACTTTCATCAATTGCAGCAAGGGAACTTTATAGTCAAAAATATAAATTTAATCTAATAATTAAATGGTCTGCTTTAAGTTATGAGGAGTTAAAACAAAAAGTTAAATATTTAAGATCAAATAAAGGTAAGGTGAATCTAATAAACAGTAGACCTGTTCCACTATTAACAAAAAGATTATGGATTTTTTTATTAAATAAAATAGGTATCGATAAAGAGAAAAAGTGGGCTGATTTACTAGCGGATGAAAGAGAGAAAATGATAAATATTCTAATGAAGGACAAATATATAATTTCTGGAAAAGGACCATTTGGAGAAGAATTTGTTACTTCTGGAGGCGTAAAAATTAATGAAGTCAATTTTAAAAGTATGGAGAGCTTAATTTGTCCAGGATTATTTTTTTCTGGAGAAGTTTTAGATGTTGATGGGATCACAGGTGGATTTAATTTTCAACATTGTTGGACAAGTGGATGGATCGCTGGGATGGCAGTCTCAAAGTTAAAATATTAAGTAACTAATCAATAAGTAACAAATCAATAAGTTTATCTTTTTTTTATTAAGTATTAGAAGGAAAAAGTTTTTTGAAGAAACTTTAATTTTAAAGTTTTAATTATTGGTGAAGATTAATGCAGAATCTTGTATCAAAAAAAGAAGAAGAGGAAAGAAGATTAAAAGCTTTAGCAGAATATAGGATTTTGGGAACCAAGCCAGAATCATGTTATGACGATATTACAAAAATTGCTGCTACAACCTGTAATGTGCCTATTTCTTTAATGACTTTGGTAGACAAAGATAGACAATGGTTTAAATCCAAAATAGGACTTCAAATATCAGAAACTAGAAGGGATTGGTCTTTTTGTACACATGCAATAAAAGAAAATAGTCCATTAATTATTCATGATGCTTTCCAAGATGAAAGATTTATAAATAATCCATTGGTAACTGGAGACCCAAAGATTCGTTTTTATGCAGGTTTTCCCCTTAGAAATAGTGATGGTAATAAGCTTGGAACTCTTTGTGTAATAGATAGAAAGCCAGGAAATCTAACTACACAACAATTTAATATTATGGAATTATTATCAAAGCAAATAGTTTCGTTTTTAGAGCTTAGAAAAAAGTCATTAAATTTGCTAGATGCATTGTCTAATTTGCATAAACAGGAAGGGATTTTATCTGTATGTTCATATTGCAGAGAAGTGAAAAATAAGGAGGGCGATTGGATTCATTTAGAAAAATATCTTTCGAAAATTAGTGATATTAGATTCAGTCATGGGGTTTGTGATAATTGTATGGAAAAACACTTCCCAGATGTAATCGAAGTATGGAATAAAAAGGATTTTTTTGAAGATGGCCAGAAAAGGTATTTAGAGTCTTAGATTTAATACCTTGCTTTTTATTATTTAATTTCTTTTCTAAACAAATTCTTCATTTGGTGGTTAGGATTGTATAAATTTTGACTCGAACATGTTATTAGGAACTTTATTAACAGGTGAAATTGCTAAAAGTGCATTAGTAGCATATGTTCATTATTTAGGAATTATTTTGTGTTTTGGTTCTCTTTTGTTTGAAAGATTGACTCTCAAAGTAGGCCTTAATAGAAATGAGACTATTTCAATGATAATTGCAGATGTGGTCTATGGTTTAGCAGGAGTTGCAATATTGGTTACTGGGATTTTGCGTGTTAAGTATTTTGGTCAAGGAGGTGATTTTTATACAGGTAATCCTGTTTTTTGGATAAAAGTTTCTCTTTACATTTTGGTGGGATTACTCTCTTTATATCCAACAATAACCTATATCTTATGGGCCGTTCCATTAAGTAAGAATAAATTACCAGAAATATCTGAAAATCTAGTTAATAGGTTCAGGCTAATCATTACTACTGAATTAGTGGGCTTTGCAACTATACCTTTGTTTGCAACTCTCATGGCTAGAGGTGTAGGTTTAGGTTGAAGAATTTATTTCTAGAAAGAAATTGTTTAAGTAGTGTTAACAAACTATATAGATGGAGTTTAAGTTATAAGATTTCTGAATCTAAAAAAGAGATTATCTTTATTGGTTTAAATCCCTCATTATCGGATGAAGTTTTCTTAGACAACACAACAAAAAAGATAATCAAAATTTCGAAAAACAATAATTACGGCAAAGTAAAATTAATAAATCTATTTGCTCTTATTTCAAGCAAACCAGAAAAACTTTTTAAGCATAAAAACCCTGTGGGTTATCTAAACAATAATCATATTTATAAAAACTTAAAACACTGGTCTGAAAGTAAAAATTGTGATTTATGGTTAGGTTGGGGTAACAAAGGTAAATTTCTAAATAGAAATAAAAGAATATCAAAAAAAATAATGCAATATAACTCAATTAGGAAAAATAATTTTGATAATCCTCTTGGACCGCTTTTAATTAAGAAAACAATCAAAGATAATCCAATTCACCCTCTATATTGTTCTGATAATTCAATCCTTCAATCTTATTTTTAGGTAGTAAGGCTCAAATGCAAACCAGTATTTTTAGCTATTCCATTAAATGTGTGTTAATTTCTATTTGTTGAGTTAACCAAATATGAAAATTTCAAAGCAATTAAATAAACTAAAAAACTTGAATGTTGAGGCAGAAAAATGTTCTACAAGAGAAGAAGCAAAAAAAATAATTAATAAAGCAAATAAAGCACAAAGTAAAATAAACAAATAAATAAAAATTAATTTCACTTATTCATAATTTATAATTTTCAAAGATATTTAATTTACACAAATACACCATATTTATTTCTTAGTATTTATTATGTCTTTGAAAATAATTAAAATAAGGAAATCGCACGAAAGATTTAGATCGACTAGAGAATGGCTAAATTCGAAGCATTCATTTTCTTTCGCAGATCATAGAGATCCAAAATGGGATAATTTTGGGAAAATTAGAGTTATAAATGAAGATATTATTTCTCCTAATGCAGGATTTGATACACATTCTCATGCAAATATGGAAATAATTACTGTCGTAATAAAAGGCGCAATAACTCATAGAGACTCTTTAAACAATCTTGGAAAAATTCACAAAGATGAAGTACAAGTTATGACTGCAGGTACTGGAATCTCTCATAGCGAGATGAATGAAGAAAATGAGAACTGTAAGTTGTTCCAGATTTGGATATACCCTCAAAAAGAAAATATCAAACCTCGATATGGTCAAATTTCATTAAATGATAAGTTGTGGGACAATCTTATTTTTAATTACAAAGACGGAAAAAATAATAAGCTTTTTCTAAATCAAAGTATCTCTTTATGGCGTTGTAAATATAAGCCAATTAAAGAAAAAAAATTGCCATTAAAAATCGATAAATATAATTGGATACAAATAATAGAAGGTAATCTTTTATTAAAAAGTAAAGAATCTAATTCAAATATATTTCTTGAATCTGGAGATGGTTTGGGTTTTGAAGTTAATTATGATGATGATGTATCTATAGATACTAAAAAAGACTTAGATTTCCTCTTAATTTCGATGCCTTCTTTATAATTTAGCTTTACTTTTACCCATCAACGCCTTTATTAAATGCATTTAAGGCTTGCAAAGCCATATTAAGGTGAACTTCCATAGCACCAAGTGCTATTAAAGAATTTGGTGATTTATCTTTTAGTAAATTCTTTTTTCTTTTTGATAATTCATTAACTACCTTTTTAGTTGAAGCTTCCCAATTGTTCATTAACTCTTCAAATTCTCTTTTTTCGGGGCTTTCTATTTCTGCTAATTCATCAGAAAAATGAGCATCCTTTTGTGCCTTAAGCATCAAATAACTTAATTTTTTATGACTTATTGCTTGAGGTAAATTGTTAGATTCACTCATTGCTGCTAGTTAATTTGTATACAAAATCTAACTAATTAAGTGAATATTTGCTAGAGGGTAAACGGTTGTGATGACCGACCTGAAATTACGAAATGATATTTGAACAAAAAATGGATTTATTAACCTTAAATTTTTCACTTATTAGTTTCTTGAAATAATCTCCACGCTCTTCATAATTTTTAAATTGATCAAAACTAGAGCATGAAGGTGAGAATAATAATGTTCCAACCCTATTATTTTGTAAATAATGAAAAACAAAATTTAAAAGCTCTTTTAGTTCTGAAAATTCAAAAATATTTTTTTTAAATCCTTCATTAATAAGAGCCATTTTTAGGACTTTTGAGCTTTCTCCAAAAAGGAAAACACATTTAACTTTTTTCTTTAAAACTTTTATCCACTCACTATATTCATTGCCTTTTAATCTACCCCCAGCAATGATTATTATTTGACCTTCAATTGAACTTATTCCCGCAATAGATGAGTCAAAATTTGTAGCTTTACTATCATTAATGATTTCCAGATCATTATTTTTATAAATTGTTTCCATCCTATGGGGTAATTGCCTGTAATTAGATAAAGAAACTTTAATCTTCTTGCCAGATAATCCAACTTTTCTTGCTGCTGCAATTACCAATAAAAGATTTTGAAGATTATGCATTCCTTTTAAAGAAAAATGTTCAAGTTTGAATAATCTCTTCCCTCTCTCAACAATGTATGCTTGATCATCTATCCAATAATCACAATGAATAAAATTTGATTTATCGAAACTAGTTGTTATCCAAACCCCTCTCGATAGCGAACTGTAATGATTTCTTAGGTTTTTATCGTCATAATTATAAATTCTAAAATCAGATTTTTCTAACAAGCTTTTTTTTATTTTGAAATAGTTTTCAAGTGTTTTATGTCTTTCAAGATGATCTTCTGTGAAGGTTGTCCATATTCCAATATTAGGTTTTACTTCTGGAGATATTTCTATTTGATAACTGCTTAATTCAGCTACAACCCAATCAATTTTTTCATGTTTTTTGGAGTGAGCATATTTACATAAAGGTGTACCAATATTTCCAGCAAAAGGAGCATATAATCCAGTATTGCAAAGTATATGGCTTAGTAGATGAGTAACAGTAGTCTTGCCATTAGTGCCAGTAATACCTATCCAATTTGTGTTTTTTAAAATTTCCCATGCAACATTAATTTCTCCAATTACTTTAATTCCCTTTTTTTTTAATTCAATAATAGTTATATGGTCATAAGGTATTGATGGACTGACAACAACAGATTCGATCTCTTTCACAAAAGGTTGAATTTCTTCAAAGACAAATTCTTTATTTAGAGAAACAATTATATTAAGCTCTTCTAATGCTGTTTTTCTTTCTAACAATTCTATCCCATCTTTACTTTCCCAAACAATTACTTTCTTATTGATGCTTCTCAAACACTTGGCAGCCCAAAATCCAGATTTACCTAATCCAATTACGAGATTAATGTTTCTTTTACTTGAATGATTATCTATCATTAAATTTATAATTGCATTTATATTAATTGTGTTTAAGGGGTAATTCAATCATGAGATTCTTCTTCAGTATTTATAGTATTTGCACAAGAAAAGTTAATTAATGGAAGATAATACTGCAAAATATTGGTTCTCTTGGTTTTATGAAAAGTGGGAGAAAAATGCTCCAGGTGAATTAATTGAAAAGGGTTTAACCCCGTCTCAGATTGCTGAGCGCTTCGTTAATGAAAACCATGATAGTTTTATTCAATTGTCAAAAAAAATTGATGAAAAAAATTACGATGCCCTAACAGAATTTATGAAACTCTCAGAGAGTGAATTACATATCTTGAAGTATTTTCTAAAGTTAGTAAAAATGAAAAACTCATAAGAAGTTACTTATAATTTCGAGGCTTTTTTCCCATAAATTTTTTCTTTCTTTTTTATTCATGGCGAAAGGTGAAGTAGGGGATAGTTTTGGATGACCTCTGAAATTAAATCTAGGACCATAATGATCACCGCCTCTTGCATCTGGTGAAGTAGCTGCAAATAGTTGAGGTAAAGCACCCATCTCAGCAGTTTGAAAAATAGGGCTAAATAATTCCAATGAAAATGTTTCTAATGGACCAGGGTTAGGCTTTTGAGCAGTAAAGAGATTTGTTTTTGCAATTCCTGGGTGAGCAGCTAAAGAAAGTATATTTTTGCGCATTAATTTCTCATTAAGTTCCAAAGCAAACATTACATTTGCCAATTTGCTATTTGAGTAAGATTCCCATTTGTTGTAATAGTTCTCGGCTTTCAGATTTTTCCAACCAACTTTGCCAAAAAATTGTGCTCCGGAAGTAACCGTCACTATTCTAGATTCTTCTTTTTTTTCAATAATTGGAAGTAGCTTTAGAGTCAAAAGCATGTGAGCTAGATGATTTACTGCAAATTGTATTTCATATCCCTGGGCACTAAGAGTTTTAGGTGGATGCATAATGCCTGCATTATTGATTAGTAAATCCAAATTTTCAAAATTATCAAAAATTTTGGACTGAACTTCAACAATATTTTTTAAATCTGACAAATCTAATTCTAAAGGTGTAAATATTCCTTCAGGATTAAGACCTTTAAGTTTTTTGATAGTTTGATTAGCTTTTTCAAGCGATCTACAAGCTATAACAACATGAGCTTTTTTTTCTGCTAAGGCCTTTGCAGTGTAGTATCCAAGACCACTATTCGCACCGGTAATTAGAGCTGTTTTGCCAGCAAGGTTTGGAATATTAGATGTTCCCCAGTTAGAAATTTTAGGTCTTGAAATAGTGGCAGTCATTTAGTAATCCTGCAAATTGCTTTGGAATTTCACCAAGATTTAATTACTTTTCTACTGTAAATACTGGAAGTAAGTATCGTGAGCTCTTTTTGAAGGTATTATTTAATATTATTTTTCAATTGCATATTGCCATTCGTTATTTTGAGATAAACTTTTCTCTCTAAGTAACTGTATCTTCCTACTATTTATTTTTATAACTAACCCATTAGTTGGATATTTCGCAAATATTTTTCTCTCTAACCAATTTTTTTTATATATTTGGATTTCGCTTGTATGATTTGTGAAGTAACTTTCAGGGGTGCTGAAGCCACATTTTTTAAGATAGTTAAGGGTTTCGTATTGATTAAGTCTTCCATTAAGTATTTGGAAACAGCAAAAGCGGAGACTTTTTCCAATCCCTTTCTTATCATTGAGGTATTTTCTTGCAATTCTTTGGGAAATGCTGGCAACTTCGTTTGCAGCGTATAGTTCACCTCTAATTTGAAAATCTCGTTTGATAGGAATACAATCGGGGACATTTTTAATTTGTTTAATTTTGCTTGAGACATCTAATCCTTTTTTTGTAATAGCTTTATTAAAATTGCCATCTATATATCTAATTGCAATAGCACAACCATCAATTTTTGGTTGAATGCTTAATCTTGTTTTTGTTAATAAACTTTTCAAAAATTCTTCATGGTTTCCTTTAGCTAATTTTGGCAAAAGTTTATTATTTTTTTGATTAAAGTAGTCAGGTTCTGGATCAACAGGAATAAAGAGCTTTTCAAGTTGCTTAAATGCGCCATCCGAAATTATGCCTTCACCTATTCTGTATTGTTCATCAAGATACTTAATATCTCTCACTAATAAATTATTCATAATAATTTTGATAAATATATAAAAACCTTTTTAGAAAAAGTCATTTAAATAAAGATTTGAAAATTAAAATTAGATTTAAAAAGTAATTGACCACTAAATATCCTCCTACGCGGAGAGCGATTTAAGAGTATAAAATGTACGAATTAGAAGTTCAAATTAAATACTTCAATCAAACATATTTATTGAAAAAGTGAAATAGAAAATTTTAAATATTAATTTGCAGGCAAATTTTTGAAATTTCTATCAATACAAAAAAAAATTTTTTAGAGTTAATAAAAAATGTCATTTTTATTAAAAGCTCAAAATACCTGGGAAAATTTTGCGAAATACAAAATTAATGATTATGCAAAATTAAGAAATTTTGATTTTGGGCCAAATAACGAAAGTTCAGTTTCAAAATTATCGCCTTTCATTACACATAGAATTTTATCGGAATATGATCTGATTCATGATATTAAAAGTAAGTACAAAATCAAAAATTCAACTAAATTTGTTGAAGAAATATTTTGGAGAGTTTACTGGAAAGGGTGGATGGAAAATAGACCAAAAGTTTGGAGAAATTTTATTTCAGAAAACAATCTCGATTTTAATTATGATCTATATGAAAGTGCAATTAATGGTAATACAGAATTAGATTTTTTTAATTCTTGGGTCCATGAATTAAAGCAGTATAACTATTTGCATAACCATACAAGAATGTGGTTTGCGAGTACTTGGATATTTAATTTAGGCCTTCCATGGCAATTGGGAGCAAAGTTTTTCTTTAAATATCTTTTTGATGGTGATGCTGCATCTAATCTTCTTAGCTGGAGATGGGTCGGAGGATTGCAAACGAAGGGAAAACAATATCTTTTTTCATCATCAAACCTCAGAAAATTTTCAAATAATAGATTTAATGCAGAAAAAATAAGTAATCAACAAATTTATCTTGAAGAATCTAATCACATACCATTAGAAGATGAGATTTATAAAAATGATATGGATCCTAAATCAGATACTCTGATTATGTTTGAAAATGATTTGCACCTTGCATCCCTTAAAAATTTACTTAGGAGCTATAAAAAAGTATTTATTATTCTTTTGAAAAATGAACAAAGACAAATTAAGTTGTCTGAATCTGTTTTCAAATTTAAACAAGATTTGGTCTCTGAATTTGTAGAGCATTTTGATAATGTTGAACAGATTGATCCTTATTCACTGGAAAATACTTTTATAAATACCAACGAAATAGACATTATTTATCCTGGAGTAGGAGAAAATTATGACTTCATAACTGAGTTTAAAAATTTACACCATAAAAAAGTTTTTAATCTTGTGAGGGATGAAGATTTATTTGCTTGGAAATTTGCTAAAAAAGGGTTTTTCAAATTTAAAGAAAATATTCCAAAAATAAATCAGAGAATATTAGAAAATTATTCAAAAAATAATTTTTAATTTAATTGAATCCCTAATCAGAAAAAGAATTCATTAGAGCGCTAAGTATAAATACTTATTTAGGTGCGACTTTCGCGCTTTAATCCACGATGGATAATGTGACTAGTTATTTTTACTTAAGGATAATTTTTTTATTGTGCTTTCAACAATTCTTACCAAGTCGTTTAGCAAAGATACTGCTTTATTAATTCTTAGAGTCATAACTGGAACTGTTCTTATTCATCACGGTTATGAAAAATTAGCAAATATAGAAAATTTTGCTGATGCTTTTGTCAGACCATTACATCTTCCATTCCCAATATTTTTATCATACATAGCGGCATTCTCAGAAATAGGTGGTAGTTGGTTACTAATAATTGGCTTAGCTACAAGATTCGGAGCTTTGGCAATTGTTGGTACAATTTCCGTAGCTATATATCATGCGCTTGTCACTTCAGGTTTTAATATTTTCTTACTTGAGCTATTACTTTTGTATTTCGCCTCAGCAACTTCAATTGCATTAACAGGGCCTGGTAATTTTTCTTTAGATGAAGTCATTATTAGAATTTTAAAATCAGAAGATGAAGAGGAAATTGTACCTTCAACAAAAGGTAAACCTTCTAAGCAAGTTGAAATTAAAGAAGAATCAAGTAAAGGTGGTTTATTTCAATTTCTGCAAGCCAATATATTATCAGATACTTCAAGCTAATTTTTTAGGATAGAGACTATTTATTAGTTCTAACCTTTTTCGATGACTGTTTCTCTTCTCAAGTTTTATTTTAATTGTTGCTTCAGAAAGACTTATAAACAGTCCTATAGCAGTCACCCATGATAAAAAAATAAAAGGGTTTTCTGGAATTCCTGAGAAATTCATATAAATAATACTTCTTTTTTAAAACTGACTGATCACCATATGTTTTTCAACCTAAATATACAATTTAGAAATATTTAAGGATTAATTTCAATTTTTTCCCATTTCTTGATCCTTTCCCAAAGATATCTTTTATGAACAGGCCGTTCTAATTTAAGAAGATCTACTGAATCGATTTCAAAATTTAGAACAACAAAATTTTCTGATTTGGGTGCATTGGATAATACTCCATGATTAGATTGGATTTTTGGGTTTATTGCCTCTCCAGGAGATCCCCAAAACCAAGAAGTTTTTGATTTTTCTGATAATAAATCCCAATAATTTTTGTTATCACTTAATTCACGTATTTTCCCTTTGAATCTATATTGTGATTTAGTTTTCAAAAAGAACCATAATATTTCTGCATTTGGGTTAGATTTTAAATGCCCAATTTTTTCACTTCTTCTATCTGTAAAAATAATCATTGAACTATCTTTATTCCACCCTCTGAAAACAACGGTTCTTAATCTTGGCTCATTTTCTTTGCTGACTGTTGCAAGCTGTATCCATCTACTAGAGGGTGATTTGCCTTCTTTTTTTCTAGAAGATTTTAAATCTTGCCTCCAACTTGGTAAGTTGTTATCAGGCATTTAATTTAGGCAATATAAGACCACTTTTCTTTTTGTATTCTTCAAATGAATCATATTTTGATAACGATTTATCTTTTTTTATCATTCTTGGTAGAAAAACTATAGAGAAAAATATTGCAAGAATTACTAAGGGAATGAAACTCATTGAAAGTAAGGCAAATGATAGATAAATTAGTATTTCTCCCAGATAATTTGTATTCCTTATATTTTTGAAAAATCCCTCTTTAATTAGATCTTTTTTTAGTTTAAGAGAAAAATATTTTTGAGCATCACTAGCAAAGTGTAAAAACACACCAATTATATTAATAGATACAGATGCAGCTATTACGATATTTGGAACAGATTTCTGAGATGAGATAAGAATGTAGGGGGCTATCCAGTAACTTCCAAGGAAAATAAAACCAGTAACTGAAGTGAAAAAATTGATTTTTTCTTTAAAATAAGGATCTGGGAATATCTTTTCTTTTAGAAGCCAAAGTAATCCATAAGTACCATGCAAAGCTAAATATACGTAAGGAGCGATTGTAAAATTATCAAAAACAATCATAAGACCTATTACCACAAATGCAGTGAGCCCCTTATGTAGATTAATTATTTGATTAAGTTTCATTTTTTTTAATAATCTAAAAAATGAAATTATTTTCTGTGGATATAACTTGGGTGGTCAAATTTTAAATGGGCGATACTGGATTCGAACCAGTGGCCACTACCGTGTCGAGGTAGTGCTCTACCACTGAGCTAATCGCCCAAATTGAGGAATTTTTAACCCCCTTATAAGAAAATAGCAGGTTGCGTTTCATTTTCTAAGTAATTTAACTTTCCATCTTTCTCTTTTGGTTATTTCTAAATTAAGAATTTCGATAAATCCTTTATTTTCAAGTTCTAGTTTATCGCCAATTTTTAGATTAATGGTTGGCTTATTTACTTTGCTACCATTTAATCTGAGCATACCATTTTCTATCCTTTCAATGATTTTGGTTCGTGATATCCTAAAACCTGCTGAAGCTATAGCATCTAATCTTGTTGAAGCTTCAACTGTATTGACAAGTTTTTTTGCTCTTTCAGAAGGTATTTGTAATTCATCTATACCTACTAAATTAATTTTTACTTTTACGTCTCTCAAATAAAAAATCTTTTCATCTAAATGCTTAAGATCTAAATTATCAATTATCCCTTGTGCTCCCCTATCACCAATAGTCCATATATCTCCAACTTTTATTTGATTGGCCCCATTTTCAATTAAGAGGGATCTAAAGTCGTCTTGTGTAGCATTATCAAATAAAAAATTTCCATTAATTTTTATTCCTTGAGCTGGAAAATTACTTTTTAGCTCATAATCTTCAGGAATATTATCTCCTCTAAAGCAAGCTATCCTAGATCTTTGAGAGGAGGAGAATCCTCCATAAATAAAAAATTTGAAATCATTTAAATTTTTAAAATCTTTTAAAATCTCTTCGCAAACATAAGTTGAATTAAATCCAGTCCAATAAGTCTCCCAGTGTTTGTAAGCTAAGTTAGCAATATTTATTAATTCCTCAGTTTCTTTTTTGTAGTTTGAATTTATTAAGATTTCTTTTAAGTCAATCATTTAGCCTTCTAAAAAAATTATATCTTTTGCTTCTGATTTTTTTATCAAAGCCCATGGTAATTCAGCTCCAATTTGATTTTCAAGCAGAACAAGCCATTTACCTTCTTTATTTAAATTAATAATTGATCTCAACTCTTTATTCCTATTGATGTTGATACTTGCAGAAGAAACAATGCTTCCTAAAAAACCTGAACCCATTCCTAAGAGGCCTCCAATTAATGATTGCCCGATGTTATTTAAACCAAGAAAACTGAAAGTAGATAAATTTGTCATATTAGAAAAAGCTATTCCAGCTATAAAACCAAATGGCATTAGCCATCTACTCATTTCTTTTTGTCTAATCTTTCTATCAAGTTTAGGATTTAAAATTCTTATATCTTCAAAATTTTGAGATTTGAATAAGATATTTGCTTTCGCATTTAGTAATTCGGTTTCATCTGATGTTATTTTTTCACTTTTTGGTGGGATCAAAATAGCTTCAGAGAGCATTACTGATTTTTCTTTTAAAACTTCAAATAGTTGGATACATTTATCAATGTCTTCAAATATCACAATACTTTTAGTCAAATTTCAATCCTCAAATGTTTGTGTGTTATTCAAATTAATAAAATAAGATACATACACTATAGATTAAGTTAAAGTAAAAGATTAAAGAACCAATCTTAAATGACAAAAGTTCTCATTACAGATCCAATTGATCAAACAGGAATCGATATTCTTTCACAAGTTGCTCAGGTTGATCAGAAAATAGGAATCTCAAACTCTGATTTAGCTTCTATTATTGAAGATTATGATGCTTTAATGATTCGCTCTGGGACTCAAGTGACTGAAGAAATCATTAACTCTTCAAATAAACTCAGAATAATTGGAAGAGCAGGAGTTGGCGTTGATAATGTAGATGTTAAGGCTGCTACGCAAAAAGGAGTTCTTGTTGTTAATTCTCCGGGAGGTAACACTATAGCTGCTGCTGAGCACACTATAGCTATGATGTTGGCTTTATCTAGACATATTCCAATTGCTAATATTAGTACTTTGTCAGGTAAATGGGAAAGAAAGAAATTTGTTGGTAATGAGCTTTATAAGAAAAAATTAGGTGTAGTGGGTTTAGGGAAAATTGGTGCTCATGTAGCGAAAGTTGCTAATGCATTAGGAATGGAAGTTTACGGATATGATCCCTTTGTTTCAATTGAAAGAGCTCAACAAATACAAGTTAAACTATCTGAATTAGAGGATTTATTCAAACAATCTGATTATGTAACTTTGCATTTGCCTCGCACACCAGAGACAGAGAATTTAGTAAATATAGACATCCTTAAAAGTATGAAAAGTAGCGCAAAATTAATTAATTGTGCTCGAGGAGGCTTAATTGATGAGGAGGCATTAGCGGAAGCTTTAAATAAATCATTGATTGCAGGTGCTGCAATAGATGTCTTTTCTAAAGAACCTTTGGAATCTAATTCACCACTTTTGAAGGTTGCCAAGAATCTAATCCTTACCCCACACTTAGGAGCATCTACTCGGGAAGCACAAGAAAATGTAGCTGTTGATGTTGCAGAACAAATAAGAGATGTCTTGCTCGGTTTATCTGCAAGAACTGCAGTGAATATTCCAGGTTTGAGCCCTGATATTATGGATAGTCTAAAACCTCATTTGCAGTTGGCTGAAACAATGGGTCTGCTTATAAGCCAGCTTTCAGGCGGACAGATTCAAAAACTAGAGGTCAAGCTTCAAGGGGAATTTGTTCAACATCCTTCCCAGCCATTACTAATAGCTAGTTTAAAAGGCCTTCTAAGTAAGGCTTTGGGAGATAGGATAAATTATGTGAATGCTTCTCTAGAAGCTGAATCGAGAGGTATTTCAGTTGTCGAAAGTAAAGATGAGGCAAGACCTGAATTTGCTAGCGGTTCGCTTCAGTTAACTACTTATGGGGATAATGGAGACCATAGCGTAGCAGGAAGCATTTTCGCTGATGGAGAATTAAGAATTATTAGTATTGATCAATACCCAGTTAACGTATCACCAAGCAGATATATGTTGGTTACTAGACATAGAGATATGCCTGGTATTATTGGTAAATTGGGCTCTTTATTGGGGAGTAATAATGTAAATATTGCTTCAATGCAAGTTGGACGAAAAATTGTTAGAGGTGAAGCTGTTATGGTTTTAAGTATTGATGATCCAATACCAAATAAGTTACTTGAAACTATTATTGAAGTAGAGGGAATTACCAGCGCTAATCCAGTTACTTTATAAAAATTTTTATTCTATATTTATGTCAATTAAAGATTGGTATAAACTAACTTTTCAGATAGAAAGTGATTCAGAAGATATTATTATTTGGAAATTAAATGAGCTGGGAATATTTAGTTTTTCATTTGAATATTTAATTAAAAATGAAAATATAAAAGAGGTGAATATATGGCTTCCAATTGATGATTGGGGCGAGAGTTCTAGAAGTGGCTTTGAAAAAATAATTAGCAAACTTCTAAACATTAATGACCCTAAGAATCAATTTTTTGACTGGAGTATAATTAAAGAGGAGGATTGGTTGACAAGTTGGAAGAAATATTGGGCGCCTGAATTAGTAGGAAATCATTTTTTAATATTGCCTTGTTGGATAAATCCAAATAAAAAATTTAAAGATAAACAAATCATAAAAATAGATCCTGGAGCAGCCTTTGGTACAGGAAGTCACCCTTCGACTTATCTTTGCCTGGAAAAAATGGAGAATATTGTATTTTCTAATAAAAAGGTCTTAGATATTGGAAGTGGTAGCGGGATTTTGAGTGTTGCGGCAAGATTGCTCGGTGCTACAGAGGTTTGTGCAGTAGATAATGATTATTTAGCTATAAATTCAACTAATTCTAATTTTCAATTAAATTTCGGTAATTTAAAAAACTTAAATACATATTTGGGATCTTTTAATGAGGTAATTTTAAAAAATCAACTCAAACAATTTGATGTTGTTTTATGTAATATTCTTGCTGAAGTAATAAAAGAAATGATTCCAAATATTTATAAGTGCTTGAGTAATAATGGGGAAGTCATTTTCAGTGGAATTCTGAATTTACAAAAAGATGAAATTATAAAAATAATAATTCAGAATGACTTGAAATTAATGGATGTATCAACTAGAAAAGATTGGGCATGCATTTCTGCTCAAAAAACCAGTGATCCAACTCAAGTATAAGTTTTTCTTATAGATACTCTTCAATACATTTTATTGTGTCATTTTTTACTTCAAAATCTCACATATCGACCAAATCGATGTTAAAAATGTATTTGATAGGTATTAATTACCAACAATTTCTTATTTAAATGGCTTCTTACAAAGTTACACTCATCAGTGAAAGTGAAGGTCTCAATTCAACTATTGAAGTACCTGATGACCAATACATCCTCGATGCTGCTGAAGAACAAGGTATCGACCTTCCTTATTCATGCAGAGCTGGAGCATGTTCAACATGTGCAGGAAAAGTCACTTCAGGTAGTGTTGATCAATCTGACCAAAGTTTCTTAGATGATGATCAACTAGAAGCTGGTTTTGTTCTTACATGTGTAGCTTACCCAACCTCTGATGTAACAATTACTACTCATGCTGAGGAAGATTTGTATTAAATATAAAAAATTAACTTTTTAAAGTTGATTATTCACAGTTTCTCTGCCACCCTCTATAAAGGTGGCTTTTTTGTGTAAATGAATAATTTTCAATTTTTCAAAACCGGAAGTGTTCAATCAAGTTATGGAGGACAGTATAGTTATAAGGTCATTGGACCATGTTGCAGACTTTATGATAGGAATGAGTTGCCTTGGCCCTGTTCAAGGCTTGCTTGGAGAAGTAAGGAGCCTAGTTGGAGAAGAATAGGTTCTAGATTTGTTGCTGATATGGCCTCGAGAAAATGCCCCTCTTACTCAGTTCAGATTTTGGAACCCGGATCAAAACCTGTTGAAACGGTTATAACTCTTTTTTCAAAGAAATTTTCTTCTGATATACAAGAATGGTGGTATAGCAAAAAACCAGGCTCAAAAGAGCCTGGTAATACCTTTCCTTCTGAAATAAATTGTTAGCTTTAAATATTATGCTTTAGGCTTTGGAGGCATGTAACCTTTTAAGCCGCTGCATTCGAGGCTATCGATTGTATCAACTCCAGTTTGTGAGTTTGTGCCACTAGCTCTTTCACATAATGATTTTCTCTGAGAAAGATCAAGATTTGCATCAGTAAAGTCTGCTCCATTAATAATTGCTCCATCAAAAACACTTTTCATTAACTCACCATTAGTAAGATTCGCATCTGTAAAATCAGCATTATCAAAGCGTGTAGCATATGCAATAAGGTCCTTCATATTTGCTCCTTTAAAGCTAGAGTTTTTTGCAGTTGTTACGCTCATGTAGGCGCCTTGTAGGTTGGCTTCTCCTAAATCTTGATTAGATAAATCATATTTAACATATTCAGTATTATGAAGGTCAGCACCATGAAGATCATCTTTTAGTACGTCAACTGATGAAGGATCACTTGGATAAAGTGCATGAGCAGAAATTGGATTAAGAAGCAAACCAATAATTAAAGGAAGAAAAATAAATAGTCTTTTACAAGACTTATGTAGTGATGAAAAAATAGAAACCATTTCGATCAACATCAATATAGAAAACCTATGACTATTATTCCATGGGTTGGTCATTTACAACCCTTCTTCTCACGAACTGTTGCAGTTTATTTAATTTCTGCAGTCAGAAAATCTTTTGCAAGTTGAGTATTTGGAAAAACTTTTTGCGCCTCTTTAAGCAAATCGCTTGGCGTAATTGCATTTTTATTATTGTATCTTGGGCTTAGATGGGTAATAATTAATTTTTTTGTATTAGATAATAATGCTGTTTTAGCAGCCATGATTGTTGTTGAATGTAATTTTTCGTAGGCCATGCTCTCATCTTCCTCTGAAAATGTCGATTCATGGACTAGCAAATCGGCATTTTTCGATAATGACACTGCTGATTCGCTAAAGACAGTATCAGTGCAATACACAAAACTCTCACCCTTCTTAGGAGGTCCGCAGAACTCTTCTCCATTAACAATCCGCCCATCTTCTAACAAGACTTTTTTACCTAGTTGTAGTTCTGAATAAATTGGTCCTGGAGCTATTTTCATCGACTCTGCCTTTTTGATATCAAATATACCAGGCTTGTCTTTTTCGCTCACTCGATAACCATAAGCAGGTATTTTATGTTTTAGGCATGCGCAATTTACTTTTATTTTGTTGTTTTCAAATAAACTTTTATTTTCCGATGCAAAATTTTCAACTTCTACAAAATGCAATGGAAACGACAATTTGCAAAAACTACTACTGAGGGCAGAATTTATAAAATTTCGTAATCCTGAAGGACCGTAAATTTCAATACCATTACTATTACCAGATAAACCTAAGGAAGCTAGAAGGCCAGGTAAACCATAAATATGATCTCCATGCATATGAGTGATAAATATCTTCTTGATTTGCGAAGATTTAATATTACTCTTCATTATTTGATGTTGTGTTCCCTCTCCACAATCAAAAAGCCAAACTTCTGATGACTGTGATAATTTAAGTGCTATGGAAGAAACATTTCTTGTTAAAGAAGGGACTCCAGAACTTGTTCCTAAGAAGGTTATATTCACTTATAATAATATTTTTATTTTGATATCTGGATTAAATCTATACTTTTAGTCAAAATTAGGCAAATTAAGAATTTGTTTTTAAAACAAAGTGATACTTAAATTAAATAAAATCTTTCATAAAGCGTGTTTGATTGCTTTTTTATTTTGTGCTTTTCAGAATGAAAATGTTTTTGCATCTCGAGAGCCAATAATAAGGGTTTTGATAGCCAAAAACAATAATATAAGGATTAGATCAGATAAATTAATTCCCTTAACAATAGATGGAAAAATTTTTTCAAATAAAAAGATAAAAGGTTTAACTTTGAAAAATGAGGAAAATAGAAAAATTCTGTATTTTGATAGGGATAAACAAAAAATATATGACTTGAAAAATAACCAAAAATTTCAAGTTAGATCTTCTGATGGCAGAGGTATATGGGTAGGCCAGAAGAGATTCCAAGGTAAGCTTAATCTCTTTGTGCTTGATACCGAAATATTGGTAGTGAATGTTTTAGGGATTGAAAAATACCTTAGTAGTGTTGTGGGTGCAGAGATGCCAACAAAATGGCCTATTGAAGCATTAAAAGCGCAAGCAATTGCCTCTAGAACTTATGCCTTAAAGCAAGAGGGTAATGATTTATTTGATATTGATTCCACTAATAGAAATCAAGTCTATAATGGTTTGGAATCGAGAACTTATAAAACTAGGAGAGCCGTTAGAAGTACAAGATCTTTAGTTTTGACGTATAAAAATAAGTTGATTAATGCTTTATTTCATAGTAGTTCTGGAGGTATTACAGAAAATAGCCAAGATGTTTGGAAGAATAAGTATCCATATCTAACTAGTGTGAAAGATTTTGATAAGAAAAATCCAAAATTAAGATGGCAAAAAAAATTTTCAAATAAGGAATTATCAAATTTGTTCCCTAAAGTTGGAGGAATAAAAAATATTGAGATTTTAAATATTACTGATACAGGGAGGGTAAAAAATGTAAGTGTTGAAGGTGATTATGGTTCTGATCAAATATCTGGGGTTGATTTAAGAAAAAAATTAGGGCTCAGAAGCACTTTCTTTAGATTTGAATTTTTTGAAGAAAAAAATAAAAAATTCCCCACAAAAAAAGGTTTAATAGTTTTTGGAAAGGGATCTGGCCATGGCGTAGGGATGAGTCAATGGGGTGCAAGGCATATGGCTTCAAAAGGATTAAAATTTGAAAAAATTTTAAAGCATTTTTACAGAGGAGTGCAGATTAAACCTTTTAGAAAAGATTACCTATAAAAGAAACTATTTAGCATTAAGAACTAATTTTGGATTTATATAAGAACGATCTTTGTTTAAGAAGCCAATTCCAAGAAGTGTTTGTTTTTTGTCTATTACTTTTATTGGTTTTTTGTAATCAAAAGAATCGCTTTCTTTGAAGTAATCAATATCAAATTTAATTGCTTTTCCAGTTTGCCAAAAATTGATTTGATCTTCATTATTTAATACAAATGAAGAAATGTGATTAAGAGCAGAAATTGTGGGAATAATAAAATTTTTCGAGGTTCCCCCCCCCTTTGCTTTTTCGATATCGGATATTTTTATAGAGTTTTGTTCATCAAAGCCACAAGCTGAAATTCTTTTTAGTTGTAGAAGACAACCTTCGGAATTAAGAATTTCTCCTAAATCTCTTGCAATTGCTCTTATATATGTGCCAGATGAACATTTGATTTTTATTTCTATAATTCCCTTTATTTGTTCCCATTTCATTAAAGTAAGTTCGTCTATTTTTACTTCTCTTGGTGCTAATTCAAAAATCTCATTCCTGAAAGATTTTTTATAAGCTCTCTCACCATTGACGTGGATACTAGACACTTTCGGCGGAATTTGTTTAATAATTCCTCTAAATTTATTTAAGTATTGATCTAATTTTTCATCACTGATTTTAGGCCAACTTTTTTGATTAATTATTTCTCCGTGAATATCATCAGTGTTAGTTCTTATCCCTAATTTAATTTTTCCTATGTAAGTTTTACCCTGAGGAAGATATTGAATAAATCTTGTTGCACTGCCTATAGCGATTGGTAATGTTCCTATAACTTCTGGGTCAAGAGTTCCTGTATGCCCTACCTTTTTTATATTAAGTAACTTCCTTATTTTTTTAACACAATCATGAGAGGTAAAGCCTTTTTCTTTATTGATTATTAAGAATCCATTTTTAGTTTCCATTTTTAATATTAAGAATTCTTTGAGAAAGATTTAAGACTATTCTATGATTTTGGTATTGGAAATTTAGAGTAAGAAATTGAAAAATAATAATTTTATTTTAAAAGAGTTTTTAGACAATGCTTTTAATTTGAAATCACATTTAATGGAATACTTATCTATTAGAGAATGCGATTTAGAGGGATTCCTTGCAAATGCTAAGTTTAATTTGGCAAGTTCACATCCTGGGGATGCTTTGAATGATGCTTCAGATTTTTATACTGAAATTGTAGGAGATAGGCATGTAGCTGATTTAGCTGCTTGGCATTTAACAAGTAAGGACTATATCGCTGATACTTTAAAACTTCAACAGAGGTTTTCTAGAGATTTAGTTTTGGATTTTGGAGGAGGTATTGGTACGCATGCCCTAGCTAACGCTATGTCTGCAAATGTTGAGCATGTTTTTTTTGTTGATATCAATCAAACAAATAGAAATTTTGTTGAATATAGGGCTAAGAAATTAGGAGTCGAAAAAAAAATTACTTTTTGCAAGACAATTCAAGAAACACAAATATTGAAATTTGATACGATAGTTTGTCTTGATGTTTTGGAACATCTTGCAGATCCAGCTTCTCAAATTAATAATTTTAGTGAGATTATGGATAGTAATTCTATTGCTCTATTTAACTGGTATTTCTATAAAGGAGATAAGAATGAATATCCCTTTCATATGGACGATAGTCAAATAGTTGAAAAGTTTTTTGAAACTCTTCAATCAAATTTCTTAGAAGTATTTCATCCTATTCTTATAACTACAAGAGCTTATAAGAAAATTAGATAACTATATTAACTCTTTTTCTATTTTTTAAATTTCTTTTAATGCTTTCGAAACTTACGGTGCCTTCTTTTAGTGCAAAAAGCGTGTCATCTTTACCTTTGCCAACATTGTTGCCTGGCAAAAATGATGTACCTCTTTGGCGAATTAAAATTGATCCAGCAGTTACTTTTTCTCCACCATAAGCTTTTACACCTAGTCTTTTGGAATTTGAATCTCGACCATTTCTTGTAGAACCTGTTCCTTTTTTATGTGCCATTAGAAATTTTTAATTTGTGGATTTTTCGGATTTTGGTTTAGTTTCTTTTTTTACAGTTTCTTTTTTTGAAGAAGACTTGGAAACATTTTTATCTATTGTAATGGATTTTACCATAACCCTTGTAAGTTCTTGTCTATGTCCCATTTTTCTTCTTGTCTTTTTTTTGGGACGCATTTTGTAAACAAGAATCTTCCTATCTCTTTTATGAGAGACAACTTCTAATTCAATTTTTGCATCCTTAACATATGGTTTTCCAACAGTAATAGAGTCTTTATTTTTTAAAAGTAAAACTTTTTCTAGCGTTATCTTATCTTTCTCTTTTGCCTTTAACCTATCAATATCATAATATCTGTTAACTTCAAACCAAAATTGTTGACCCGAAGTTTCTGCTATCGCGTACAATTCATTACTGTTTAAAGATTTGTTTGAGGAGGTTTTGGAATTTGTCATATCTTGAAGACGCTATCAGGCTCAAATTGATAATTTGATTTAGCCAAATAAGCAATCATAATTGTTTGTTTATTTTCTTATTTTGTAGTGTAATAAGTCAAGGGTTGTTTTAAATCTTTTATATCAATTAAGGAACTATAAAAATGGCAGCAAGAAAAACATACATCTTAAAACTCTATGTTGCTGGAAATACTCCTAATTCAATGAGAGCTTTGAATACTTTAAAAGAAATTTTAGAAAATGAATTCAAGGGAGTTTATGCTTTGAAGGTTATTGATGTACTCAAGCAACCACAACTTGCCGAAGAAGATAAGATTCTAGCTACCCCAACCTTAGCTAAAATTTTACCGCCCCCAGTGAGAAAAATAATAGGTGATCTTTCAGATAGAGAGAAAGTTTTAATTGGTTTAGACCTTCTTTTTGATGAATTAACTGAAACTGAATATAGTGGAGATAAATAATATATTTTAAACTTTTATAATTGAAGATAAATTTAAAATTTATTTTACGTTCGTTTAATTAGTACAAAACTATGAATGATAAGAAATTTGGCAAATCAGATAAAATGCAAGTACAAAAATTACCAACTGGAATAGAGGGATTTGATGATGTTTGCAGGGGTGGGTTGCCAGTATCTCGAAGTACACTCGTTAGTGGTACGTCAGGTACTGGAAAAACAGTTTTTTCACTGCAATATCTACACCATGGAATTTGTAATTTTGACGAGCCTGGAATCTTCATAACATTTGAGGAATCACCTTTAGATATTATTAGAAATGCAGCAAGTTTTGGTTGGGATCTACAAGAATTAATTGATCAAAATAAACTGTTTATTTTGGATGCTTCTCCTGACCCTGATGGTCAAGATGTTGCGGGTAACTTCGACTTGTCTGGTCTTATTGAGAGAATTAGTTATGCAATTAGAAAATATAAAGCTAAAAGAGTTGCAATAGATTCAATAACTGCAGTATTTCAACAGTATGATGCTATTTACGTTGTACGCCGAGAAATATTCAGACTCATAGCAAGATTAAAAGAGATAGGTGTTACTACAGTTATGACTACAGAAAGGGTTGATGATTATGGACCAATTGCTAGATATGGAGTAGAAGAATTTGTATCTGATAATGTTGTCTTATTAAGAAATGTTCTTGAGTCAGAGAAAAGAAGAAGAACTTTAGAAGTTTTGAAATTAAGAGGTACTGTACATATGAAAGGTGAATATCCATTCACCATGGGAATTGATGGGATAAGTGTGTTTGCCCTTGGAGCAATGAGATTAACTCAGAGATCCTCAAATATTAGGATTAGCTCTGGAGTGAAAGATCTTGATGATATGTGTGGAGGTGGATATTTTCAAGATTCCATTATTCTCGCCACTGGGGCTACTGGTACTGGTAAAACAATGCTTGTATCAAAATTTGTTGAAGATGCTTATAACAATAATGAGAGAGCAATACTTTTTGCATATGAAGAATCTAGGGCTCAATTGCTTAGGAATGCTACTAGTTGGGGAATAGATTTTGAAAAAATGGAAAGTGATGGGTTATTGAAAATTATTTGTGCATATCCTGAATCAACTGGTTTAGAAGATCATTTACAAATTATAAAAACGCAAATTAATCAATTTAAACCAAAAAGAATGGCAATTGATTCTCTATCTGCATTAGCCAGAGGTGTAAGTTTGAATGCATTTAGACAATTTGTAATTGCTGTGACCGGTTATACAAAGCAAGAAGAGATAGCGGGCTTTTTTACTAATACTGCAGAAGAATTTATGGGGAGTCATTCTATAACTGATTCTCATATCTCAACAATTACAGATACGATATTGTTGCTTCAATATGTAGAAATAAAAGGTGAGATGGCACGAGCTTTAAATGTCTTTAAAATGCGTGGATCGTGGCATGATAAACGAATAAGAGAATTTATTATTACAAATAGAGGCCCAGAAATAAAAGATTCTTTTTCTAATTTTGAACAAATATTTAGTGGTGCTCCTCACAGAGTTGTGCCAGATCAAAATGTTCAAAATGTTTTTAAAGGATTAGATAATAACTAGATAATTTATTTAATTTCAGCACTTGGGAACGAATCTGAATTATTAATAGATTTTGTCAATAATTCATCTTTATCAGATTGTGCTAGGGCTAAATCAAACCAGAAAGTTGTTCCTACTCCTAATTCACTAGCCATACGAATCTCCCCACCGTGTTTTTCAATTATTCCTCGCACTATAGATAAACCTAGACCGGTACCTTGCTCAGTATGAACAGAATTCTCTACTCTATAAAAACGATCAAATATCTTTTCTTGATCAGACTGCGATATTCCTGATCCAGTATCAGCGATCTCAATTCTTACTTTTGGTAGTGGGGAAACTAATTCACATTGTGGCGCTCCATCATTTTTAATACTTGGAGGTAAAGCTGGACAGGAATCTGGCCAAGTATAAGCTCTTATCATAAGGGAGCTGTTTTTTGGGCTGAATTTCAATCCATTACCAAGCAAATTATCAAAAACCTGCAAAAGCAAATCAAAATTTCCAAGAATTGGAGGAATAGTTTCCTCTATATCATGACCTAACGAAACATTTTTTTCAGTAGCATTAAGCCTATAATTTCTAAGAGTTTGTTCTATAGCGGGTTTTATGTCCATTTGCTCAAGCTGAATAATTTTTCCAGACTCCAATCTTGATAAATCCAATACATCATTTACGAGTCTAGTTAACCTATCAGTCTCTGAATTTGCAATTCCCAAAAATTCAATTTGTTCTTCATCGGAAAGCTGATCTTTTAAATCATGTAAGGTCTCTACATAACTTTTGATATTAAAAAGTGGTGTCCTTAATTCGTGTGAAACATTACTAATAAATCTATTTTGTGCCGCATTAAGTTCTACTTCTCTTGTTAAATCTTGGATTGTTACGGCAATTCCTTTTAATTCAACTTTATTAGTATCTAAAACTGATTGCAAGACAATTCTTAAGGTTCTTGCTGGTTCTCCTAAACTGAATCTTAAATCATCCTTCTCCTTTTCCCTATTTAAGATAGATTCTATATTCGTATGTAAGTCGTTAGATAAAATCTCGGGGATTTCATTTAAAAAATGTTTACCCTCTAAGAATCTTCCTTCCCAACGAAATAACCTCTTTGCTGTTGGGTTAGTAAGCACAATCTTACCTTGTGAGTCCAATAATATGGCACCATCAGCCATTGTAGCTATTAGGGATTGCTGCTTGACTTGTGCCGCTTTTAGTTCTTCTATATTAGCTTCATCATAATTTTCTAACTGAGTGGCCATTCGGTTAAATCCATTTAAGAGTTCTCCTAAATCACCTGTCATGGGTAAAGAAATTCTGGACTTAAAATTTCCTTTTGAAATTTCTCTGACACCTCTTACTAACTCTCTCACTGGTCTTGTTATTGTTAGCGCATTAAATACAGCTCCAAGTATTACTAAAACCCAAATAGAGATAAAAACTGCAATGGTTACTTCTCTGGTTAATGCGGCACTGGCTAATGCTTTTTTATTAGGAGTGACTCCCAAAGCTAAAGTTCCAAGATATTTGCCTTTCCACAACATTGGGACAAATACATCTGTTACTTGACCTTGAGGTGTAGCATGTTGCCTAACTAAAGGGAATTGTGGTCTCTTTTTTAATTCTGAAGGCAGTTTTAATCTTCGAGTGAGCTGAAACTGACTATCTGAGCTTGTCGGCGTTGCACTGATAGGTATCCCAAGTTGAATAATATCCTCAGCGTCAGTAAAAAATATATAACGCAGGTTTCGACTCGATCTCCAAAACTTTTCAGCTACATTTGAGATTTCTTTTTTTTGGTTATTAGCAACTAATTCTGTAACATTTCCAGATAACAATAAGCCAAGATCTCTCGCGTATCTAGTATCATTCATTCCTGCATCTCTTTGAATGCTATTTAATGCAAAAAAAGTTATTCCTGTCATTAGGAGGCTGACTACAAGAGTTGCTATAGCAAGCAACTTTGTTCTTAAACTGAAACCACTCCACCAAGCTAGGAGTCCATTAACCCAATAGTTACTTTTTAAATCTTCATTATCAGTAATGTTATATTCTGTACTTTCTCGATTATTGGTATCCAACATAAACTTAATTCTCCTTAGAAAAGCTTTTTCTTACTTGATGACCGATGTCTTTTCTAAAATAAATACCCTCAAAATGAATTTCTTTTAGATTATTGTATGCTTTTTTAAAAGCCATATCGAAATCTTTATCCTGACAGACAATACTTAAAACTCTTCCTCCATCAGTTAACAATTTTCCATTTTCACTTAAAGAAGTACCTGAGTCGAAGATTTGACAATCATTGGAGTCAATCTTGCCTAGTTTTATTTGGAGGCCAGTTTTATATTCGTAAGGATAACCTTTAGAGGTCGCAATTACACAACCACTAACCTTATCAGAAGTATTAATTTTTTCATTACCAGTTAAATTTCCCATTGAGCATTTTTCTAAAAGAAATACAAAATTTTGATCCATCAAGGGCATTATTGTTTGGCATTCTGGATCGCCAAATCTACAGTTATATTCTATAACTTTGGGCCCAGATTTTGTGATCATTAACCCAAAATAAATTACGCCTTTGTAGTCAATATTTCTTTTATTTAGTTCTTTTATTGTAGGTTCAATTATCTCTTTGATAATTTTATCAAGGTAATCTTCTGTTAATAACGGAGCAGGAGAATAAGCACCCATACCTCCTGTATTAGGTCCTTTATCTTTCTCTTTAAGTCGTTTGTGATCTTGGGCGGATGGAAGTAATACGTAATTCTCTCCATCACATAGTGCAAAAACTGAAACTTCTGGTCCCTGTATTTTTTCTTCTAAGACAACTATACTCCCAGAATTGCCAAATCTACCATTAAAAATGGACTCTGCTGCTTTAAAGCATTCATCTTTTGAATCGGGAATGAAAACACCTTTTCCTGAAGCTAAGCCATCAGCTTTTACTACTAATGGGATCGATGTTGAATAGATTATTTTTTTTGCTTCTTCTATAGAATTTACTTTCCAAAAGCTTGCAGTTGGAATGTTTGCGTCTTTCATAAATTCTTTTGCCCAAGACTTGCTATATTCCAATCTCGATCCATTTTTCCCCGGGCCAAAAACTTTAAAGTCTTTTTTACGAAGGAAATCGGCTAATCCATTTGCTAAAGGTATTTCTGGTCCAATTACAATTAAATCTGTTTTTAAAGAATTAAGTTTTTCGACTAATCCCCTTTGGTCGTTTATGTCAATTTTCATTCTTACACATTTATTTATTCTTTCTGATCCAGCGTTTCCAGGGATTAAATAAACTTTCTTGACTGATTCATTTTTTTGAATAGCCCAAGCTAAAGAATTTTCTCTTCCACCATTTCCAATTACAACAATGTTTTCTAATCTAATAAAGCCATTAGAACTTTTAAAATTAATACTCATAAATTTGTTTTTTAGGTGTTATGAGGTTTCGCATAATAATAAGTTAATATAAAATAAAATCTATTTTGAAGTTGATCTCTAATAAACATGTTAGTAAAAAATCCTAATTTTAGTAATCAAAAGAGGTCTTAAATTAATGAATAATAAAAATAAATTAATTTATGAAGGCAAAGCAAAAAAAGTTTTTTCTCATGATGATCCAGATAAAGTAATAATTGAATTTAAAGATGATGCCACAGCTTTTAATGCGTTGAAAAAAGCTAAATTTGAAGGGAAAGGCAAACTAAATTGCCAAATAAGTACAAGAATTTTTGAACTTCTTATGAAGAATAATATTCCAACTCATTTTCTTGAACTTAAAAATGAAAATACAATGATTGCAAAAAAATTAAAAGTAATTCCCTTAGAGATTGTTCTCAGAAATACTGCTTTTGGTTCTTTGTGTAAACAAACATCTCTTAAACCTGGTACTGTCCTAGCAAAACCTTTAATTGATATTTATCTTAAGAATGATGAGCTTAATGACCCTTTAATTACAAAAGATAGAATTGAATTAATGAATATAATAAGTGCTATGGACCTAAATTTAATTATAGATTTTACTTTGAAAATTAATTTAATCCTGGAAAGTTTTTTTAAAAATATTCAGCTTAAACTTGTAGATTTTAAATTGGAGTTTGGTTATGATTTTAATAATAGTATAGTTCTTGCGGATGAAATAAGTCCTGATAATTGCAGATTATGGGATCTTAATCAGAAAAATGATATAATTGTAAGTCTAGACAAGGATAGATTTCGAAATGATTTAGGTGGTCTAATTGAAGCTTATAGCGAAATTAACCGAAGAATAACAGCTTTTATTTGACTCAACTCCAACCAATAAGTATTGCTTCTTACCATAATTAAAAAATACTATGCAAAAACATTTTTTAAAATTTAAAAAGGGGTTCAGAAATATTGCTTTTGCTCCTTTAATTTTGATAACAAATAATTTAGAACTTGCTGCTAAGTTTTTACCAAATGAATTTGAGCAATCAAGTACAAAATTAGAAATAAACAAAAATAAAAATGATCTATTTCAAGGATTTGATTTCAAACAAAAGAAATATACATATATTGCAGAAAATCAAAAAAATATTGAGCAAAAAAGTGTTCTTGTTTCAGAAATTATTATAGAAGGTTGGGAAAATCATCCCGAGGGCAGGAAACTTGAACTGGCTGCATATGACTCTATGAGTATAAAGCCAGGGAGTGTTGTTGATAATAAAATTTTAAATCAAGATGTAAATTCGATATATGCTAGTGGATGGTTTTCAGGAGTTAAGGTAAAGTCACAGGATGGGCCATTAGGAGTGAGGCTAATTGTAAGCGTTGTACCTAATCCAATTTTGAAGAAAGTTGAACTTAAATCAAAAAACTCTTTAATTTCTAATGTATACGTAGATGAGATTTTTAATAATTTTTATGGAACAACTCTTAATTTAAATGAATTACAAAATAAGATAGAAATAATTAAAAAGCGTTATGAAAGTGAAGGCTATTCTCTGGCTAGAATTACTGGTCCAGATAGAATATCTGAGGATGGAATTGTAACATTAAATGTTTTAGAAGGTATAATTTCCGACATAAAATTAAGATTCCCAGGATCTGATGGAGAATCAATTATCGATGGAAAACCTAGAAAAGGTAAGACAAAAGACTGGGTAATCACTAGAGAATTAAAAACAAAACCTGGCTCTATATTTAATAGAAAAACTTTAGAAGCTGATATAAGTAGACTTTATGCAACATCATTATTTGATGATGTCAAAGTTTCTCTTGGTCCTGATAATTCAAATCCTGGCCAAGTTATTATTTTTTTAGATTTGAGCGAGCAACGAACAGGTTCGTTAACTGGTGGCCTTGGATATAGCAATAGCTCAGGGATCTTCGCATCAATTGGCTTGCAGGAAACAAATGCACTTGGTAGAGCATGGTCTACTAATCTCAACCTAAATTTTGGCGAATATTCAACAACGTTTAATTTTGCACTTACTGATCCATGGATTAAAGGAGATAAACACAAAACTTCTTTTAGAACGAATCTTTTTCTGAGTAGAGATTATCCACAAGAATTTAAAAGTGAAAATGTAGGAAAAATTTATGCTGTAAATGATCAAAGTGCCACAACCTCTGATACTTTTTCATCAATAGTTTTGGAAAAAACAGGTGGTGGATTTTCTTTCTCAAGACCTATTAATGGTGGAGATTCTTTTAATCTCGCTAAATGGAGAGTTCTTGCAGGTATGAATTTCAAGAAAGTAAAGATGATTGATAGTGATGGGAACAGAAAACCTTATGGTGATATGACTCCAACAACAGGTAACATAAGCGATATTATCTGTATCGGATTCACTGCAAATGATGGGACATGCTATGAAGAAAATATGTTGGTAAGTGTTATTTCAAGTGCATCTAGAAATAATTTAAATAATCCTGTAAACCCTACTTCAGGAAATAAATTTAACTTAGGTACTGAACAGTTTTTTTCAGTGGGGGGTAACTCACCTACTTTCAATAGAATGAAAGCTTCATATTCATTTTTTATTCCAACAAAATTGATAAATTTTACAAAAGCATGTAGGTTTAGTGATGCTAACAGTGAAGACTGTCCTCAAGCAATTGGGTTTCAATTAAAAGCTGGGACTATTTTTGGTGAATTACCACCTTATGAAGCATTTTGTATGGGAGGAACATCATCTGTAAGAGGTTGGGGATCTTGCGGCCTAGCTGTAAGTAAAACTTTTGTTGAGGGCACGATAGAATATAGATTCCCTGTTTGGAGAATGATATCAGGAGCTTTATTCTTTGATGCAGGAAGTGATTTAGGGTCTCAAAGTGATGTTCCAGGAAAACCTGGTAAATTATTGCAGAAATCAGGTTCTGGTTATTCGCTAGGAGGTGGAGTTGGCGTGAAAACTCCTGTTGGTCCACTTAGATTAGATGTTGCTAGTAAGGACCTAAGCGGAGACTGGAGATATACACTTGGAGTTGGATGGAAGTTTTAAGTGTTTTCTTGGCCTACTAATTATGATTCTTGCTACACCTTAGCGGGTGTTATTTCCAGAGAGGGTATTGGCCTTCATAGTGGAGAAAAAACAAGAGTGAAAATTTCTTCTTATGAAAAAGAAGGATTTTATGTTTCTTTTAGGGACAAACCAAACGAGATTTTTAAGCTAACTCAAGATTTAATTGGAAGTACCATGTTATGTACAGCAGTTAAATTAGGAGGAAGAAATTTATATACTATTGAGCATTTATTATCTTCAATGGCTGGGTGTGGTTTAAGTTATATTCACATAGAGGTTGATGGGAAAGAGATTCCGCTTTTAGATGGATCGGCAATTCAGTGGGTTCGAGAGTTTGAAGCGGTAGGTATTAAAAAAGCTCCTAATCCAGATAATTTTTTTCGAGAGATTAATAAATCAATAATTTTAAATAAAGAAGGTTCAGTTATAGCTGCAACTCCTTCTGAAAAGACTACGATTATATCTACCATTAGTTTTCCCTATAAAGCAATTGGGAATCAAACTTTTGTTATTGATTTGAATCCAAAAAGTTTTGTTGAAATGATTGCTCCAGCAAGAACATTTGGTTTCAAGGATCAATTCCAAGAGTTGAGTGAACTTGGATTAATTAAAGGAGGCAGTTTAGAAAATGCACTTGTTTGCGATGGTGATGGATGGGTTAATCCACCATTAAGATTTGATAATGAACCAATAAGACATAAAATTTTAGACCTAATTGGGGACCTGGCTTTGGTAGGGTTGCCTAGGGCTCAAATTTTAGTTTACAAAGGATCGCATTCTTTAAATGCTTTATTGGCCCTATCGCTAAAAATTTAACTTTATCTTTAATTGTTTTGGAACAGAAATTATCAAGTGAAAATAATCAGCTCACATCAGAGCAAGTACTAGGTTTATTGCCTCACAGATATCCTTTTGCTCTTGTGGATAAAGTCATAGAGAATATTCCTGGGGAGCGAGCTGTTGCAATAAAAAATGTCACTTTAAATGAGCCTCAATTTCAAGGACACTTTCCTGAGAGACCCTTAATGCCTGGAGTTCTTATTGTTGAATCGATGGCGCAAGTTGGGGGAATAATAGTAACACAAATGCCCGATCTACCCAAAGGACTTTTTGTCTTTGCAGGAATTAATAATGTTAAATTCAGAAAACCTGTTGTACCTGGAGATCAATTGATAATTTGTTGTGAGTTATTAAGCATTAAAAGACAAAGATTTGGAAAGGTTAAAGGTGAGGCTCACGTTGATGGGAAGTTGGTTTGTGCTGGAGAATTAATGTTCTCATTAGTTGATTAGTGATATGGAGAATAAAAATACTAAATTAAACTCAAACTTTAGTGATGTGAAAGTTCACCCAAATGCTTTTGTTGATCCAAGTGCAGAATTACATGATGGTGTCATTATTTCTCAAGGAGCAATTATTGGTCCTAATGTAACTATCGGGAAAGGAACTGAAATAGGACCAAATGCTTTTATTACTGGAAGAACTAAAATTGGTATAAATAATAAAGTTTTTCCGAATGTTTTTATAGGATTGGATCCTCAGGATCTTAAATATAAAGGAGCTTCTACTGAAGTAATTATTGGAGATAATAATACTTTTAGAGAATGCGTAACTATTAACAAGGCAACTGATGAAGGAGAAAAAACTATCATTGGCAATAATAATTTGTTAATGGCTTATACGCACATAGGTCATAATTGTGAACTTGGTAATGGGATAGTTTTATCAAATAGTGTTCAAGTGGCAGGTCATGTAAAGATTGAAGATAAAGCAATAATTGGTGGCTGTTTGGGGATTCATCAATTTGTACATATTGGATATTTAGCAATGATCGGAGGAATGACTCGAGTAGATAGAGATGTACCTCCTTTTTGTTTAGCCGAAGGACATCCCGGAAGATTGAGAGGCCTAAATAGGATAGGAATTAAAAGAAGTGGTTTGTTGGAAAACAAAAATTTTGATTTAAGAGTACTTCAAAATACTTGGAATCTTCTTTTTAAATCAAATGAAGCGATTTCAAATTCATTAGAAAAAGCTATGAAAGGAGAATTAGATCTTTCATCTTCAAAATTATGTGGTTTTTTAAAAGAATCAATATCTAAGGAAAGACGCGGACCAATGCCTTTAGTAAATTTATGATTAAAAAGATATTTATAAGTACTGGAGAAGTCTCTGGAGATTTGCACGGAAGTTTGTTGTCAAAAGCATTAATAGATGAAGCCAAAAAAAAAGCTATAGGTTTAGAAATTTGCGGATTAGGTGGCGAAAGGATGAAGCAAGAAGGCGTAAAAATTCTTCAAGATACTACATCCATTAGTGCAATAGGAATTTGGGAGGCTTTACCTCTTATAATTCCAACAATAAGAATTCAAAAAAGATTTTATAAATTATTAATAAAACATCCTCCAGATTGCTTAATTTTGATTGACTATATGGCCCCAAATATAAAAATAGGAACTAAATTAAAAAAATCGAAGACTAAAATTCCTATTTTCTACTATATTGCACCTCAAGAATGGGCTTGGAGGGTTGGAAATAATACTACGACAAATTTAATAAATTTTTCTGATAAAATTTTCGCGATTTTCAAGAAAGAAGCAGCTTTCTATAAAAAGAGGGGTGGAAATGTTTTATGGGTTGGACATCCAATGATTGATTTAACAAAAAAACTTCCTTTAAAGAAAGATGCCAGAACTATTCTAAGCCTTCGCTCAGATCAAAATATTCTACTTTTAATGCCCGCATCAAGACATCAAGAATTGAAATATATACTACCTACATTTATGAAGACGGCTAAAAAATTACAACAAAAATATCCAAATTTAGTTGTCTATATACTTTCCTGCAGGAAAGTTTTTGATGAAAGGTTCAAAAAAGCTTTCAGAAAATATCAAGTTAAAGGATATGTCATTTCTCAGAAAGATAATGCAAGATTAAAGCCTTATATTTATTCGCTCACAAAAATTGCTCTTTGCAAATCTGGGACAGTAAATATGGAATTAGCTTTATATGGAATTCCACAGATTGTTGGTTACAGAGTTAGCAGGGTAACCGCTTTTATTGCAAAAAAAATTCTCAATTTCAAGGTAAGATTTATTTCTCCTGTAAATTTGTTAGTTAATAAGTTATTAATACCTGAATTTGTACAGAGAGATTTTGACGAAAAGAAAATCTTTTATAAGTCCTGTAGAATTCTTGAAGGAAAGTCAGAAAAAATAAAAATTAAAGATGGTTATGCTTTTTTAAAAAAAGAATTAGGCGAAGAAGGCGTAGTACAAAGAGCTGCTAAAGAGATTATAAATTCTATTATTTGAACTTTATAATAAAGTAATGAACTATCTTCTACCTCTTTTAATTGTTTTTTCAATATTTATTAGCCCTGTAAATGCTTTCGCCGATGAATTGATTCTTGCAGGGGGTTGTTTTTGGTGTTTAGAACATGATTTAGAATCATTAAAGGGTATAAATTTTGTAGAAAGTGGTTATTCAGGTGGAGATTTACAAAATCCCACCTACGAAAGTCATGAAGGACATCAGGAAGTGGTTTTGGTTAACTATGATTCCCAATTGGTAACTTTACCCAAGATACTTAGGCTCTATTTCAGAAATATTGATCCTTTGGACGGCAAGGGACAATTTTGTGATCGTGGAGATTCTTATAGGCCAGTGATCTTTTTTAGAGATGAAACTGAGGAAAGTGATGCAAAAAATGCTTTTGTCTCAGCCTCTAATGAGTTGCGAGTGCCATTAGAAAAAATATCTGTAGAACTAAAATCAAAAGGTCAATTTTGGATGGCTGAAGAATATCATCAGGATTTTGCTGAAAGAAATGAATTAAAATATAAGTTCTATAGATTCTCATGCGGGAGAGATCAGAGGTTGGATAAATTATGGGGGGATAATGCAAGATCAACAAACCCTTGGACTGAATGATCTTAAAAATAGTTATTTATTTTTAATCCATTGAACGAGAGTTTTAACTCCAAAACCGGTTGCACCTGATGGATTAATCCCCTTATTCTTATCTGTCCAACAAGTCCCAGCAATATCAATATGAGCCCATTTAATCTCTTTATCAAAGAATTCCTCTAAAAACAAAGCAGCAGTTATTGAACCGCCTGCTCTAGGACCTGTATTTTTCATATCAGCTATATGAGACTTTAGCCCTTCTTTATAAGATTTTTGTAAAGGCATTTGCCATAATTCTTCTCCAGCCTGGGATGATGCAGCTTTTAGATCATTTGCTAAATCTTCATTATTGCTCCAGAATCCAGCTACATCATTCCCTAGTGCAACAACTATAGCTCCTGTTAAAGTAGCGAGGTCTATTATTGAATTCGGTTTTAGATTGGATGCGTAAGTTAAAGCATCAGCTAATGTGAGTCTACCCTCTGCATCAGTGTTATTTATTTCGATTGTCTTACCATTAGATGCCTTAACTACATCTCCTGGATGTACTGCAGATCCATTTATCATGTTTTCGCAAGCTGCCACAATAAAATGTATTTCTAGGCCCTTAGGTTTTATTGCCCCAAGTGCTTTTGCTGCTCCTAAAACTGCAGCGCTTCCACCCATATCATATTTCATCATTTCAATTTGAGAGGCTCCTACTTTCAGGTTGTATCCTCCAGAATCAAAGGTTAAACCCTTACCAACAAGCGCAATCTTTTCTTTTATGGGACCCTCTGACTTTAAAGTAAGATGTATAAATTTAGGATCTAGATCAGAGCCTTTTGCTACAGCTAAATATGCACCCATCCCTAAATCTTCACATTCTTTTGCCTCTAAAATTTTTACTTCCAAACCATGATCTTTAGCAATTTGAGTAGCTTCCCTTGACATTTCCAGGGGCGTAAGACTATTTGGGGGGGCGGCTACAAGTCTTCTTGCTAGTTCTACACCTTCACATATTTTTTTTGTCTCTTCAAAGCTAATATTCTCAAATTTTTTGAAATTCAAAAACTCTATTTCTTTAAGAACTTTCTCTTCATCTTTTTTCTTATTGAATCTATTATCCTTATATGCAGATAATCTGGCTGACTCTGCTATTTGATTAATTTCTAGTCGAGAATTTATTGCTTCCCAAGGCAGCAAGATGCTGATTTTTTCATTTTTATCAACAGTCTTCCTTATTAGATTTCCTATGAAGTTTTGTATATCACTTTTATTTAGGTCTTTCGATTTGCCAAGACCAACTATGATTAAAGTTTCTAATTTTTGATCTAAAAGTTCAAGGCTTAGAGTTTTTCCTTTTTCTCCTTTAAATTTTTTTTGAGTAACTTTTTCTAGTAATAATTTTGGGTCAATAACAAATTTAATGATTTCTAGTTGGCTTGCAATTTCTTCCTCTAAAACTCCAAAAATTAATGAAGTACCTTGCCAGTTATCTAGGTTGTTTTGGAATGTGGAAAATTGCATTTGTAAAATGGATTTAATTAACTTTTAGTTGTTTGTGAAAGTAGTTGCCCACCTATCTCGGGTTTCTTTATTAAAAGGTGGTAACCATAAATATATCAGTTGCTGTTCTAATTTACGCCTTAATCTTACTTCTTTTGGGACATCTAAGAAGAAACGAATATCTTGATGGCTTGAGAGGTTGTTTTGGGCAAGGGCTTCTTTATAGTTCATGAGGTAATTTTTACAGTCATGTTCTCCCTTCCATCTTTTATTCGCTGCGTTTGTTTCTCCTATATAAAGGATTATTTTAGAATTCTTCATCGAGTCAATTACAAAATACATTGCTGGACCATCGTGAATATATTGATTGGTTCTCCAAAAGTTCAATGATAATGGCTGCAAGGAAAAGGGATCAATTTTTCTTTCATTGGAAAATGTATTTATAGGAAGACTTGTTTGGTGCAAAGTTTTATTGTGAGTATCTTTTGAAACTTTGAATTGGTGATTATATATTTTATTTCTCCATTGAGTTAGGATTTCTCCTTTGATTTTTAAATTATTTGATTGTTGAAAATTAATTGATGTATTTACATTTGAACCAAATAATTCAAATTGTCTATTTTGGTTTGAAATATTATTTGCGTTAAATTTTTCCAATATTTATAAAACATGCTTACTAAATTTAATTCTGAAAAAATATAAATCAAAGAATTATTTATAAACTAAAATTTATTAATGTTCTAATCAATTTAAAAGATTCTTGTTATCTTGTAATTGAGCCCTAATATTGCGAAGTAAAAAAATAGAAATGGGATTTTTTGAGTCAGACATTGTTCAAGAAGAAGCTAAAAAGCTTTTTACGGATTACCAAGAACTTATGAAACTTGGTTCTGATTATGGAAAATTCGACAGAGAAGGAAAAAAAATGTTTATAAAAAAAATGGAATCACTTATGGATCGTTATAAGGTTTTTATGAAGAGATTTGAATTATCTGAAGATTTTCAGGCAAAAATGACAGTAGAACAATTAAAGACACAGTTAAGTCAATTTGGCATTACACCTGATCAAATGTTCGATCAAATGAATAAAACCTTAATAAGAATGAAGGATGAACTTGATAAAACTTCTTAAATTTAACTGTTAAACCTTCATGTCAGATAATTTAATATTGCCTTCATGGCTGTCAAGAGGAATAGAAGAATATTTTCCAGTTAAGGGAACAGATCAAACCTTTTCGGAGATAATTGATCATGCGAAAAAAAATAATAAAAAATTGAGGGTTAAACTCGGGATCGATCCAACTGGAACAGATATTCATCTTGGGCACAGCATATTGTTTAAAAAACTTAGGGCATTCCAAGATAATGGACATATTGCAGTTCTAATTATTGGGGATTTCACTGCTCAAATTGGAGACCCAACTGGAAAAAACAAAACAAGAGTACAATTATCGGAAAAACAAGTCAAGGATAATGCAAAAACATACTTAACCCAACTAGGAATGGGTAAACCAGCTAATGAATCTATTTTAGATTTTGATTCAAAAGATAGAATAGAAATCAGATATAACAGCGAGTGGTTAAAAGAATTAGATCTTAATTCGATAATTGAATTAATGGGGAGTGCAACAGTTAGTCAAATGCTAGCTAAGGAAGAATTTAATAAAAGGTACACTTCACAAGTTCCAATTGCTTTGCATGAATTTTTATATCCATTATTGCAAGGTTATGATTCCGTGGTTGTTCAATCAGATATTGAGCTTGGAGGTACAGATCAGAAATTTAATATCGCAATAGGAAGAGATCTTCAAAAGCATTTTAAACAAGAACCTCAATTTGGAATTCTTTTACCAATTTTGACAGGTTTAGATGGAATTAAGAAGATGAGTAAATCTGAATTTAATACCGTCGGTTTAACTGAAGATCCTCTTTCAATGTATTCAAAATTAGAAAAAGTATCCGATAATATAATACCTTCCTATTTTGAATTACTTACTGAATTAGATTTAAGTTTGCTTGATAACTCAAATCCTCGTGAATTACAGAGAAGAATGGCTTTAGAAGTCACTACTTTGTTCCACGGAGCTGAAGAAGCATTAAAGGCGCAATCAAACTGCGAAAAATTATTTCTTGGATACAAAGAAAAAGTTGGAGAAATTCCAGAGATTTCATTAAAAGAAATAGCTTTTCCAGTTAAGTTTTTTTACTTGCTAAGTGCGCTAAAACTTTTCAAATCTAGCAGCGAATCCAAAAGATCTATTAAAGGTGGGGGTGTAAAAATTGATAGTCAGAAAGTAATAAATCCTGATTTAGTTTTTAATTCAAAAAATGATTTGGAAGGTAAAATTTTGCAAATTGGGAAAAAAATAATTAAGAGGTTTGAAAACTGAAAATTGATGAATAATAGATTTAATTCAGAAGATAAAATAATATTGGCAATTGATGGATTAGATGTAAATCAAGCAAAATTACTTTTGGAAAAATGTCCTAATATCAAGTGGGTGAAAGTTGGTTTAGAGCTTTTTGTTAGGGAAGGTCCAAGAGCTATTGAAATATTAAAAGGTTTAAATAAAAAAATTTTTTTAGATTTAAAATTTCATGATATTCCAAATACAATGCGTGCAGCATGTTTCGAAGTTTCAAAATTAGGAGTTGATATAATTTCTATTCACGCTTCAGCAGGTTTAAAAGCCCTTAAGGATTCAAAGAAAGCATCTTTGGAAGGAGCCACCTCAGTCAATGTAAAACCTCCATTTGTTGTAGGAATAACTGTTTTAACAAGCTTTTCTCTTATAGATTTTCAAACTGATCTTGATAGAAATAATTCAATTGAAGAAAATGTATTGAGACTTGCAAAATTGTCTTTTGATGCTGGATTAGATGGATGTGTTTGTTCCCCTTGGGAGGTAAAAATGTTGAGATCTATTTATAAGAATAATTTTGAACTTATTACACCAGGCATCAGATTAAATATTGTTAGTAAAGATGATCAAAATAGAATTATGACTCCCTATGAAGCTATAGATAATGGAGCTTCTAAGCTAGTCATTGGTAGATCAATATCAAAAGCTATAGATCCTAATAAAGCTCTAATAGAAATATTTAAATCTATTGATTCTGATTAATTTTGGATTCTTCTCCCTTAAGTAATCTTTTTATGTTTGTTCTGTGTTTCCAGATTACTAATAAAGCTACAATTAAACTTATAAAAAAATATGAGTGTATAAATTTACCTAGGTAAAAAAACATAAAAATAGGAAGTAAGATTGCAGCTGAAATACTGGATAAAGAAACAAATTTAGTTTTTGTTAGGACTATTAAAAAAATACCAAGAGATGCGAGCCCAACTTTCCAAGAAAGAGCTAAAAACATGCCTAATCCAGTTGCGACCGCTTTCCCTCCTTTGCCTCTAAGCCATATTGGCCAAATATGTCCTGAGATAGCAGATATCCCTGCTATAACTTCTATTAATCCATGATCTGTATAATATTGAGCAATTTTTACTGCTAGAAGGCCTTTCCCAACGTCAATTATAAATACAAAAAGTGCTGGCCATTTCCCAACATTTCTTAAGACATTTGTGGCACCTGTAGATCCAGAACCTATAGTTCTTAGATCTATATTTTTGAGATATTTCCCAATTAAAAAACCTGTTGGAAGGGATCCTAAAAGATAACTTGTAAAAATTATTAAGATATTCATAAAGCTTAGTTTAGTTCAAGATCATCGTAAATTTCATTATCTGAACCAGCAAATGCAACCCATAATGGGAATTGAAGTATTGGAATTTCAACAGAGGTTTCTGCTGCATCAATGATAATAAATGGCAACTCTTCATTCGCTTCTAATCTATCAGCTCTCTCGATAACACCTTCAGCCCTTTCAAAAAGAACAATCCCACTATTAGGTCCAAAGTCATCCCTTGTAAGACCAAGTGAATCTTGAAGAATTCTTCTCCATTCACCTAATCGTTCAGGCTGTGAAGCTAAAATAAGAGTCTGAAACTGATCTCCATATAATTCGCCAAGAATAGATATTAAACCCGCTGATAACAAGGCATTCTTTTGTCGAGAACCTCTACTTTCAAGAGAACCTCTTCCGCCCATGTTAAAGAACCAATCATCCATAATTTCTATATCTGATGAATCGAGACTCCGTCTTAATTTCCAAGGTTCTGCATAAAAGTCAGGTTGTACTGTAAAACTTGAAAAGCAACTTTTTATAATCTCTTCATCTGGCTTAAATGTTTCAGAAAGAGCAGGAACATTAACTACATTACTCGTTACATCGTCTTGTTTTTTTTCATCGAGTGGAGATGGCTTTACGATTATTGGTTGAGAAACTAATTCAAGTTTCTCTACGTTTTGTGAGAGATTCTGCAAAGCTCCAGTTAAGTACTCCTGAAAGCCTTTTACTCTCTTAGCGATATTATCTGACTGTCCTTTGAAATTTGACTCAATATCTTTTTCTATTTCATTTTTTTTTGTTTCTAACTCTTTTATTTCTTTAACTAAAGAATCTTTTTTTGAAACGAGATCTCTTAAAATTTCATTAGAAATTTCATCAAAAGATTTAGTCGATTTATCATTTTTTGTTGTAATTTTTTTATTTTGCGTTGTATTTTTCTTACTAATTTGTTTGGTTTTATCATCTGAAATTGACTTATCTATTATTAATTCCTTTTCAGGATTATTGTCGGAAATTTCTGTATTGGTCATTTAAATAATTTTGATGATTAGGCAAAGTCTGAATTTTAGGAATTTTTAATTTCTAGGGAGTCAACTTTTTTTAATAGCTCATCTTTTAATTGCTTTGGATTAAATAAAATTGGTAATAAATGAGGACTGGACTTTTCTCTAAAATAAAAAATACCTGGGATTACAGGGAAAAAGAATTTCCATGATATCCAATTCTTGAATGGAAAAGTTCTAATCTCTTTCCCTAATTGTAAAACGATAAAATCATCATTTGTTATTTTTATTCTTAAGGTGAAAGACTGAAGTAATAAAAAAAAGCTAAAAGAGGCAAAAACTATTGTTGGCAAAGAACCAATATTCAGAAACAAAAGCATAAAACTTAAAACTATTAGAATGATTGGCAACTGAAATGAAGGAGATATTATTACTGGTTCCTCATTTTCTGATTTAGTATTAAACATAGGATCATCCAAATAAAATTTGCGTTAGTAATACATCCATTAAAGATACAATAACGAGAGTCATTACAACTGCGCCTGTAGTACTTGTCCCAACTTCTTTTGGACCTCCCTTGGTTGTGAGTCCATATCCACAAGCAATGATTGAAATAAGTAATCCAAACACTACAGATTTTATTAACATTGAAGTTAAGTCGGTACTGGTTAAACTCACATTACCTGATCTTACAGATGTCCAAAAAACTATTGGAGGAACTTTATAAAAAATTGTGCTCCAAATTTGTCCACTCCATAAAGCTACAGATAAAAACAAAAGACACTGTATTGGAGACATTATTACCATCGATAGTAACCTTGGGACTACCAAATATTGGACTGGTTCGGTCTTTAACATGGTTATTGCCTCAATTTGTTCTGTGACTTTCATAGTGCCCAGTTGAGCAGCATAAGCAGTGGCAACCTTTCCAGTCATTAAAGTAGCAGTAAGAAGAGGAGCCATTTCTCTTGCCATGCCTACTGCTAATAATCCTCCAATTTCACTTGAAACCCCCATACTTGTAAGTTGTGATGCAACTTGAATATTAAAAACTGTACCTGCGGCAATTCCAGTAATTAATACAATTAATAAACTGCCAGGACCTGACTCCATAAGTTGGTCAAAGAGATCATTTTTGGAAATTTTTCCCTTAAAGATAAAATTTATTGCTTGCCCTCCAATGATTAAGCTACTTAGAAGTCTTTTGAAAAAATTTAGGTAATACATATCTTTATATTAGTTTGTAATTAATTTTAGATCCCATTTTCTCATGATTAAAAGACCAACTATTACTAATACTGAGGGTATAAATCCAATACATAATCTAATAGTTAATTGTGCTGAGTAGCATTGTTCAATAATATTTAGACCATCTTTATCAACAAAGCATGATTGATAACCTGATAAATACAATAAAAATCCTAATAATTGAACACTAAACGCGATACCAATCTTCTGAATAAGTACCATCCAGGCAGTATATAATCCTGCCGGTTTCTCAGGGTCTTCGTCTATTGCATCAGGAAGAAGTGACCAAGGGATAAGAAAAGCTGTTGAAGCTCCAATGCCAATAAGACAGATTATGAAAATTAAAAGAATGAACAGAAATATGTTGCCGGCATTTTGGAATAAACTATCTCCAACTCCTGAAATTTTTGATAATGAAGGTAAAAATAAAGCCGCAGTACATGAAATAATCCATAAAATTGCCCCATAATTTAATGCTGTAATCCTATTCAATTTATTTGATACTCTGGCCCATATTTGTAAACCCACTAAAGCGCTAATTTGGAAAGGTATCGGGATCCACTTCGCAATATATGTGGGCACATTCAGTACATCCTCTACATAGATTAAAGCTACTGTTTGCATTAATTGTAAGGCGCACCAGAGAAGAATATAAAGCGTAATAACTTTTAAAAATTTTTTATTTCTGAAAATCCTTTTGAATTGAAGTGTTATAGCTTCAACTTTACCGGAAGGCCTTCTTGCTTTTTTTGCGAATGGAGCCAAACCCCAACAAGAAATCAATGTTGCAGCAACTGCAATACATCCGCTTATTTTACCCATTAAAAAATATTCATTATTTACTGATCCTTCAGAACCCAATACAACTCCTGCAATTATTAAACCAGTTAGTCCTGCAATTATTGAGCCAGTAAATCTAGATGCGTTTAGTCTTGTTCTTATTGTTGTTTTTTCAGAAATTTCAGTTGATAGAGCTGCAAATGGGAGATTAATACTTGTATAAGCAGTCATTACGATTATGGAAATTATGGCATAGTAAATAGTCTTGGTGAGCACGGAACCAGTGGGTGTCCACCATATCGCAGCCAAAGAGAAACCAAGAGGAACAGATGCTACTACCATCCATGGGATTCTAGGCCCCCATCTTGATTTAGTACGATCACTTAACCATCCAATTAACGGATCATTTATTGCATCCCATATCTTTATTAACATTAATAATGAACCTGCAATTATTACTGGTAAACCAGCAGAAATAAAGAATTTGAACAGAAAAAAACCAAATTGCGTCGCTACTAAACCTGTGCCTGCATCTCCCAACCCATAAGAAAACATTAATCTTGTTGTTGATCTAGTAATCTTTTTTTTCGAGTGTGAGTTTTCCAATCTTTTTACTTTGTTGATTGCTTGATAATGTATTATTGCAATGGTAATTCTATTACTTAATGCGGGCGTGGTTTAGTGGTAAAACCTCAGCCTTCCAAGCTGAAGATGCGGGTTCGATTCCCGCCGCCCGCTTTTAGAATTTTTTTAGACCCCAAACACTTCCTCTGAAATAATTAATAAAGAGCTTCTACTCTTTATTGAAACAAATTTTTCATTAATAGTTAAGGGTTCAAAAGTATCATTCATACTAGTGTCAATAACTTTTAACCAATTATGTTTACATTTCGGCAAGGGGAAATCGATACTTTTTGTGTATGCATTTAAACCTATCCAGACGAGAGGATTGGTATTGCCTTTATTGATGCTAAATGTAACTGTGTGAGACCAACTACTCCAATCGGGTCTATCTAACTTTGTTCCATGCCAATGATATGTTGGAATCTTTAGGTTGGGTTGACTGTTAGGGAAGAATGATGGATTAAAAATATTTATTAGTTTTTTTCGGATTTTAATAACGTATTTAAAATATTCTAATAATTCCAAATCTTGTTGACCATGTTCCCAATTCATCCAGCCCAATAAATTATTTTGGCACCAAGAATTATTGTTACCACCTTGTGACCTTCCTATCTCATCACCCATAAGTATCATTGGAACACCTTTAGAAATAAGTAAACTAAGAATAAGATTTTTTTGTTGCCTTTTTCTTAAATCATTTATTAATTCGTTTGTAGTTGGTCCCTCCGTACCATGATTCCAAGAATTGTTATGGTTATCACCATCTCTATTTTGTTCTCGATTGGCAAAATTATGTTTTCTATTGAAAGTTACTAAATCTTTTAAAGTGAAACCATCATGTGAAGTGATGAAATTTATTGATTTTGGGAAAATATTCTCTTTTTTATAAATCGATGGAGTACCTTTTATTTTATCGCTCATTTTCCAAGCTGTATCTTTATCCCCTTTCCAAAATTTCCGCAAGTCATCTCTAAAAAGACCATTCCAAGTGAAAGTATTCTTGGATGGGAAATCACCTAATTTATATAAACCACCACAATCCCATGGTTCACTAATTAATTTGATGTCGATAAGTTCTGGTTCACATTCTATATCTTCAAAAATTGGAGGATTTTCCAGTGGCGAAAGATTTTCTCCTCTTGATAGGGCAATCCCTAAATCAAATCTAAAACCATCTACTCCAAATTCACTCGCCCAACATTTTAAAGATTCAATTATTAGTTTTCTAACTAATCCTCTGTTTGCTGCAATGGTATTACCACACCCAGAGACGTCCTGATAATTTTTATCTTTTCCTATAAAGTAATAAAGATTTTCATCTATACCTTTCCAAGATATTGCAGGACCTTGAGAATCCCCCTCAGACGTGTGATTGTAGACAACATCTAAGATGACTTCAATATCTGCTTTATGACATTCCTCTACTAATCTTCTAAATTCCTCTCTATTTTTTTCGGCGGACTCATTCGAAAGATATTCAAAATGAGGGGTAAACCAATTGATTGGACTATAACCCCAAAAATTCTCTAAACCATTTGGTGCATCAGTTGGATCAAAACAAAAAATTGGAAGTAATTCAACTGTTGTAATACCGAGTTCTTTGAGATACGGAATTTTTTTTAAAAATTTCTTGAAACAACTTTCATTTTCATCAGTTGGTTCAGCAAAGGCTTGGATATGGAGTTCGTAGATAATTGTTTCTTCCCAAGAATGTTTAGGTCTTGGATAATCCTTAAAATTAAATAATTTTCTATCGCAAACAACGCTTTTAAGACAAGAATTAGTATTTTCATGCGTTTTCAATGCATTTCCCCTTTTATAACTTCCCCATCCCGTAATACCCCTTGAGCATGGATCAAGTAATACTTTTTTTTCATAGTTATTATTAATTTCATTATTTTTTTGTTTTACTCTATAAGCATAAATACAACCTTCATTAAGATTTTTTATTTCCGCGTGCCAGTAGGGACCTGTATTATGTTGCTGATCTAGTTTCAATATACTTTTTGGCGAAATAGAGTCCTCTTCTTCAAACAATAAAATTTCTACATATTCTGCATTTGTGGCTACTAGGGAAAAATTAACCCCTTGTGAAGTAAGAGAACTTCCTAAAGGAAATGGCTTACCTTTTTTTATATGAGTCACTTTCTCTTTATCATTGATTAGTTAAATATTTAGATAATTTATTTAAATTACTGATATTTGAATAATAGATGCAAAATTCCAAAAAAAAATCAAATTTAAGGTTTCACTAATCAACTTTATTAGATCTTAGAGAGAATTAATTTTTTAATGAATTACAATTTATTCATCCGGCTATTAAGTGCATAAATAGACTTAGAGGGAAAATTTAATAATGAGAAAAACAGATTTTTCTTGATTTCAAAATACAAATTATGCTTTTTCATGTGATGAGAAGGAAATATATCTGAAAATTAATAAAACATAATAATTGCTTAAATTCTTAAAGTCATTCCCCGTTGTCTTTTTTCTTTTTGATAAATAAAGTTGGATTTTTTTTGGTTTTATTTAGTGATAACAATGGTTTTGGCTTTTTTTTACTCAAAGAGGATCTTTTTTATATAAGAAAAATGCACGGCTATAAAAATTAACAATTAAGTTAATAATGTCCTAAATTTTTGTATAAAGCTTTGCGCCGCCGGCATTTTCGGTTGCCGTATTTGTATTTGCTCCATATGATATTTAAGTTCGAGGTTTTTAGGCTTGATTAAAACTCTTGTCTTTAAATTTCCGCTTTACAAACAATTCAATGAACAAAGCTGATTTAGTTAATCTTGTTGCTGCTCGTACAGAGCTCACAAAAACGGATGTTTCTTTAGTTGTTGATGCAGCTATTGAAACTATTGTTGATTCAGTAGTGGAAGGCAAAAAAGTCTCCATACTAGGATTCGGTTCTTTCGAGCCAAGAGATCGTTCTGCAAGACAGGGATTAAACCCTAAGACAGGCGAAAAAATAGCAATACCTGCTAAAAGAGTTCCAACATTTTCTGCAGGTAAACTTTTTAAGGATAGAGTTCAAGGGTAATCTTTTTAATCTATTTCCTCTTTATGTGCCAAGGTGCTCTTTTAGGGCATCTTTTTTTTTAATTTCAATAAAATGAAAGTAGCTAAATGACCAAAACTATTAAAAAGGTATCTCAAATTTTGAAGTCTTAAGAAGTAATGAAATATTTAACTTTTTTATTACTAAAATTTTTGTTGTTATCTAATTTTGTTATGGCAGAAACAATTCCAACAAAATCCAAGATTTTAAAAGAAGCAAGTTATTGTATTAAAGATTCTCAAGCCCAAGTTTGTAAAAAGTTATTTTCTGAAATAGAAAAACTTCAATTACTTGTATATGATCAAAATAAATTCAAATGTCAATCAAGCTTATTGGGGATGCAGTCGGCAATTATTGAAGCTTATTTTTATAAAAATTCCTCAAATGAGAGAATTTCATTAATGATCCCATATGTGATTAAAAATTGTTAATTATTAAAATAATTTATTTTTTTGGAATATTATAAATTTGTTATTTAATTTGTAATGGTAAAAGGTTTTTCTGATTATGAAGATAAGAATAATACTCAAAATACTCAAATAAAAGAAACAAAAAAAGAAAAAAAAGGCTTAGCTGGTTTTCTTAAAGGCAAGAAATTTACATATACTCTGCCAGGTAAAAAACAAATAAATATTTTTGGATCAATAGTATTAGGCTTAAACTTGATTTTGATATTGCTAGTCATTCTTTATTTAAAGAATCAAGAATTCCATGACTTTGTATTTAATGTTGGTCGTTAACAATATTTTTAGATCGAAAAAATATTTTTTAAATGATATATTTAAATTTTAGAAATGCTTATGAAGGTAGTAAATTTAGTTTTTCAAGTATTTTTTTTGTTAGTAACCCTTCTATTTTTGATATATTTTTTAACAGGTTATGATTCTGCTTTTGAGGCAGATCAGAATTGTCATTCATATCTTGCAGGTTACGATAACTCATCTGGGAATTATGGTTGCGATCATGATACTGAGACACATCAGTGGATACTTTACGAGTCAAATGAGAACAAAGAACCAGCTAAAATTATTAAGAAATTTAGGTACAAATTTTTATAAATCAAATTTTGTATAAAAAAACTTTGCACTAATTATGGATATTATTGCTGTAATTATGAATGTAAGATACTGATATATGCTTCCTTCTAAGTAAATTTTATTTTTATAAAGAGGATAATCTATGAAAGAACCTAATGTTCCCCAAATTATTACCCATACAGATATGTATAAAAATACTTTTATTGGATTGGATTTTTTTTCTTCCATTTTTAATTGATACCAAAAATTGAAGAAGTCACAGGTCTGCCCCTAAAAACCAACTCGGTTAATATGAGCATTAGGAAGCCAATCATAGCTGCTCTACCGTTAACAAGCTCAGCGCTGCTATTAAATCCAAAAACATTCTTTACTTCATCCCCCTGATTATCTACCCATCTTGAGTCTTCATTATCGGAGGATGGCTTATCAGTAAAATCATCATTTTGTTTTTCCATTAAAGAGTCCTTTTCTTGCATAAAGTTTTTTATTTATATTAATGGTTTTTAAGTTAATTTATTATTAGATTAGACTCGAAATTGAAAAATAAATTAAGACAAAAATTATTATCCATAAAAATTGTAATTTCAAAATTAATTGACAAATTAAATTGATTTTTCCTTCAGTACAATCATCTCCATTCACATTAAGTATTGGCTTTTCAATAATTTCATTTTTATATTTACTTTTACCTCCCAATTTAATATTGGAAATATAGGCAAATATAGCTTCTGAAATCCCAGCATTAGGCGAATCATATTTTTTACCATCAAGATAACTTTTTTTTATAATTGATCCATACTCATTAACTTTTGAGTTAACTAAAGGTAAAGTGATTAAAACTAATCTTGAAGGGATAAAAGTAAAAATATCTTCGATTTTTGCACTGAAAAAACCCATATACCTAAAATAATCATATTTGTAACCTATCATTGAATCTAAAGTACTTATGGCTTTATAAGAAAAACCAAGTGACAAAGGTCCTGGTAAAAAAATTGATAACTTCATAAAAATAATTCCAATAAAAATCCAAAATAATGGCCCAAATATTCCATCAACAGAATTTTCGGTAAGGCTCTCGGCACTTGATCTCAAGAGATGTTTTATAGAAGATGAACTTACATCTCTACTTACTATTCTTTGAACCTTCTCTTTGATTATTTTCTTTTTTTGGCTATTAAATTCCTTTAGTTCTGTTAGCTTTGCAATCTCTTTCACACTTGAAATAAGTCCCTTAGTAGCAATACAACTTGATAGTCCAAAAAAAATTAATAATCCTACAAAAAAGCGATTTCTTGATTGCACATAACTTAGCTCTATCAATTTTCCCAAAGCAAAACTCATTCCAATAGTGGATATAGCTATAAAGAAACCACCCCAAAACAATATATTTTTATTCTCTCCAAAATTATTTTTTAGGTAATCAGATATTTTGTTTATGTAAAAGCCAATTACTTGAACAGGGTGGATTAAGAATCTTGGATCGCCGATCAATAAATCAAAACCAATCGACCCAAGAAATATTAAAAATAAATTTATTTCAGCCAACTGAACATCGAGCGCAGACCTTTACCTACTTTCTCAATTTCATGTTTTGAGTTCTCTTCTCTTAACTTTGTCATGAAGGGTTTGTTTTTATCGCATTCTTCCACAAAATTCTTTGCGAAAGTTCCATCTTGAATATCCTTTAGAATTTTCTGCATTTCTTTCTTTGTCTCACCATTTATGAGTCTTTTACCACTTACATAATCTCCATATTCTGCAGTATTAGAGATGGAATCTCTCATTTGAGATAAGCCTCCCTTCACCATTAAATCTACAATAAGTTTCACCTCATGTAAGCATTCGAAGTAAGCAAGTTCAGGCTGATAGCCGGCTTCTACAAGAGTTTCGAAGCCTGATTTGACGAGTTCTGATAATCCTCCGCACAAAACTGCTTGTTCTCCAAATAAATCAGTTTCTGTTTCTTCTTTGAAGTTTGTTTCAAGTATCCCAGCTCTCGTTCCGCCTATCCCTTTTGCGTAAGCCATCGCTAATGATCTTGCATTTCCAGAAGAATCCTGCTCTACTGCAAACAATGCTGGAACCCCCTGACCATTCTGATATTCCCAGCGAACAGTGTGTCCAGGTCCTTTTGGGGCAATCATTACAACATCCACAAAACTAGGCGGTTTGATAAGTCCGAATCTTATATTGAAGCCATGAGCAAAACTTAATATCTTTCCTTCTTTTAAGTTTGGTTCTATTTCTTTAAGGTAAACATCTTTCTGAAACTCATCTGGGAGGAGAATCATAATCCAGTCTGCTTTTTCGCAAGCCTCAGAAACACTAAAGACTTGTAGACCATCGCTAATAGCTTTGCTTTCAGACTTACTTCCTTTATATAATCCAACTATTACATCCATACCGCTATCTTTAAGATTTAGGGCATGTGCATGACCTTGTGATCCATATCCAATAATCGCAATTGTTTTATTATTCAAAAGACTTAGATCTGCATCAGTGTCGTAAAAGAGTTGGGTCATTAGTTGTAGCTTCTTTGCATTTGATAATTAATATTTTAGACATTAAGGTGGCAATAAACCAAAAAAATTATTAATTTAAAAAATTAAAATTAAAAAATTAATTTAGAAAGTTTAAGACCGATTTGCTTCGCTTGGATGTGTAATTACTCTATCAATTAATCCATAATTTTTTGCTTCTTCCGCACTTAGAAAATAATCTCTATCAGTATCCTTTTCAATTTTCTCAAATGATTGGCCTGTCATATCTGCCATAGACATGTTTAACATATCTTTAATTCTTAAAATTTCCTTAGCTTCTATTTCAATATCACTTGCTTGGCGTTGAGATGTCCCTCCTAGGGGTTGATGAATCATTATTCTGCTGTGGGGCAAAGCAACTCTTTTACCTTTTGTACCAGCGGCCAATAGGAACGCTCCCATGGAGGCTGCGAGGCCGACGCATATGGTTACTACATCACTTTTTACGTATTTGATAGTGTCATAAATTGCCAAGCCAGCAGTTACTGATCCTCCTGGGCTATTTATGTAGAGATAGATAGGTTTGGAATTGTCATCAGAATCTAGATAAAGCATTTGTGCAACAAGGCTATTAGCAATACCATCATTCACTTCTTGACCAAGAAAAAGAATTCTTTCAACACCTAGCCTTGTATATATATCGACCCATCTTTCGTATTGACTTCCTGGAAGTCTGTAAGGCACGCTTGGAGTTCCTATTGGCATGATTTTAAAATAGTTTTGTGAGTGTTAAATTTTATTTAGTAGATCTTTTTGACTTGTGAGTATTCTGTCGATAACTCCATATTCTAGGGCTTCTTGTGGGTTGAGATAACTCATCCTGTCAGAGTCTTTTGAGAGTTCTTGGATGGTCTTCCCAGTATTACGAGATAAAATATCCAGCATTGATTTTTTATTTTTCAAAACTTCCTCAGCTCTTATTTGGATATCGGTTGCTTGACCTCTTGCTCCGCTTATAGGTTGATGCAAAACAATAGAAGCATGTGGAAGAGCGGCTCTTTGTCCCTTAGTGCCAGATGAAAGAATAACTGCAGCAGTCCCCATTGCTTGTCCGATACATATCGTGTGTACTGGAGGCTTAATGTAACTTATTGTGTCGCAGATAGCGAAAGCTTCTGTTTCAAAACCTACTGCGTCGCCAGTGTACCAACTTGTCCCAGTTGAATTGATATAGAAATAGATTGGTTTTTCTGGATCCTCGAACTCTAAATAAAGAAGTTGAGCAATGATTAGCTCAGTAACATCCATTCCTAGTTGTCTTTTCGCATCATCATCTGAAAATAATGGTAAACCAAGATAAACAATTCGCTCTTTCAGTAAAAGAGAGGGGAGATCTGGGGGCGGAGTCCTCATAACGGTGTTTTCGCCGTAATAAGGTGCAGATACAGTCATTTGTATCACAAAATTAAGATTGAACTGATTCTAGCTAGATTTAGCCCTGTGTCGCTGGTGATTTAAAAGATTTGTTTGACTCAGGATTATTTATTAGTTTTCCAAAGACCATTCTTCCAGTAGGAGTTTGTAATGCTCCTGTGATGACAATATCTAATCTACTTCCAACAAAGTTCTTCGCTTCATCAATAACTACCATCGTACCGTCATCTAAATATCCAATACCTTGCATTTTTTCTTTGCCTTCTCTTACGATTTTTATGTTAAGTGACTCTCCTGGTTGTACTTCTGGTCTTAAAGCAATAACCAAATCACTCAAATTCATAACTTTTAATTCTTTAACTTCAGCGATCTGAGAGAGATTATAATCAGCCGTAATTAAAGTTCCTGTCATATCCTCCGTAATTTTAAGGAGTTTTTCATCAACCCCATTACCTTCATACTTTGTTGGGTTTATTACAAGTCTTCTCCCATATAAATCTCTTAATTCTTTTAATAACTTGAGACCTCTTCTGCCTTTCGACCTTTTTTCATTACTGCTTGAGTCAGCTAAAGTTTGTAATTCATCAATTACACTTTGAGCAACAATTAATTGCCCTTCCAATAAGCCGCAACTTAATAGACCATTGATTCTTCCATCAATAATTACGCTAGTATCTAGAATTTTTGGACTTGCAGCAGGGAGAATCCCTTCATTGACAAGATATGCATCAGTGTTATTAGGGTTGAATAATCTTAATAATGTCCTTCCATGGGTATCTGCCAACTTATAACCAAGTACACCAAAGAAAATGTTGCTTAATATAGCTGCTAATGGTTTTGCGAAAAAAACCTCTCTAGGGAAGGGAATTAATAGTATTGGAGCTAGTAGGAGATTCGCAACAAGTAATCCTAAAATTAATCCAACTGACCTACTTATTAGCAAGTCCGTAGGCATTGTTCTTATTTGATCAAGAAAAGTCTTTCTAAGTTGAAGGAATACAAAACCAGCTGCTAATCCTACAAAAAAACCAATTATTGCTAAAACAATTCTAAAACCTTCTACATTAGATACCTGTTTGAGTATGTCTACTGGCAATAAATCAACACCAAGCCACCCTGAAGCAGCCCCAGACAATACAAATAAAATTAATACTAAGATATCAGTCATATCTATAATCTACTAGGATTTATTAATTGAGTAAATAAGGATTTTATTTTTTACGATCCTTAATACTTTTTTGGAGCTTAAAAATGAATTTAAATTATGTATAAGTTTCCAAGAAGTGCTTATGTGCACATTCCTTTTTGCCACAGAAGGTGTTTTTATTGTGATTTTGCAGTAATTCCACTAGGAAACGAAGTTGAAACTTTAAAAGGTTATGGAAGTAAAACAGTTCAAGAATATTTGCAATTCTTATATAAAGAAATATTGTCAATTAAGCATAAATCACCTCTATCAACAATTTATATTGGAGGTGGTACACCATCAATTTTAGATCCTGCCCAAATCAAAGAATTAGTTGATCTTTTTAAAGAAAATTATGGAATTGATTATGGTGCTGAAATCACTATGGAGGTTGATCCCGCAAGTTTTACTCAAGATGATCTTTTCGGATTCATAAATGCTGGGATAAATAGATTTAGTCTTGGAGTACAAAGTTTTAATAATCACATACTTCAAAAGTCGGGAAGGCGTCATTTGAAAGAAGATGCAGAGAAATCTTGTTTATGGTTGAAGAGAGAATATGATTCCGGTTTAATAAAAAGCTGGAGTTTAGACTTAATTCAAAACTTGCCGCTAAGTGGATTTAAAGAATGGCAAGATGACTTAAAAAAAGCAATTTCATTTTCACCACCTCATCTATCTATTTACGATTTAAATATTGAAAATGGCACTGTTTTTAAAAAATTAATTAACTTAGGCAAATTAAAACTCCCAAGTGACGATGAGGCTTTTAGGAATAGTGAATCAACACATTTAATTTTGAAAAACTCAGGTTATTCAAGATATGAAATCTCAAACTATTGCCTTCCGAGACATCAGTCGAGACATAATAGAGTTTATTGGAGTGGTTTAGGCTGGTGGAGTTTTGGTCAAGGTTCTACTAGTTCACCTTGGGGGGGGAAAGTTTACTAGACCAAGAGTTAGTAAAGAATATAAAGAATGGGTAACAAGACAAGACGAATTTAATTTAGATGTATCCCTTACTAATAAGGAGTTTGTTTATAAAGAACTTGATGAGAAAATAATGTTGGGATTAAGACTCAAAGAGGGTATAGATATCAAAGAAGTGTTTAAAGAACAAAACTGGGAAAACAAAAAATTTGAAAGCAACTTCAGTAAATTGGTTGAAGAGTGGGAAAGATTTCTTGAAAGTGGACTACTAGTAAGAAAGGGGAATAGATTCTTTTTAAGTGAGCCTAATGGCATGGAACTTAGTAATCAAGTTCTTGTTTCTATGTTTAAGTGGTGGGATGAGATTAACTAAGTCTTTCAGAGTCTACCCATTCTTTTAATTTATCCTTAAATAATTTCTTTCCTTGGATAATTGGATGGCAAAATGGGGGTTGATCATCGTTGAGGCCTAATAAATCTGCAGTAACTCTTACTTGCCCATCGCAATAATTACCTGCGCCGATACCTATTGTGGGAATTGTTAAAGAATTTTGTATTTCCTTAGCAAGCAAATCAGGAATATGTTCAAGAACTATTGAAAAACATCCTAATTCTTCAAGAATTGAAGCCTCTTTCTTAATCCTTTCTTGACTTGCTAAGCTTTCTCCTTGTTTTCTTAATCCAATATTTAGATAGCTTTGTGGTGTAAGACCTATATGACCCATAACAGGGATTCCCATTCTTATTAATCTAGAAATAACTTTTTGTATTTCTGGTTCAGCTCCCTCCACTTTTACAGCTTTTGCATAAGTGCTCTGAATGATTTTCCCTGCAAACTCAACAGCCTTATCCTCGCCACATTGGTAAGTTAGAAAAGGCATATCTGAAACGACTAGAGGTTGTTCCTCAATTTTTTTCTTAAATCCTCTTGAAACAGCATTAGTATGATAAATTATGTTTTCTAAAGTTATTGGCAATGTTGATTTGTATCCTAAGCAGACCATTGCTAATGAATCTCCTACTAGAACGAGATCAACATTTGCTTGTTCTGCAATAGATCCTGATATGGAGTCCCAAGCAGTTAGTGCAATGATTTTGCGAGATTTTTTTTTATAATTAACTAGGTCTGAGGGTAACATAATAAATTTATGTATCTTTTTTAATCAAGAATTGCTAGTATGGTTCTGACTCGGCCTTTCGCGGTTTTAACGCCTAAACCTGGTCAGGACCGGAAGGTAGCAGCCACAAGGGATGCTTGAGGCAGGCGAGATAACCGAGTCACTCCATTTTACGTATTAATTTATATCTTTTTTATTTTGTCTTAATCTCAAGAATTCTGGAATATTTGCTCCAGTGTCTTTATTATCGGAAATATTATAGAAAGATTGATTAGATAATCTATTTTTAATGCTTTGTTGCTTTAATGGTTGATTGGTGTCAAAGCCTGTTGCAATGACTGTAACTTGTATCTCCCCTTCCATAGCTTCATTAACCGCTTGACCAACTATTATATTCGCATCCTTATCAACGACATCACTAATCACTTCTCCAACTGAGTTCACATCGTCAAGAGTCAAATCTATCCCTCCAGTTATATTCACAAGACAACCTTTTGCTCCGTCAATTCTCCCTGCTTCTAGTAATGGACTATTAATTGCAGCTTGAGCAGCCTCTATAGCTCTAGATCGACCAGATCCTGTCCCCATACCAAGGAGAGCCGTCCCAGCTTCAGTCATCACTGATCTCACATCAGCAAAGTCAAGATTAACCTCGCCTGGGCGGGTAATTACTTCACTTATACCTTTTACTCCCATTCTTAAAACATCATCTGCATTTCTAAAGGCTTCTTGAATAGAAGCACCTGCGGAAACTTCTTTTAATCGATCATTTGGTATCACTATAAGAGTATCAACATTTTCTGCTAATCTTGCAATTCCCTCTTCTGCTTGACGCATTCTCCTTTTGCCTTCGAAAGAAAAAGGTTTAGTTACTATGCCTATGGTTAATGCACCGCTTTGCTTCGCCACTTCAGCAACAACTGGAGCTGCTCCTGTGCCAGTACCTCCTCCCATTCCTGCTGCGATAAATACTAAGTCGGATCCTTCTAGTGATTGTTGAAGCTCATCTCTTGATTCTTCTGCAGCCTTTTGACCGATACTTGGATTACCTCCAGCTCCAAGGCCTCTTGTTAAGTTCTGACCTAATTGAACCCTTCTCTCTGCAGTGGATTGTAGTAAAGCTTGCGCATCAGTATTGAGGACTCTGAATGAAACACCTTCAAGATCACTGTCTATCATCCTATTTACGGCATTACTTCCACCACCCCCAACACCAATTACTTCAATTTTGGCATTCTGACTTGGAAAGATGTCTTTTGATTGATTAAAGTTTGGATTGTTACCGAAGCTCATCTCTTAATAAGGATCTAATACTTATATTGGTTGCATTATGAACTTACTAAGCTAATCTGTAGGAATTTGTTGAGGAAAATCCTTAAATATTTATTTAATAAATATTTGTTTTGAAGGTAAAACCCTTGCTAGCACTTAAATAATAAAAAATATTTTTTTTAAATCTAATCCCAAATATTAGGGTTTGAACACTTTTATTTTAGGCTTATTTGGATCAGTGAGATCAATTTTACCTATTTTTTTTGAAAAGTTATTTTTCTTAAATTCATTTTTAAGGTTATTAATTATTACTAGTTGATAGTTGATTAAATTTGGATTAAATCCAAGGAGTATTGTTTTTAAATCTTTTTCCTCAACAGTTATAAATCCATTTGGTGAAAAGGTTATTGTAACTATCTCTAAATTATAATTCTCTTGAGCATTTAAAATTTCAGATAATATTTTTTTAAATTTTTCTTTCCATCCAAAAACTTTTATATTTAATTTGCTCAAATTTTTTTCATCAACATTTTGTTTATTTATAAAAATTCCATCTTTATCAATAAAGCCTAATATTTTTTCGTCGTTTAATATTCTCTCACCGTAAGCTATTGGAGTTCTTGAATTAATATGAACTTTCAAACCAAAAGGAAATAGTTCTCTGCTTACCGAAACATTCTTGAGAGATAAATTTTGCTTTAACTCTTTTTCTAACAAATTAGTTTCAACAAAAATTAATCGGATAGGAAAATTTAAAGATGAATTTTTTATCACATCATTCTGCGAAAATAATTCACTACCAGAAATCCTAATGTCCTGAGGATCAACTTTTTTGAGTGTTTTTATGCTTAATAGGCTTGTTAAAAATAAAAATAAAATTAGAAAAAAAAAGCTTCTATTTTTGATTCCTTTTTTGTTTTTCACAAATCACATCGAGCTTTTTCCATCAGTTGGTCCATCCATTCTCTCGCTTGCTCTGCATCTGAAAATGGTACATCCATCTCTTTCCCATCCCCAACTAATCTTAACCTGCACTTACCTTGAGATTCACTTGTTAGGGGGGCTTCACCTGAAGTAAGTGCCATTAATTCAACTAATTCCAGTTTCTTGATTGTAAAACAATCTTTTTCTTCAAATTTACCAGCTTCAAATGCGCTCCACTTTAACTCCCCATTTTTTAAAGAAGCTGCACCTGAACTATCCAACTTGCACAGTTCAGAATCTCTTGCCCAACTTCTAAAAAGATTTTGCCTTCTTCTTTCTAACCATCCAAGTGCAGTTAATAAAATGAAGATTAAAAGTAATGGTAACCAAAGTAGTCCATGCAACATTTGATTTAAATTACAAATCTAAAGATATATCTACCAGTTTAGCCACAAGTTGTTCAATTTTTAAACCTGAAGCTTCCCAAAGCATTGGAAACATACTGTTTTTTGTAAAACCAGGAATTGTATTTATTTCATTTAGTAAAATTTTATTTGAAGATTTTTCTAAAAAGAAATCTACTCTTGCAAAACCGAAAATATTTAGTGCTCTACAACTCTTAATAGCAATTTCTTTAATTTCTTTTGTGATTTTAGAATCTATTTCGGCTGGGATAATTATTTTATTATTTGAGTGATATTTTGAATCGTAATCATACCAATCACTTTCGTAATTTACCTCGCCTATCTCAGAGGTTAAGAGTTCTGAATTCCCAATTATTCCGCATTCAATCTCCCTTACCTCTAACCCTTCCTCTATTAAGATTCTTGGATCTATTTCCCGAGCCTTTTCTAATGCTAGTAATATTTCCGATTCATTTTTGACTTTGGAGATGCCAAGTGATGATCCAGAGTTCGATGGTTTAACAAAAACAGGAAATTTTAATTTTTTTAAAATTTGATTAATTATTTTATTTTTTACTTTCTTATCGTTGAGATCTTCATTTTGAAAAATTAGATAATTAACTTGTGGAAGATTAAGATTTGAGAAAATTGTTTTCATCAATATTTTATCCATTCCAAGTGCAGAGCCAATAATTCCGCACCCGACTAAAGGTTTCTTTGTGAATCTAATTAAGCCATGAATTGATCCATCTTCTCCATTAAATCCATGTAGAAGAGGAAACCAAACATCAATATTTTGAAATTCAATTCCGTCAAGGAAGTTAATTTTTTCTTGATTAAACATTCCTTGTTTTTTTGTTTTATAGTTTTCAATTTCACCAATTAGGACTTTTTCTGAAATATCACTATCAAGCCAATCTCCATATTTGTTTATGTAAAAGGCTTTAACTGTAAAGCGTTCTTTATTTATTTGCGTATTAAATGCTTGAAAAACTGTTTTTGCAGAGGATATCGATACTTCATGTTCATTGGAATACCCGCCAAATATTAACCCAATACATTTTTTCTTTCCCCCTATCATTTAAAAAAATTTATAAAGAAAGTTCTCCTGTTAAAGAAAAAGGTCTTGCTTCATTTATCCTGACATTTATCTCATCTCCTAACGAAAAATTAAAGTTAATGTTTTTGGGAATCTCTACGAAAGTTAATCTATTTGTTCTAGTTCTACCCATAATTTGAGAGGAATTTTTTGGATTTAAACCCTCAATTAAAACGCTTTCGATATTATTGATATATCTTTGATTCCTACTCCTAGCAGTTTTCTCGACCAAATAATTAATTTCCTGTAATCTAGCTTTTTTTACCTCTTCCGAAAGTTGATTCGTCCAAACTGCTGCAGGCGTATTTGGTCTTGGAGAGTATGCTGCTGTATTCACCTGATCAAAGCCAATTTCTGAGATTAACTTTAATGTATCTTGATATTGTTGTTCGGTTTCTCCTGGGAAAGCAACTATCGCGTCAGCTGTGATTGATGCATCTGGCATTAATAACCTTATGTTCTCGATAATATTTTTATACTTTTTAATAGAATATCCTCTTGACATTTGCTTTAAAATTTCATCATTTCCACTTTGGAAGGGGATATGGAAATGCTCACAGACTTTATCAAGTTCATAACAAGCTTGAATCAATCTTTTTGAAAAATATCTTGGATGACTAGTTGCAAATCTTATTCTGCGAATTCCTTTAACATCATGAATATAATACAAAAGATCAGTTAGGGTATTCTCTTTTCTCCCCTCTTTCGTAGTCCCTGGAAGGTCTCTTCCATAAGCATCAATGTTCTGACCCAAAAGAGTAATTTCTTTAAAATTATCATCAGCTAATTTTTGGATCTCACTTTTTATGGCATTTGGATATCTTGATTGCTCTTTTCCTCTGACAGAGGGGACTACACAATATGAACATTTTTCATTACAACCATAGATGATATTAACCCAGCCACAAATAGAGCTTTCTCTTCTGGCACTTGTTATATCTTCGGAAATGAAGGTTTCTTCTGTAGCAGCAACTTGATTTCCTAAATCAACTTTCCCCAGAAGATTCTCAAGGTTATTTACATGTTGAGGACCCATTATTAGGTCAAGTTCTGGGACTCTTCTTAGTAAGGATTCTCCCTCTTGCTGAGCAAGACAACCTGCAACAACAAGTTTTAAGCTAGGTGTTTTGTGCTTTCTTTTTGCTTGTCTTCCCAGAAAGCTATAAACTTTTTGCTCTGCATTATCTCTAATAGTGCATGTATTGTACAAGACCAAATCGGCATTTAATTCATTATCTGCTCTGGTATATCCCATTTTCTCTAGTGTCCCAGCCATTCTCTCAGAATCAGCCTTGTTCATTTGGCATCCAAATGTGGTTATCCAATAACTGCCAGTAGTTGAATTCTTCTGAGTTTTTTTTTCGTCTGATTTTGTTTTTGTTAGCACTTTGCTAGGAATTTTTTATGATTCTTTAATTCAAAATTACAAGTTAAATAATTTTGCTGCAATATTTTTGAGGGCGAGCGAGGGGATTCGAACCCCCGAATAGCGGCGCCACAAGCCGCTGCCTTAACCACTTGGCGACGCCCGCCTCACATTTATAAATTTAACAACTCAAGGGTAATTTTTCATAGTTATTTTTATCTTTTAGAGAAATTTGAATTATTTTCTAATTCATTAAAGTTTCTTATGATTTAAAATAAAAGAAAATTTAAAAATTTGAGTAATTCCGGCACAGCTGAGGTTCTTATTCCCAGAAGCCTTTGTTTAATAGAAGATATAGATAACCTCATTATCGATGTAGAGGATTTATGTTCGGTTTACATTAGTTGGGAGGATGGATTTGTTTCTGAGTTAAAGCCTTTAAAAAATAAAATTACAAAACCAAAAAACATTTTATTCCCAAGATTTGTTGAAACTCATTCGCATTTTGATAAATCTTTTACATGGGAAGACTTTCCTAATCTGGAATCAAACTATGGAGGAGCATTATCAGTAAATTTTGAAGAACATAAAACTAGAACTACAGATAAGGTTCTTGAAAGAGTTGAGAAATCATTAAAACTTGCCATACAAAATGGATACCGAGCAATTAGAAGTCATATTGATACATACAAAGGTCAATCTATTGATATTTGGATTGAACTTTTTAAATTACAAAAAAAATTTTCATCTGAGTTGACTTTACAATACGTTTCTCTAGCTCCATTGGAATTCTGGGATACAACTGATGGAGAAAATTTGGCAAAAATATTTTCCTCTAATGGAGGCATTTTGGGAGGAGTTATTGTACCCCCTTTTAATAAAAAAGATATAAGAAAATTTCTAGCAAAGATACTTCTTCTTGCGAGTAAATATAAATTAGAAATTGATTTGCATATAGATGAATCAATTATTGAACCTGGAGCGGGAATAAAAGTTTTATTAGAAACAATCGAAAATTTAAATATTAATAGTGTTCCGATCACTTGTAGTCATTTGAGTAGTCTTATTTCATTAAGTAATAGAGAGATTTTAAATTTAGGGGAAAAAATGGCTGAGAAAAATATTAAGGTTATTGCCTTACCCCTAACAAATTTTTGGCTGCTCAACCGAAGTAATAAAACTACTTCATTAAAAAGACCAGTTGCGCCAATAAAGCAATTACAAAAATCACATGTGGATGTATCTCTTGGTAGTGATAACGTTCAAGATCCTTGGTACCCATTTGGTAATTTTGACCCTTTTTACACGTTGTCTTGCTCGATGCCTATGCTTCAACTAAATCCCTGGGAGAGAATGACCCTATCTTCTATTTTTTTAGCTCCAAGCAGATTATTAAATTTAAAATGGGATGGTTTAATTAAAAAAGGTTGTCCTGCTGATTTTGTGATTTTAGATGCACAAAGATGGGCAGATGTTTTTTCGAGCAATTTAAAGAGAAAAGTATTTATAAAAGGCGATTTATATTGCTAATTGGCTAATTTATATACAAAGCATAAAAAATTTTATTAATGTTTTCAAAACTTAAATTTATAGAAAAATTTAGAGAAGTCAAAAACTTAGAGATCATTGAAAATAAATCTGATGTAAAAAGACTTTCAAAAGATTTTTATAACTACTCTCCAATCCTTACTGAAAAGTTAGACGAATGTATTGCTGATTTAGTTGTAAGACCTAGTGATCACAAAGCGGTAAAGGAAGTAGCAGAAATTTGTTGGGAATTATCTATCCCACTTACTTTAAGGGGTTCAGGTACAGGTAATTATGGACAAGCTGTCCCATTATTCAAAGGAGTTGTAATGCAGATGAGTCAATTTAATAAGTTAGAAGAATTTGATCCAGATACAGGCTTTGTAAAAGTTCAGTCTGGCTGTGTTATGGGGGATTTAAATAAACAATTAGAGAAATATGGGAGGGAATTAAGGTTACTTCCTAGTACTTGGAAAACTGCAACAATTGGAGGTTTTATTGCAGGTGGATCAGGAGGTATTGGTTCCATTAAGTGGGGATTTTTAAGAGATCCAGGAAATCTTATAGGTTTAGAGGCAGTAACGATGAATAAAAAACCTGCATTATTAAAATTTGATGCTGAAGAATCCGAACCTCTAAATCATGCTTATGGGACAAATGGAATAATTACTTCTTTATTACTTGCTACTGATATCAAACGTAAGTGGTACTCATTAGTTATCGACTGTATTGAATTTGAAAAAACAATAGATATATTAAAAACTCTTACTAGCTCAGCAATTAATCTCAAATTAGGAGCAATTCTTGAAGATGAAGTTGTAGATCAAATGCCAAAATGGTTTAAAAGTAAATCGAGAAGTCACAAGATATTAATTCAATCTACTCTTGGAGGAATAAAAACAATCGAGCTAATTTGTAAAAAATTTAAAGTTGAATCTACCCTACTTGGTGAAGAAGAAAAGCTCGTGAATGGAATTTCTGAAGTCGTATGGAATCATACAACTCTTCATATGAGGTCTAGGGATAAAAATTGGACGTATTTACAGATGCTTTTGCCACTTAATAATGAACTAGAGTTAATTAATTTTTTGAGAAAAAAATGGGGTAAAAAAGTTCTTTGGCATTTAGAAGCAGTTTCTCAACAAGGATCACCGCGATTAGCGGCTCTGCCTGTATTAAAGTGGAATGGGGCAAAAGAATTAAATGAAATAATGGAAGATTGTAAGAAACTTGGTGCTTTTATTTTTAATCCTCATGTTTTAACAGTTGAAGGCGGAGGTCTTGGAGTTGTGGATGCAGATCAAGTAAAAGCAAAATTAAGATTTGATCCTAAAGGGTTATTAAATCCAGGAAAATTGGAAGGTTGGGAAGTAAAAGAACAATTTAAAATCTAACATTTTTCTTTATTCGCAAATTTAATAAATTCAGCAACTAAAAAAATAGAACCTGTTAAAACAGGATGATTAGTTGGCCATTTTTCTAGGGAAAATAAATACTCAATGGCAAGTTCAAATGTTTTAAATTCAATTATTTTTTGAAAGTCAATTTCTTTAATCTGAGAGAGATCATTTAATTGCCAACTAGGTTGGTTTGGAACTGGCACAAGTAATAAGCGATCATTTTTCTTTAGAAGTGTTTTTAATATTGCGTAAATATCTTTTTGTCTTTGGACACCTAAAATCCAATAAATTCCTTTATCTTCATTCTCCCAATTGCTTCGCTCATTAGAGAGTGCTTTTGCGGCAGGATAATTATGCGCACAATCTACAAGAATTTCTTTGTTGAAATAATTTATTATTTCTAGCCTTCCGTTCCAAGTTGTCTTTTTAAGACCTTCAGATATGTGTTTTTCTTTTATATTAAATCCCAAATTATTCAGCGCTTCAATTGCTCCAACAGCTACCGAAGCATTTTGCTTTTGAAAAATTCCTTTTAATCCAATCTCATAGCTGTTTGAAATTGAATCTTTCCAAATAATTTCTGCTCCTACCTCTTTGACTTTTTTGGTTATTAAATTTTCAACTTGACTATTTTGATTGCATGAGATGACAATTGAGTTTTTTTCAATAACTGCCAATTTTTCTTCGGCAATTTTTTCAATCGTATCTCCAAGAAATTCTTTATGGTCTAAGCCAATATTCCCTATAGCAATGATTGGTCTTAATTTATGTGCTGTTGTTGCATCTAATCTTCCTCCTAAGCCAGCTTCAAGAATGAGTAATTCAACTTTTTTATGGTCAAAAAAATTTAGTGCGCAGCAAATTATTATTTCAAAAGGAGTTAATTCAAATGTTGAAAATTTTTTTTCTATTAATCTATAGATTTTTTCAAAATCAGTTTTATTGATATTTTTTTTATTAACTCTAATCCTCTCGCATACATCCAAAAGATGAGGAGATGTCGTTACACCGAAATTCCTTTTAGCTTCAAAAAGTATACTTTCTAAATATGCCGCGATTGATCCTTTTCCATTGGTTCCAATAATCTGAATCGCAGGGATATTCTTGCAGGGATTACCAAGTTCTTGAAGTGCTTTTTTAATTCTTGATAAACCTAACTTGATATTATCCCTTTCATATTTAGGAGATAATAATTCAAAAATTTTTAAATTTGCATTTTTCAAAATTTAAATTGCTATAACTCTTCAAAAATTGAATTTAGCTTATCCAAAAGAATATTAATTTCTTTTCGAGATATAACTAATGGCGGGACAATCCTTACAACATTTCCTCCTGCAGGAACTACCAGTAATCCTTTATCAAAAGCTTTTAATGTAATTTTTTTTGCATCAGCATAATCATCATTGATCACAAGACCTTGTATTAAACCTAAACCTCTTTTTCCGCTAATAATATTTGGAAATTTTTTTGACAATTCTTCAAACCCAGCACTTAATTGTTCCCCTCTTAGATAAACATTATTGATAATATTTCTTCTATTTATTTCTTCTAATACAGTTAGGGCAGCTTTACAGGCGAATGGGTTCCCTCCAAAAGTGCTTGCATGATCTCCCGGAGAAAAAATGTTGGCTTTTTCTTTTACCAATAATGCTCCAATTGCATGACCTCCTCCTAATCCTTTAGCAAGGGTGAATCCATCAGGTTCGATTCCTAAATTTTCATAACCCCACATTTTTCCAGTTCGACCTACTCCACTTTGGACCTCATCTAAGATGAGAAGAGAATTATATTTATCACATATTTCTCTCAGGCTTTTAAAAAATATTTTACTTCCAGGAATTACGCCGCCTTCTCCTTGTATTGGTTCAACTAAAACGCCCGAAATTTTTTGATCATTATTTTCACACTCTTCAAATAATTTTTTTACAGAATCAAAATTGTTAAATTTAAAAAATTTGAACCCTTGAATCATTGGTTCGAAACCTTTTTGATATTTTGGTTGACCAGTCGCACTCAAGGCTGCCAATGTTCTGCCGTGAAAGCTGGACTCTGCTGCGAGGATAATTGACTCTTTACCTTTACTTCTTATATTTCCAAATTTTTTAATTAATTTAATAGCTGATTCATTTGCTTCTGCGCCACTATTGCAGAAAAAAACGCTTTCAGCACAACTCATATTCGTTAAAGTTCTACTTAATTGTTCTTGTTCTTCAATTTTGTAGAGATTAGAAATATGTTGAATTTTTTTTAGTTGACTTGATAGCCTTCTTCTTAAAACTCTATCGCTATGGCCAAGACTACAAGTTGCTATACCAGCAACTGCGTCAAGATATTTTTTACCTGTTTTGTCCCAGAGCCAACAACCTTTTCCTTTTTTGAAAGATATATCGAATCGACTATAAGTATTCATCAAAGTGGGAGCGGTCGGACTTGAACCGACATACCCGAAGGTGCCGCATTTTGAGTGCGGTGCGTCTACCAATTCCACCACGCTCCCAAGGCTTTTGATAAATAATGAACCTTTTTATTATAACAAGAATCATTTTATTGACTATGCGTTTGGTGGTTAGGGAAGAGTTTCCCAGGCCAGACTTGTTATTAGTTAAAGGCAATTTGAAAAAAATAAAATGCTATTTTTATTGGATTTGCCAACAATAATTAAGAAAAATTATAAAAGTTTTAAACATTTATGACACATTATTGTGACTAACTACCAAAAATATCCCTTTTTTTTTGGTAAATAACTTCATAATTAGTAATATTGTGTTATGGTAAAAGAAAAATTAAAATGTCGAAAATTCAAACCAAAAATTTATCTTTAAAATTTGTTCCTTATCTTTTTGTTGCAGTCACTACCTTGACAGCTTTTGGATCTAATAGTGGAAGCTGGGTATGAATGAATTTAAGTTTAGTGGTTTAAATAGAATTTGGTCTAATCGCTTTTTAGTACTGTTACTAATATTTTTAGGTTGTATTTCACTCTTAAATATTGCTTACGTTTAAAAATAAATTTTTTTTACATTTCAAGCAGCATCACTTTTGGGAATATCATCAGTATCAGAAGCAATCTTATATTCTTTGCTGGATAAGGCTCTTTTCCTAAATTCTCTAGATATTTTGATTCCTAATATTTTTAATTTTGATTCAAAATTTTCATAACCCCTATCTAAATGCTCTAAACCGTAGATCCTACTACTACCTTTAGCTATAATTCCAGCAATTATTAATGCAGCTGATGACCTTAAATCTGAGGCAACTATATCCATACCATTAATTTTTTTTACACCTTTGATAGAAGCTACGTTCTTATTTAATGTTATATTTGCACCCATTTTATTAAGTAAATGAACATGATTCATTCTGTTTTCGAAAATTGTTTCAGTTATTTTTGATTCACCATTAGCTATCGTCATTAGAGCTGTAAATGGGGCCTGTAGATCAGTTGGAAAACCTGGAAAAGGTGCAGTACTAATGTTTACTGCTTTAAGCTCTCTAGGGTTTATTGTTATTGAATTACCTTCAATAGTAATTTTACTACCACTCTTTTGAAGAGTTTTCGTAACAGCTTCTAGATGACTAGGAATCACAGGAGAAATCGTTATTGAAGAGGAGGTCGCCGCCGCAGCTATTAAAAAAGTTCCAGCTTCTATTCGATCTGGTATTACTTTATGAATACAACCACCAAGTTTATTGACACCATCAATAATTATTTTTTCTTTACCAGAGTCGTAAATTTTTGCTCCCATTTTATTAAGCATGTGGCATAAATCCTGAACTTCAGGTTCTCTTGCAGCATTTTCAATGATAGTTCTTCCTTCTGCTAGTGATGCTGCCATTATTAAGGTTTCAGTCGCTCCTACGCTTGGACATTTTTGTTTGATATGGGTGCCAATTAATCTACTTCTCTCTCCTTTTATTTTTGCTTTGACAATTCCTTCTTCAATAAGAATTTCCGCTCCTAATGATTTGAGCCCTTTAATGTGCTCATCTATTGGCCTTGAACCAATATTGCACCCCCCAGGTAATGGGACTTTAGCCTCTCCAAATTTACTTAATAGTGGACCAATACAAAAGAAACTAGCTCTAAGTCCATTAACAAGTTCATATGGTAGTTCTTTAATAGAAATATTTTGTGAATCTATCTCTAATTTATTGTTTTTTTCAATTAAATTAATTCCTAGGTTTCTAAGGATATTGCCCATTTTCTCAATATCAGTAAGACGAGGAACATTTTGAAGAACTATTCTTTCATTTGTAAGTAATGATGCAGCCATCAAAACTAAGGCCGAATTCTTCGCACCACTTATTTCAACGATTCCATTTAATTTGCCTTGGCCAAAAATCTTTAAATTTTGTGATTTAAGATATGACTTCTTTTTGCTTAAGCAAATCATTAAGACTTAATTTATTAGATTCATGATGACAAACGAAAATAAGTTAGTCCACCGAATGTAACGTCTTGAATATTAATTTAAAGTAAAATTTGTTATTCGGTTTTAGGATATTAAATTTTAAAAATTGTTGTTCAAAAGTTTTATAGAATTAAAATGTATAAGAGAACAAAATTTTTGAATTACTCATAGAAAATACTTCTTTAAAAATAACTAGTAAAAACAATAATCTAGTTAAGAGATTTAGATCATTTAAAAGAGGATCCTCTCGCAAAGAAAAGGAATTTTTTTGTATTGAAGGTACTCATCTTATAGAGGAATTATTGAATTCTGGAAATTCTCCCTGCAAAATTTTAGTTACTGAAAAATGGTTAAAAAAGAACCAAAATCTTAGTAAACAGTTTGATCAATCAATAATATTTTTGGTCTCAGAAGAAGTTTTAGCTTCTGTGATTTCAACAGTTAATCCAGATGGTATCGCAGCATTAGTAAAAATTTCATCGATACCTAATTATCAATTAAATAGTAAAGATGATTTTGTTCTTGTTCTCGATAGGATTCAAGATCCTGGGAATATGGGTAATCTTTTTAGAACTGCTTTAGCTGGGGGTGTTAATGCAATTTTTTTAGCTGGAGGCGCGCACCCATTAAGCCAAAAAGTATTAAGAGCATCAACTGGTGCAGTTTTTCACCTCCCATTTCAAAGATATGAGGGTACAGAACAAGAAATAATAAATTCTTTACTTAAGTCGTTGTCTGAATTATCAAATGTAGGATTTAATATTTTCTCTACTAGCAGCCATAATAAAAGTTCAAAAAAACCTTCAAAACCTTACTGGGAAGTTGATTGGTCTAGACGTACCGCATTAATTTTGGGTAATGAAGGTCAAGGTATTCATAAAAAAATTCTAGAAGCTTTTAATGAAACAATTACAATTCCGCATAGTGAGCTTGTAGAATCATTGAATGTGGCTTGCGTTGCAGTTCCGTTATTACTAGAACGAAAAAGAGTCGCATACACCTCTAATACGTAGATAAAAGTGACTGATTCAAGTTTTGATTTTGATTTAATTGTTATAGGAGCAGGCTATGGAGGCTTTGACGCCGCCAAACATGCTGCTGGTAAGGGACTGAAAGTCGCAATAGTAGAATCTTCAGATATGGGAGGCACTTGTGTTAACAAGGGTTGTGTTCCATCTAAAGCTCTTTTAGCTGCAAGTGGAAAAGTTAGAGAAATAGCTGATTATGAACATTTAGCTAAATTTGGTATACATGCTTCACCAGTAAGGTTTGAGAGATCAAAAATTGCAGATCATGCAAATAATTTAGTTTTAAATGTTAGAGAAAATTTAACAAAAACTCTTAAAAGGAGTGGAGTCGAAATTATTTTGGGTATTGGAAGAATTGAAGGAAATCAGAAAGTAGGTGTAAGAGATAAAAACGGAATTGATAAAATTTTTACATGTAAGAATATTGTTATAGCAACAGGTTCTTCTCCTTTTGTTCCCCGTGGAATAACTTTGGACAATAGGACTGTATTTACTAGTGATGATGCGGTTAAACTTGAGTGGCTTCCAAGATGGATAGCAATAATTGGAAGCGGATACATAGGACTAGAATTTGCTGATGTTTATACCGCGCTTGGTTGTGAAGTCACCATGATAGAGGCTATGGAAATTATTATGCCAACATTTGATCCAGACATCACTAAAATTGCTAAGAAAAACCTTATTCAAGCAAGAGATATAGACACAAAATCAAATGTCTTTGCGACAAAAATAACACCAGGATGCCCTGTAAAAATAGAACTGACGGATGCAAAATCTAAGGAAGTTGTTGAAACTTTAGAAGTTGACGCTGTACTAGTTGCAACTGGCAGAAGTCCTAATAGTAATAACTTAAATCTTGAGTCGGTTGGTATCGAAACATTAAAAGGTTTCATTCCTATAGATGATCAAATGAGAGTTAAGAATGGCGATAGAATAATACCTAACATTTGGGCTGTTGGAGATGTAACGGGCAAACTAATGCTTGCCCATACAGCTGCAGCGCAGGGTACTATTGCTGTTGATAATATTTGCGGTGGTAATGTCGAAATTAACTATAAAAGTATCCCAGCAGCAACCTTTACTCACCCAGAGATAAGTTCAGTTGGTCTCTCTGAAATTGAAGCTAAAGAGATATCTGCAAAAGAAAATTTTTCTTTGGGAGTTGTCAAAAGTTTCTTTAAGGCTAATTCAAAAGCATTGGCTGAATTAGAGAGTGATGGATTGCTAAAGTTGATATTCAATAAAGATAATGGGAAAGTATTAGGTGCTCATATATTTGGATTACATGCAGCTGATTTAATTCAAGAAATTTCGAACGCTATTGCAAGGAATCAAGATGTAATTGAATTATCAAAAGAAGTTCATACTCATCCTACCCTCAGTGAAGTAGTTGAGGTCGCATATAAACAAGCGGCATCTCAAATAAAATAATACCTAAATAAATGGAGATAAGACGCAGGCCACCAAATCCAACAGTAAGGGTAGAAAATTTAGAATATGCTGTACCTCATAGAGAAGCACAAGCAAAAAATATTCTTGAAGAAATTGTATGGCACAAGGATATTGAAATCAAGAATTTTAAAAAAATAGTCTCTTTAGAAGATCTCATCAAAAAGATTGAAAAACTTCCTACTCCCAAAGATTTTTATAAAAATATTTTAGAGTCAAAAATAAAACCAGGTGTTATTGCTGAAATAAAAAAAGCTAGTCCGAGTAAAGGAGTTATTAGAAAAAACTTTAACCCTGAAAACATAGCTATTTGTTATGAAGGATTAGGTGCATCATGTATCTCTGTACTTACTGATAAAAGGTTTTTTCAAGGTAGTTATGAAATACTCGAAACTGTAAGGAGATCAACTAATCTTCCTCTACTCTGCAAAGATTTTATTATTTCTGCTTATCAGATTTATAAAGCAAGGGTATCTGGTGCTGATGCAATATTATTAATCGCTGCGATTTTAAGTGATGACGATTTAATTTATTTAAAGAAAATAGCTGATAATTTAAAGATGAGTGTTCTTGTTGAAGTCCATAACTCTAATGAATTAGAAAGGATTTTAAAGTTAAAATCTTTTAATTTGATTGGAATAAATAATAGGGACTTAAAGACTTTTAAAACGGATTTGAAAACGTCAATAGAATTGATGAACAAATATGCAGATATATTTTTAAAACAAAATATTATTCCTATAAGTGAATCTGGAATTAATTGTGCTGGAGATTTAGAATCGCTTAGATCTATAGGAATCATGGGCGTATTAATTGGTGAAACTTTTATGAAAGAAACTGATATTGAACAATCTTTCAAGAAATTATTTAATTCAATTTAATATTGACTTCAAATCGTGCTATAAATGTAAAATTGAATAAATGAGTTGAACTGATCATATATGCAGGCTGTAATTTTAACAGGTATAGTTGCAGGATTTGTGCATGTAGTTAGTGGCGCTGATCATTTAATTGCAATAATACCAGCAGCCATTAATAATCCCCAAAAAGCTCTTAAAAATAGTTTCTCATGGGGCTTAGGACACTCTTCAGGTATCCTCTTATTAGCTTTTCTAACGATTTTTATTAAGGATATTACGCCATTAAACAAATTTTCTAATATTGCCGAACTCCTAGTTGGAATTTCTCTTCTAATTGTTGGAGTATTTGCTATAAAAAATTCTTTTCAATTAAGTATCCACTCGCATTCCCATAAGCATGAAAATGGAATTGCCCATCGTCACTTTCACTTTCATATTAAGGAACAAAAAAATAATAATAAGCACTCACATGCTTTGACGGGTTTAGGCTTGCTACATGGTATAGCTGGAGGTTCACATTTTCTTGCTGTTCTTCCTGCTTTAGCACTACCTTTAACAAGCGCTTGCTTATATTTGATTTCATATTTGATTGGTTCACTAATAAGTATGAATCTTTTTACTTGTTTAATATCTTTTACCACCTTTAAAGCAAGTCAAAAATTTATTAAAAGATTAATAGCTGTAGCAGGAGGGCTTTCCTTTTCTTTGGGATTATTTTGGATTCAAAGAAGTGCTTCTATTTTTTTGAATTAAAATATTTTTTAATTTAGGGGTGATTAGTTTAGAGGTGACAATCCCAATTATTTTTTCGTTATTAATTAATCCAAATTTATTACTATCTTCGCTAAATTCAATATTATCGCCAATAACTTCAATGTTATTTTGATTTACTGAATTTATTCTTTTTATAAGTTTTTTATTTTTAGTTGGATGATTAAAGATAACTATTTGTCGATTTTTAAGTATTGATATATCTTTTTTATATTTTTTAAAAAATACAATGTCCCCTTCTTTTAGGTAAGGAAACATCGATTCACCACTAATAATGGCAGTTTTTCTTAAACCTAAAAAAAATAAAATGAAATCAAAAAAACTTTTGAAAATAATTATGATTAACTAGCTTTTACAAAAGCATCTGATCTTCCTTTTGAAGCCCAGAAAATACTATGAATCTTTTCTACAAAGCTCATAAGTTCTTCAGCTTGAGCTAAGTCAATATTAACTTTGCATGCACTGCATAATTTGGCCGCCTTCCAAATGGTTTCATGTAAGTCTGGATAAGTTTCCAAATGAACTGGTTTAAAGTAATCTGTCCATAAAATTAGAATTTCTTTCTTTGTTTCTTTTGCCTGCTCTTCTTTAACAGCAACATATCTAGAAAATGTATTACTGTATGCAGCCCACTCGGCTGAATCAGTGCTAGAAGGAGCCTCTAATGCAATAAGTTTTTTTGTCATTGATAAAACTGCTTCAGCTGCGACTCTCGTAGATGCTGGGTCGTAAACACCACAAGGACCGTCACAGTGAGCATGGACAGGCATTGGGGAATTTTTATTTAGAAAAGGATTGATGAATTTACTTAGCATTTCAGATATTTAATGTTGTATATATACTACTTGGAGATTAACTAAATTGAAAAGTCTTGGATATTTTTCTTACTTAATTTAATTGACTTTTAATAATTCAACTTCAAATATTAAAGTCGCATTAGCAGGTATTACATTTCCTGCTCCTCTCGATCCGTATCCAAGTTCCGGAGGTATTGTCAATTTTCTTTTACCTCCAACTTTCATGCCTGCTACACCTTCGTCCCAACCTTTTATTACTCGTCCAGCACCCAAGGGAAAGCTGAATGGAGCTCTTCCGATACTGGTATCAAATTGTGTCCCGTCTTCTAAAGTTCCAGTGTAATTAACAGTAACTGTTTGCCCAGCACTAGCTTCATCTCCTTCCCCATTTAATATATCTGCAATAATTAGACCACTTTCTGTAGTCCTTGAATTGCTTTCTGATGGTGTTTCTTCTGCCATAGCGAAAAGTATAGGATTTGGATCTGATGGGTCTAGTTCAAATAAATTGTTATTTGAAATATTTGATGATTTTGCAAGAGGCTTTTGTTGAATTAATTGATTTTCTGATTCAGCAGCATTAACAACTTGAGGTGAATTAAATTGACTGAAGATAGTTAATGAAACGCAAAAAACAAAAACTGCAAAACTGATAAAGACTTCTTTCACCTAGATTTTGAAAGTTACTAAAACTAATACTACAGAATAAAGGTACAATAAATGGGTGATTTTAAATTAAATTTGAAATTTTAGATTGTTAATTCCAACTCAAGTTAAAAGTTTAAAACAATATTTTTACCCATGTTTAGGTGGCATTTTAGGAGGAATATCTGTTGCAACACATTTTTGGCTGATTTTTATGCCGATATCATTATTTATTTTATGGAAGGGAAGTGAAAGAAGGATAGCAAATTTTTGTTGGGGTTTTTTCTTTATCTTGATAAGTCATTCTTGGCTTTATGATCTTCATCCATTAACATGGCTTGGTTTTTCATTGCTTGCCAGTTTAGTAATTACCATTTTAATATTATTATTTTGTGCTTTTTTGGGTGGGTTATTAGTTTATTTATGGGGTTTGTTAGTTGAAATTATTTTGTGGAAAGAGGATGTTTTTAAAATGAAAATATTACCTTTAACCGTAAAAGTATTTTTTTTGTCTTTGACTTGGGGAATTGGTGAATTGATACTTTCTCAAACACCTTTTTTTTGGATAGGTTTAGGCGAGAGTCTTGTCCCAGGTGATATTTATCTTGCAGGTTTGGCAAGATGGATTGGCGCAAGTGGTTTATGCGTATTACAAATATTGATTGGATTTTGGATATTTTTTAGTCACGGTAGATGGAGAAGAAAACTTCATTTTAAAAAAATATTTATTTTCGGACTTTTTATTATTTTTTTCTTACATCTATTTGGGGGGTTAACAACGCCAATTAAAAGAAATTATGAATATCCTGTGGCAGTTTGGCAAACCAACCTCCCAACAAGAGAAAAATTAAAAATAGATAGTGAATATATTAAAGAAAAACAATCTATCGCTCAAAAGTATGCTTTAGCCAATCAAGCAAAACTTCTTGTTGCTCCTGAAGGAACTCTATACAATAATTTTTATTCACCTAAAGGTTTTAAGGTTAATACCTTGGCAGGAGGTTTTAGAAATTCTAATAATGAGTTAAGAAGTTCTTTACTGGGATTTCAAATTGGAGACAAATCTTTTACCTCATTTATAGATAAAAATAGACTTGTCCCATTAGGAGAAAAAATACCTAGATTTCTAGATAGTTTTTCAAGAGGATTATCTGCAGTAGGAGGAATTCAACCAGGCTCTGATTCAAGATTTTTTGATCCTAAATTTACACAACCTCTAGCAGTGGCTATCTGTTATGAAATTAGTGATGGATTGAAAATAAGAAAGGCTATTAATAGCGGTGCAAAATTAATAATAACTGCAGCAAATTTAGATCCCTATCCAACTAAGCTTTATGATCAATTCCTGTCTTTGGCAAGATTGAGAAGTATTGAAAATAAAAAAGATAATCTACTTGTATCAAACACTGGTCCTTCGGGTTTAGTTAAAGATAATGGGGAAATAATTCAACTTCTAGATTTAAATGTGGAGCAAAATAAAGTAGTTTTCCCTAATTTTTCATCCGATAAGACCTTCTATACAAAATTTGGAGATAAGCCTATTTTGTTATTATTTATATTTTTTATGGGATTAAATTTCTTTTGGAAAATTAATTAATTAATCCGCCACCCAATAAAATTTCTCCTTTATAAAAAACTGCAGCTTGTCCGGGTGTTACCGAACTTTGGCTTTTTTCAAAAATTAATTTATATGTTTTAGATGGATCATCTAAATTTTTCAAAGGAATTAATATGCCTTTTACAGGATGACTTCTATATCTGATTTGTGCTTCTACTTCTATCTCTTGTTTAGGTTCTTCGATCGAAACCCAGTTAACCTTATTAATAATCGCTTCTCTATTGAATAGATCACTTTTATCTGCTACATAAACTATGTTTTTTACCCTGTCCAAACTTTTTACATATAAAGGTTCCGGCCAAGCGATGCCCAAACCTTTTCTTTGACCTACCGTAAAATGCTGAATACCATTGTGCTTTCCAAGAACTTTCCCATTTACATGTACAATTTCACCTTCTTTGGGTTCAATGTGTTTGTCGATAAATATCTGCATTGATCCGTAATGCTCAACTAAACATAAATCTTGACTTTCTTGTTTTTGAGCAGTTCTAAGGCCTAATCTCAGGGCTTCCTTTCTTGTTTCTTCTTTTTTCATTTCACCAAGAGGAAACTCTAATCTGCTTAGTACTTTTTGTGAAAGAGAATAGAGGAAATAACTTTGGTCTTTGTTTTCGTCAGCACCTCTGAGAAGAAGGAAGTCCTTAAATACAAAGCTCTTGCAATCAAGTGTTTTAGCATAAGATGATTTTTTTATTCTTGCGTAATGTCCAGTCGCAATATGAGTAAAGTCTTTTTTGTTTATTGCATAATTAAGCATCTCTTCAAACTTCACATTCTTGTTGCACATAGAACATGGAAGTGGAGTAAATCCTTTCTCATAGCTTTCAGTAGTTTTTTTAATTACCTCTCTTTCGAAAATTTCTCTTGAGTCTATTATTTTATGATTAATTCCCAAATCTTCACAAAGGCCAGCAGCATCTACTAATCCTTCAGAACAACAGGAGCCTTGTCCTTTCATTAGCCAAAGAGTTAGTCCCTCAACATTCCAGCCTCTTTCTACAAGAAGAGCCGCTGAAAGGGAACTATCTACACCTCCGGAAAGACCTACAATAATATTTTTCTTCTTTTTAGTTTTATTATTAGAAGAAAAAAAGTTCTCTAATTTTTTATCCTTTTGTGTCTTTAACATGGAAGTTTAAAATTTTGAACAGTTTTTCAATTGCTTTGTATTCATTATGAACGAAATTGTATGGCCAACAATTGACTCTGAACATTTAATTGTTGATTCAAAGCAAATGTTGATATTAGAGAAAGAAATGTTTTCTGATGGAATGCCACAAGAAGCATTGATGGAAAAAGCTGGTATCCAGATTAGTAGATGGCTCTTAAAAAAGAAACCTCTTCTCAAGAATGGAATAACTGTTTTTATAGGTCCTGGGCATAATGGCGGGGATGGTGCAGTAATAGCTAGAGAGCTTTTTTTGAAAGGTTTTTATGTTCAGATATGGTGCCCATTTCCGATAAAAAAAACATTAACAAATAACCATCTTAATTATCTTACATCTATTGGTGTCATAAAATTAGTAGAGCCTCCTGATGCAAATGGGAAAGAGCTCTGGATTGATGCCGTTTTTGGTAATAATCAAAAAAGAAAAGTTGATGATAAATTAATTAAACTTTTTAATCAAAAATTTCATAAAAAATCTGGAAACGTAATAAGTATTGATATTCCAACAGGATTATGTCCTGATAAAGGAGAGCCTTTTTTAGATGACGCAGTTAAGGCAGACTATACCTTGGCCGTTGGTCTTTATAAGATTGGGTTGACCCAAGATTCTGCTTTACCTTTTATTGGAGAATTGCACCATATAGATGTTGGGATACCTACTAGTAAGCTTTCCAAAATTGATAAAAAGATTTTTAAGGTTACTTACAAAGATATAAAAAATATTGATTTACCTTCTTTACCAAAAAATTCCAACAAATATCAAAGAGGTAGAACTTTAATAATAGCCGGAAGTGAAAAATATCCTGGTGCTGCATACTTGGCAATGAAAGGGGCCATATCAAGTGGAGCAGGTTTTATCTCTGCGGTGCTGCCTGAGTTGGTCGCCGAATCTATTTGGCAATATGCTCCAGAAATAGTTTTAAAAGGTACTATGCAATGTGATCAAAAAGGTAATGCATCATTATTTAGTGCATTAAATAATATTGATCTAAGTGCGTACGATTCGTTAGTTGTAGGGCCAGGAATAGGTGTTGATAATAATGATTGGCAAAAATCAAAAAATTATTTAATTGATTTTGAGGGATTATTGATTTTGGACGCTGATGCACTTAATAGAATTTCGGAATCTAAGTTAGGGTCAAATTTCTTTTTAGAGAGAAAATTTAAAACATGGATTACACCACATAGCAAAGAATTTGGAAGGTTATTCCCTCATATCAAATCTGATAGCAATTTAGAGCTAGCTCTTTATGCAGCAAAAGAATTTAACATTAGTATTCTATTTAAGGGAGCTAATAGCATAGTTGCGGATAATAAAAAAGTTTGGCAACTTTTTGGAACCGATTCTCAGACAGCTCGAGCTGGATTGGGCGATCTTTTATCTGGATTTATAGCTGGTAGTTCTGCGATTGATTTAACTGTCTGCAGAAATATAACAACAGATTTTTTTGCTAAATACGTACTTTTGCATTCATTTGCTGCATCAAAGTGCAAAAAAGGGTCAAATTCTTCTGCTATTGGTGACGAATTGTCAAAATTAATGAGAAATGAAAAAATGAGACAAATATCTTGAAAGAAACAATTTAAGAGAGTTATTTATAGTTTTAAACACATAAGTATACAAATATTACTTGAAATCTGAAGCGTACATTAAATATTTGGCTATTTCCATAAAAGTATAGGAGAGTTTTAGTACCTTACACAGGTCAAAAAATGGTCTCATCAATACCAATTAAAGCAGAAACACCTAAAAGAAGAGGTAATGATCCAATAAGTTGGTACTTACAAAACATTGGTAGAGTACCTTTGTTAACTCCTGCTGAGGAAATTGAGTTAGGTAATCAAGTCCAGAAAATGATGATCCTTACTGAAGATGGACAATTAAATGAAAAAATTAATGAATTTACAACAAAGCAAAAAAGAGTAATAAGAATTGGCAGAAGAGCTAAAGATAGAATGATGAAAGCTAATTTAAGATTAGTTGTTAGTGTGGCAAAAAAATACCAAGGTAAAGGCCTTGAACTTCTAGATTTAGTTCAAGAAGGTTCCCTTGGTTTGGAGAGGGCTGTTGAAAAATTTGATCCTACAAGAGGATATAAGTTTTCTACTTACGCTTTTTGGTGGATTAGGCAAAGTATGACAAGAGCAATTGCTTGTCAATCAAGAACAATTCGTTTGCCAGTTCATTTAAGTGAAAGATTAGCCTCGATAAGAAAAGTGAGTAGGGATTTAGCGCATAAACTTGGTGCAATGCCAAGCAGAATTGAAATTGCAGAAGCAATGGAAATTGATGTTGAAGAATTAGATTCTGTTTTAAGACAAGCTCTATCAACAAGTAGTTTAGATGCTCCAGTTAATGGAGATGATGGAAGGAGCTTTTTAGGTGATTTAATCGCTGATAGTAATAATGAAGAGCCTTTAGATAAAGTTGAACAAAAAATGCATCAAGAGCAACTCGGTAAGTGGTTGACACACCTAAGTGAGCAAGAGCAACATGTCCTTAAATTAAGGTTTGGGCTAGATGGTAATGAAAGACACACCCTCGCTGAAATAGGAAGATTATTGGAAGTTTCTAGGGAGAGAGTTAGACAGGTTGAACTGAAGGCATTAAGAAAATTAAGAAATTTAACAAGAAAATTACCTAGTGGTATTTAATTAATCTTCAGCCCAAATATATTTTGTTAACTCCTGAGAAGGGGGTTCAGGTGCTTCTAAAGCATTTTTAACGGACTCTGATATCTCTTTATCTATTTTCTTTTCAATACTTTTTAATTCTTCTTCCGTTGCAAATCCTTTATCAATCATTTCTAGGGCTAATTTTTTTATAGGATCTCTTTTTCCCCAAAAATCCTTCTCTTTTTCAGACCTTAATTCATCTGGATCTGCAAGAGAATGTCCTCTGAATCTATAAGTCAAGCATTCTAGAAGTGTTGGACCCTCTCCCGCTCTGGCCCGCTCAATTGCCCTTTGTGCTGCTTCTCTTACCGCTAATACATCCATCCCGTCAACTTCCTCACCATGCATCCCAAAAGCAGAAGCTTTTCTCCAGATCTCAGGATTGCTAGTTGCTCTATCGTGAGCCATGCCAATAGCCCATTTATTATTTTCAACAACAAAAATTATGGGTAATTTCCATAATTGGGCCATATTTAGACATTCAAAAAACTGTCCATTATTGCAAGTTCCATCTCCAAAGAATGCTGCGGTTACTGCGTCACTATTAATATTCCCAGCAACTTCCTTTTTATATTTACTTGAAAAGGCTGCCCCTAAAGCAACTGGAATTCCTTCTCCAATAAATGCGTATCCTCCTAATAAGTGGTGCTCTCTTGAAAATAAGTGCATTGACCCCCCTCGGCCTTTACTACAACCTGTAGCTTTACCGAAAAGCTCACTCATTACTTCAAAGGAGGGAACACCTGCACTTAACGCATGAACATGATCGCGGTATGTACTACAAAACCAATCGTGTTTTTTTTTCATGGCTCCAATTACCCCTGTACTTATAGCTTCCTGACCGTTATATAAATGAACGAAACCAAACATTTTCCCCCGATAGTACATTTCAGCACACTTATCTTCGAATCTTCTACCAAGCGTCATATCTTCAAAAAGAAATAATCCAGTTTCCCGATCTAATTCAGCTTTTTTTGTGTTTTGAAGATTTGAGATTCTCTCTACGTGTGTTTCCAAGAAAATACCTTAATGAAGTTTTGATTTGTTAACATTCTAAGCTGTGAAGGTCGATTTTCATGAATTTTTTTAATAACTCTGTAAGACCCAATGAAAAAAATTTTTAAATTGATAAAATTTGTCTAAGATTTTTCAATAGGATATTTGTTTGGAACTTCCTTTAGATCATTTTCGTTTAATTGGCGTAAGCCCCTCTGCAACGTCTGAGGAAATATTAAGGGCGTTTCAATTAAGATTAGATAAAACACCCGATCAAGGATTTACTTACGAAGTTTTAACGCAAAGATCAGAGTTGCTTCGCTTAACTGCTGATTTACTTACAGATCCGGAAAGTAGAAGAGAGTACGAAAATTTGTTACTGAATGGAGCATCTGGATTGGAATTTTCATCAAATAGAGAGGTGGCAGGATTAATACTTCTCTGGGAATCTGGCTCTCCAAAAGAAGCTTTCAAAATTACTAGAAAAGCTTTGCAGCCTCCACAAACCCCAGCTTTAGGGAGTAGTAGAGAAGCCGATTTAACTTTATTGGCTGCTTTAACAGCTAGAGATTCTGCAATACAAGAACAACAGCTTAGATTATATTCTAATGCTTCAGACTTTTTACAAGAGGGGATACAACTTCTTCAAAGGATGGGAAAGCTTGGAGAAAGAAGGAAAGAACTTGAAGAAGACCTGGTTTCTCTACTCCCTTACAGGATTTTAGATCTACTAAGTAGGGATTTTAGTGATCAAGATTCTCATAATAAAGGTTTAATGATGTTGGAAAATTTAATAATTAAAAGAGGGGGTTTGGAAGGTAATAATAAATCTGAATATAGTGATTATTTAAATCAAAATGAATTCGAAGCTTTTTTTCAACAAATAAGACCATATTTGACAGTTCAGGAACAAATAGATTTGTTTCTTGAATTGCAAAAAAGAGGGTCATTGGAAGCAGGATTTTTAGCTTTTCTATCTTTGACTGCAATTGGTTTCTCAAGAAGAAAGCCTGAAAAGTTATTTGAGGCGAGGAGGATTTTAAAGAAACTAAATATATTTGGTCTTGATTCAATGCCTCTTATTGGTTGTTTGGACTTGCTTTTGGCAGATATTGATCAGGCCACTGCAAGGTTTTCTAGTAGTTCTGATGAAGAATTACGAGATTGGCTAAATAACTATTCAGGAAATAAGTTAGAAGCGATATGTATTTTCTGTAAAAATTGGTTAGAAAGTGATGTTTTAGTCGGTTATAGAGATATCGAATCGAAAGATGTGGATTTAAACTCTTGGTTTGAAGATAGTGAAATTCAAGCATTTATAGAGAAATTTGAGAAGAAATCAAATAAAAATTCAATTAAACAAAATCTTCAAAACAGAAAGATTAAAAAAGAATCTTCTACAAATAATCCTAAGGATTTTGATAGAAGACTAGACAATATCGATGAAAAGGGTTTGCCTTGGCCAGGCGGTATCAAACAAGAATATGAAAAGAGCGATATTAAAGAAAACAAATTCAATAAAGAAATTTTTAAGAATAAACCAATAGATTTCTATAAATACTTTATTGAAAAATTTGCTGAATTAAAGTTTACTTTTGGTGAGTTTTTGGATGACAAAGAGATTATTAGTCGGTCACCTTATTTAATTTATCTTTATGCATTTTTGATCTTATTTACATTTGGTATTGGAATAGGATTTTTAAGGAATAACTTTAAAAAATCAATGCAGGATAAAGCTATTTCTGATAAACCTTTAATATCTGCAGATATTAATCAAAAGGATAGTAAGAAAGATATTCTTCAAGAAATTAAAACAAACACTTTTAATGAAAATAAGAACAATATTATTAATCCTAATGCAAATAATTTTTTTAAAGTTGAAGAGATCACTACAGCTTCCCCTTCTCTAGAAGAGATAAAGAATTTAATTAATATGTGGCTTTTAAGTAAAAGTAATTATTTAGCTGGAAACAATGAAATTAACCTTTCTAAGATTGTTAGTAATGGCTTGATTGATAGAACAATCGAAGAAAGACAAAATGATATCAAAAAAGAAATTTATAAAGAAATAAATTCTCAAATAAAGAAAATAGATTTGGTATCACAAACATCTTCTAGGTTAGTAGTTTTGGTTGAATTAAATTATCTTGAGAGAATAATTAAGAATTCAGGAGAATTAATTAATGAAACATCATTGAATCCGCTGAAAGTTAAATATATTTTGGGTTTTGCAAATAAATCATGGAAATTAGTTGATTTTATAAGCGGCGCTTAAGTATAAACATCGAGATCATTTATAATAATTAAAATTACTTTTTAAAAATGTTTGATGAACTCTCATCACGCTTTGAAAACGCAGTAAAGGGTTTAAGAGGCGAAGCAAAAATTAGTGAAAATAATATTAATGATGCCCTGAAGGATGTGAAAAGAGCACTGCTAGATGCAGATGTTAGTTTATCGGTAGTAAAAGAGTTTATTTCAGATGTTAAAGATAAAGCTATTGGAGAAGAAGTGGTTAAGGGGGTAAACCCAGGTCAAAAATTTATAGAAGTTGTAAATAAAGAATTAATAAACATTATGGGGAATGAAAATTCTCCATTGAACGAAAATGAAAATAGTCCTACTGTTATTTTAATGGCTGGACTTCAAGGTGCTGGTAAAACAACTGCGACAGGAAAATTAGGTCTTTATCTGAAGGAAAAAGATAAAAAAGTTCTTTTGGTGGCTGCAGATATTTATCGACCAGCAGCTGTTGAGCAATTGAAAACGTTAGGCAGTCAATATGACTTGGAAGTATTTTCATCAAAAGAAACAAGTAGTAAGCCTGAAGAGATAACAGAGGATGCATTAATTTATGCGAGTGAAAATAATTTTAACTCGATCATTATTGATACTGCAGGAAGATTGCAAATTGATGATTCAATGATGAGTGAAATGGTTCGTATTAAAGAAGTTTCTAAGCCTGATGAAGTTTTGCTTGTTGTGGATTCAATGATTGGGCAAGAAGCCGCTGATTTGACAAAGTCATTTCACGAAAAAGTAGGAATTTCAGGTGCAATACTCACTAAGTTAGATGGTGACTCAAGAGGAGGAGCTGCTTTATCAATAAGGAAGATAAGTGGGAAACCAATCAAATTTATAGGTGTAGGAGAAAAAATTGAAGCACTACAACCATTCCATCCAGAAAGAATGGCTAGCAGAATCTTAGGAATGGGCGATGTATTGACACTTGTGGAAAAAGCTCAAAAGGAAGTTGAGCTTGCTGATGCAGAAGCTATGCAAAAGAAACTTCAAGAAGCAACTTTCGACTTTAATGATTTTGTTAAGCAAATGAGATTAATTAAAAGAATGGGATCACTTGGAGGATTAATAAAATTGATACCTGGAATGAATAAAATCGATGATGGGATGATAAAAGATGGAGAAGATCAACTGAAGAAAATAGAATCTATGATCTCTTCAATGACTCTTGAGGAGAAACAAAAACCTGAGGTTCTTGCTGCCCAGCCTTCAAGAAGACAGAGGATTGCGGAAGGGAGTGGATATCAAGCAAAAGATGTAGATAAAGTATTAGCTGATTTCCAAAGAATGAGAGGGTTCATGAAACAAATGTCGAATGGAGGAATGCCAGGAATGGGAGGAATGCCAGGAATGGGAGGAATGGGAGGAATGGGAGGAATGGGCAGTAATAAACCAATGAAAAAACAAAAAAGTAATAAGAAGAAAAAAGGATTTGCAGATTTGTAATTTCTAAACTTTTACCTTTAAATGATATTATTATTAAAACGGATTTATTTAAGATGATTAAATTGCGCCTTAAGCGCTTTGGAAAGAAAAAAGAGGCAAGTTTCAGAATTGTTGCATGCAATAGTACTTCCAGAAGAGATGGCAGACCTTTAGAAGAATTAGGTTTTTATAACCCAAGAACTAAGGAAACCAGGCTTGATACTGAAGCTTTAAGAACAAGGCTTACACAAGGTGCTCAGCCAACTGATGTTGTAAGGACTTTATTAGAAAAGGGAGGGTTAATAGAAAAAAAAGAAAGACCCTCAATTGCTATCGGTAAGGCAAAGTTAGAAAAGGAAAAAGCAGCTAAAGCCAAAGTTAAAGATGAAGAAAGTGATAGTAGTAAATCAGAAAGCGATAGTAATGAAGCTGAAAGCTAGAGCTTTGATATATTTTTATCCTTGTAAAAGAACTAAATGAAAGAAGTTTCCAAAACTGGTCACTTCAAATTAGATTTGCCAAGCTCTGATGCCGCTACAGCATTATCAGGACCTGGGAATTCTTTTTTAAAAAAATTTGAGTCTCTAACAGGAGTTTCTTTAACCATTAGAGGCTTGCAACTTGAGATGAACGGTGTCATATCTAAGATTGAGAGAGCATCAGCATTAGTAGAGCTGACAAGACCAATTTGGGAACAAGGGTTAGAAGTCCCAGAAGTAGATCTTAGGGCCGCACTAAGTTCTTTAAATATGGGAGAGTCTTCATCGCACGCTGAACTAGGGAAAAAAGTTCTTGCCCGTTCCAAAGAAGGAAGATACTTAAGACCAAGAACTATAAGGCAAAAAGAATATGTTGAATCAATCGAAAACTTTGACCTAACCTTTGCAATTGGTCCAGCTGGAACTGGTAAGACATTTTTGGCAACTGTTTGCGCAGCAAGACTATTGAACGAGAAAAAAATTGAAAAAATTGTTCTAACAAGACCAGCCGTAGAAGCTGGCGAAAGTTTGGGATTTTTGCCTGGAGATTTGCAACAAAAAGTAGATCCATATTTAAGACCCCTCTTTGATTCTTTACATAGTATTTTCGGATTTGATAGAACAAATTCGTTAATCGAAAAAGGAATTATTGAAGTTGCACCATTAGCATTTATGAGAGGCAGAACCTTGGATAACTCTTTGGTTATTTTAGATGAAGCACAAAACACAACTTGTCCTCAAATGAGGATGTTCTTAACAAGATTAGGTTCAAGATCAAAGATGGTGGTAAATGGAGATATTACTCAAATTGACTTAAAAAAAGATCAAGAAAGCGGCCTTGTCGAAGCATCAAGAATATTCTCTGAAACTGAAGGTATAAAATTTTGTTATCTAAGTATTGAAGATGTAGTTCGTCATCCTTTAGTTCAGAAAATTATTGATGCTTATCAATAAATTTATAACTCTGGAGATCCGTACCCTGAAATTTTAAAAATCAAGTAGAATAAAAACATATCTAATAAAAAAAATGCCAGCAAGTAGTAATTTTAATCAAGCTATTCGTGAAGCACAAACTAGTTCAATTGTTGGACCTAATGTTGTTCAAAAAGCCTTACCCTATGTAGGTGGAGGTATGGTTCTAACCTCTTTAGGTGTTTTAGCAGGTGTCTCACTCATAGCAACAAATCCTGGTCTTTTCCAGCCTCTTTCAATAGTTGCATTAATTGCAGAATTGATTTTGTTTTTTATAGCTACAAGCGCTGCAAATAATGCAAACAATGCAAAGGCCTTGCCTTTACTAACAGGATTTAGCTTGTTAACTGGATTCACCTTAAGTGGAATAGTTGCTTTAGCAATAGGAACAATTGGTATTGGTTCGGTAGGAACAGCTGCCTTGGCTACTGGTATAACTTTCGTTATTGCCTCTTACACTGGTCAAAGAATGAGTGATAGTGTTGGCCAAGCACTAAGTGGTGTAGTTGGTCTCGGATTGATAGGACTGCTTATAGCAATGTTTGTCCAATTAATTGGAGGATTCTTTGCTCCAGGAGTTTTTGGTGGTTCAGGACTCGAATTGATAATCGCAGGATTTGGAACTGTCTTATTCGTTGCAATGTCTTTCGTTGATTTCTACACAATGCCAAGAAGATATAATGATGATCAATACCTTGCAGGGGCTTTAGGTATGTATTTAACTTATATAAATCTTTTTGTTTTTATATTGAGATTAATGATTGCACTCCAAGGCGGTGGAAGAAGAGACTAAACAAATTCCGTAAAAAAATAACCCAAAGCGTAGATTTATTTCTACGCTTTTTTATTGGGCGATATCAAGAATTTGTTTTTTTATGAATTCCTTTTGCTCGGAGTCATATTTTACTGAATTATCAAAACTATTGCCCATATCATCTAAGTCTCTGAGGACTTGATTGACAGACTTTGTAACTGACTTAGTTTCTAGCAGTCTTAGAATAGCCTTACATCTATCTGAAACGTTTTCCGATGTTATCTCATATTCACGATTATTATCTCTTCGATGAATAATAATTTGAGCGGAACTCATTATTAAATTTTTTACTACTATTTCTGTTACAGCATCACCACCTTCGTTTAGTTTGTAAATTAGTGAAAAAGGAAGTTTATCTAACAAAAAACAATCTTTATCTGATAAAGCGTATGCAAAAAATCCTCTGAGTCCATTTCTTGTTTTCGTTAGCTCGGCGATTCTATCTGCTAAAACCTCTTCGCTGAGTAAATCTTCACCCCACTCTTTGCACCATTGTGCGGATATGTTTATTGCTTGCGTGAACGTAGCTTCTTTAAAATTTATGGTTTTTTTTTCCATTTTTGATCAGAATTTTATTATTGATACATTAAAAGTCTTTGGCCAATTATAGATCTGGGTTTGTAACTTTACTAGGAAGGCCAAATGTCGGTAAATCAACTTTAATAAATAAATTGATTGGAGAAAAAATAACAATTACTTCTCCAATAGCGCAAACTACTAGAAATAAATTAAAAGGAATACTTACTACAGACAATGGGCAAATAATTTTTGTTGATACGCCAGGTGTTCACAAACCTCATCATCGACTTGGAGAGATATTAGTAAAAAACGCAAAATCTGCAATTAATGGAGTTGATATGGTAATTTTTGTAATCGATTCAAGTGAAGAACCAGGTAGAGGTGATGAATATATTTTGAACTTTCTAATCGCAAATAAAACTGAGTTTATTGTGGCATTAAACAAGTGGGATTTGGTTAATAAAGAATTTAGGAATTTACGATTAGATCAATATAGAAGATTTTTTGGGATTAATATAAACTTTCAAATTGTAAGTGCTTCTGAAGGAGAGGGATGTTCTGAACTAGTCGATATGGCACTTAATTTTCTTCCAGAGGGACCAAAACTTTATGGTGAAGATACGATTTGCGACCAACCATTAGATAATTTATTATCTGATTTAGTAAGAGAGCAGGTATTAAACAATACAAGAGAAGAGGTACCTCATAGTGTCGCAGTAAAGATAGAAAAGAGAGAGGAAATGAAAAGAAAAAATGGCAAAGTTTTTACAGCTATTTTGGCTACTATTATTGTTGAAAGATCAACTCAAAAAGGCATTCTTATTGGAAAGAAAGGTTCAATGTTAAAAATGATTGGTCAGTCAGCAAGATCAAATATGTCAAAATTAATTGATGGTCCAGTTCACTTAGAGTTGTTTGTGAAAGTTGTTCCCAATTGGAGAAAAAAAGAATCAAGGCTAATTGAGTATGGTTATGAGGAAGATTTCTAAATGAGTAGTTTTAATTTTGATGTAATTACATTGTTCCCTAAAGCTTTTGAATTAATAAATAATTTAGGGGTAATAACAAGAGCTTTAGATAAGGATTTGATTAAAGTAAATTTACATGATTTAAGAGAATACGGAGAAGGTTCATATAGGCAAGTAGACGATAAGCCTTATGGAGGAGGCGTAGGTATGGTATTAAAACCTGAACCCATTTATAAGGCATATGAATCAATTAGAAAATCACCTAAAAGTAAAACTTTGTTGATGACTCCTCAGGGAAAAGTACTAAAGCAAAAGGATCTTGTTAGATGGACCTCTTTGGATCAAATAATAATTATATGTGGCCAATATGAAGGTTTTGATGAAAGGATTAGATGTTTGGCTGATGAAGAGATATCTATAGGCGATTATGTTCTCTCTGGAGGAGAAATACCCTGTATATCAATTATTAACGGATTGACTAGGTTATTACCTGGAACTCTTGGTGATCCAAGCTCCTTAGTGGATGAAAGTCATAATTCTCCTTTGCTTGAATATCCACAATATACAAGACCCGCCAACTTTAGAGGCATGAAAGTTCCTGATATCTTACTTAGCGGTAACCATAAGGAAATACATTTGTGGAGGGAAAAAAAAATGAGACAAAGAACAGCTGAAAGAAGACCAGATATTCTTAATGAAGAAAAAGATTATGGTAAACATAAATTTGACTGATATTTTTTTATCCAAAATATTAAAAATAGATGAAAATAATTTTCAGCAATATAAATTTAATTATCTATTAAAAAAAAATAATTAATTTTATAAATCTTTTTTGTTGAGAATTTCTAAATCAGAAATCTTATTAAGAGAAATTAATTCTTCACCTTTTGCTATTTTGAGACCTTCAACTTTAAAACCATTTTTTACAAGATGAGATACCAAGTACAAAAATCCATGTTCTTTTGTTTTGGAACTATATTTTTTTGATAGATTTAACTTTAATAAATCAAAAATCTCCTTTTTCTTAAATATAAATAAACCCACATCTCTTTCACCATTTTCAATTGGAAGGTTTTCTTCTCTAGTTTCTAGTATTTCAATTATGTTTCCATTCTTATCTCTATTTACTCTTGTATAAGCTTTATCTGTTTTAGCAGATACGAAGGTAAAAGTATTATCATTTTCAAAATGTCTTTCAACCATTTTTTTTACAGTAACTTTTTTAATAAAAGGAATATCTCCCCAAATTAGTAAAATATTTTCGGAAAGTTCAAAAGAGGGTGACCTTTTAAATTGTAGTACTGCGTCACCCATACCTTTTGCTACCTTTTGAATAACTAAATTACAAGTTTTTGAATATTCTGATAGAAAATTATTTATATCATTTTCACCTTTTGGACTCACTATTATCGTTGGTTTTTGATCATAATCAATAGTTATATCAAGAATACTTAGTAATATTTCTTTGCCATTTATTTTAAAAAGTGTTTTTGGATAATTAAGCTTTGCTCTTGTTCCTTTCCCAGCCGCTGCTATTAAAACTCCAATTTTATTATTTGATTTCATGATTTATTCCTAATTTATTTCTAAGCCCCTGTGAAATACTACTATAAAAAATTTCTCTATCTTTCCCGATTAAAAGTGAAAAAATTTTTCTAAGGCTTTTATTTTTCTGATAAATTTTAAATAGTAAATAAATAATTCCTAAAGTACTTCTAAGTAATTTTTTGTCATAATATTTTTTGTAGTTAACAATACTATTCCTAAGAAAATAAAAAATTTGAACATTATTGTAAGGTCTATTGTATATTTTGGGGTGATAATGAATAGCTTTAGCATGAGAGAATATTTTTCCTTCTTTTCTTAAACGGAACAAATAATCAACTTCATCACCATAAATAAAGTAATTTTGATTTACATTGCCTATTTTTTTTACAGTCTCAATAGAGATTAGAGCTCCATTAAATAATTGGGTCCAAGGATATAGATCATTTTTACAAAATTTTTGCAGGTTACTTACTAATGATATAGACGTCATATTGAATCCTATCTTTGGCATTCCATTTTTATTAAAAAGTGGATAAGGGAATACAAATTGAGATTTATCATATTCATTAACAACTACTGATGAAATACAAGACATATTTTTAGTAAAAGAATTTTTAAGAATTTGATAAGCGTTTTTATCAGGATATCCATCATCATCCATCAACCATGCTGCGTCGAAACCATAATCTAATGCATATTTCAATCCTGTATTCCATCCCCCTGCGGATCCTAAGTTTGCTTGTTTAATTGAATCTATTTCAAAATCTTTTAGGACTTCATGAGTATCATCGGTTGAGCCGTTGTTAATTACTAAGATTTTATCAACTTTTTTAGTCTGCTTTTTTAGGTTTATTAAACATCTTTTTAGCAACTCGGATCTGTTATAAGTAACTATAATTGCAACTGTTTTGATATTATTCATGGAAATTATTAAATTCCTCTAGGATTTTTTTAAAGGGGTAAGTTGTAACATCTATAAAAGGAATATTAGCTGCTTTAGAAGCCTTAAATCCGTTTTGAGAATCTTCAAAAATCAAACATTCCTCTTTAGTGAAATTGCCTAGTGAAATAATTTTTAGAAATATTTCTGGAGAAGGTTTAGATTCAATCACATCCTCTGCACATAAGATGATCTTAAAAAAATCGTATAACTCTAATCTTCTTAGAGCAATATCAATAGTTTTTCTTGAACCTGATGAAGCTATTCCCATAAAATAATCCTGATGATATTTTTGAATAAATTCTCTTACAAAAGGTAGCGGTTTTAATTTTGAATTAGAAGATATATTTTCTCTAACTAACTCTTGTTTCTTAGATATTAATGCATCTACTTTTGTTGAAGATAGATTTATATTATATTTTTTTAAGATATGATTAAAAGCTTTTCTAGTACTTTGACCAGCAATTTCTTCATATTTAAAGAGAAGTTTATAAGGTTTGAATACTTCTTTAAATGCTTTTTCATGAATTGGGGATGTATTCGCAATCGTTCCATCAAAATCAAAAATCAAAAATTTTGTATTTTTTATTTTCTCAGAAATTTTCATTTTTCACCAATTACTATGCTTTAATCTATGCAATTTTAGAATTTCTTCAGTTAATAAATAGCCATCATGTTTTCCAGGAGAATTAATCGATTCAAAATTTTTTATTATTTTTTTTACTTTAATATCTTTAAAACTTTCTTCATCATACCTAACGTAAGAAGATGATTCTGAATTTTTTCCTTTATTTATAAATACATAATCAAATAGTTCTTCCATTCTATAATTTCTTGAATCAGTTAGATTTAGATATTTAAATGCTCCTAATAAATAGTCTGATGCTTTATATTGAGGAGTCTCATAATCTGCTCCAATATTAGTAATAAATATTTTTGTGGCTTTTTTATTATTTGCGATTGTTTCTGATAACCCAGTACTTATATAACTTGGATAAAGAGAAGAATGTTGAGTTCCCGCAGAGTAAATTATTACATCAGCCTGTTTAAGAGCGTAAGTAACTGTTTGAGATATTGGCACATGGCAATTATGTTGCTCTAAATAATATCTTTTTTCTTCTGGATTGAATTTTTCAAAAGATTTTTTTGATAATGGTGAATCTAATAAAAATATTCTTTCAATTCTTACATTTGATCTGAGCTCTACAATTTCTGCTTCGCTATAAAGAATTTCGCCATTTTCTCTAAGTGCTACAAGATATTTATTTTCAGTGCTTGTAGCAATTACGTTTCCTCTTAAATTAAATAATTCGCCGAAAAATAAAGTTGATTCAGCAATATTCCTATTAAAGGAAAGAAATGCTCCTGCATAAATGCAATTCATAATTGAACAATCAGAAAAATTAAATTCAATTCCTTTCAATTTTTCTATTGAATTTAAAGTTTTTAGAAATATTTTTAGAAAATGTTTTAAATGTCCATTTACAAATTCAGAATCTATTTTTTCGCCAACTAAAGTCGCATTTTGATTATTTAAATAATTAATAATTTCTTCAAAGACTTTTTTTCTATTAATTCCTTCTGGAAATCTATGATTGAAAAGTCTTTGATAACTAGAAAAATTTTTATCATTAGAAGGTAACATTAATTGCTGCACCTTTCTAATATCTGAAGGGCCAAGCATACTGAAAAATTTTCTTATTTCGCCAGTTGATTTGCCATCATCGTATGCATTAACAATTGAGGTAAGATTTATGTGAGATTTTTCCAGGAGCTTTGGTATTAGGTTTGATGCTCCTCTTCCACCATTGATAACTGTGATATTTAACATTTATTTTTATAATTTTCTAAAAATTAATCAAATTTAATTTAGCAGACATAAACTATATTTAAAGATCTTTTGAATAATACTTTAAAAAAATTTTTTAGTTGAATAAGTTTAATAAAAAGTACTTTTAATTTAGGATACTTTTGTAGAGTAATAAATATTTATTTAAAGCTGAATTTAAATCATATAATTTTTTTGCTAATTTTACTGATTTTTCCCTTCTCCCTATATCTTTGATTTTATTTACAATTTCATAAATTTTCTCTTTATTAAAATTTTTATTTTCAAAATTTTCTGGCAAGTTATCAACTGACTGAGTACTATTTGCTAATCTTTCAAGTACTTCGATACCTTCAAGACCAACTACATGTAATCCTGAAGCAAGATATTCTCCAATTTTTGTTGGCGATGACATTCTAATCCAACTTCCAGTATGAATAAAGACAAGACCGCAGTCATATATAGGAAGCAAATTATATTTTTCGTGCGATTTTATTCCGAATACTTTAACTTTATCAGTTGGGAATTTAACTTCCTTAATAACTTCATTTATAAATTCATGATGTCTTTGATTTATGATGTCTAATGTACAATCTATGTTATTTCTTAATAAGATTTTTACAAAAAGAAGTGCTTTTTTTGGCAAATATGGAAATTTAGCTCCCCCTATCATGACAAACTTTATTTGTTTTTTGTTTTTAGTTTTGTGACCTTTGGGGATGTTAAATCTTCTGATATTTGTAGAGGTTGGGATAATTTTGATAGGTATATTTAATTTGTAATTGCTATTTAAATAATCTAAACCTGATTGATCAAGTACTACAATTCCTTGAGATTTTTTTATTAGTATTTCTTCAAAAAAAACAAAAGATTTTAATAAAAAGGAATTTTTTAGTAAACCATAATCACCCAACTGTCCAGCAAAAGCCCTAATATCATATAAGATTCGACATTTTAATCCTGATAAAAGAAATATAGCACCAGCATTTATAGATCTTATATGAATTAAATTTATCTTATGTTTTCTAAAAATTAAATTTAACTTAATTGCTCCAAATATAAATCTAAGAAATCTATTATATTTTTTAGGATAAAATGGCAGATGATACCAAATAATATCTTTTGATTCTAAGATCCTAGATTGTGATAATATTTCTTCTTTCTTCCTATCAAATCTTTCGAAACTAAAAATAATAAATTTATATCCTCTCTCATTTAGACCATAAACATAAGGTAAAATTTGGCTTTGTCCTAAGTCATCTAATATCCCATCTGGAGAAAAATATAAGACCCTCATAAATAATTATTTCTTTTCAAATAAATTTAAATTTTATCATTAGCTACTTTAGTATAATATGGACTAATGCTGCTTTAAAATTTTAGGAGAATTAGAAATTAATTAATATAAATAATTTTTAAACCATTTTTATTGATCATATGAATAAAAAAAATATTTCTTTAGTAATTGGAACGATATTTAAAGACTTAAATGAATTGAAAATATTATTTTCAAATCTTGATCAAAATGTTAATCAGTTAAAAGAAATTATATGTGTGATCTCTGGAGTTGTTAACAAAGAAGAAAGGCAAGAAGTTTTAGAACTAAATCAAATCTTAAAAATTAAAATAGAATTTATAATTTTAGAAAAAATTATTATGCCTGGAGAAGCAAGAAATATTGGTATTTCTAAAAGCACTTGTGAATATATATGCTTTTTGGATTCGCATCCTTTACCTGATTCAAATTGGCTTTCTAACTCTATAAGAGTTTTGGAAAATAAAAATTTAAGAGGGATATTAGGGAAGGTCAAGTTCATTGGCCTTAATGAATTTGAAAAATGTTTTATTTCAGCTACTTATGGTAACAATCCATTAAGTTCTTTTCAAGGTACATTAATCGAAAAAAAATTATTGCAAGAAATTGGTTATTTTATTCCAAAAATTAGAAGTGGGGAAGATGCAGAATGGATAAATAGATCAAAATCCTTTTATCCTGAAATGATGCAACCAGAAGTTATTCCTTGTAAATATATTGGATTAAAAGGAATGAATTTTTTTGAATTATGTAAAAAATGGTACAAATATGCAAAAAATACTGGTAATCCAAAATTTTATAGTCAAAGAATACTTTATTACTCTTTTTCAGTTACTTTTTCTTTATTATTAGCTTTTAGTTGGAATGATAAAGTTGCTAACTGGGATAAAAACAGTCTTCTTTATTTGCCACATGTATCTAAAATAATGATCTCAATAATTTTTTTATTTTACTTTACTTATAGAATGTTGATACTGCCAATTAAAAAAAACGTAAAAATATTCAAATTTAATTTAATTGAATTTAGTAAATTCTTTGTGATATCAATAATATTAGATTTGATAAAGCTTTTTGCATTTTTAAAGCATAAATAAAATCTAGGTTAGTTTATGTTAAGTCAAAATATAAACTTAAGAAAAAATATTTTATTAAGTTTCTTTGTAAATATTTTAATTAAATTTTTTGAATTTTATTTGGTATTTGCTTTGGCTAGGCTATTAGGAGCAATTTATTTTGGTAAGTATATATTTATAGTTTCTCTATTAAAATTTTTAGGCTTACCTTTTTTAGTAGGATATCCTTATTTTATTTTAAGAAAATCTTCCTATATAAAGACTAATAAAAGTTATGAATTTAATAATTTGATCAATGTAAATTTATATTTAGTTACGACTTATTTGCTTGTTTTAAGTTTATTTATATTTTTTTTAAATTTTCTATTTCCAAATTTATTAAATGATAAATATCACTTAGTTTTATTTGGAATGATCTCAATTGTTCCTGCATTATCTATTAATAACTCACTTACTTCAATTATTAGAAGCTCCGGGAAAGAAATTAAGGGTCAGGTTTTAGGTAATATGATACCTAATATAATTTTTATTTTATTTATTTTTTCATTTGAATGGATTTATAAACTCAATAGCCATTCAACTTCAATTATTTTATATAGTGCCTCATCTGTTTTGGCTTTGCTTTATACTTTATCTTCAACAAATGGTTTGGTTTCGTGGGCTAGAGTAAATATAAAAAATATAAAAAATATTATTTTTAAAGACATTAGAGAATCATTTCCATTAATACTATTTGAAAGTTTTGCTTTACTTAACAACATATTACCTTTAATTGTTTTAGGAATATTTAGTGAACCTGAAATTGTTGGAAATTATAAGTTAGCATTTCAAATTTCTTCAATAACTGGTTTGGCATTACATGCAAGTAATAAAATCGTAGAGCCAAGAATCGCGAAAAGTTTTATATCTGATAATTTTCATGAAATACAAAATATCGCTCTTAGAAGTAATAGATTTATAAGTATTTTCGCAATATTTTTTTCTACTATTATTTTTCTTTTTTATAAAAAATTTGTAATTTTATATTTTGGATCTGATTTCTTAATACCAAAAATTACTTTTTTTTTAATTCTTCTTTCTCCATTTTTTAATTCAATATTTGGACCTATCGGATCAATTATGAATATGACAGGTAATGAAAAAGTTGCTTGCAAGTGGTGTGGAATCTCATTGTTTGTTGGCATAATATTAAATTTTTTATTAATACCAGTAATTGGCATAAACGGAGCTGCTATTGCATTTTTTATTGCTAGCTTTATAAGAGGATTTGCACTTTGGAAGAAATCTCTTAAATTATTAAATGTAAAGTCTTCATTCATCCTAAATTCAATCTTAAAATTTTAAATTTTTTTGAAGAAATTTTCTAAATTTTATTTAATATCCTCCTTAATCCTGCAAAAATATTGAATTTCTCTTCATAGAAATCCCAGGTTAATAAATTATTTGAGAAATCCATATTATGAGGACCTTTGAAATTATTTTTAAATTTGATAGATGATATTATGCATTCTGAAAAATTGCTATCAGTAAGTTGATTAATTTCAAAAAGAATTAAACCATTTCCATATTCATTAGTACAATCTTGTCCAAATCTATAAAATTTATTTTTAAATTTAAATACCCTACCTCCTGATCTTCCCCCTTCTGGAGTTATGCATATTGGAGAGTTAGGGTGCTCATATGCATCATCAAAATTAGGATTTGTAGAAACCCATAAGCGAAGTACATAGTTTTCATTTGTATAATTAGCAAATAAATAAAATAAACCATCATTCTCAATTACTGACGGATCAATTAATCCTTGTATGAAATTCTTAAAAGAAAGTATTTCTAAAGAAGAATTTTTTTTACCTCTAAAGTAAATAGGTTTATTAAGAGAGCCTGAATCTGGATACACGTATAAAATATCAGAAAATGATTTTGTATACGGGTATGAAAGATGCTTATTCTTAAAATTTAATTTTTGGATTACTTTGTTTTTCTTTATATCTATTAAAAGTAAATCTCCTTTTCCAGAAATCTTATTTAATCCTTCAACAATAATATTTGAATCTAATATGAATGGATCTGCAAAAAAACTATATCCATTGCAAATTTTTAGTGATTTAAAATTATTTGATAATGAATAAATAAATTTAATTAAATCTTGGGATTCATTTATTAATGCTAAAGAAAAATTTTCAAAAAAACCAACTTGCCAGAACTTTTCGTAAAATAAGCCATAAAAAAGTTTATTGATTAATTCTAATATCTCTAAAAAGATAAAATTTATACTTAAAAGGTTAGACGGTAATTTATAGTTTATGCCATCACATTTTTTATCTATAAAAATTCCTTTTTCTAGATTAATTAATGCCTTTTCAAAAATTATTGGAGATATGTAAAAACATTCTCTCAATGTTTTTTTATAAGACCAAGGATAAATTTTTGTCTCTGCAAAAAATAGAATTTTTCCAGCATCTAAATCATTGGTCAATAACTGAACAATTTGTCCCATCTTCTTCTCACCTTTAAGCATTTCATAAAAACCAGCAGGACGCCCTCTAAATTTGTTGGGATCTCCATGATGATGAGAAATAATTGGTATATTTTTTAATTTATTATTTATATATAATAGACCCATTCCGCATTTATAAATGAATAGGGGCGATCCATTTATAATTTGATCTATTGACTTAACTGTTAGTTCTTCCCATGAATTATTTTTTCTTATAAAGTTAATTTCTTTTATAGATGCTTTTTCGAATCTGGAAGGATCTATTTTGATTTTTTTCTGTTTTATTGAAATTAAATTGATAAGGTAATAAAAAAGATGTTTGATATATTTGCTTTTATTTGGCCTATATTTTTTGCTTTTTATTTCTTTTGCTAATAGAAAAACTAAATCATAGTTTTTTAATTTATTTATACATTTATATTGCCATTGGCTAACGTAATAATCAGGATTTATTATTATGTAAACTTTATTTTTCATATATTTATTTACATATTTATAAATATGATAACCTGAAATTTTTGAAAAATTTTTTTTCCAGAATAATGTTTTTTGTTTTCTATTTTAGAATAAATTTAAGATATAAATTTGTTATGCTAATCTAAAATAAATGTATAAATTTATATTTGTAAACCTCTGTTATGAAAAAATTCATGCCAAGTTTTCGAATAGGTAATGGTTATGATATCCATAGACTTACTGAAGGGAGGGACCTAATTATTGGAGGTGTTAAATTGACTCATCCAAATCGGCTAGGTCTTGATGGTCATAGTGATGCGGATGTATTAGCGCATTCAATAATGGATGCAATTTTAGGTGCACTCTCATTAGGTGATATAGGAAAATATTTTCCGCCTTCAGATCAAGAGTGGCGAAATGCTAATAGCCTCCTCTTATTATCTAAGGTGGTTAAATTAATTAAAGAAAAAGGTTGGGCGATAATAAATATTGATAATGTGATTATTGCTGAAAGACCTAAACTCTTGCCTTATATAGAATTTATGAAGGAGAATATATCTAAAGCCACTAATTTGGAAAAAAATTCAGTTAGCGTAAAAGCAACAACTAATGAAACCTTAGGTCCTGAAGGACGAGAAGAAGGAATAAGTTGCCATTCTGTAGTCCTCCTAATGAAAACTGATTGAAATGAAGTATATATTACGAAATTTGATTAAAAAAATATTTTTCGTACTAATTACGTTTTCAGTATTAGTATCCCAAAGTAATCTTCATGATTTATACGCACTACCTATGCATAATTATCAAAAAGGTCAGGTGATTGAGGAACTGAGGCTTCAAATACCTGCTGAACTTAAAGAACAATGGTTAGAGGCCGAGAAGAATGTTTGGGAACCATGGTTAATTAAACAAGATGGGTTCTTGGGGAGACAAATTTTTTGGGATAAGGATAATGAAGAGGCTTTGATATTGGTTAGTTGGGAAAACAAGCAATTATGGAAAAAAATACCATCTGAAGAAGTAAATAAGGTACAAACAAATTTTGAAAATAATGTTAGAAAAGCATTGAATATAAATGAAAATCCTTTTCAGTTAATTCACGAGGGAGAATTATACGTTCAAGGATGAATATCGATATAAGATTTGATTTTCAAAGGAGAGAAAGACTTGGACTATTCGAGGCAATTTGGGGAGAAGATAAAAATATAGATCAATTAAATAGATTATGTAAGAAAGTCTTAGAGAAAAACGAAATAGTTTTTATTACCCGTATTCAAAAAGATAAAGCCGAGTATTTATTAAATTCATATCAAGATGCAAAATTTTATGAGGAGGCTAATTGCTTGATTATTGGAGATAATGTTGAAAAAAATTTTTTGGAGAAAAAAGTAGCAATAATTTCTGGAGGTTCAAGTGATTTAAAAGTAACTTTAGAAGCAAAATTGGCTTTAGAGACAAATGGAGTAAATTGCCAATCATTTATAGATGTCGGAGTAGCAGGAATTCATCGTTTGTTTAGTCAGATTGAAGAAATAAAAAAATTTGATGTTTTAATCGTATGTGCAGGCATGGAAGGTGCTTTAGCAACCGTTATTGGGGGATTATTACCTCAACCTATTATTGCAGTTCCTGTTTCAGTGGGATACGGAGTCAGTAAGAATGGTGAAACAGCCCTAAAAAGCATGTTGGCAAGCTGTTCTCCTGGGATAACAGTTATGAATATAGATAATGGTTATGGAGCAGCAATGGCAGCATTAAGAATATTGAAGATGATTACCTGAGTATAAAAAATTATTTTTTTTGAATCTCCAATAGATTTTCTATCCAGAGATTAAGTTGTTTAGAAAGCATTCCTTCTTCCCTCATTTTGATAGCTTTAACTACGACTTCGGTGTTTACCCACTCTGGAAATCTTTTTGGCATTTATTTTTATTCTGTAATTATAATTTGGTATAAATTTTTATAAAAACAAGATCAAAGTAACAAATTTAATCTTTTATTTCTAATTTTGTACCTAATCTAGATAACTCCGAAAAGGTATCCTCACTTTCAACATTCTTTAATCTTTCTAATAACTCCGATAAATCTTTATGGGCTAACTCACCATTTTGCTCCCATTTCAAAGAACTTGAATTACTATCAGTTTTTTCTTTCATAGTTTTATTTAAGTAATAAAAATATAAAACGAAAAATGAAAAAATTTGATAAATATTTCAAGTCTAAACTTAAAAAATTATGAAGATTTTTAATATATAAGTATTTTCTTAACCACCACCAACTATTGACACGATTTCTAAATTATCTCCATCTTTAAGTTTCACATTTTCCCATTTAGTAGAATTAATAATTAAATTATTCAATTCGACAACAATTGTATTAGGTTTATATCCCATTAAAAATAGCGCAGATGATAGTAGAGCATTGTTGGGATCGAGTTCAATTCTTTTTTCCTCTCCGTTTACCTTAATTTTCATGAGACAATTCTTTTAAGATCATAATAGCTTCTTCTTTAGGATCTTTAGAATTCATTAATTGCGAAACTAAGGCAAACTTTTTAAAACCATATTTCTTTAAATTTGAAATATTATTTGAAGTAATGCCTCCGATAGCAAACCATGGGATATTTAGATCTTTTGTTAATGTTTTAATTTTTTCAATACCTAAGGGGTTTTTGTTCTTTTTCGTTAAACTCTTAAATACTGGTCCTATTCCAATATAGTCACAACCAGCTTTTACAGCATTAGAAATATCAATTTCATTGTTTGCACTTATACCAATTATTTTTGAATACCCTAATAATTTTCTAGCGATTTTTAAATCTAAATCATCATGCCCAAGATGAACGCCATCGGCATCTGATGCTAGAGCTATATCAACTCTATCGTTAATGATGAACAAAGAATTATATTTTTTACATAGATTTTTAATCTGAATTGCTTCAAGAAGATGATCTTTATCAGTTCCCGTCTTGAATCTATGTTGAATAATTTTTACTCCTGCAATCAATACATCCTCTATTATTTCTATTAAGTTTTCCTTTTGATCAGTTATTACATATAAATTATTTGCTTTCAATATTTCCTCGGACTTATTAAATTTACTTAAATTTAATAAGTCAATCTCTAGTGTATAAATTTCATATCTAATTTCTGAAGCAATTTTTGAAAGTTTTTCATTGTGTATCCTAGAAAATTCTTCTATTACTCTTAATGCTTCTTGAACTCTGCCTGCATTTGAACTTATTATTTGCTCAGGTGTTTTTCTATTAAATTGCTCAAAATGAGTAAGTCCTTTGGAATGGTCCTCAATTTTATTCCTGTTTTGTTTATAAATTTCTAAATGATTCTTTCCTAAAATTTGTCTAAAATTTTTAATCTTTTCAACATATGTATCTTTGCCTAGACCAAATCTAGCCCAATCCTCTAGTACTCTTAGTCCTTCTCTAGCTCTATCTAGATTAGCGTCAATAATTTGATAAATTCTAAAATCTTCGGCGCTTGTATTATTGGAATTCAGCATTTGTAAGTTATTGTTTGTAGTTTTTAAAAATTCTTAGGGCATTCTCTCTATCATTTTTAATTTGACTAGAAAGTTGCTGGATATTATTGAACTTGATTTGAGATCTAAGCTTTTCAACTGGTTCTATAGATAGATTTAAACCATATAGATCTATATCTTTATTTATTAAATGAACTTCAACCGCAGATGGTAATAAAGGATTTATTGTTGGTTGAGAGCCAAGATTCATAATAGATTCAATTTTTTGGTTGGAATTTTCTATGGTCGTCCATGCTGCGTAGACTCCCTCCCCAGGTAAAAATTTTCTGCCATCTATTTCAAGATTTGCGGTGGGCCACCCTATACTTTTTCCAATGCCTTTACCTTTGACAACCTTTCCATTAAAACTATAAGGCCTATTAAGAATTTTGAAAGCATTTTTCAGATCACTTTTCTCTAATAAATCTCTTATTCTACTACTACTTATTCTACCTTCTTTATCTTCCAAAATTGGAGTAATTTTCAGTTTTACATCGGTATCTTTAATAATATTTTTTATAGTATTTATGTCTCCACTTCTTTTAAAACCAAATTTAAAATTAGCACCTACAGAAATGTTTTTTGCTTGTAGTTGATTTATCAAAATATCTCTTACAAATCTTTCTGCACTTAATTTAGATAATTCCTTATTAAAAGGAATTAGAACTAATTGTTCAATCCCGAGATCTTCAAGAATAGGTAGTTTTTCTTCAGGTAAATCAAGTCTAAGGCGTGTCTCTTTGTATAGAACCTCCCTTGGATGAGGCCAGAAGCTTGCAATTGTTGGGGTATATAGATTGTCTTCAACAACACTTTTTATTAATTTTCTGTGGCCGGCATGAAGCCCATCAAAACTACCAATAGCTATTGAAGTGGGATTATTAACTTCAGATGGCGATATTAAAGAGATCAACAGATTTCGTGCAATTTTATGATTTTGATGGCAAATTTGAATAGATTACAATTTATTCAATCAAATGAATGTCTGACAAAATTGATTTTCAGTCCCTTTCATTTGGAATGCGGCGTGTTGGATGGATACGATTTTGGGTTCAATCCATTTTAGGTGTTGTTGTTGCAGCTGTTTTGCTTTTTTCTAATGTTGTTAATAATAGCGAAGGACAGCTTGGCTTAGCGCCTGGGCTATCACTTACAACAATTTCCTTGATTTTACTACTTTTTAGTCTTTGGCAAGGTTGGTTAATAGTTAGAACGGGTAGAGCAATCGCAAGTAACGCAAGACCTTCAAGAGGACAAACTAGTAAATTAATAAAAAGAGGTCTTATAGTCGATTTAATAGGAGTTTTGTTTGGATTAATTGGATATCAAGCTCTTATGGGCGCCCTTTTTATACAAGCATCCTCTCAGACAACTGGACAATTGATAACAGCGACATCTGATATCCCAATTACTGGACTTGAAATATTGTCAGTTCTCAGTAACACACAAGTTATTGCTGCTCATTTCTTTGGACTTTGCTTTTCTTTATGGCTTTTAAGAAGGATTTACAAATGAATTATTAATTCTAGGTAAGTCTTCTAAATTACCCCTCCAAAATAAATCTGGTTCTACAGGTGTAAGTGATATTTTATTTTCTTGTATTTGAGATACGTCACTGGGCCAGTTTTTTGGACCATAACCTTTTGATTTGAGATCTAAAACTACCTCACCTGCTAACCAATAATAATCATCACCCCTTGGGTCTTCCCTTTTGGAAAATTGATTTTTATATTTTCTTACTGATAATCTTGTCCAGGCTAATTCTTTTATTTTGCTTTTCTCACAAGGGGGTATATTCAAGTTTAAAAGAAGTGAAGCTGGCCATATATCGTTAATTGCTTGTTCGGCAATATTCATTGCAATTTCTCCAGCAAATTCAAAATTCTTCCATTTAAAACTAGCAACACTTATTGCCATGGAAGGAACATTTTCTAAAGTGCCTTCCATGGCTGCTGCAACAGTGCCTGAACAGAAAATATCTGTCCCTAAATTAGGCCCGTGATTTATTCCAGATAGAATTAGATCAGGTTTATTATCCAATAGTTCAGATAGTGCTAATTTGACACAATCAGCAGGCGTGCCAGAACATCCCCAAGCTTCAATTCCTTCTCCAAATAATTCGTCTGCTCTTTCAACTCTTAATGGAGATTGTAAAGTAAGACCGTGACCTGTAGCTGATCTCTCTTGATCAGGGCATACTACTTTTATATTGTGTCCCCTTTTTTGTGCTGATTTTGCTAATGCTCTAATCCCTGTGGCAAAAACACCATCATCATTGCTAATTAATATATTTAACGGTTTCATTAATCAATACATTTTATTTATGGACGATATTTAAGTAATATAAATAAATACTTATTTTTACTATATCAGTGAGTCAAATTGAATCATTAAGTCAGATTGAAAAAAAACTAAATAATCTTTCTATTACAGCAAAAAATAATATAGAAAATTCTAATACTCACGAAGAACTGGATCAATTGAGAGTTTCCTTATTAGGGAAAAAGGGTGATTTGTCAATTATCTTAAAAACAATGGGTCAATTATCTGCTACTGATAGACCAGTTGTTGGCCAGAAGGCAAATTTAATAAAGATAAATTTGCAAGAATTAATAACTGAAAGAAAAAATCAACTAAATAGTGAAGCCTTAGATAAAAAGATTAAAATAGAAAAAATTGATGTAACTATCCCTTCAATTGGAACACCATCTGGGAATAAACATCCATTAATTTCAACACAAGATGAAATTGTAGATATTTTTTGTGGTTTAGGTTACTCAGTTGAAAGTGGCCCTGAAATAGAAACTGATTTTTATAATTTTGAGTCTCTCAATATACCCAAAAATCATCCCGCAAGAGATATGCAGGATACTTTCTACTTAGATGAAAATCGACTTTTAAGGACCCATACTTCTCCTGTTCAAATAAGATACTTAGAGAAAAATCCTCCTCCAGTCAGAATTATTGCCCCAGGGAGAGTTTATAGGAGAGATGCAGTAGACGCTACTCATTCTCCTGTATTTAATCAAGTTGAGGTTTTATGTATCGATCAAGATATTAATTTTAGTCATTTAAGAGGAACAGTTCTTACATTTTTAAAGACCTTTTTTGGAGATATTCCTGTAAGATTTAGAGCTAGTTATTTCCCATTTACTGAACCTTCGGCAGAAGTCGATGTTCAATGGAAAGGTAAATGGTTAGAAGTAATGGGATGCGGAATGGTAGATCCAAAGGTCTTAGAAAAATTAGGAATAGATTCTGAAAAATGGACCGGTTTCGCAGCTGGATTAGGAGTTGAAAGATTTTGTATGGTAAGGCATCAAATTGATGACATCAGAAAATTTTATACAAATGATCTCAGATTCCTAGAACAGTTCTAATAAAAGTGAAACTTTAAATTAGGTTTGTCCAGCAAATTAGTTTAAGATAGTCTTAGTTTTAGATTTTTTGATTGGTACGTAAAGCAGGACTAATCGTGAATGATGGGAAAGAACTTGCTGTTAAAACTGCAAGTTCTGTTCAGAAAAAATTGGAAAAATCCAATTATGAAGTTGTAAGAGTTAGTAGCTCTGGCGGAATGGTTGGATTTGCTAATCCTGATCAACATGTTCGTCCTTTGGGATATACGAATTGTGTTCCAGAGGGTTTTGACTCGTCAATGGAATTTGCAATTGTTCTTGGCGGAGATGGAACCGTGCTTTCAGCAGCAAGGCAAACAGCACCTGCCAAAATTCCAATCCTTACAATAAATACTGGTCATCTAGGTTTTCTTGCAGAAGCTTATTTATCAAATCTAGATCAAGCAATAGATAAAATCATTACTGGGAATTGGGATATTGAAGAAAGAACTTGCTTTATTATTAGTGTAATGAGGAATGATCAGAGGAGATGGGAATCTCTTTGCCTAAATGAGATGGCTCTTCATAGAGAACCTCTGACAAGTATGTGTCATTTTGAGATTTCTATAGGGCGACATGCTCCTGTGGATATCTCAGCTGATGGAGTAATCTTATCTACTCCTACTGGATCCACTGCTTATTCTCTAAGTGCTGGAGGCCCAGTAATTACGCCTGATTGCCCAGTCGTGCAATTAACTCCAATTGCTCCACATTCATTGGCATCTAGAGCTTTGGTTTTTAATGATTCAGAGCCAGTAACTGTTTTCCCGGCAACTCCTGAAAGGTTAGTTATGGTTGTTGATGGAAATGCTGGCTGTTATGTTTGGCCTGAAGATAGAGTTTTAATAAGAAAAAGTAAACACTCAGTAAAATTTATTAGACTTGAAGATCACGAATTTTTCCAAGTTTTAAGAAATAAACTTGGTTGGGGTTTACCCCATGTGGCTAAACCTGATAAATAACAATTATTTGAATTTATTTTTTCCCTTTTAATAGAAAAACAGGATTATTTGGTTCTAGTCTCATTCCCTCCGCAATACTTAAGCTTTTATAGGTCTGAATTAAATTTAAATTTGTTTTGAAATTTTTATATTCCAATTCCTCTCTCAATTCTTTAATGGTTTGAATATTAATTATTGGTATAACGATAATGTCTCCAATATCCATATCTTGCCCAATTTTATTAATAATCTGGAGTTTAGTTTTTTTATCACATCCTCCAATTATTAATCTATTAGGGTTTTCAAAAGAACTTAAATTCCTCGTATTCAAGGTGTAATTTATGTCTTCCTCAAAAATAAATTTTGGTTTAACTTCAAGCCTTTTTGAGTTTTCTAGTATTAATGACTTTGAACCAATCCTTTTATCGAAACAAAACAAATCCAAATTAGGCCTTAACTTTAGTGCCTCTAAACCAATTGACCCACAACCTGCTCCTATATCCCAAATGACACCATTTCTTGGAAGCTCTAAAGCAGCTAATATTTGAATGCGAACTTCCCTTTTAGTTAATAAATTTGGTCTATCATCAAAAGTCTTAAAAACATTGTCATTGATTCCGAATAGAGGAAGATTGTTGTTCGAATAATTTTCCTTTTTTTTTGAAAGAATAGCAATATTTAAATTTGATATATCTGAGGGCAATGACTCTTTAAGATTTAATTTCCTGA
>CACAVZ010000001.1 GCA_902536065.1 uncultured Synechococcaceae cyanobacterium | reverse complement strand
CAGGAGGTATTATTTCTATTATTAGTTTTCATTCCCTTGAGGATAGGTTAGTTAAAAGTTGTTTTAAGAATGATCAAAGACTAAAAAACCTGACAAAAAAACCAATAACTCCCTCCGAACAAGAGGTCGAACTTAATAAAAGAGCTAGAAGTGGAAAATTAAGAATTGCTCAATTAAATTAAAAGCCAATAATTTCTATCGTAATGATCTGATCGTATTTGTAAGAATATGAATTGCTTCTTTTATATCTTTTGAATTAGTACTTAATCCAATACTTAACCTTATTGAAGATTCTGCTTCTTTAAGAGATCTACCTAAGGCTAGTAAAACATGAGATGGTTCACCATTACTACATGCAGATCCAGTAGAACAAATTATTTTAGATTTTAAAAGTTTATGAAACTTTGCTCCGTTTAAATCCAATACAGTCAAATTTAAATTGTGAGGTAATCTTTTTTCTATGGAGCCATTAATTAATAAACCGGAATTATTTTTTAACAACCCCTCTAAAAGGTTATTTCTATAAAAAAGTAATTTCTCAGCATTATTTTTTTGATTAAGAACTGCTATCTCTATTGCTTTAGCAAAGCCAACCACTAAAGGGAGAGGTAATGTGCCAGACCTAAGACCATATTCCTGACCTCCTCCAACAATTAAAGGCTCAAGATTAATTTCTTCATCAATCAAAAGAAGTCCTATCCCTTTAGGACCATATATTTTGTGAGAACTCATCGTTATCATGTTTACATCTGATAAAAGATTGTCTAACGCCATGTAACCTAAACATTGTGCAAAATCAGAGTGGAATGTTATTCCTCTCGATTTACATATCTTTGAAATATTTTCTATGGGCTGAATAACTCCTATTTCGTTATTAGCTAACATAACGCTAACAAGAAATGTATCTTCTCTTATATTTTTTTTGAATTGTTCTTCAGAAATTAAGCCATCTTTCTCAGGGTTAATTTCTGTAACCATAAATCCCTCTTTTTTTAGTTGGTTTAAGGGCTCCAAAACAGCTTTATGCTCCGTTTTTAAGGTAATAATATGTCCATAATTTCCTGTTTTTTTATAGAAATTTCTTGCAAAACCTAATAAGGCTAGGTTATTAGATTCAGTTGCCCCACTTGTAAAAATAACTTTTTTATTCTTAAGAAATAAACTTTGTTCTATTTTTTCTCTTGAGGCTTCCAATATAGCGCTGGCGTTAATCCCCGCCAAATTAGTTTTGCTTGTAGGGTTAGAAAATATCTCACTCCAAAATGGTTTCATAGAATCAACGACATCTTTAGAGCAAGGAGTCGAAGATTGATAGTCTAGTAGTATGGGAGTTGATAGCATTATGTTTAGTATATAAAATTCTGTTTATTACTAGAAAATCAAATTCAAGAATTAAAAAAATGAATGAAATTAATCAAATAAATAATGAACCGGTAAGAAAATCAAGAATTTTATTAGTTGATGATGAGCCTGGTTTAAGAACAGCTGTTAAAACATTTCTAGAAGATGAAGGCTTTGAAATATTTATTGCAGTTGATGGAGAGGATGGTCTGGAAAAAGCTAAAACAATTTTCCCGGATTTGATAATTAGCGATGTTATGATGCCCCGAGCCAATGGTTATGCTTTATTAGAAAAAATTAGAGAGGATGAAAAATTAGGAGGAACTCCAGTTATTTTTCTAACTGCAAAAGGAATGACCCTAGACAGAACAGAAGGTTATCTTGCAGGAGTTGATGATTATATTTCCAAACCCTTCGATCCCGATGAATTAGCTGCAAGAGTCAAAAATGTAATCAACAGACAAGAACGATTATTAAAAGAAGCGGCACGATTCGCAGACATTGACGTAAGCAAAATGGCAAAACAAATTACTGAAATAAAATCTATGCTCACAGACCAAAACCAGACTAATCCAGAAAATAAAATAAATCTTCCTAGTTTTACTCCTAGAGAAGCAAGTGTGCTTCAACTAGTAGCAGAGGGACTGATGAACAAAGAAATTGCAAGACAGCTTGAAACATCTATTAGAAATGTTGAGAAATATGTAAGTAGACTTTTTATAAAAACAGGTACATCTAGCCGAACAGAATTAGTTCGTTATGCACTTGAAAATCATTTAGTCAAATAAATTATTTTATTTTTTCAAATTCAATTAGTTTTGAAAAATAAAAAGGGGCTTGATTTAATTTCTTTTTAACAACTTTAAATCCTCTTTCTTTAGCAGCATTAATAATACCCTTTTCTTTCAATGTATACGCTCTCGTAGTTTTACTTGGCCCAGGAAATAATTTCCCAATATTTTTTAGAACAGCAAGAACTGGGGTATAAGGAGCAAAGCTAACGATTAGTTTTTCTTTACTTAAATCGCATAGATGTTGAACCATTTCTTCTGCGACCGGTTGAGGATAATGAATAAATACATCCAAACAAACTACAACATCAAATAACCCTTTTAATTTTTCCAGATCACAGACTTCATATTTTATTTTACCTTGATTCAAATCTAATTCATGAATGCGTTTTTTTGTTTCTTTAATCATTTCAGAAGAAATATCGCTCATCTGTAGTTCTTTTATACCGAGTTTTAGTAAAGGTATGGAAAGACTTCCTACACCACAGCCTGCGTCACAATAACTTTTTTTTGTTAGTTCAGGATAATTTTTGATGTATGAGACTACATCATCTACAGTTTTTTGATGTCCTTTCCTAATATTTTTCTGAACTGTATTTATTTCATCAGATTTGCTATAAATTTTATTCCATCTCTGAAATCCAGTACCATTAAAATACTCCCTAACTTCACTTTTTTCGATAATCTTATTTGACGTCATAATATTCTATGAAAATTTATTCTTTTAATACTAACTAACTGGCGCCAAATTAATTGCGCGCCATTATAGGAAAGAATTGATTTGTTATTTTGTCAGAATTGAATTCTAAAGAAATTTATAAAATTGCTGTCGTAATGGGTAGTGATTCAGATCTAAATACATTGAAACCAGCAATTGATATTTTAAGAGAATTTAGAATAAAAACTGAAGTTTGTATACTTTCTGCTCATCGAACACCCATTGAAATGATGGAATATGCAAAAAATGCAGAATCAGAAAACATAAAAGTAATAATTGCGGGTGCTGGAGGTGCTGCTCATCTTCCAGGAATGCTGGCATCCATAACTTGCATTCCTGTAATTGGAGTACCAGTAGAGAGTAAGACACTGAAGGGAATGGACTCTCTTTTATCAATCGTTCAAATGCCCGCTGGAATTCCAGTTGCAACAGTTGCAATTAATGGAGGACAGAATGCTGGATTATTGGCAATAGAGATGATCAGTTTATTTGATGAATCCATAAAGAAAAATTTAAAAGAATTCAGAGAAAATCTACATACACAGGTAAGAAATAAAAATGATAAGTTATCAACTATTGGACCTGACAATTATCTTCAAAATAAATGAACTAGTATTTTTCTATTAGGCCTTGTCAAGAAAATTTTCTTTTTTAAGGTAGTGAATAACTTTTTTAACGGAATCATTTAAATCTAACGAACCTGTATCTACAACAATTTCAGGATTATGAGGAGCTTCATATGGACTAGAAATCCCTGTAAATTCCTTAATTTCACCCAAACGAGCTTTCTTATAAAGACCTTTAGTATCCCTATTTTCGCAAACTGTGATATCAGCAGAACAATAAACTTCAATAAAATCCTTAGATCCAATAATTTTTCTCACCTTATCTCTATCGCTAATAAATGGCGAAACGAATGCAGTAATAGTTATTATCCCAGCATTCATAAATAAATTCGCAACTTCGCCAATTCTTCTTATGTTTTCTTCTCTATCTTCATCCGAAAAACCAAGATCTTTACATAAACCGTGTCTGATATTATCTCCATCCAAAACATAAGTCGAAAAACCATCTAAGTGTAAAACTTCATTTAAAGCGTTGGCCAAAGTACTTTTACCAGAACCAGATAAACCTGTAAACCAGATAACCATACCTTTATGACCTCTCATTTTCTCTAACTTTTCTCTATCAATAGTTAAGTTGTGCCACTTTATATTGGTTGACTTTGTTTGATCTTGTTCTTTCATTTTTTGCATCATCAAAATTAAAAACCTATCCTAACCCTTGCTTCATAAATTATGAAATCCCTCTTTACGAAGAAACTCAATTGATTTCGATACCATATCACCCTGTAACTGGATATTTCTATCAATCAATTTTCCTCCAGTCCCACAATAAACTTTAATTTTTTTTAGTAATTCTTTTAATAAGATTTCATCCTCAGTGCCTAAACCTCTAATTAAAGTTACAGTCTTTCCCTTTTTACCTTTTTTTTGTTTTGAAATATTTATTTTTGATCTTTTATTAACAGTATCTACCTTAGCTGTTTCTTCAGATTTTTTTTCTTGATTATCAAATTCGATCCAATTCTTTTTTCCCATTATTTTCAATATAACCTATAGTAAGTTAATACTTATTCTATAGAAAAAGTGGTAAGTACATTTTCTCTCAAAGATCAAAACTATAAAAATGACGATTTAAATCAACCCTCCAAAGAGGGAAGATTTGGAAAATATGGTGGTCAATATGTTCCTGAAACGCTAATGCCTGCTCTTTTTGAGCTTGAAACGGCTGCATCTAATGCATGGAAAGATAAACTTTTTGTAGAAGAATTAAATCATCTTCTTAAGACTTATGTAGGAAGAGAAACACCACTTTATGAAGCCAAAAGACTTACTGAACATTACAAAACCAAACAAGCAACTCCTAGAATATGGCTTAAAAGAGAAGATTTAAACCATACTGGGGCTCACAAAATTAATAATGCCCTCGGACAAGCTTTACTGGCAATAAGAATGGGCAAAAAAAGAATAATTGCAGAAACTGGAGCAGGTCAGCATGGAGTTGCTACAGCTACTGTTTGTGCGAGATTTGGCTTGAAATGTATTATCTACATGGGTGCTGAAGATATAAAAAGGCAATCCCTTAACGTTTTCAGAATGAAACTTCTAGGAGCTGAAGTTAAAGTTGTAAATTCTGGAACTTCAACACTTAAAGATGCCACTAGTGAAGCCATTAGAGATTGGGTTTCTAATGTCGAAACCACACACTACATTTTAGGATCTGTTGCAGGCCCACACCCTTTCCCAAAGATTGTGCGAGATTTTCATGCAGTTATAGGTGAAGAAACTAAAAAACAATGTTTGGAATCATTTGGATCTTTTCCCGATATTTTGCTTGCTTGTGTAGGTGGGGGATCAAATGCAATGGGGCTTTTCCATCCTTTTGTTAAAGAAACTTCTGTACGTCTTATTGGAGTTGAAGCCGCAGGAAGCGGAGTTGATACTGACAAACATGCTGCAACTATCACTAAAGGGTCAGTTGGAATTTTGCATGGATCAATGAGTCTTCTCTTGCAAGATGATAATGGTCAAGTACAAGAAGCTCACTCAATAAGTGCAGGTTTAGATTACCCTGGAGTAGGACCTGAACATAGCCATTTAAAAGATATAGGTAGAGCAGAATACGGATCAGTTACAGATCAAGAAGCTTTAGACGCTTTAAAACTTGTTAGTGAACTTGAAGGAATTATACCTGCACTTGAAACTTCCCATGCCTTTGCTTGGCTAGATAAATTATGCCCTACTCTTGAAAAAGATACTAATATAGTTATCAATTGCTCAGGAAGAGGCGACAAAGATGTTAATACCGTTGCATCTTCATTAGATATTTAATCAATATCTTGGTATTGATGGGTCAATATATCTACTCCATCCATCAATACCCTCCTCCAGATTCCATATTTCGCTCACAATATTATTATCTAAACACCACTGACAAAAGTTATAACTTCTTATTCCTGCATGACAGGTAACAACGATTTCTCTGTCTGATAAGCCATCAAATAGTTCTTCAACGTATTCAGATGTGACTTTACTAATTGGTATATGTAAAAATTCTTTTGAGAAACGAGCCAGTTCAAGCTCTGACTGCTCCCTTACATCAATCAAGACGGGATCTTCTTTCTCAGAATTAAACCAATCATTTAGACTAGAAGCATTTATAGATTTTGGATAACTTCCCAATTTATAGGATAAATTATGTGTTATTTACAATTTAATAAATTAAGTTGCAGTAGGAAATTTATTGTTAAAAATAAAAATAAACATTGATAATGAAACTTAGAGTAGTAGCAATAATCCTATTATTATCTTTATTACTTTTTTTTGGTTTTAAAAAAGTTTCTACTAATAAAAAGAAGGAACAAAGTACAAATATTGAGCAAATAAATATCTTAAAATATGCACCTGAAAACAATAAATTATTATTTATTTCAAATTTAGATAGTTTTAATATCGTTAATAATAATGAAAAGGATAAAAATCCAACAAATAAAGATAACTTTTTTTTAATAAAAGACTCTATATTAGATTACTTAGGAATAGATCTAGGCAACAATAAATTAGAAGATATCTATAATAATGAACTTATAATCTCAACTTTTGAAAATAATAAAAAGCTTGAAGATGATATTTTGATTGTTTTTAAAATTAAGCCAGAAAAAACAATAGATGATTTATTAAATTTGCCTAGTAAAATAGATCAGATTGATGAGATAATTTCAATTAATAGAAAAAACAAAATAAATTTTCTTAACTATATATACCGAACCGACGATAATTATATAATTGCTTCATCAGATAAAAAATTAATCAAAAATAGTATTATCTCTAGTAAAAATTTTAAGAAAAAAAAATTTCAATATGAGGGAGAACTTGTTGGACTGAACAAAGAAAAAAATATATTATTCACAAATAAATTTTTGGAAAGTAAATTTTTTAATAAAGAAATTTTTCCTGAGAATAATGGGGATAAAATTGCTACAATTTTTGACTTTAAAAATAATCAACTAATTTTAAAATCATATTTACTAAATAATAAAAAAAATATTGATATTCTTACTTACGAAAAGTTAATGAATGAAGAGAATAGTAATGAAGATAATCCAGAAAATTTAATTTTTTGTGATACGAAAAATTTTGACAAACATCTTAATCCCTTAATAAATGATTTTCAACTCAGTTTTTTTGAAGAGTTGAATCAAAATAATAATCAAAACATTTTAATTCTCAATTCAAATAAAAATTGGCATATTACGTTTGAAAAAAATAATGAAGATCAATTTGATTTAAGTACTTTGAGAAAGCTAAAAGATTTCAACAAATATACTTTGAAACAAAATGAAGATATTTATTCGATATATTCCAAAGATATTCTTGAAGAAAAAGACGATGTTATAAAACAATTATCTTTTGAAAATATCTATTCGATAGAATCAAAAGGTTTACAAACCATAAGTAATAATTTAATTGATGGTAAAGAATTTGAGAAAATATCAAAAAAATTTTTTAACCTAAAAAGTAATAAAGATAAATCTGCTTTTCTTTATTCGAAAGTTGATATCAAAGATAGTAATACTAATAAAATTGAATATTTTTCTAATTTGCAGGACCTTAATTTTCTCATTAAAAATATTTTAAAAATATCAAATGAAGAATCGCTAGAAATCATAAGTCAGTCTATTCCTGAAAAAAATCCAATTATTTACAGAGAAACAATATTAAACATTCTTTAAATTAAATTTATTCAAACAAGCTTCAAAAACAATCATTTTAATTTTTGCGAAGTTAATATCTTGTGGTTAATTAAAAATTATTTGACTATCTTTAATCTATAAGTATTTGATATTGAATTAAGCAATTGGATAGTAACAAACTAATTTTAAAACCAGGATTAGAGGGTGTTCCAGTAACTAATTCATCCATATGTGATATTGACGGCAACAAAGGTAAATTATTGTACAGAGGCTATTCCATTGAGGAACTATCCAAAAAAAGCAGTTTTTTAGAAACTGCTTACCTATTGATTTGGGGTGAATTGCCCACAGCTATTCAACTAAGAGATTTCGAGCAAGAAGTTCAGATGCATCGAAGGTTAAGTTTTAGAGTTAGAGATATGATGAAATGTTTCCCTGCAACTGGTCATCCTATGGATGCTCTTCAATCTAGTGCAGCTTCTTTGGGGCTCTTCTATTCGCGTAGAGCAATAGATGATCCTAATTACATCTACAACGCAGTCATAAGACTAATAGCAAAAATACCCACAATGATTGCAGCGTTCCAACTTATTAGAAAAGGACAAGACCCAATTCAACCTAGAGATGATCTAACTTACTCATCAAATTTTCTTTACATGTTGACTGAAAAAGAACAAGATCCTATAGCCGCAAAAGTTTTTGATAGGTGCTTAATTCTACACGCCGAACATAGTTTAAACGCAAGTACATTTAGCGCTAGGGTGACTTCAAGTACTCTTACAGATCCATATGCTGTCATCGCCTCTGCAGTAGGAACCTTAGCTGGCCCATTGCATGGAGGAGCAAACGAGGATGTGATTGCGATGTTAGAAGAGATTAAAACCCCAGAAAATGCTGGGTCCTTTTTAGATAATGCAATAAAAAATAAAAGTAAGATAATGGGCTTTGGCCACAGAGAATATAAAGTCAAAGATCCAAGAGCAATAATTCTTCAAAAACTTGCAGAAGAACTTTTTATTAGATTTGGAGCAGATGAAATGTATGAAGTTGCTAAATCACTTGAGGAAGAGGCAATATCAAGACTTGGACCTAAGGGTATATTCCCTAACGTGGATTTTTATTCTGGCCTTGTTTATAGAAAACTTGGTATTCCTCGTGATTTATTTACTCCAATTTTTGCCATATCTAGAGTGGCTGGTTGGTTAGCTCATTGGAGAGAGCAACTTGGAGCAAATAGAATTTTCAGACCATCGCAAATTTATACAGGTTCAGCACCAAGAGATTGGATCAGCTTAGAAAGTAGAGAATAATATTTGCAGCTTTTCATAAAAAACACACATATTGTTTATGAAGAGTTAATCTATTAAGTAAATAACATAAAAATTTTGGAATACGGATTAGATCTCGAATATAGTTTTAATGAATTCTTAAAAGGTTTTGGCCTTTCCAGCGAAATCGCTCATATAATTTGGCTCCCTCTTCCTATGCTTTTGGTTTTGGTAGCGGCAGTTGTTGGCGTTTTAGTAACAGTTTGGCTTGAAAGAAAAATATCTGCTGCTGCTCAACAAAGAATAGGTCCAGAATATGCTGGAGCGCTCGGCGTCCTCCAACCAATTGCAGATGGTCTTAAGTTACTTGTGAAAGAAGATATTATTCCTGCCAAAGCGGATGGGATTCTCTTCACTGCAGGACCCATATTAGTTCTTGTCCCAGTGATTCTGTCCTGGCTAATTGTTCCTTTTGGACAAAACCTTTTAATAAGTAATGTTGGCATTGGAATTTTCCTATGGATTGCTTTAAGCAGTATTCAGCCAATTGGCCTTCTTATGAGCGGATACGCATCAAATAATAAGTATTCTTTATTAGGAGGGTTAAGAGCAGCGGCACAATCAATAAGTTATGAAATTCCTTTAGCTTTATCTGTACTGGCTATCGTACTAATGACAAATTCTTTAAGTACTGTTGACATTGTCAACCAACAAAGTGGTGCTGGAATCCTAAGTTGGAATATATGGAGACAACCAGTTGGTTTTATAGTCTTTTGGATTTGTGCTCTTGCAGAATGTGAGAGACTTCCGTTTGACTTACCCGAAGCTGAAGAAGAATTAGTTGCGGGATATCAAACTGAATATGCAGGGATGAAATTCGCATTGTTCTACCTGGGTAGTTACATTAATTTAATTCTTTCCGCTTTATTAGTATCAATACTTTATTTGGGAGGATGGGGTTTTCCTATTCCAGTTGAATTAATAGCTAAGTTTCTTAATTTACCTATTAATGCACCCTTTATTCAGGTTTTCACTGCATCAATAGGAATTGTAATGACTGTACTAAAAGCATATCTTTTAGTTTTTATTGCAATATTATTACGTTGGACAACTCCTAGAGTAAGAATTGATCAACTGTTAGATCTAGGATGGAAGTTTCTTCTGCCTATTTCTCTTGCTAATCTTTTGATAACAGCAGGATTAAAACTTGCTTTTCCGCAATTCTTTGGTGGTTAAATTTAAGTAAAAATACTTAAATTTAAAATTAATCCACTAAAATAAAACAACTAAGTAAATTCTTCGAAATGAACAATTTCCTTCAACAAATAAATAGCTATATCAAAGAAGCATTTAATGCTGGCAAATACTTATACAATGGTATTTCGGTAACTTTTGATCATCTTCGAAGAAGACCAGTTACTGTTCAATATCCATATGAAAAATTAATACCTTCTGAAAGATATAGAGGAAGGATACATTATGAATTTGATAAATGTATTGCTTGTGAAGTTTGTGTGAGAGTATGTCCTATAAATCTCCCAGTAGTTGATTGGGTAATGAATAAAGAAACCAAAAAAAAGGAACTTAGAAATTATTCAATAGATTTTGGAGTTTGTATTTTTTGCGGAAATTGTGTTGAATATTGCCCAACTAATTGTCTGTCAATGACCGAAGAATATGAATTAGCTACTTTTGACAGGCACAATTTAAATTTCGACAATGTCGCACTTGGCAGACTACCCACAAATGTTACAACAGATCCTTCAGTTAAACCTCTAAGAGAACTTGCCTATCTTCCTAAAGGTGTCATGGACCCTCATGAAATCCCAGCTTCAGATGCAAGAGTTGGTAAATTACCGGAAGAAGTTTATGATTGGATGAGGCCTGAATCCAATGAAAATAAAGATAAAGTTTCTAATCCAAACAATTAATTCACATTAATTTATGTCCATTGCCATAACAACACAATTTATTTGTTTTACAGTTTTATCTTTAGTTGTCATTATTGGAGCACTTGGTGTTGTGTTGCTCGAAAGTATTGTTTATTCAGCATTTCTGCTTGGTGGAGTTTTCATGAGTGTTGCAGGATTATATCTTCTATTAAATGCAAGTTTTGTTGCTGCAGCCCAAGTTTTAGTTTATGTGGGTGCAGTTAATGTATTAATAATTTTTGCAATAATGCTAGTCAATAAAAAAGAAGATTTAAAGCCTATTAATGACATTAAATCGAGAAGAGTTATATCAACATCGATATGTTTAACCCTTCTAAGCCTATTAATAAGAGTTGACTTGACCAATGTATGGAGCTTATCAAGTCCTCAAAACTCTATTGGAGAAGAATCAACTATTAGGATTGGTGAACATCTTTTTAGTGATTATTTACTCCCATTTGAAGTAGCTTCAGTCTTACTTTTAATGGCAATGATTGGGGCTATTGTTTTAGCTAGAAGAGATGTAATGAGCAAAGATATTTCGACAGGACTGCCTGTTGATCAAGAGTTAATTGAAAAATCATCAGAACCTTTACTTACAAATAAAAATTAACCTTTTGTATTTCTTATTATGAATTTAGAATCAATTCCTCTTCAAGCTTTTTTAATAGTTTCTTCAGCACTATTTTGCATTGGTATTTGGGGATTATTAAATAGCAGAAATGCAGTAAGAGTTCTTATGAGCATTGAGTTAATGCTAAATGCAGTAAATATAAACTTAATGGCGTTTTCTTCCTATGTTGATAATAATTTAATTCAAGGACAAGTTTTTACAATTTTTGTGATTACTGTAGCTGCCGCAGAAGCAGCAGTTGGATTAGCTATCTTGTTATCTCTTTACAGGAATAGGGTGACTGTAGATATGGAAAGTTTTAATTTATTAAAATGGTAAAACCACTAAATGAAACTTTCATTGGTGCTTATTGTATATCGTTCAGATAGTTCTATAGCTCAAGAGGCTTCTAAATTTTGTGAAGAAGTCCTAAAAGCAAAAAATATACAATCTAAAATATTTGAAAGTGACTTTCATAAAGATGAAATTGAAAAATATTTTTGTAATCTCAAATTACAGCCGAATATTGGCATAGTTCTTGGTGGAGATGGAACCTTCCTGAAATGTGCAAATGCATTAGCTGATTATAATATTCCTTTATTGAGTATTAATATTGGAGGTAATTTAGGGTTTCTTACTCAAGAGAAAGAATTTTTATTTGACAAATCTTTTATTAAAATCCTTGAAAACGAAGAATATTTAATTGACTTTCGTAATAGATTAAATTGCAATGTTTGTATTGAGGGGACAAGTTCTGAGAAAAAAATAATAAAAAGCTATAACGCCTTAAATGATTTTTATTTTAAATCCGTTGAAGAAGATATTTCGCCGACCAATCAAATACAAATTGAAATAGATAATGAGAAGGTAAATGAATATAAAGGTGATGGATTGATTGTAGCTACAACTACGGGTTCAACAGCCTACTCAATGGCTGCGGGAGGTCCAATAGTACATCCAAGTATAGATGGAATGATTATTAACCCTATATGCCCAATGAGTTTAGCTAGTAGACCAATCATCATACCTAATACAAGTACGGTAATCATTAAGCCAGTAAAAAAAAGTAAAGGGGAAATTAAATTATGGACTGACGGTTCAAAATGTATGACCATTAAGGAAAATTATTACTGTGAGATCAAGAAAGGAAAATCACCCTGCAAAATAATAAAGTTTAAAAAAAGCACAAGTTACTATAATACCTTAATAAAAAAACTAGATTGGAAAGGCGATTTGTCTCCAAATAATTTCAAAAATTAAATGGCCTTTGAGATAGAAAGAAGATTTCTTATAAAAAATGATAATTGGAAAGAATTCATAAATAAAAAAGTTTATATTGAACAAGGATATTTTTCCAAAAGTTTAGATGGTTGGATTATAAGGGTAAGGCTTATAGGCAAAAACTCTAAAATTACATTTAAAAAACATATCAAGGGTTTTACCAACTTTGAATTTGAATACTCCATTCCACGAAGCGATGCTGAAACAATAATGTCAAATCTTTCAAACACAATTAAAAAAGATAGATACTTATTAGAAATTAAAAAAAAATCTTGGATTATAGATTGCTTTAAAGAAAATAATTATCCACTTGAAATTGCAGAAATTGAACTTTCTAATGAAGAGGAAGATTTAATTCTTCCATCTTTCATTTCAAAAGAAATTACTGGGCTGACCCATTACTCCAATTTCAATCTTGCCAACAATCCTTTTTCAGGGTGGAACGAAGAATAATAAACAACTTTAAAAAGAAACTAGGCAGAGGAGCCACTCATCTTTTATATTTTCTTTATATTTAAGCAAATCTATTTTTATTTTTTTCAGATGTATGGTCTTTACGACAAAGAAGGAATATTGAGATTCGTTGATTCAGACAAGGATGCATGTATTGCATATGCTGAACTCTTTGAATTATGTTCTACAAATTATTGTCTAATTGATTTGGGTAAAGATAAAAAAAGTAAAGGGTTATACTAATCTTGATCAGAGTCTGGGAGTGTACAACAATTAAACCCATCTCTACAAATCTTTCCGTTGTCCATTGCCCAATTCAAAAGTGCTACTCTGTTTTTAGAACCAGTTTTTGTGAACATATTACTTACATGATTATCAACAGTTCTTTTACTAATAGTTAGTTTTACCGCAATTTCTTGATTTGTAAGCCCATCGGCTACGAGATCAATGATTTCCATCTCTCTTGCTGAGAGACCCATCATATCAATGTTGTTTACTTCTTCTTCAACCATTTGCATTTAAACAGTTCCTTTTTTATATTAATTAAGTTTAGCAATCTCAGTACACTTGTTAACCAACTAGGAAACAAAAGCAATTGAAATCAAAACTTCAGCAGACTTTAGAAAAAAGATCTAAGGTAATAACGGCAGAGTTAATGCCGCCAAGAGGTGGAAGCCCCATAAGATCTATTAAGATAGCACAACTTTTGAAAGATAAGGTACATGCTGTTAACATTACCGATGGAAGTAGAGCTGTAATGAGAATGTGCAGCTTGGCAATGTCCAAACTATTACTGGAAAATGGAATAGAACCAGTAATGCAAATTTCTTGCAGAGATCGTAATAAAATCGCTTTACAATCGGACATTCTGGGAGCAAATGCTTTAGGAATCAAAAATATCTTATGCATTACCGGTGATTCAGTAAAAGCTGGGGATCAACAAGATGCCAAGGCCGTGCATGAGTTTGAGTCTGTTAGATTGCTTCAACAAATTCAGGCTTTCAATAGAGGAATTGATCCTACCCTAGGAGAACTTCACGATCAAAAAACATTTATTTTTGCAGGTGCTGCAGCTGATCCAAATTGCAGAAATAAAAGAAGTTTAGAAAATAGAATAAGAAAGAAAAAAGAGAGTGGAGCCAGATTTATACAAACTCAAATGGTTATGGAAAAAGAAAATTTAATAGATTTCTGCAAAAAAATAGCCGAGCCTCTTGAAATTCCTGTAATTGCAGGAGTATTCCTATTAAAATCTTACAAAAATGCTCTCTTTATAAACAAATACGTTCCAGGTGCAAACATCCCTGAAAATATCTTAAATCGTCTTAAAGATTCCAAAGAGCCATTACAAGAAGGTATTAAAATTGCAGCTGAACAAGCTCATGATTTTTTTAATATCGCAAATGGTGTTCATCTAATGGCAGTAAAATCAGAGCATTTAATTCCTGAGATTATTGAAAAAGCTGATCTTAGTCTGGAATATTAATCAAATCAGTACCCAATAATTCTGCCATAGCTTTCTGCTGAGGAGATGGCTCAGTCAAATCAGATCTTCTTGAATCTGCTATTAACCAATCTAAAGATGCATCTTGCAAATCAAAATGATCTCCATTTTTCCCAACACAATATTTACCGAACACTAACTTATCCATAAGTCTTACACCTTTACCAATTTTTGAATAATCAAAGATAATTGAGTTATCTATAGTTGCCCCCTCACAAATGCAACAACTTGGTCCAATCATTGATGGGCCAATAATAGTTGCTCCATCCTCAATCCTAGTCATACCTCCAATATAGACTGGCCCGGTAATATTAACCTTATCCCAGTTAGCCGCTACATTCAAGCCTGTAAAAACTCCGGGTTTTATTTCCTTACCTGGTATTTGCACTTGTCTTACCTTACCTTGTAATACATTTCTAATAGCACTCCAATAATCAGGAACTTTCCCAATATCTACCCATTCAAAATCCATTGGTAATGCAAAAAATGGTAAATCCATTTCAACAAGTTTAGGGAAAAGATCAGCTCCAATATCAAATTTCTCTGCTGAAGGTATGTAATTAAAAATTTCGGGTTCGAAAAGATAAATACCTGTATTTATAGAGTCACTTAAAGCTTGATCAACTGTTGGCTTTTCCTGAAAAGCCTTTATACGGCCGTTTTCATCAGAAACCACGACACCGTAACTTGATACTTGATCTTTAGTTACCTTCTTTGTTATTAAGCTCGCAATAGCTCCTTTCTGCTTATGTTTTTTTACAGCTTGAGTTAAATCTAAATCAACTAAAGCATCACCACATAAAACGACAAAAGTTTCATCAAAGAAATTTTGAAAATCCTGAATTTTTTTTAATCCTCCTGCGGATCCTAAAGCATCACCTATTAATTCTCCATCTTCAATTCTTCCTTCAAAACTATAAGCAATTTCTACTCCAAATCTTTGCCCATCCCTAAAATAATTTTCAATTTCTTCAGCCAGATGAGAAACATTTACCATTATTTCCTTAAAGTTATGTTCTCTTAAAAGTTCCAAGAGAAACTCCATAACAGGTTTTTGCAAAATCGGAATCATCGGTTTCGGGATCACATGCGTAATAGGCTGAACACGTGTACCCTTACCTGCAGCAAGTATCATTGCCTTCATGAATTCAAAACCTCTTTTTAAAGATTATACGTTATTACTAATAAGCTCCTAAACAGCAGAAGGGACGGTCTTGGTTACATCAAGATTCTCTATAGGCAATTGAGCTAAACCTCCTTCGGGAATTATTCTTTTAATTTGAATTGGGCCATATAAGGAATTAATTTGTTTAATTTCAATTTTGTTTTCGGATGATAAAAATAACAACGCCCAAAAAACTCCCAAACGATCTTTATCTAAATCATTTTTTACAACAGTTTGCCATTTCTCAACTAGATATTCAAAATCTATCCACTGTAATGCTTTTTCCCATCCATCAATAAATTTCCCTAATGCTTTTGTGGTTTCTGGAAGTTTCTCGCGATGTGCTAGAGATTTTACTTGTGAAATTAAAGCCTTATCAGAATATTTTTTATTTCTTTTTCTCTTCATTAGCAGCAGATCTTGGGTTTCAATAACTTCTGCTATGGACTCTAACTGACTTACAAGTTCTCCCAATGTTGTTGTACGTTTAAGAATTGGTTGTGCAATTGATCTTCTCCTAAGATATTTTTCAGGAAATTTTGGAATATTAAACTCATTATCAATCCAATCTTGATCATCCAAGTCAAAATTATCTTCAAAATCGGAAGAATTTTCTTTGAAAACATCAGATTCCAAAACTTGAGCCTTTAAATTAACTAGTACGGAAGCAGCAAAAAAAGCTTCGCTTGTCTCAGCTAAATCCTTATGATATGAGATTTGACTATTTGAAGATTGCTTAAAAGTATGGGAGTATTGCTCTAAAAAACTATCAATTACACTTATTACATCAATATCCCATGGATCAAGCTCGCCTTTTCCTGCAGCGTCTTGAAGAAACTTGATCAACAATCTAGGGCCTAATTGTTGCCTATCAATAGGATTTAAATAAGATATTTTGAAATAGATAAAATCTACTCACAAGATATCTTTTAATTGATTTAATGCCAAACAATATTGCATTAATTTAAAAAATTATATTGTTGGAGCTTTTAAAATATCATATGTTTTAGTACCTGAAAAAATATTTGTTTTTACTGCACCTTTAACTGCAGTTAAATCTCGATCGACCAAATTATTGATAGATGCAATATAACTTTCAGTAACTAATCTTGGGTACAAACCTATACCGATAATCGGCAAAAGTAAACAAGCAATAATATAAACTTCCCTTGGCTCTGCATCTACAAGTTTTCTTTCTTCGACTAATTTAGGATTTTCTTTACCAAAGAAAATCTCGCGTAACATAGAAAGTAGATAAATAGGAGTAAGTATTACACCGATAGCAGCTAAAGAGGCCATCACTACCCTAAAAGGAAGCGTATACACTTCATCAGTAACAAATCCTGTAAATACCATCAATTCGGAAACAAATCCACTCATACCCGGTAAAGCCAGGGAAGCCAGGGAGCAAGCAGTCCAAAGAGCAAACATTATTCTCATTTTTTGTCCTACACCACTCATTTCATCAAGTTTAAGAGTCTTTGTTCTGTCATAGGTAGCCCCAACAAGAAAAAATAAACTTGCGCCAATTAATCCATGACTAACCATTTGCAGCATAGCTCCGCTTGTTCCAAGACTACTAAAACTCCCTATACCAATGAGAACGAAACCCATATGACTTATCGAACTGTATGCAATTTTTCTTTTAAGATTTCTTTGAGCAAAAGAAGTTAATGCAGCATAAATTATATTAACAACCCCTAGAACTATTAATAATGGGGCAAATTGAGCATGAGCAACGGGTAATAATTGCGCATTAAATCTTAAAAGAGCATATCCTCCCATTTTTAATAAAATTCCTGCTAAAAGCATATGAACAGGAGCTGTAGCCTCTCCATGAGCATCTGGTAGCCAAGTATGAAGAGGTACTATTGGCAGTTTCACACCAAATGCAATTAAAAGCCCTACATAACATAATATTTGGAATCTTTGACTAAAATCTTGAGCTGCCAAGTGAGAAAACTCAAAGTTAGGAATTTCTGTACCATAGAAACCCATTGCTAAAGCTGCAAGAAGAATGAAGATAGAACTGCCAGCTGTATAAATAATGAATTTTGTTGCTGCATATTGTCGATTTTTGCCACCCCATATGGCCAGTAATAAATAAACGGGAATTAACTCAAGTTCCCAAGTTAGAAAAAATAAAAGCATATCTTGTACTGCAAACACAGCGATTTGCCCACCATCCATCACCAATATCAAAAAGAAAAATAACTTTGGCTTAAACTTAACTGGCCATGCAGCAAGAACCGCTAAAGCAGTGATAAAACTAGTCAATAATATTAACGGCATAGACATGCCATCAGCGCCAACAGACCAAGTAAGACCTAAATCAGGGAGCCAACTAATATTTTCTTTCAGTTGAACATTTTCATTACTAATATCAAAACCATTTATATAAGAACCGACAGTTATTAAAAAAGTTATTAATGCAATAGACAAAGCAAACCATCTAACCTCTTTTCCATTCCCTTTATCTGGGAAAAAAGGGATAACAAATGCACTACCAATTGGGAACAGAATAGATGCAGATAACCAAGGAAAATTAGACAATCCAGCTCCCAAGGTTCCCAAAATTTGCGTTGCAAAATTTGTATAAAAATAAGTACTCAATTTAATAAGAAATTTATCTTAAATAAAGTCTAGAAATTTTCTGTATTTTTTCACCCCATTGGACAGTGAAGACACACAATTGTAATTAAGATAATTGAGGAGATTGGAAACCAAATATAGCCACTAGAAGAATTACACCTCCAAAAACAATGAGCGCATAAAATTGAGCTCTACCAGTCTCAAAATATTTCAAGCCTTCTCCACTTCCTAATGTAACAAGTCCAGTAAGATTAACGACGCCATCAACAACCTTAGAATCAACTTCTAAGACTTCTTTTGCAAGTTTTCTGCTACCCTTAACAAAAAGTTTTTCATTAATATCATCTAGATACCATTTATTAGATAAAAATCGGTTGATGCTGGGAAACTTTTCGGCAAATAAAAGTGTTAAATTAATTTTTTTCACAAAATATGCCTGATAAGCGATAAAGATTCCAGCTGATGCAATAAGAACTGAGACTATCGCTAAAGGCAAAAATTCTTTTAATTCGAATGCTTTTGCTGCAGTCTCTGCTTCTTCAGGATCTAGTAAATTCGCAATTTTGCTATCCCATGGAAGACCCATAAAGCCGACAATTACAGAAGGTACAGCTAGGAATACTAAGGGAAATGTCATTGACCAGGGAGACTCATGAATAGAACCATGTTCTTCATGATCTTCTTCATTTTCTTCATCTAGATTTGTTTTAGAGGCTATTAGAAGCTCTTTTTGCAATTCTTTATTCTCACCTCTGAAATCTCCTTCAAATGTTAAGAAATAAAGCCTAAACATATAAAAAGCAGTCATACCAGCAGTTAAAAATCCTACAAACCAAAAAGCTGGGAATGATATAAAAGCATTTCCAAGTATCTCATCTTTACTCCAAAAACCTGCCAATGGAGGAATTCCACTAATTGCTACACAACCTATTAAAAATGTTGTTGATGTATATGGCATTTTTTTTCTTAATCCGCCCATCAATCTCATATCTTGAGCTAATACAGGCTGATGGCCAACTACTTCTTCCATAGCATGTATTACTGAACCAGATCCCAAAAATAACATTGCTTTAAAGCAAGCATGAGTAACCAAGTGGAAAATTCCAGCTACTGGAGCTCCACAACCCATCGCAAGCATCATGTAACCAAGCTGAGAAACAGTACTATATGCTAAACCTTTTTTTAAATCCATTTGGGTCAAAGCTATAGAAGCCCCTAAAAAACAAGTGATGCTTCCAACTAAAGCAATAATAAACTGAATAGAAGGGAATATTGAATAAAGGGGTTGAAGCCTAGCTACTAGAAATATTCCTGCAGCAACCATCGTAGCTGCATGGATTAGTGCAGAAATCGGTGTCGGACCCTCCATTGCATCAGGTAACCATACATGAAGAGGAAATTGCGCAGATTTTGCCATTGGCCCTAAAAAAACTAAAAAACAAAGAAGTAAAGCAGCCCAAATAGGTATTGAATTATCAGCTAATGATTTAGAAATTCCAGTTGCTATTTCATTAAAATCAAAACTGTTCGTTGCCCAAAAAAGACCAAGGATTCCTAACAATAAGCCAAAGTCTCCAACTCTATTAACAACGAATGCTTTTTGTGCAGCATGTGCTGCACCATCTCTGTCGTACCAAAAACCAACCAATAAGTAAGAACACATTCCAACTAATTCCCAAAAAACATATATTTCTAGAAGATTTGGACTAATTATTAATCCCATCATCGAACTACTAAATAAAGCTAGATAAGTAAAAAATCTGACATAACCCTTATCATGTGCCATATAACCATGAGAATAAATCATCACTAACAAAGTTATTGTAGTTACTAAAGCAAGCATTACACTGCCCAAAGGATCAAGAACAAATCCCATTGGGATTGTAAAATCCCCAGCATTAGCCCATATAAATAATTTTTCTACAGATTGATAACCATTAATTTGTTCAATCAGCGCTTTGTAACTAATTACTGCAGATATACCAACAAAAGAAATCAGACCTATAGAAACTATTTCTCTAGAGTTATTAATTTTCTTATTAATGCTTATTAACCCTAAACCAGAAAGCACTGCCCCAATAAGAGGGAAAACAGGAATTAACCATGCAATTTCTGAGGCTTGAGGGATCATTTTATAAAAATAAACTTATATCTGCAATTTTAAACTGTCATTTGAAAAATTCAGACAAAAATGATGAATTAAATGTTTTTACAGCGATATTTATGTACTGGTGAGACCACCAAAGTATACCTATTGCAATCAATATACCAAGTTGAGATAACCTAAAAAATTCTTTAATTTTCAATTCTTGCCTTCCTTCAAAAATTGCCATGAAGGGGATTATAGAAGTATTTTTTTTAAAGTTTTCAAATTCCTCACCAAATCTTCTAGACAATCTTTTATCTCCATGCCAAATAGCAAAAAGATGGTGCAAAATAAGACCAACAGAAGTAATTAATGTGAATGATGTACCAATCCATAAAGTATGAGCAAAACACCAAATTATCTGACCAAATGCTTGTGGATGTCTTGTAATTCTCATTATCCCCGTTCCGTAAATTCGAACTTTTGGTTTTAAAATAGAGGGAATTTCCAACAAATTGTAAGTAGCAGGATATAAAAACAGAAAACTTATTGCAGTTAAAATCCAAACTAATACAAAAACAAAACTATTTCCCTGAAAATTCCATAATCTTATCCCATCATATCTATGCGCTAGAAAATAACTAATCAAAATAAGTGCCGATGGTAAACTTAAAAAAACAAAAAATAAACGCCATATTCTAGGTCCTATAATAGATTCCGCTTTAATTCTTAATGCAGCTCCACCGCTATGAATTACTGCAAAAATTAAAATCAAGGTTAATATTACAAAAGAAGTTTTATGAGTCTCCATAAATTTTGATCATTCGAATAATTTAGTTCTTAACAAGAATACTCCTAGGCATTAGAATTATAAATAATTGTTGGCACAATAGATGCCCGAATTACCATTTACTCTCGACCAACTAAGAATATTAAAAGCTATAGCAGCTCAAGGTAGTTTTAAAAAAGCAGCAGATCTTTTGTACGTAACCCAGCCTGCCGTAAGTTTGCAAATACAAAATTTAGAAAAACAACTAGAAATTACCATCTTCGATAGAGGTGGTAGAAAAGCTTTATTAACTGAAGCTGGAAGACTTTTACTTGAATATTGTGAACGAATTTTAAATCAATGTGATGAAGCTTGTAAGGCTATTGAAGATTTAAATAGTTTAAAAGGCGGAACTCTTGTCATTGGAGCCAGTCAAACAACAGGAACTTATTTAATGCCTAGGATGATTGGACTTTTTAGACAAAAATATCCTGATGTATCTGTTCAACTTCAAGTCCATAGCACTAGAAGAACCGGGTGGAGTGTTGCCAATGGACAAATTGATTTAGCAATTATTGGAGGACAATTACCCAGCGATTTAGAAAATTTACTGCAAATTATTCCATATGCAACAGATGAATTAGCATTGGTTTTACCCACCAAGCATCAACTTTCTAATAAAAGAGAGCTTTTAAAAGAAGACTTATACAAATTAAACTTCGTAACATTAGATTCTCAATCAACAACAAGAAAAGTTGTTGATAAACTTCTACAAGATTCTGGACTTGATATTCAAAGATTAAAAATTGAGATGGAACTTAATTCTCTTGAAGCAATCAAGAATGCAGTCCAATCAGGTTTAGGCGCTTCTTTTTTGCCAGTTGTTTCAATTGAAAGAGAATTAGCGGCAGGAACAATCCACAAAGCTTTTATTACTGACTTAGAGGTCAAAAGAGAACTTAAGTTGATTACTAATCCATCAAGATATACTTCACGTGCATCAGAAGTATTCAAGAAAAATATCCTACCTCAATTCGCTAGTTTAGAAAGCCCATTAAGAAAAACATAGAATCCAGACAAAACAAATATGATCAAAACTGAATTGCTTCTTTATTAATTCCTACTCCTCCATCTTCAGCTTGCCCATCTCCTTTAATTATAAATTTATTTTCATTGACGTCAGTTTGATAAACACACTTAACTATTGGTTTATCTCGTATAGATCCGATATAAGCAAAAGTATTCATTCTTTGCTTACATTCTCTAACATCTTCATTACTAATTGCTCCTTGTTTTTGTAAAACCGTCCAATTCTCTCGACGAATTACACAACCTGGCTGAAGAGCTGGTTGGGTTACGAAACTGGTGGATGGATTCAAAGTTGTATACATTTCGACGTCAATTACAAATGCGCTGGCACCCCATTGTCGGCAAAATTCAGGATCCGGAACAGCCATATCTAATTGTTGTTGACTAGCTATATTACCTTGTCCGCCATCTGTTGTGCTGGTAATAGCACTCCCAATACCAACACCTAAAATTAGCACTCCTGCAAGAACAGCGATGGTTCCTGTACTGAAGTTGATCTTTTGTTCAGGAGAAGAGGGTAATCTATTTTTTTGCCCATAAGAATCAAAGTCTCTTTGATTGGAAGAGTAATATGATCTATTCGAGCCTCTTCTTGGTCTTCTATTTGAGGTTGGTCTATTCACAGTTCTTCATTGGTTTTTGGTAAACCCATAGAATAATTCATTACTCTACAATCAGGGTTGTAACTCAGTTGCCCACTTTGAAGCAAAAATTTAATTAAACCTTCGATTTCTGATCCTATCTTCCGAAGTTCGTAATCATCTAAATTCTTTCCTACTCTCTCTTTAAGTAATTCCTGAAATTTTTTATCTATTTTAGCCAAAGAATCTTCACTCCAAATAAACTCGTTATCTGGATCTAAATCAAGAGTCAATTTGTTTGGATGAAACTTTAATTCTTCATCAACTACTTCAGCAGTAAAAATCCTGACATGTCTAGTAGTTGATTTTAAAAGCATTTTTTCCATAATTTTGCAAAATAATCAACGAAAAAAACTATTATGTTCTAACTTTAATGTAGCTTATTAGTAAGTGTTAATTTATTTCTTGATTTAATAATGCGTGTTGTAATTGCAGGTGCAGGTTTGGCAGGTCTATCTTGTGCTAAATATTTAGTGGATAATGGTCACATTCCTATCCTTTTAGAAGCTAGAGATGTTCTCGGAGGTAAAGTTGCTGCATGGAAAGATGAAGATGGTGATTGGTATGAAACTGGATTGCATATATTTTTTGGAGCTTACCCTAATATGTTGCAACTTTTCAAGGAGCTAGATATTGAAGACAGACTCCAATGGAAAAGTCATTCAATGATTTTTAATCAACCATCTGAACCTGGAACTTACAGTAGATTTGACTTTCCCGATATCCCTGCTCCCGTTAATGGAGTTTCAGCGATATTAAGCAATAACGACATGCTTTCGTGGAATGAAAAGATACTTTTTGGTTTAGGTTTGGTGCCTGCAATGTTGAGAGGCCAAAAATATCTCGACAAATGTGATGCTAAATCATGGACGGATTGGCTTAAAGAACACAACATTCCAGAAAGAGTTAATGACGAAGTTTTTATAGCAATGAGTAAAGCTTTAAATTTTATTGGACCTGATGAAATATCATCTACCGTTTTATTAACAGCCTTAAATAGATTCTTACAAGAAAAAAACGGTTCAAAAATGGCATTCCTTGATGGAGCCCCCCCAGAAAGACTTTGCCAACCAATTGTTGATTATATTACTGCTCGTGGTGGAGAAGTTCATATGAATAGTCCACTAAGGCAAATAAACTTAAATGATGATAGTACCGTTAAAAGTTTTACTATCGCTTCTTTAAATGAAAAAGACAAGAAGGAGCTCACTGCTGATGCTTATGTTAGTGCTATGCCTGTAGATCTTTTTAAATTAATGATTCCTAAGCAATGGAAAGGTTTGGATACTTTTTCTAAATTAGATGGTTTAAATGGTGTACCTGTAATTAATATTCATTTATGGTTTGACAAAAAATTAACTGATATTGATCATTTATTATTTAGCCGATCACCACTTCTAAGTGTTTATGCAGATATGAGTATTACCTGCAAGGAATATGAAGATCCAAATAGATCAATGCTTGAATTAGTTTTTGCACCAGCAAAAGATTGGATTAATAGGAGTGATCAAGATATTGTTGATGCAACTATGGAAGAACTCAAAAAATTATTCCCAACTCACTTCATAGGAGACGATAAAACAAATTTAAGAAAATATAAAGTAGTTAAAACTCCAAGATCTGTTTACAAGGCAGTTCCTGGATGCCAAGAGTTCAGACCTAGTCAAAAATCTCCAATAAAAAATTTCTTTTTAGCAGGTGATTATACCATGCAAAAATATTTAGCATCTATGGAAGGAGCTGTTTTAAGTGGTAAATTATGCGCGGAATCAATTAATAATGAGTATTCCAAAACCACTCAAAATATTACTTCTTAACATTTACATTTAAGTAATTTTAAAATCCAGATATAACTTTTTGAAAAATTCAATTTCTCAACTAGATCAGGCATATGAGATATGCAGAAAAGAAACCCAAAAATGGGCTAAAACCTTTTACTTGGGAACTCTTCTACTACCGATAGAAAAAAGAAAAGCTATTTGGGCTATTTATGTATGGTGTAGAAGAACAGATGAAATAATGGATAGTTTAGAAGCTTCAACTAAATCGCAAGATGAACTTGCAGATAATTTAAATGCATGGGAAGAAAATACAAAGAGTGTCTTTAAAGGCAACATTAAATCAGAATTAGATGCAGTTCTACTAGACACAATCGAGAAATATCCACAAAGTATTCAACCTTATCTAGATATGATAGACGGCCAAAGAATGGATCTTAACAAGTTTAGATATAAAGACTTTGATGAATTAAAACTCTACTGTTATAGAGTCGCAGGGACCGTTGGTTTGATGACTCAGAATGTCATGGGAATCGATAGTGCTTACACCTCAGCCCCATGGAGTGCAAAACCTGACCCCTCAGAAGCAGCTATAGCTTTAGGTATAGCTAATCAATTAACAAACATATTAAGAGATGTCGGCGAAGATAGGCAAAGAGGTAGAATCTATCTTCCACAAGAAGATATTAAAAAATTTAATTATTCTGAAGAAAAACTTTTAAAAGGTGAAATAAATAATCAATGGAAAGCACTAATGAACTTTCAATTAACAAGGGCACGTGATTGGTTCCAGAAGTCTGAAGATGGAATTAAGTGGTTATCCTCTGATGCAAGATGGCCTGTTTGGACATCTTTACGCCTTTATAGAGGTATCTTAGATTCTATTGAAAGGCTAGACTATGACGTTTTTAACAATAGAGCTTTTGTAAAAAATTCAGTAAAAGCTTTTGAAATTCCTATATCTTTTTTAATTTCTCGAATTAAATAATTACGCAGGCGTCTTTTGATTAGCTAACAAATCTTTTAATTTAGACAATTCTCCAGCCCATCTTGGATCTGGTGCTTCAAGATTAGGAGCATCACTATGGACAATTTTCTTAAAATCTTTCCTCTTCTTATTCTTATTAAAGTTTGCACCATTTTTTTTATTTGAAGCAGAATCTTTCTTTTCTGAAAGCTCTACCCTTAATTTGGAACCATTAAATTCAAAACCGTTTAATTTTTGAATTAAAAGATTAGCATTTTCTTCATTATTTGTTGTTGCGAAGCCAAACCCTCTAGATTCCCTAGTTTCCTTATCTAAAACTGTTTTAAATCGAATCGAATCAGAAATTGATTTTAGAATTTTATCAAATTCTTTAGGATTAAATCCTTGTGGTAAATTGCCAATGTAAATGCGAATACTCATAAATTTTTAAGAATGATTTTGAACTCTGAAATTTAAAACAAAACTAAGCTATGTGTATTTAATCACATTTTGGCGCATTTTGTTCAATCCACTGTTTTGCTTTATAAATAGCTTCATCAAAATTATTCAATCTTTTATATGCGAGTTCCTTTGAAAGGTATTGTAAAATCTCCCCAATAATAGGCCCATCCTTTATTTTAAGATTTTTTTTAAGCAAATCTCCATTCAGTAAATTTGAGGGATGAAATAATTTATCATCTTTGTTACGCCATCTAGTTAGCCAATCGTATCGTAAATCTTTAGGTAAATAAAAAATAAAAGATGGAAGAAACATTTCTAATTCTTGATGTAATGCGAACCTATCTAATTCATTTATTTGATTGATATTTTTATTCTTCAAAAAAAAGTGCCATTTTCGTAGTAACCTAGTTTTTGCAATTTCAACCTTACTAAATTTAAATTTTTCAAGAGATGCTTCATCTAAAATTTGAGTAATAAAAAATAATGGTAAAAATTTCTCTTTTTCTTCCTTATTAAATTCTTCAAAATTAATTTTTTCTAAATCCAAAAAAAAAGATTCTTCATACAAATTATCAGTACCAAATATATTTATTTTTTTTATCAACATAATCGCGTCAAGAGCATTGACCCCATTTACTATTTTCTGTATTTCATAATTAATTCTCTCTTTAGCAACAAGAAATAATTTCCCTTTATTTTTTTTTATAAAGGTAATTAAATGAAGATCAATTTTAAAATTTAATTCTGAAACAAATCGAAAACATCTTAATATTCGTAAAGGATCATTAACTAAATTCCTTTCAGAATGAGTTCTAAGTACAGAAAAATTTAAATCTTTCAGGCCATTTAATGGATCAAACAAACACTTCTTATCAAATGAAAAAGCGATTGAATTAATTGAAAAGTCTCTAGAACTCAAATCTCCCTCAATCGTGGATGAAACCTGATTTACAATATCAATGTAAATATGATTGAGAATAATTCTTATTACCTCCCTTTTTTTATCTAAAATTATAAATTTTGATCCAATATTAGCTGCTATCTTTTTGCCAATTTCAATTGCATTTAAAGGTACCACAATATCAACATCCACATGTTCAGTTTCTCTTCTCAAAATAATATCCCTTATATAACCACCAACCAAATATGATCCTTTAGGTAAAAAAGCTAGGATAGAATTCCAATTATGAAATTTTATACTTTTTTCTAATTCATCAATTATTAGTGTATGATCAGTGAGAATCTTACTTTTCATTTTATTTTTTAATTATGTGCATTTGCATCAACTGTAAGTGGGTTGATAGATGTATCACGTATCATGATGTTGAAAATAATCATGGTGTTGATCATATTTGTGATGTACCTGATTTTAAAGCAAAAAAACCATTAATTCATGTGAATATAGTTAAAGATAATAATGGTGATTATAAAACTGACTGGGATGTTCAATCTTGCGAGAGTTTTGCAAATGAATTTGGTAAATGGTCTAAATTTAATCCAGGTAAGGAATTACCTGTTTGAAGGTAATTGATGAAAAACAAATTCGAACAAAAAGAAAATTATACTACATTAGTAATTCATAGCACAGACAGTTCTTTTGGCTTTGGATATAGAAAAAGTAATAACCTGGAATCTGATGAATTATTTATCAAAAAATTTGATAATGACCTTTGTAACAACTTAATAAATGATTTTAACAAATTCATTTCCAAAGAAAATTTAAAAAAAGTAAATAAGATATCTGTCAGCATAGGCCCAGCAAATTTTAATGCCTCTCGACTTATCGTTGTGTTGGCAAGAACTATCTCACAACAAATAAATTGCCCTCTAGACAGTTTTAGTTCATTTGAAATAATGGCAAAAAGAATTGCATTAAAAAATAATATCTTTAAAAACAAAAAATCATTCTGGATTTACAAAAAATTAAAACGAAAGGGTTTCATTGCAGGTAAATATGAAATTTGTCATAACGAAAAAAACTCTTCGGTTTTAATTATTCGAGAAACCGTTTTACCAAAAGTTTTTAAAGAGTTTGAGAGTGACGAACTTTTTTTAGAGGCTAATTATGATGATAAAAAAGATTTAAAAGAACTATTAGATTTATCAAATAAAAACCTATTAAATACAAATGTAAATTCTTGGAAAAAAGTTTTGCCTCTATACCCTATTTCTCCAATTAACTAGATGTTTATCCAATCAAATTATTAATATTATCTTTAAGGAGCATTGTTACAGAATTTAGATCATCTCTTGATGAGCTTTGTGGAGGTTGAATAGGTTTTCCTACTTTAATAACAATTTTTGAAAATAAAGGAATACAGAATTTAAATTTTATTAGTCTATGTGTATTAACTATTGCTACAGGCAATAATAATTTTTGATTTTTAAAAGCTAATAATGCTGCGCCTTGCTTTGGCTTGTTAACTCGCCCATTTTTTTGACGAGTGCCGTCAATAAAAATTCCAATACAATTATCATTTGATAATTTTTTACATGCTATTTTAATTGTATTTTTATCAGCAATTCCCCTTTTTACAGGATACGCTCCACAAGCCGTGATAACAGAGCCTAGAAGAGGTATTTTAAAAAGTTCTGCCTTCGCCATAAAAGAAATATTGCGTCCAAGAGCATGACCCAGCAAAGGAGGATCAAGTAAAGAACCATGATTAGAAACCATTATAAAAGCATCTTTTTGCGGAATGTTTTCACTACCTATTAAATGACCCTTTAATACAAATTTATAGATAGGTAAGACAAATATTTTGCTAACTAATTGATAAATTAATTTTTGAAAAACATTATTTCGCATTCTAATTAATAAGTTATTTGATCAGAAGATGAAACTTGAGAAATTTTTACATCCTTCAGATGTCTTTTTGCTAAACCGCTAAGTACATTTGAGGGGCCAATTTCAACAATATGAAGTTCACAATCTTTTGCCATTAAATCCATAGTTTCTCGCCACCTAACTCCATTACACATTTGATTTTCTAATCTAATTTTAAGCTCATCAGGATTTCTACAAAGTGAAGGTTCATAATTACTTATCACAGGAAAAGAAGGACTTTTAAAGTTTATCTGTTTTAAATACTCAGAAAATTTTATTGAAGGATTATTCATAAATGGCGAATGAAATGCGCCTGAAACATTTAATTTAAGAAATCTTTTACACGAAATTTCTCTCGATAAATTATCTAAGGCTTTATTAGATCCTGACAAGACAACTTGGGAGGAGCTATTGTCATTAGCAATCACAATATCATCAATTTTTTTAACTAATAAATCCAGTTGATTTCTATCAAAACCAATAACTGCTGCCATAGATCCTTGCCCAGCATTCACCATTAATTGAGATCTTACTTTTATTAGTGATATACAATCTTCAAATGAAAAAACATCCGCACAATATAATGCCGTTATTTCTCCAAGACTATGCCCAGCAACAATGTTTGGTTTAAAACCATTATCCTTTAAGGCATCTAACAAAATCGATTCAACTAAAAAAAGACAGATTTGTGTATTTCTCGTATCATTCAGATCACTCAAAGGATTCGTTGATTGAGTGTTTAACTCACAAATTTCAAATAAATTCCTCTCAAATATTTCAGAAGCATAGCTAAACCTCTCCTTTGTATTTGGCAAATTTTCAATTTGTTTTGCCATTCCAATTTTCTGAGAACCTTGTCCAGGGAATACCCATGCTACATTCATAATTTTACCTATTTTGTTTTTAGCCCCATTTAATAAGAGCTGCCCCCCAACTTAGCCCAGCACCGAAACCACTGATAGCAATAATATCATTTTGTTTAATTCTATTATTTCTAATGGCCTCATCCATCACTAGAGGAATTGTTGCCGCTGAAGTATTACCATATTTTTCTAAATTGCTGAGAATTTTTGCTTTAGGAATTTTCAATCTATCTCCTACAGAATCCAATATTCTTTGATTAGCTTGATGTAATACGAGCCAATCAACTTGATCAGAACTATAGTTCGTTTTTCTAAACAACTTTTTAAGAATTATCGGCACTTCTCTTACTGCAAATTTATAAACTTCTTGACCATTCATCTGGATTGGTGAAAAACCTCCCCTTATGAAATGAATATTATCAATTATTGAATCCATACTATTTTTTGATGGGAGATTTAAAAAACAACCCCTTTCTCCATCAGTTCTCATATCAAAACCTATAAAATTATCAAATTCATTTATGGATTCAATTGCTAATGCGCCCGCACCATCTCCAAAAAGAATACAGCTTCTTCTATCATTCCAATCAACAAAGCTTGATAATTGATCTGCTCCAATAACTACAGCCCGTTTGAAATTATTTCCTTTTAAAAATTGCGAAGCGGTTATTAAGGCGAATAAAAAACCACTACATGCTGCAGTTAAATCGAAAGCTACAGCATTAGAAGCACCCAATTTAGCTTGAATAGACGGCGCCGAACCAAATAAATCATGAGGAGTAGAAGTAGCTAAAACGATCAAATCAATTGTCTTAATATCCCAATTAGCTTTTTCAATCGCATTTAGTGCAGCCTTGTAACCCATATCAGTAACATTATCTTCTAAATTAGAAATTCTTCTCTCAGAAATACCTGTTCTAGTTTTTATCCATTCATCACTCGTATCTACCTTATGACTAATTATTTGATTAGACAGAATTTGATCAGGCACATAACTTCCACTTCCTTTAAATGAGACTCCAATCTGACTGAACTTTTTTTCTTCCAAAAGAGTTTTTAATTACTTATATAAGTCAAACATAAATTTGACGCAATATGTTTTAAGAATTTAAAACTTGAAGCTTTTGAAGTTGATTTAAATTTTCCATCACATTATGGTTTACTGCCGAGTGGGCCAAGCGAAGAGCACTAACTACGGATAAAGACTTACTGCTGCCATGGCCAATAACGCAAATACCATTAACTCCAAGTAATAAAGCGCCACCATGTTCTGCATGATCTAACCTTTTCTTTATTCTTATTAGATTACTTTTTAAAAAAGCTGAGCCAACTTTTCCTCGCCTTCCTCTTGGAAGCTCAGATCTTAAAATATCTAATAAAACACCGCCAACAGACTCAAGAAATTTTAATAATATATTACCAGTAAAACCATCACAGACTACTACATCAAAACTACCTGACAAAACATCTCGACCTTCACAATTACCTCCAAAGTCAAAACTTTTTTCATTGGATAGAAGTTCAAATGTTTTAAGAGATAAATCATTACCTTTGCATTCTTCTTCTCCAATATTTAATAGACCAATTCTTGGTTTTTTTACTTGTAAGACATCTTTTGCATAAATATTACCTAGAAGAGCAAACTGATGAAGATAAGAAGGTTTACAATCAGTATTTGCACCAACGTCTAACACTAATACAGGACGAGTTTGATCCCGTGTCGGGAATAATGCCCCTATAGCAGGTCTTTCAACACCCTTCAATCTTCCAATTCTAAATATGGCTGAAGCCATCATTGCTCCTGAATTACCAGCTGAATAAACAGCTTGCGCTTTATTATTCCTTACTAAATCCATTGCAACATTTATACTTGCGTTTTTCCTTTTCCTGACTGCAGTAGCTTCTTCATTCATCCCAACAGGATCTCCACTATCAATTAATTCAAGACGATTATTTTCTATTTCTTTTTCAAGTAATTCTACTAAACCAATTTTTTCTGCTGCATTTTTAACTTTTTCAATTTTGCCAACAAACTTTATATTGATAGGAAATCTGCTAATGGCTTCAAGGCATCCTTCTAGTATTGGCCCGGGAGCATAATCTCCACCCATGCCATCAACTGCAATCCAAATTCTTTTAGATTTTGAATCCACTTCCTTATCTAAAATATTATCGTTATTTTGTAATCTTTTTAATGGGTCAAAAACTAATGGCTGTAATGTATTTTTAGCTATGGAACTAGCATTTAAAACTACACTACTAGCAGTATTCACAACGGATTCAGCGCTTGAGACTACATTACCTGCAACATTACCTGCAACATTACTTGCAACATTACTTGCTGTACTAACAACAGATCCAGCACCGGACACTACATTTCCCGCTACATTACTAGCGGTAACTGCAGAACTAGCTGCAGTATCTACTATTGAAGTTACTGCCGAGTTTCTTTTGTACCAAATCACTAATCTTCTGATAGCTCTGGGCTTATTAATTTTTTGTATAGTTTCTTTGCCCATTTATTTACCTTCAAAAGGTGCAATATCAACAATCCTTTGAAAAAGATATCCCGTGCCTCTCGCTGTTAATATAAGTTCAGGATTTGCTGGATCAGCCTCCAGTTTTGATCTTAATCTTGATATGTGAACATCTACTACTCTTGTATCTACATGTCTCTCAGGTGTATATCCCCAAACCTCTTTTAAAATCTCTCCTCTACTAAATGGCTCGCCTGACCTACTTACCAAAAGTTCTAACAGACTAAATTCCATACCAGTTAATCTAATTCTCTCATCACTTTTAAAAACTTGTCTTCGATTTGTATCAATTTTTATATCAGTAACCAAAATTAATCCTGAATTAGGCATTCCAGGAATTTGTTCTTTATCAATTCTTCTTAGCACACACCTAATTCTTGCTTCTAATTCCTTAGGACTAAATGGTTTTACTACATAATCATCAGCGCCTAATTCTAAGCCTGTTATCCTATCAGCAACATCTCCTAATGCAGTTAACATCACAATAGGAACATCAGAATCTTTCCTTAATTCTTGACAAACTCCATAGCCATCTAATTTGGGCATCATTACATCGAGTACTACTAAATCAGGCTCGTAATCTTTAAATAACTTTAGTGCCTCTTTACCATCACTTGCAGTAACTACTTTGTAACCAATCATAGAGAGACGCGTCTCAAGAATTCTTCTAATACTCGCTTCGTCATCTGCGACAAGAATTGTTTCTTTAGTTTGACTAGATAGAGCCATTTGTTTCTATTAGCTAATCAGTAAGAGAATTTATTATTAACCTAATCTAACTTGTAGAGGGGCAATATCCCAAACATTTTAGTTCCATTAAAGTCTTCAGAACCATAATGTCTAACAAATTATCAACTTTTATTTGTCAGAATTGCGGATCTGAAACTTCTCAATACTTTGGGAAATGCCTGAATTGCAACTCATGGAATTCTATTGTTGAAGAAATTAAAATTAAAAGATCTAATTATAAAGATATAAAAAGTAATAAAAAATCTATAACGTTTAATGAGATTTCATCAAAAAAAATATTAAGATTTACAAGTGGTTTTAAGGAATTTGATCGAGTTCTTGGAGGTGGAATAGTACCTGGATCTATTGTTTTACTTGGAGGAGAACCAGGAATAGGTAAAAGCACAATAGTTCTTCAATCGGCTGGGAAAATATCACTCAAAGAAAAGGTCCTTTATGTCACCGCGGAAGAATCTTTAGAACAAGTAAAAATAAGATGGGAAAGATTAAATCAAAAAAGTATTGATTTAAAAATTTTTGCAGAAACTAATTTATCTCTAATTATGGAAGAGATCAAACGCGTAAATCCAAGATTCGCAATTATTGATAGTATTCAAGCCATCCATAATCATGAAATGCAAAGTGCACCAGGATCGGTTTCTCAAGTTAGAGCATGTTCATCTGAATTACAAAATCTTGCCAAAGATAATAATATCGCGCTTCTCATAATTGGTCATGTTACTAAAGATGGTTCTTTAGCTGGTCCTAAAACTCTTGAGCATTTAGTTGATACAGTAATAAACTTTGAAGGAGATAATATTTCCTCACATAGATTACTAAGAAGTATAAAAAATCGATTTGGATCGACCTTTGAAATTGGAATTTTTGACATGCTTGAAGATGGTTTACATGAGATAAAGAACCCAAGTTCAATTTTTTCAAATAAAGAAAATATTTCAGGTTTAACAACTACTATTACAAATGAAGGCACTCGGCCATTAGCAGTTGATATACAAGCACTGGTAAATAAAACTTTCTATAGTAACCCAAGAAGAACTACTACTGGAATTAATATAAATAGATTGCATCAAATTCTTGCTGTTATTGAAAAACATGTAGGTATAAAATTATCTGAATTTGATTGTTATATAGCCACTGGTGGTGGTTTTGAAATTAATGATCCGTCATCTGACTTAGGGGTAGCAATATCAATTTTATCAAGTTTGAAAAATATCCCCCCTTTGGAAAATAGCTCATTTATTGGGGAATTAGGTTTGAGCGGTCAGGTTAGAAAATCGAATACCCTTCGAACAAAGATAGAAGAAGCTGTAAGATTAGGTATCAAAAATATCGTAGTGCCAAAACTTGAAGAGGAACTAAACAATAATTTTCAAAATTTAATAAATATCAAAGAGATTTCCAATATTAAAGAAGCAGTTGACTATTCTTTGGCAGAGTAAAAAAATTAGAGATACATATCAATTGAACTTCTTCCTGAATTTTTCAACCAATTCTCAATATCTAGATACCCACCTGGATATAATCTTACTGCTTTAGACCAGACTTCAGCAGCTTTATCAAACCAAATATCTCTCTGATCTATATCACCATTTTGCTCAGCGAATCTTCCCCTTTTTTCATAAATTAAACCTATATTTTTAAGGCATGATGGTTGTTTAGGATTTTCTATTAATGCTTTTTCATAAGTTTCAATAGACAAATCCTCTTCACCGTTGCTCATATATATTATTGCCATATTTTTTAAAGTTTCACCTCTATCTATTTTATTTTCTTCAAGCAGTAAACTTTCTTTGTAATACTCTAATGCTTCAGAATAATCACCATTATTTTGCGCAGCTAAACCATCTCTATAGTAGATGTATGCCTTTTTTTCTTTCTCAGCAATTGGCATTATTTTTACTATTGATTCAGCGATTACAGTAAAAGCTTTATCAATAAAATTGTCTCTGTTTTGATTACTAGGCACTGCTCTAAATCTAATGAAATTTTATAGTAATTAAAAAATAACTATTTAAAAAGTTTATTACATTTATTATAGTTAAAAATAATGACAAGCATTAATTAGCTTCTATCGTGAAAAATATGAAGAGCATTCAGTTAAGCATTACAGGAATGAAGTGCGGAGGTTGTGTGAATACTGTTGAAAAAATATTGAATAATTCTGATGGTATTGAAAATGTTTCTGTTAACTTACTCACTGAAAGTGCCTATTTTGAAATTAGCCATAAACATACAGCAATAGAAACAGTTCTCGAAAGTCTAAAACAGAACGGTTTCCCATCAAAGATTTACATAAATGATTTTTCAAAAATTATAAATAAAGCAGATTTGAAAAAAAAAAAGAATTGGGATAATCAATGGAAAAAACTAACTTTTGCCTTATTACTTCTATTATTTTCAGGTTTAGGTCATTTAGCAGAAGGAAGATATATAAATTTTCCAATACTAGGTAATATCTTTTTTCACGCTTCATTAGCAACATTAGCTCTATTATTTCCTGGCAGAGGAATTATTATTAGTGGATTTAAATCATTTATCAAGAACCGTCCAGATATGGATTCTTTAGTAGCTCTTGGAGTTACTAGCGCATATACAACAAGTCTTCTATCGTTAATATTTCCTGCTACTGGTTTGCCTTGTTTTTTTAATGAACCAGTTATGTTGTTAGGCTTTATACTGATTGGGCGTTTCTTAGAAGAAAGAGCAAGATATCAAACTGGTTCATCCATTGGGGAGTTATTAGATCTTCAACCTGAAATGACAAATATCTACACAGAAGATAATCAAATAAAAGTAATAAGAGTAAATACTTTAAAACCTGGGCAAGAAATTCAAGTTTTAGCAGGAGACAGAGTACCTGCTGACTGCATTGTTACCCAAGGAAATTCATATGTTGATGTTTCTCATATTACTGGAGAATCCAAACCAATCGAAGTGAAAGAAGGCGAAAATCTATCTAGTGGCTCTTTAAATCTTAGTTCAACTCTTAGACTTAAAGTAATAAATGTCGGCGTTGATTCTTCTCTTGCAAAACTAGTAAGTCTTATTGAGTCTGTAAACGCTAAAAAACCACCCATTCAAAGAATTGCTGATGAAATTGCAGGAAAATTTACTTACTTTGTACTTATTTTTGCTACTTTAACCTTCTTCTTTTGGTGGAAGGGGGCAAGAAATATTTGGCCTGATTTATTAAGTCATAATCATCAATTAATAATTCACTCAAACCATACACTTCATAGTTCGCTTGGTAGTAATGCTGAGAATTTCCTGAGTTTAGCAATTCAATTGTCAATTGCTGTTTTAGTAATTGCTTGTCCTTGTGCATTAGGTTTAGCCACCCCAACTGTAATAACTGTCGCATCAGGCAAAGCAGCAAAAAAAGGTGTTTTATTTAAAGGTGGTGACAAAATAGAGATGGCTTCGAAAATTAATCACATTATTTTTGATAAGACAGGTACTTTAACAAAAGGTAACCTTTTCATTGTTGATTATAAAAATAATAATGATCATTCATTTTTGTTAAGAATAGCTGCCAGTTTGGAAAATGAAAGCAGGCATCCAATCGCGGAAGCCTTAATTAAAGAGGCAAAAAAACAAAATTTAAGTTTATTGCCAATAAAAAAAATTTTTAACCATTCAGGTAGAGGGATTTCTGGCCAACTTGATTCAATTGATGGACTTATTAATATTGGAAATATTGAATGGCTACAAAGCAAAGGAATAATTTTTGATAGTGATGCAAAAAAAGTTATTGAAAACGAAGAGACAAAAACGAATACTATCGTTGGAGTAAGTATCAAAGATAAGTTATTAGGCTTTATCTTGTTAGGAGACTTGCTCAGAGATGATTCAATTAAAACAGTTCAAAATTTGAGAGATAACAAGTTTAAAATTAATATTTTAAGTGGAGATAGAAAACAAACAGTTTTAGCTTTAGCAAAAAAAATTGGTTGTAAAGAAACAGAAGTAAAATGGGATCTCCTTCCTGAAATTAAGCTGAAGACTATAGAAAATTTAAAAATCAATAATAAAGTAGCCATGATAGGTGATGGTATTAATGATGTCCCAGCCTTAGCATCCTCAGATTTAGGAATTGCGGTAGGATCAGGGACTCAAATAGCGAAGGCAAATGCAGATGTAGTATTGATGGGAGATCAACTAGATGGATTACCCTATGCCTTAAATCTTGCAAAAAAAACTATAAAAAAAATAAAGCAAAATTTAACATGGGCTTTTGGTTATAACTTACTAGCAATACCTTTAGCCGCCGGCATTTTATTCCCCAAATACGGTATCCTTCTTACACCCTCAATAGCAGCATTATTAATGGCTACTAGCTCTATTACAGTTGTAATTAATGCTTTATCTTTAGATTAAATGAAAGGGAAATTTATTGTTATTGAGGGTATTGATGGATGTGGTAAAACTACCCAAATAGATGAACTATCTAAATGGCTACCTAATAGTGGTCTAATAAAGAAAGGGTGTAAATTAATTACAACCAGAGAACCGGGAGGGAGTCTTCTAGGAAAAAAACTTAGAGGACTGATTCTTGATAATAATGAAAATAACAAACCTTCATCGCTTGCAGAACTGTTGCTTTATTCAGCGGACAGAGCTGAACACGTTTCCAAAATAATTTCACCTGCGTTAAATAACAATGATTGGGTAGTAAGTGATAGATTTTCGGATTCTACTTTGGCTTATCAAGGTTATGGGAGAAATATAAATTTAGAAATAATTAAAAATATTGAATCTATTGTGTGTCAGGGAGAATCTCCTGATCTAACTTTTTTCTTAGAAATTTCCCCAGAAGAGAGCATTTTCAGAAGAAAAAATGAAATTCCAGATAGAATAGAATCAGAAGGTATTGAATTTTTAGAAAAAGTAAATGAAGGCTTCAAACTAATTGCCAAAGAAAAAAACTGGAAAGTAATATCTGCCTCACAAAATATTAAAACTATTTCTCATCAAATTAAAGAGACTGTACTAAATAATTTTTCTAATAAAAAATGATTGAGATTAAAAAAAATAATTTTTTATTTAATGACGAAGTAAATACCTTTCTTAAGAACATAATTAAAAATAAAACATTTGCTAATGGTTATGTATTTTGTGGTGCTGAAGGATTAGGGAAAAAGCAAACTGCCCTTCGTTTTATAAAAGAGATTCTCAAACAGTCTTCAACTTCAACAACCGAGAATATTGAAGAGCGAATTACCAATAATAACCATCCTGATTTTTTAATTATCGAACCTGATTCTCTTTTGGAAACTAAAAATTCAGGAAGTTCCGATCATAAAAAAATGAAAAGTGGATCTGAGATTATTAAAATTGCTCAAATACGCAATATCAAAAATTTTCTTGGTCAGAAATCAATAAATGCAGAAAAAAAAATTGTTTTAATTATTGATGCACATCTCTTAAACGAAGCAGCCTCAAACTGCCTTTTAAAAACCTTAGAAGAACCTAGTAACGGTATTTTTATTTTAATAACATCTAAATTAAATCTTCTCTTAGATACAATAATCTCAAGATGTCAAATAGTCAGATTTCGATCCTTTTCTAGTAAAAAAATAAAGTCTATTTTAAAAGATTATTTAGATACTTCTAAATTAAATATTAATAATAAATTAAAACTTGAAGACTTACTGAAATCTGCAAATGGATCTCCAAATCAATTATTAAAAAATATTGAAATTTGGAATGATTTTTCAGATGTAATTTTAAATAAATTAGATTATCCAATAAAAAATTACCTGCAAATAGTAGAAATATCAAAATTAATATCTGAAAGATTAGAAATTTATCAACAAATTTGTTTAGTGAATTTAATTCAAACTATTTGGTGGAGAAAGACAAAAAATATTGCTTTAGTTAAAAAACTTGAAAAATTAAAATTTTTTTTGAGAAAAAACATTCAACCCAGGTTGGCATGGGAAATTACTTTGCTAAAAATTTCAATAGAAGATATTTAAGTTCTATCAACTGCAGAATTTATCAAATCAGGATTTCTTGCTTGAATAAATTCTTGCCTAGCAGTTTCAACTTGAGAACCAATAGGTAATTCAAGACAATATCCAGCACCATATACAGTTTTTATATAAGTAGGCTTACGTGGATCGGGTTCTAGTTTTGTACGTAAGTGTCGAATATGAACTCTTATTGTCTCAATATCGTCATCAGGTTCATATCCCCATACTTCTTTAAGAATTAATGCAGGAGATACAGTTTGACCATGCCTCTGCAAAAGACAATGAAGTAATTCAAATTCAAGATGTGTTAATCTAACGGGCGATTCAAACCAGATAGCTTCAAATCTTTCCGGTACAAGAGTTAAGGGGCCATAATTTAATATTTCTTGCTGGTTACTAGAATTTAATTGTGCTCTGCTGGTTCTTCTTAATAAAGCTTTTATGCGTACATGTAATTCCTCTAAATCAAATGGTTTAGTAATATAATCATCTGCTCCAGAATTAAATCCAGTCACTTTATCTTTAAGACCGCCTAAAGCAGTTATCATCAAAATTGGGATATTTGACGTTCTTTCGTCTCTTCTTAGTCGCTGGCATAAAGTTAATCCATCGACACTTGGTAACATTAAATCTAGAAGTATTAAATCTGGTGAATATTGAAGAGCTAATGCCTGACCTTTAATACCATCTTCAGCTTTTTGGACATCGAAACCAGAATGTTCTAAATGCTTAGCCACCAAATCACGCATATCACGGTCGTCTTCAATTAAGAGGATTGAAATTTTCATATTTATAAACTATTAAATAAAAATTAAGTTTTAGTATTATGATTCTCTCAAGAATTTATGAAGATTGCTGAATTAGTGTAAAGAATTTTATCAATTGAATTTAACTTGAAAGTTAGTAACAGTAGGCCATTAGAAAGAATTTCTAAATTTTCAGAAGGCTTAAATTTCACAATTTCTTTCGATTCTATTTATTTTTTCTTAATAATTAGACTAATAATATTAATTTTATATTTTATATTTAAAAAAATATCTCATTCAAATCACCATTATAAACTACCTAAAATGTAATTAAATAATGATTCACAGTTTTCAAAGAAGATTTTATTTAAGTTTAAAGTTTTTGATTTCTTCTGAGTGTTGAAACTAATAATTTTGACTATATTTAAAAAAATTTAGGTATCTATGAAAAAGAAGTCTATTGTCTATTCTGATTTATCAAAAAAACAACTAGAACATCTTAAAGAATTTTACATTCAAAAAAAAGTTGAATCAATGAGTTATCAAGAACTCAAAAGGTTTGTACTAGAAATTATTTCTCATCAGATAAACGATACTATTGGCAAAGAAGAAGAAATGGAAGCATGGAGAGAAATGTCAAATTTTTTTGGAGAGCAATTTGAAAAAATTATTTTAGAAATACAAACAAAATACATTGAAAATAAAAACGTTCTCGAAACAGAAATAGATTCTCAGAAACAAAGAATAGAATATCTTGATCGGAATAATTTAGATCAAGATAAAAAAGATATGTGGGATGACTAGAAATTTTGAAAAAGAAGCTTTAAATCTTTCAAGTCAAATTTTTGAAGTCATATAAATTTCATTTTTGTTTTTTCTTCTATAATTTTAAAGTTTTACCTTAATAATTAAATTATACCTTCAAATAAAACACTTATATTTGCAACTATATCAAGCTTTTATGCAATAATTAATAATTAATTATTTTTATATTAAATGGTTGAGAACCAAACCATTCCTCTATGGTGGTCAACTATCTCAGAAGATGACATAAATTGTGCTTACAAAGCACTTGAATCAAGAAAATTAAGTCAAGGGGAGGTTGTTAATAGGTTCGAAGAAGAATTTAGTGATATTGAATCTGGCAAGTATGGAGTTGCGACCACAAGCGGCACTACCGCACTACAATTAGCAGGTTTAGCTGCTGGAATAAAAACAGGAGATGAGGTTATTATTCCTAATCGAACTTGGATTGCTACGGCACATGCATTTAAACTACTTGGAGCAAAAATAAAAATATGTTCTGTATCAGAAAAAAATATGATACTTGACATAGAACATCTTCAAAAACTTATTACGAGCAGTACAAAAGTTATTGTCCCAGTAAGTCTTAATGGAAGAAATGCTATTACTAAAGAGCTAATAGATTTAGCAAAAAAAAATAATATTTGGATAATAGAGGACGCTGCACAAGGTATTGCATGTCCAAGACCCCATAAATATATAGAAAAATCTAATATCAAATATTGCAGAACATATTCGTTCTCTATGGCAAAATTGATCTCTTCTGGACAAGGAGGGATGATAGTAACAAATGACCTTTCATTTTATAAAGAATTAAAAGAGCGTAGAACTCATGGAATAAAAGAAATAAATAATGTGAATAAGTGGAACAAACTTGGTTCCAACTTTAGAATGAGTAATGTTTTAGCATCAATTGCGTTAAATCAGTTAAAGAGAATAGAATTTAAGAAGCAAAAACATTTAGAGAATTATAAGTTTTACTTAGATAATATTGATCCAAGAGAATTATCCCCAATTCACGTTGATATTGAAAATGGTGAGATTCCTATATATTCAGAATTTTTAAGTAGGGATAGGTCTTTGTTAACAAAAAAACTTAGATTAGCAAGTATTGAAACTAGGGAATTTTATCCAGACATATCTTCAGCAGATTATTTGTTCGAATCGTCATTGAATTTACCTGAAACAATTTTCAGTTCGAATGGTATATATTTGCCTTCTGGAGATGGATTAGAAAAAAATCATATTAAAAGATTAGTTCAAGTTATGAAAATTTAAAAATAATTTAAAATATTTCTTCATTAAATTAATAAATTTTTCTCAATGGTTCATTTCAAAAAGTTAATGAAAAAAACCTTTATTTAAGTGATCAAATTGCAGGTTATAATAACAAAGAATGAAATACTTGGAATTTATACTAAGAATTAAAAAATAACACTCTAAATAAATTTAACTTTTTTAGAGTAAAACATAAGGAACAAAGATTGATCTAAATCAAGATTTAAAGATCTAAACTCTCTGAAAAAATGGCCAAAATAAATTCAAACATAATAATTTTGGGATCAGGTAGCTTTACTGAAAAAATCATCCCTAAACTGGCTATAGATTTCAATATCCAAGCTGTTTATTCAACTACAAGAGAGGCTAGTCCCACTAATAGGGGTGAGATAGATAAATTATGCTCATCATTGTTAATTAAATATCATGAAATAGAAGATATTAACTCTGTTTGTGTTTATGACCAAATAAAAAAATATAATCCGGATGTTATTTTATCTTCTTGGCACAAAATAATAAAAAATCCATTATTAAATCTACCGAAATATGGCATTATAGGAACTCATCCAACTTCTCTTCCAATTCATAGGGGAAGGCATCCATTACATTGGCTAATAGCTTTAGGCTACACCTCTTCTTCCCTCTCTTATTTCATAATGGATGAAGGGATAGATACAGGACAATTGATTAATCAATTCCCGTACAAAATAGGAGGAATGAATATTAAAGAATTAGAAGATGAAGTTAATAATCTTGGTATTGATACATGTTCTCAAGTAATAAAAAAAGTAATCAATAATAACTCACATAAAAGTCAAAACAATAAAATTAATTCAGGATTTAGTAGTTATCTTAGAGCTAGAACAGAGCATGATACTATTTTAGATCCAAGGCTTAATATTAAAACTGTTTCTAGACTTGTTAAGTCTTACTCTGAACCATATGCGAAGGCAAAATTAATAATAAATTCGGAAGTTTTACAAATATTATCAGTTCAGATAATAGATAATCACAAATACAATATTGATGTTGAATATGGATATATATATGAGATAAATTCCAAGTATATTATCGTTAAGTTTTACGATGGGATCTTAAAATTAAGATTTGAGAATGATAGAGAATCAATTTTGGACATTCCTATAGGCTATAAAATTCATCCGCCAAGTTACTATGAAAACATAAATATAATTTCCAGTACTTAAACTTGACTATAGGATTAAAGATCGCTAATATTCTTATCTTAATTTGTAGAAATATATTCTCTGTAAATGTTGAATTTATTTAATCGTATCAAAAGTGAAATAAGAAGTCCTACAAAGCATTTAACAAGACAATTAATAGAAATTTTTTATTCGCTAATTTTTTTTAAAAAAAAAGAAAAGAATAACAATATTAATCCTGCATTAATTTGGGATGCCGGAATTGAGTCAATTACATTTGACTTTGCTTTTCTTATTTTTGAGTCACAAAATCTTCTTAAGAAGAAAGGTTATAGTAATTTTGATTTAATTATTTTTTGTCAATCTGGAACCTCAATTAAATCACCTACTTGGGAAAACTATAATTTATCAGTTAATGATGAGGATTTAGTTTTAAGAATAGAAAATATAATTGTAAAATTAGCTCAATCATTTAACTGTATAAATAGAATAATTCGTATAAATGATACTTCAATTCTTAAAGAAGAAATTTTAAAACGACCTTGTATTGTGCCTTTATATTATCATCCGAGATATTACAGGCCTCCTGGACCCGATTATCATAGAATTACTAAAACACTTTTAAAAGATAGAACTGTTATTCCACCAAGTTTAAATCTTCCAATAAAGTCATCAGAAAAGATTAATAAAACAAGAAATTTATTAACAACTGATACCTACATAACAATTACACTTAGAGACTATGGATTTGGAAAAAATAGAAATACTACAAGCGAAGATATATTTACTGCTCAAAAATTTGCAAAAAAATTGAATACCACTCTTATCATAGTTCCAGATAAAATAAGTAACCTAGAAAAATACAATATCAAAAAAGATATAATTATTTCTTTTGAGGCCAGAGAATGTATGTTTGATCGGATAGATCTTTATACGAATAGTATGCTTAATATTTTCCCACCTTGTGGGCCAGCTAATGTATCACTTTTCTCTAAATCTACTAAAACCATTATTTTTAATGTAGGTGGCGGGGGATTTTATAACACTGAGAAAACATTTAAAGAAAATCATAATTTTAATCCTGGTGATCAACCATATCTAAAACTAAATGGTTATCTGATGTGGGTAAGAGAATTTCCAAAATTTAATTATGAAAATTTGCTTTTTGCTTATCAATTATTATCAAAGTGATTCACTAAAGTTATTTTGTGATATTTAGGGTTTATCTAAATTTTCTATTAATAAATAATTTATAATTAATGATTGTTTTATTATTATTTTTAAGTTTGGATCACCTACTAACCAAAAGAAAACACCCCCAATAACGAGAATGTTACCGAGGGCGAAACATACCAATTTTCAATTCGCTTTTAATTATTAGGCAGATCAAAACATGGACTAGTAAAAACGTGAAAAGACTAGTAAAAGGACTAGTAATGGACTAATAAAAATGTCCTATAATGATCTTACTAGTCCTTCCCTAATAGCATGAAGATCTTGTTACAGACATAAAAAAAGACCCATATAGGGTCTTTGTTGGACTAATTAAGACGTTTAAAACTCCCCGGGCGGGATTCGAACCTGCGACCAATCGATTAACAGTCGATCGCTCTACCGCTGAGCTACCGAGGAACATAAAATGAATTTAGCTCTTTAATGTACCTTATGACAAGTAAAAAGGCTAATTATATTGAAATTTTGATGGTTCTTGCCAACTAGATAAAAAACCATTTTTCAATTCGGCTATTGAATCAGCGTAAGTTAATTCTTCATAACGATGAGTGATCCATAATGCGGATAAAGGTTTTTTATTGTCACTTGTAAGATTTTTAATAGTATTTAAAACTTTAAATTGACTGGTTTTATCAAGTAAAGCTGTAGGCTCATCCAAAAGAATAAAATTTTTATTACTAATAAGAGCGCATGCAATTGTTAAGCGTTGTTTTTGACCACCGCTTAAAGTATGTACTGGCCTTTTTTCAAAACCAGTCAATTCCACCTGATCGAGAACATATTTAATTTTTTTATTAATTTCATAATCACTTATATTTTGGGTAATATTAATTAAAAGTTCGCTTCTACAATTTGGCATCAATATTTGATGATCAGGGTTTTGAAATACCATCCCAATATTTGCTGAAGAATAAATAGTTCCATTTTTGGGTTTAATTATTCCATTTATTAATTTTAAAAGAGCAGTTTTTCCACTTCCGTTTTTACCTACGACCATCCAAAATCCAGGTTTTTTTATCGTAAGATTGCAATTAAATAATAAATTTTCTTTGTTACCAGGATACGAAAAAGAGACATCTTTGAAATGAATATAAGGTATTTCATTTTCAATATACTCTCGCATTAACTCTATCAATCTATGTTGAGAGAAAATCCTGGTCTTTTAGCTCCTCCTGCTACTGATGATTTTTCATATATCTGAACAGAAATGATTTCTTTAGCTCTTACAGAAATTAATTTATCTTGAACTTTGTCACAACTTAATTCAATCAGATTTGAAGCCTCTAAAGTTTCATTCATAGCATTTTTTATTTCATCATAAATTCTTTTAACATCTTCAAATTCTTTCTTCTGAATTGAAAGTGGAAAAGGTGAATATCTCAGACTTAGTTCCAACAAATACATAATGATTATAAAAACTACTTTTTATAATAATAAATATTTTAAGCAGAAAGTTATTTTAAATTAAATTCTTTTGAGAAAATTATATAAAAGATCTTTAAATACACTTATCATATAAGTAGGAGATTTAATTTTGCAATTTAAATAATCATTACATGGAAATAGCAAATGATATAACTTCTTTAGTTGGAAATACTCCTTTAGTTAAATTAAATCGAATCAGAAAGCACTTTAATTGTTATCCAGAAATAATAGCGAAACTAGAAAGTTTTAATCCATCTGCATCTGTTAAGGACCGCATTGCTTATTCAATGTTATGTAAAGCTGAAGAAGAGGGATTGATAACCCCAGACAAAACAACGTTGATTGAAGCAACGAGTGGAAATACTGGCATCGCATTAGCGATGGTTGCAGCAGCAAAAGGCTATAAATTAATATTGACTATGCCTGACACGATGAGTATTGAAAGAAGGGCAATGTTGAGAGCATATGGAGCTGAATTACAGTTAACGCCAGGTAAAGAAGGAATGAAAGGAGCCTTAGATTTAGCGAATGAATTATCTTCCAGCATTACAAATAGTTATCAATTTAATCAATTTGAAAACTTTGCTAATCCAGATATTCATGAAAGAACAACTGCTCAAGAAATATGGTCCCAATCCAATAACAATTTAGATGGACTAGTTACGGGAGTAGGCACAGGAGGAACAATTACTGGATGTGCACGTTTCTTGAAAAAAGTTAATCCAAATTGCAAAATATATGCTGTAGAGCCCAAAAAAAGTGCTGTGATTTCCGGAGAAAAAGCAGGATCTCATTCTATTCAAGGAATAGGAGCAGGTTTCGTACCGAAAGTTCTTAATACTAAATTAATTGATGAAATTATAAAAATAGATGACGATGAAGCATTTTATTATGGGCGTTTATTAGCTCGATTGGAAGGTCTTTTATCGGGCATAAGTAGCGGTGCAGCTTTAGCGGCAACTATAAAAATCGGTGAAAGGAAAGAACTAATGAATAAGAGATTGATAGTAATTCTTCCAAGTTTCGGGGAAAGATATTTATCAACTGCAATGTTTGAATCTAATACCTCAATTCAAGCCAGAAAAGATGGTTATCTTTAATACCTAATTTATTAAAATGGAAAAAAATTTATATGCAGAATTAGGCCTCCAAAAAAATGCAACAAAAAGTGAAATTAAATCTTCATATCGTTCTCTAGTGAAAAAGCATCATCCTGATAAAGGAGGAAAAAAAGAACGATTTCTTGCGATACAAAATGCGTGGGAGATTCTTAATGACCCTATAAAAAAAGAACAATATGATAGGAATTTTTGCTCTGCTAGTTCATCAATTGATTCGTTAAATGAAAATTGGGAGGAGAAATTTAATTCAAAAAAACATAATTCATCAATTAAAGATAGAGAAGTTGAAACATGGATTAAAGAAATTTACACGCCGATCAATAGATCAATTAACCAAATAATTAAACCTTTGAACAACGAAATCAAAGAACTTTCTGCGGATCCATATGATGACCAGCTAATGGAAAACTTTTGCAGTTATATCAGTCTTTCACAAAAGAAAATAGAAAAAGTTGAAGAAATTTTTAACACAAAAATAGTTCCAAAGTCTATTACAGCTTTAGGCCTAAATCTTTATCATTGTTTTTCACAGGTTAAAGATGCACTATCAGAATTTGATAGATATACAAAAGGATACGTTGATGATTACTTATTTGATGGTAAAGAAATGATTAAAGAAGCAAAAAGAATTCAATCAAAAATGTCTGCAGAGAAAAAAAATAAAAACTTTTAGATATGAAAATTTATTGAATATATTCTTTAAGTTGATTTAATCTCAACCAAACATCTGGAACAGGTCTGCGCCATCTAACCTGAGCATATTCTTCTTTGACTAAAAGAATCTCTCCAGGACCTTCAAAGACATAGTTAGGTAAATCATTATCACTAGCAAGGGCTTCGACGCTTTTACTATGATTTTCTCTATCAACGAAAACTAAGCTTCCTTTCTTCAGTGGTTTCTGAGGAATAGAATCTGTCATAATAAAGTCATAAAGTTATTTAAAATTTATTATACAAAAACTTGTTTGATAAATATTTAAAAAAATTGATAACTGAATAATAATTACAAACTTCAAAAAAATTTAATAGCCTTAAACGATAGTTATCTAAAAAATATGCGTCTTTTACTACTTGGCTGCACTGGATTTGTTGGTAAAGAATTAGTACCAACACTTCTTAATGAAAAACACGAAATATACATTGTAAGTAGAAAACCTATAAGTAAATTAAAGCTTGATGTAGATTTCAAAAAATTTAAATTTATTCAAATAGATTTATCAAAAGAAAAAAACTGGAATAACGAAAATCTTCTTAATGTCTTAAGAGAAACAGATGGAATTATTAACTTAATGGGAGAACCTATAGCAGAAAAAAAATGGACTTCTACACAAAAACAGGAGATTGAAAATAGTCGTATTAACACTACAAAATTTATGATGAAGACCTTGAAAAATTTCAAAATCAATCCAAAAGTCATTATAAATGGATCAGCGATAGGTTATTACGGTACAAGTTTGTCTGGAGAATTCACTGAAAATAGTGTTGAAGGAAAAGACTTTTTAGCAAATCTATGCAAAAAATGGGAAGCGGCCGCTGCTGAAAAACCATTTTTCTCAAGGTTAGTTATTTTTAGAATTGGAATTGTTCTAGAGGCAGATGGAGGAGCATTAGGAAAAATGCTCCCTATATTTAAAGTTGGATTAGGTGGGCCAATTGGAGATGGTAAGCAATGGATGAGTTGGATACATAGAAGTGATTTATGTAAATTAATTACTCAGGCATTATTTGATAAAAAGTATTCAGGAGTATTTAATGCTGTTGCACCAAATCCAGTATCAATGAGAGACTTTTCTCAAACTTTAGGCAAATGTCTGAATAGACCAAATTTACTGCCAGTTCCTGGCGCGGTTTTAAAAATACTATTAGGAGATGGAGCAAAAGTTGTATTGGAAGGGCAAAAAGTAATAAGTAATAAACTAAAAAATTATGATTTTAAATATCCTCTTCTTGAGAAAGCAATTTACGCCTCCACCAAGAATTAACACCATTTACTAAAGCTCCAACAATAAGAAATGTTATTAGTGGGACTATAAGAGGATTCCAAACTATCTGAATAAAATTAATAAAAATAGATATCCCATTTAGTTGCATGATGATTGCAAAGATAAAAAATATTGCAAAAAAGATTACTACAAATAAATTTATTATTAACAAATTATCAATTATTTGATTTAACTTATTTTGCTTATTTTGCTTATTTTCTTTAGTCATTATTTATAACATGATTCATATCTTCAACCATCTTAAGACAAGCTTTGTTTTCACCCAGTCTTTTTTTGGCATTTTCATTACATGAGATCATAAACTTCTTATTTAGCTGTATAAGGTATATTATTTTTATAATCAATTTAATTGTCTGATTGATTTGATCATTTTTGTCTTTATATTTAGTGGCACAAAAAACATATTTTCCTAGCAAACGTCTTTGTGCTTCTGCAAAAGTTTTTGTAAATTGTGGACCTTTACCTTCAATCTGAATAACCGGTTTTCCTAATCCAATCGCTTGCTCTGCTGCTGTTCCTGCCATGCTAATACAGCATCTACTTTTCAATAATATTTTGTCAAAATTATTCCAATATATATTCACTTCTAAAAATTTATATTGGAATTTCAAGTGATTATTATCTTTTATATTTTCTATTTTTAACCATCCTCTTTTTTGAAATATCTCCTTTATTTTTGATGAAGATAGAGCATTAACTATTGCAAAATTAAACTGAATTTTTTGAAAATATCTTAAATCTGACAATGCCTCTAATACCTTTAAAATCAAAACAAAATTATCTAAAATCTCGGGGAATCTACTTCCTGGAAATAATCCAATACTAAATTCATCTTTATTTAATTCTTTGTTTCTAGGGAAAAACTTATCCATAAATGGGTTGCCTAAAAAAGACACTTTCTTTTTTAATTGCAATGTTAAGTCATTAGCTGTAAGGGAATCTCGCGTATATATTTTTTTTGCTTTTTGTGAGAGCAAGAAAAATTTAGAAGGCCATGGTAATTTCAACTTCCCTTCATAATGGCTGGAATAAGCAACTAGATATGTAAAAAAATCTTTCTTACAAACCCATGCAAAAAAAACTGGCACAATATCTCCAACTACAACAAAATGATCATATTTTTTTCTTATTTTAAAAGTTAAATATAATCTTTTTAGAAGATAAAATATTTCTCCTCCTAATATCTCAGTAAGTCTTCCCTTAAAGGAATTATAACCAATTCCTCCTGTTCTAAATTCCTTAGTTTTACCGATAATCTTAATTTTTTCTTTTTCATAATGGTTTCCCATACCAACAATTGGCAAAGCATGCACAGAATAACCACTTTTTACGAATTGTTTAGCTATTAGACTGCCAGATAGATCTTCTCCATGTCCATTACTTAAAATTAAAATCTTAAACAATTTAAAATTCCAACCATTTTTTTACTTTAGTTAACTCAGGCCAATCTGGATATCTTTTTAATCCGTCTTCAACAGATTCTTTCAACTCACTTTTCACATCTGGCATCATCATAGACATTTTTTTTATTAACTCAATATGATCCCTAACACCTTTATTATTAGTAGCCAAAAGAGCTAAAGATAAATTCATTCTTGCTTGTGGATCTTGCTGATTTAATCGAACAGCTTGTCTGGCAGCTGACAAAGCTTCTTCATTATTTTTCAAAAGTAATTGAAGCCATGATAAACAAGTCCAAGCAGCAAAATGATTTGGAATTTGCTGTATAATTATTTGAAAATCTTGAACGATTGGAATTAAATCTTGCCCTGCTTTATATCTTGATAAAGCTGCATTAAAATCCTCTTCGATGGGATTAATTTCGTTATTCATTATTTATTAAACTGCAAAAGAGCTTCCACAACCGCAAGTTTGAGAGGCATTGGGATTTACAAAATTAAAGCCACCTCCAATTAATTCCTTACTAAAATCTAACTGCATTCCATAAATATATAAAAGACTTTTGGGATCACAGACAACTTGAAAGCTTTGATCAGCTTTTAATGAATAATCATAAACTTTATCATCGGGATTTATTTCATCAGTTCCTATAAAATCCATCGTATAACTCATCCCACTACAACCGCCAGATCTTACTCCTACCCTTAGTACTTTTTTATCACTTTGGCCCTTCAATAAATTTGAAATTTGTTCTATAGCATCATTCGTAATTAAGATACCTTTGCCGTCATCAGAATTTTTAATTTCCTGTTTAACTTCTACATTTTCCATATACAAGGGGTTTCTACTATTAATAATATAAAAACTTAATCGATAGGATGCATAGAACAAACGTTATCCAAACTTGATTTGTTATAATTTTAAGAAAAAGTGAAAATTGCAATAGTTGGTTCTGGATTAGCTGGTCTTACAGCAGCAGTCAATTTAGTTGATGAAGGCCACGAAGTAGAAATTTACGAGAGCAGGTCATTTTGGGGAGGTAAAGTAGGCAGTTGGGAAGATAAGGATGGCAACCACATAGAAATGGGTTTACATGTATTTTTTTACAATTATGCAAATCTTTTTAAATTAATGAAAAAAGTGGGAGCTCTAGACAATTTACTCCCGAAAGATCATACTCATCTATTTATCAATAATGGTGGTAATTTAAAATCGTTAGACTTCAGATTCCCTTTAGGTGCTCCTTTTAACGGACTTAAAGCTTTTTTTACCACCGAACAACTTACTTGGTTAGATAAGTTCAAAAATGCCTTAGCTTTAGGAACAAGTCCAATCGTTAGAGGATTGATAGACTATGAAGGCGCAATGAAAATTATTAGAGATCTAGATAGAATTAGTTTTAAAGAATGGTTTTTAAACCATGGTGGAAGCGAAAAAAGTTTAGAAAGAATGTGGGATCCTATCGCATATGCTTTAGGTTTTATTAATTGCAAAGATATTTCAGCAAGATGCATGCTAACTATATTCATGATGTTTGCTTCAAAAACAGAAGCCTCAAAACTTAATCTTTTAAAAGGTTCCCCACATAAGTGGTTAACGCAACCTATCGTCGACTACATCACAAACAAAGGAGCAAAAATACATCTTAACCATAAGGTAGAAGAAATCATTTATGAAAAGGAATCTTCCTCTTATTCAGTAAATCAATTAAAAATCTCTTCTCCTGAAGGAATTAAGGCAGTGTTTGCAGATAAATTTCTAGCTGCCTGTGATGTTCCTGGAATAAAAAAAATAATTCCAAAAGAATGGTATCAATTTAAAGAATTTGAAGGTTTAAAAAAACTTAGAGCTGTAGCTGTTGCCACAATCCAATTAAGATATGACGGTTGGGTTACTGAATTACAAAAAGATAATACTGGAAACGAACCAATTGGACTAGATAACCTTCTTTATTCTGCTGATGCCTCTTTCAGTTGTTTTGCTGATTTAGCACTAGCAAGCCCAGCTGATTATAGAAAAAAAGATATGGGATCACTTCTCCAATGTGTTTTAACTCCTGGCGATAGATGGATGGGAAGATCCACAGAAAGAATTACAAAAGAGATTGATAAAGAGGTTCGCCGTTTATTCCCATCCTCAAAAAACCTTAAATTGCTTTGGAGTAACGTGGTACAAATTCCACAATCGCTTTATAGAGAAGCTCCCGGTATGGAACCTTTCAGACCCGATCAAAAAACATCTATATCTAATTTCTTCATGGCTGGTAGTTATACAAAACAAGATTATATAGACTCTATGGAAGGAGCTACAATGAGTGGTCATTTAGCTGCCGCGGCAATTTTAGAGAAGAAAGCCAAGTTAGCAAAAAATCTTGCAGTAAGTTAATTAATGGGTACTTGGCTAAAACATGACGTAATAACAGTTGTTAATGCGCCTCTTGAAAATGTATGGGACACATGGAGCGATTTAGACTCAATGTCACTTTGGATGAGCTGGATTGAATCTGTAAAAACAGTTGACGAAGAGACTAATACGTTACCAGATTTAACAGAATGGACTTTAGCTGCAAATGGCTTTAGGTTTAAATGGAAAGCTCAAATTACAGAAAGGGTTGAAAAAAGCAAACTTAAATGGAAATCAATAGGAGGTTTACCAACTGAGGGATCAGTAGTTTTCGAAAGTAAAACTGATCAAATTACAACAGTAAATTTAGCAATTACTTATGAACTACCAAAAATGATTGCTCGGTTTATGGAAGAAAATATTTTAGGAAAAATGGTTACAAACGAATTACAAACCAATATTGATAGGTTCAAAGATTTAGTTGAAAAGAACTATAAAAAAAATTTTTCTAATTAAAAATATTAATTGCTACATCTAGTAGTCCTTCAAAAGTATATTTTTGTGCCTGACTATCAACTCTTCCAAAAATCTTGTTACATATTTTTGTTGTCTGAGGTCCAATAGTTAATAATTTAATTTGTTCAAAATATTCTAACCATTGTTTACCAAATTTTTTTTCTAGTAAAAAAGCAGCATTTACTACGGTTTTACCGCTTGAGAAAATAATCGCATCGACTTTTCGATTAGAAATAATATCAATTGTTTCTTCCGGAATTGATTTAGGACATCTAGTTTCATATGCAGCAACCTCAAATACACGAGAACCAGCCTTTCTAAATTGATCTGCAATTAAATCCCTACCACCTGTTTGAACTCTTGGTACAAAAACTCGAAGTCCATAACCAGATACTGGGAAATTATCAATTAAACTTTCAGCAACAAATTCTGGAGGTATGAAATCAGCCTTAATCCCAAAATCATCAAGAGTTTTTGAGGTTTTTTCTCCGACTACGGCGATTTTTGTTTTTTTAGAACATTCTTTTAATGAACTATTAAAGTATCTAAGTCTTTTATCCACAAATTTGATCCCATTACTACTGGAAAAAATAATCCAATGAAAATCATTTATTTGATTTAAAGCTTCATCAAGAGGATTCAAATCATCAGGATCAGTAATACTTATTGCAGGTAAATCATATACATTAGCGCCCTTGCTTATGAATATCTTTTTTATATCCAATATTCCTTCTTTTGATCGAGTAATAATTATATTTCTTTGATCAAGGGGTAGATCAACTTTTGGCATCCTTGTCCTCAACATTATGATTTTGATTATGATTTTGATTTTTTAATTCAGCGAGAAGTTTCAAGACTGATAATCCTTTATCAAGAACAACATCGTCTTTAAAAATTATCTCTGGAACTCTTCTCATCTCAATTCTTTTTCCTAAACTATGCCTTATAGAGCTTTTAGCAGTATTCAAGTTTGATACAATTTCTTTCCTCACTTTCTCTTGAGCAGTTGAGGTTATATAAATTTTACAGTGTTGCAAATCACCTGATAAATCAATCTTAGAAATATTGACGAAATGATCTCTAATAAGATCATTTTCTAAATCATTCTGCAAAATAAGGGTTATTTCTTTCTTCAAAAGAGAAGAAACTTTTGCAAGACGGTAATTATTTGGCATTATGGTTATAAATTTATTGGGTTTGTCATCGCTTGCAAGACAAAATAAACAGTTATGAAAGCACTTAAGACAGAAGATATCAAACCTACTATTGTGAGTGGATTTGATCTATTCTTGAATAAAGGTTCAAGCAAAGCAACAAGTCCCCCAACAATGATAGATATCAAATACTTTGGATATCTCGCAACATTAGAGAAAAATTCGCCCATCAGCTCCACAAATAGATTACTTTTTTAGCTAAGTTTTAACAAACATTAAACAGCATGATTACATTATATCAATTTAGGCATAGTGCTTTTTGTTTAAAAACAAGAATGGCTCTTCATGCAAAAAAACTACAATATCGAGTTGAAGAAGTAACACCTGGAATAGGCCAATTTGAAATCTTTAAATTATCAGGTCAAAAACAAGTACCTATAATAGTCGATAGTAATGATCAAGTAATTAATGACTCTTCAACAATTTGCGAATATATAGACAAAAAAAATGAAAACAATCCACTTTTTCCGGATGATCCAATATTATTTGCACAATGCAAACTAATTGAAGACTGGGCAGATACTACAATGGCTACAACTTGTAGAAAAGCTTTAATAAAATCTGCAATAGAAAATCCACAGCTAAGAACTGCATTACTTCCAGATGAAATACCTTCTTCTGTTAAAAGTATTGTTGATAAATTACCTTTTGAAAATCTTAGTAAAATTTCTAATGTAGTTTTGTCTTCTAAAGATAATTTAGAACTCCAAAAATTACTGGAAGCTTTATCAAAATCCTTGATCAACAAGAAATATTTAGTTGGAGATAGTTTATCAATTGCAGATATTTCAATTGCTGCTCAATTGTCTCTTATTAAATTTCCAAAGTCTGCAGGACCAATTCTTTCAGGAGAGGGGAGTCAAGAATACATAAATAACCCTTATTTAGAAAATCTTTTTATGTGGAGGAATAACTTAGAAGAATATCTTTTTAGTGCTAACTCTCAATAAATTCAAACTTCAATTTATATTTATTTGTTTTGATAGCATGAATAGAAGGATCACCAACTTTTGAACCAAAAGAAGCAACATATTGCACTCCACAAATTGATGGTTTGATTGAATTATCAACTTCCAATATTTCTTCGGAACATTTTTGAAATTTACTAATAGTCTCCACCTGATTAATCCTTGAAGCACCTGGCTTATGCGCTGTCTGTATAACTAGCTCATCTGCGAAAAAAATATCATTATCTTGGATCTGATTTCTCCCTGTAATTCTTGAATCAATATAAAAATCATCTTTTAAATAAGTAATTTGATTATTAATAGATTGAGGATCATTTACAACTTTGATTAAGGTTTCACCAAATATTGCCTTTCCAATAGATTCAGAATTTTTTGCACGATTACCAACAATTAAATCTGAATCATTCTTAAAGAAATTTACTTTATAAATAACTGGCTCTTCTGAATCATTAACTATATCTTGAGAAGTAACAAGCCAATTACCCTCGAACCATTTTGGATAAATTAAATCCTTAGAAGTATCCGATAATTTAAAATTTGGCAAATATAATTCTGGCCATTGATTTACACGATTTTCCAAAAACTCTCGTACGTTAGAATCTACTAGAGCAAAAGAACTTTCTAGAAAGATTCCTTGAAAAACCAAGCAAAGAATTAATCCAAGAAGAATTTTCATTATGTCAAATCCACTAATAAGAGCATCAGATCATTATGTATTATTAGAGCCAGATTCAAAGGAAAAAATTGTATCAAAGCAAGAAGCAATTTTATGGTTAAAGAATTGGCTTAGTAAGACAGAAACACAAACAATATATCAAAATATAGAAGATCCTGATCAGGAATTTTTTGAAGAATTATTGGAAAGCACTTATGAATTAGAAATAAAATTAGGATACGTTATCAAATGGTTTGCAGTAAGAATTGAGCCAGATTAACTAATTATTTCTTTATAAATTGCATTAATTATTTTCATAGCGACTTCTTCAATATTTTCCTTTTTTACTTGAATTCTTAAATCTGCTTGAGAATACAAATTTTCTCTAGATTGAAAAATGCTCATATATAAATCATTTAGATTCTTTCCCTGAAGGAGTGGCCTATTTTCAATTTCATTTTTCAATCTTTCAATTGCTATATCTTTGTCGAGATCTATCCAAGCAATTATTCCCTGCCTTAAGATTCCCCAGTTTTCCGATTTGGTAACTATTCCTCCCCCAGTTGAGATTACTAATGAAGGAATTTTGATAGTTTCTTTAAGGCAGTTTGCTTCTAATTCGCGGAAATTATCTTCTCCTTCATCCTTAAAAATTTGATTGATAGATTTTTTTGCCAACTTCTCTATTAATAAATCTAAATCAATGTATTTATACTTCAATAATTCAGCCAGCTTTAAACCAGTTTGTGACTTACCAGAACCCATCATTCCTATTAAAAATATGCTTCTGCCCTTAATAGCATGAACTGTTTTTTCGATAATGGATTGTTCCATAAAGACAAAAGCGTATTTAAAACCTTAAGATAGTATTATCGCAGACAGGTATGACTTCTACACAATCCAAACCATCTCATGGAAAAGGACGTGAATGCGTCATAACTCGACGTGCCTGCTTTAGTTCTAGTCACCGTTATTGGCTGCCTGAAAAAAGCCCAGAAGAAAATTTATCTCTTTTTGGAAAGTGCAGTATTGCACCAGGTCATGGTCATAACTATGAACTTATTGTTTCAATGGGTGGAGAACTAGACTCCGATGGAATGGTACTTAATCTCTCTGATGTAAAACACTCTATTAAAGATAAGGTTACTGGACAATTAGATTTTCGTTTTTTAAATGATGTCTGGCCTGAATTTAATGTTAATAATCAAGAGGGTATACTTCCCACAACTGAAGCATTAGTAAAGGTTATTTGGAGTCGTTTAAAGGACGATTTACCTCTTACAAGTCTAAGGCTTTATGAAAACCCCAATTTATGGGCAGATTATTTTGGAAAAAACATGGAAGCATTTTTAACAGTACAAACTCATTTTGCAGCCGCTCATAGACTTGCAAAAGAAGAGATTTCCTTTGATGAAAATAAAAAAATCTATGGGAAATGTGCCAGAGTTAATGGACATGGTCATAACTATCTTGTCGATATAACTGTAAAAGGAGACATTGATAAAAGAACGGGAATGGTTTGCGACTTATCTGCGCTCCAGGAGATAATTAATGATTTGGTTGTTGAACAACTAGATCATACTTTTCTAAATAAAGATATCGAATTTTTCCAAAATTGTGTTCCAACTGCTGAAAATATAGCTTTATATATTTCTGATATTCTTAAAAATCCAATACATGAACTTGGTGCAACATTACACAAAATAAGACTCCAAGAGAGCCCAAATAATGCTGCAGAAATTTATGTTGATCAAAAGCTAACCAATTCATTGAAATTGAAATTTGAAAATAGTTTAGTCTCACAAACTTGAGTATCCCAAGAGTAATAATTGTTATAGCATCTAGTCTAGATGGGAGAATTGCATTTCCTGGAGGTGGAGAATCGCATCTTGGAAGCGAAGAAGATAAAAAAATGTTAAATCAACACTTATCAATAGTGGACGCCACCATTTTTGGTTTAGGTACTTTAATAGCTCATCAATCAACTTACCTAATTAAAAATCTCAATGGTAATGACGAAGTAACAATATCAAAAAAACAACCAATTTCTATAGTTGCTTCAAATAGCAAAAAATTTAACAGTAATTGGAAATACTTTCGTCAACCAATTAGAAGATGGCTAATAAGCTCAAGTAAAGTTGATAATGCATCAAATAATGACTTCGAGAAACAAATCTTTTTCGAAGATTCATGGGGAAAAACTTTAATTTCACTAAAAAAACAAGGAATAAATAATCTAGCTCTTTTAGGAGGTGCACAACTTATAAATTCATTTATAAAAGAAGATCTCATAACAGATATAAAAATTACAATAATTCCACGAATTATTGGCGGTAGATATACATGGATCCCTCCAGAAGAAACTAATGAGATTTTTAATCTCAAAAGACTATGGGAAATAAAATCAATTAAAAACTTTATGAATAATGAAATTCATGTTCATTACCAAAAAATTTGAAATAGATTCAATAGTAAATGAACCAAAAAATACATAAAGTTGAAGTCAAATTGTCAATTAAGGAAATCTCCAAGGAGATATGGAATGAATTAGCAGATGACTTAAATAATCCATTTTATGAATGGACTTGGCTTAAAAACCTTGAAACATCAAAAAGTGTTTCGAGAGAAACTGGTTGGCAGCCTCTATATTTTGTTGCTTATAAAAATCAAGAAATATTAGGAATTGCTCCACTTTTTTTAAAAAGCCATAGCTATGGAGAATTCATTTTTGATCAATCATTTGCACGATTGGCTCAAGAGCTGAATTTAAATTATTACCCTAAATTAATTGGAATGAGTCCTTATAGTCCTGTAAATGGATATCAATTTCTTTATAAAAAAAATAAAGAGAAAAAAGAAATTACAAATTTACTTATAAAAAATATCGAAAGCTTTGCGATTACAAACAAAATTTTAAGTTGTAATTTTTTATATATTGATGAAAGCTGGGGTAATCATCTTAAATCATTGGGATACTATGAATGGATAAATTCCAGCAGTGAATGGAGAAGTAATGGAGAAAAAACGTTTGATGATTTTCTTTCTAGATTTAACTCTAATCAGAGAAAAAATATCAAAAAAGAGAGGAAATCAATTGCTAAACAAGATATTAAAATAGAAATTTATGATAAAAATGATATCAACCAAGAAATCCTCAAAAAAATGCATAATTTTTATGAACAGCATTGCTCGAGGTGGGGAGTTTGGGGAAGTAAATATCTAACATCTACATTTTTCGAAAAAATTGTTGATAATAAAAAAAATCTTTTACTTTTTAGCGCATCAAAAAATGATTCAAATGAAATTTTTGCTATGTCGATGTGCGTTAAAAATAAAAAAAACTTATGGGGTAGATATTGGGGAAGTCAAGAAGAAATATCTAATTTACATTTTGAATTATGTTACTACCAGCCAATTGAATGGGCAATAAAAAATAGTATCCATTTTTTTGATCCTGGAGCAGGTGGTAAACATAAAAGGCGGAGAGGGTTTTTTGCAAAAAGCACCATTAGCTTGCATAAGTGGTTTGACAAAAATATGGAAAATATAATTTATCCTTGGCTTAATGAATTTAATAAACAAACCGAGAAGGAAATTGAATTTGAGAATAATTCTATACCCTTTAAATAAATAATTATTTGGCTTTACGAAAGATTATATTAGTAATACAGTTTTATTAACTTCTAAGGATGGATTCTAGTAAAAGTTTAGATGAAAAAATAAAGATTGATAATAATCTATCCAACCGATATATAGACTTAGATCCAAATGGTTATTTTATTATAAAAGTAGATTTTAAAGAAAATAAAATAATCTTAGAGCACTTTTTAAATAACATCGATGAGGAAGGCTACGCACTTGACCCAGAAACAAATGAACCAATCAAATGCGACTCTCAAAATAAAAGAGTTAGTAATGAAGTTTTTAAAGGAATTAGTGCGAAACAAATTGGAATTTTGATCACTGAAGAAAGAAATGACTTAATAACCAGATTCGACCATGCTCTATATTTAGGCCGAGAACTACAAAAAGCTGAAGAATGTTTATACAAAAAATTAACCTATATCCAAGATTAAGAAATTAAACGAAAAAATCTAATCTTTTCATCTGATGTTAAATTAAATAAAAATAAAAAAATTAATGAACATCATTTTCTATTTTGCATTTATTGGTTTTGGTTTTGGAGCTGCTTTTGCATTAGATAAGCTCTTAAGAGCAGTTAAATTAATTTAAAAAAACTAAAAAATTTTAATAATCTCTCCATACAAATCATATTCATCCGCAAAGGAAATATTTGCTTCAACAAATTTACCAATATAATTTTTCAAATCATTCTTAGGACTAATAGATAAAATTACATTTCCGTCAATTTCAGGAGCGAAATTGTAGGACCGACCTATTAATTCGTTATTTTCTGATATTTTTTCTACCAAAATCTTCATTTTTGAACCAACATATGTCTGATTCTTATCTTTAGAGATATTTTGTTGAACTGAAATAACGTTATCTTTTCTTGCCTCTGCAACCTCTGGAGATACTTTATTTGGCAAATGAAAAGCTGCAGTTCCTTCCTCAGGAGAAAAGATAAACACTCCCACATGATCAAATTTGTGCCTATCCAAAAATTCGAGAAGATGTTCAAAATGTTCTTTTTTTTCTCCTGGGAAACCAACAATGAGACTAGTTCTTAGTACAGCAGATGGAATTTCTTCTCTAATATTCTCCAAAATTGATTCATTCAAAGAAGCTTGCCAAGGTCTATTCATACTCTTCAACACATCTGGATGACTATGCTGAAGTGGCAAATCAAAGTAAGGAACTATATTCTTTGAATCTTTGAAAGCTCTAATCACTTCATCAGTTAAACCTGTTGGATAAGCATAATGTATCCTTATCCAAGGAATTGGAACTTTAGAAAGCTCATTCAAAAGTTTGGCTAATGATGGTTTTCCATAAATATCTTGACCATAATTAGTGGTTATTTGACTGATTAATATGATTTCTTTAATACCCTTTTTTGCAAGACTTTTGGCTTCTGACACTATAGATTCTATTGTTCTACTTCTTTGAGGACCTCTCAACTTAGGAATAATACAAAAAGCGCAATTGTAGTTGCAGCCTTCAGCAATGCGAAGATAAGCAACAAATTTATTTTTATCTACAAAACGAGGCATTTCCTCATCTGCAATAAATTCAGGTATTTTTGAAACTTCCTTAACGATTTCTCCTTTTTCTACTCTGTCTAAAACATTGGCTATCTTTTGATAATCTCCTGTTCCAATCAAACCTTTTATTTCAGGGATTTCTTTTATAAGCTCATCTTTAAAATGCTGTGCCATACAGCCTGCAACTATTACTTCCTTTCCTTTATTTGTATATTCTAGAATTTTTCTAATAGATTCTTCTCGAGCTGTTTCAATAAAACTGCAAGTATTTACAACAACAACATTTGCATCATTTATATTGCCATCAACTTCATAACCCTCTTTATCTAATAAGCCTTGCATATGTTCAGTGTCAACAAGATTTTTCTCACAACCAACATGACTGAATGCAATCTTCGATAGTTTTTTTTCTTTTACATTGAGAATATTTTGTTTCACAACTTGAAAAATAAGAATTGAAAGATTTAAAAAGCATTTCGTTTATAACTCTCATGCCAAGATAATATTAGGATAGATAATGTAAATAACAAACTTTCTTTATTAATGGCCCTTAAGACTTTAAACAGAAGAAATAAAAAAGATTTGAAATGGCCAAAAATCATAATCGCAATTCTTAGTACTATAGGCATAGTTGATACAGGTTCGATTACTTTAAAAAACTGGGGTTTATTTACTTCGCTTTCATGCCCAGGGATACAAAATGGTTGTGAAACAGTTTTAAATAGTCCTTGGGGTACTTTATTTGAAAATAATCAAGTTAATATACCTCTCTCATTAGCTGGATTCATAACATATTTATCAATATTAATTATCACAATCATACTCTCGCTTAATTTATTTTCTCCAAAAGAAAAACTAAATAAATTTTTATGGTGGTTAGTATTTCTAATTTCTTGTGCGTCATCAACATTTAGCTTTTTATTGATAAATATAATGTTTTTTAAGATTCAAGCATATTGCTTTTTTTGCATACTTTCGGCAATTTTATCGTTTTCTATCTTTATAATTTCTATGATAGGAGCAAAATTCGAAAGTAGAGAACCTATGATTTTTAGAGGTTTCGTTGTAGCCATTAGTGTCCTGCTAGGAGGCCTAATTTGGTCAACAAACGTTGACCCCTCTAATGCTATTGATGTTGCAAAACCAACTGAAAATGTATCACCAATAATTACCACTTCAAGCTCTCCCCAGAAGGTGAATTTTGCAAAATTTTTAAGTGAAAACAACATTGTTATGTATAGTGCATACTGGTGCCCGCATTGCCATGATCAGAAACAATTATTTGGAAAGGAAGCAGTTAAAGAATTAAAAGTAGTTGAGTGTGCTAAAAATGGTAAAGATAATGAGTATGAGCTATGCCAAACGAAAGGAATCAGTGGATTTCCTTCATGGGAAATAAAAGGAGAAATTATTAGTGGTACGCGTGACTTAAATGAACTAGCAACAAAAACCAACTATCAGGGAGATCTTAATTTTTAACAAATCTTTTTTGAATTTTTTGATCTAACTGTTGTCTAGTATGGCATTCCCAATTTTTATCTTTATCAGGGAAATCATATCTATAATGCCCTCCTCTACTTTCCTCTCTAAATAGACAAGCTTTTAATAAAATTATAGTTGTTATTTGTCTATTCTTTAAATCAAGTAAAAGATTTAATGATCTTCTATTGCGTTCACTAAGTTTTATTTTTTGATCAAATTTTATTTTTTCAAGACTATTTAGTAAATCATTTTTATTTAATTGATCTATATCATTTTGAATATAATTTAAAAATTTACTCATATTTACCTTATTTCGAGATACACCTAAATTTAACCAACATAGTTTTCTTAGTTCATCAATTTTTTCAGCAATTATAGAAATTTGATCTTCTTTAGGATCTTCAATATCAAACTCTTGAAATGATCTATCAAATTTTTCAACTTTAGAAAAGTCATTCAAAACAATTGAAGACATTTTTCTTGCGAAAACAAGACACTCCATCAGTGAATTACTTGCAAGTCTATTAGCACCATGCACACCTGTAGAAGCAACTTCTCCAACGGCATATAATCCTTTTCTTGTAGAAGATGCATTTAAATCAGTTTTAACACCTCCCATCCAATAATGTGCTGCAGGAGCTACTGGAATAACCTCATTTAAAGGGTTAACGCCATATTCTTGACATCGACTTAGGATCGTAGGAAAGCGCTCTACAATTTTTTCTGGGTCAATATACCTGAGATCTAAGCCAACATGATCTACGCTGTTATCATGCATATTTTTCATAATTGCTCTACTTACCTGATCTCTAGTGGCTAGATCACGATTTTCAAGATTTTTAACTGGACTTTCACCGTTTTTATCAACTAAAATCGCTCCTTCCCCTCTAAGTGCCTCAGATATTAAGAAGCAAGGTGCACCATAAAATTTTAAAGCTGTTGGATGAAATTGCACGAACTCTAAATCTTCGATAGCAGCTCCTGCTTTCCATGCAAGAGCAATCCCTTCACCAGAGGATTGAGCAGGATTTGTTGTATTTGTAAATAAGTGCCCACCCCCACCTGTAGCCAAAACAACAGCTCTAGATTTAATCCAATATAAATTTGCTCCATCAAGAACCTGAACTCCTCTACACTCTTTATTTTCAATGAGAAGTTCAGTTACTCTTACACCCCTGCAGTGAAGAATATTTTTTTGATTCTCAATATGATCTTCTAGAACTTCAACTAATGCTCTTCCAGTACGATCTTTAACATGTAAGACTCTTCTTCGTGAATGGGCTGCTTCCAAGGTAGTAGCTAGTTGATCAGAACTTTGATCAAAAATCATCCCTAAATTCTGCAACCTTGCTACGCATCCTGGAGCTTCTTTAACTAGCATTTCTACAGCTTGAAAATCACATAGTCCATCACCTGCTTTTAAAGTATCCTCAGCATGAAGATCAAATGAATCATCTTGTCTAACTACAGATGCAATTCCGCCTTGAGCCCATCTACTAGAAGATACCTTACTAGTATTTCTATTTAAAAGAAGAACTTTTAAATTTGAGGGTAATTCAAGACAAGTCATAAGGCCAGCAGCTCCAGCGCCTATAACGATTACATCCCAATTATTTATTGGTATCGGTTCTTGCGAAAATGGAGGCCTTAACATTAAACCAAGCCACTAAAAGTTGGTTGCAGAATTGCTAAAACAATAAAAATACCATCAACAATTAATGTCGTTTGAATTACGTAACCAGAAACTAAGAGTGCTTTACCACTAGTAGTATTATTTGTGCCAGAATCTAAAATTTCTTTTGAAATAAACCAAAGTATAAGAGCAACAAAAATGATAATAGATATTGATTTTATTTGAATAAGATTCTCTGAGGTTTTTTGAAGGATTTGGGGTGCAGTTTCAGAATCTGCTGTAATTACCTGCCTCCATTGATCCATGATTCCGATTAAAAATATTGTAATGTCGGTAACTGCGGTTCCAAATAAAGAAGAGATATAAAAACTTGAACCTATTTTCCAATTAGTACCAAATCCAATTAAAGCTAATGGGAGAACTACAGCTTCAACAGGTATGTGTAAGATAGGGAATGGGCTTAACCATCCCCAGAACAAACATCCACCAAGCCAACTACCTGATATACCAAATAATAATGAACTGACAATAAACCACTTATTTGATGCTTTCTGATTCAAAACAATTGCCCCTAAGACAATAACAAAAGTAAAACAAAGAGCACTTATTGGTTCTAATCTAACCCAAGGGGCTTGAACAAAAATAGGTAAAATTACAAAAAAAGAAGACCACAATCTTAAAGATATAGGATTTGATAAAAAACTATTTTCGTATGAATCAACTGTTTTATGGGATTCATAGTTGAATTTATCTTTTACTTCTAAATTTTTTGTAATTAATTCTTTCAATGATAGAGGTTATTTTAATTAATCTAAATCGTGTTTTAGAAAACTGCGAATGACATATTTTAATAAATAAAAGGCCCATAATTTCACACCTATATTTAGTTTTTTAAAAGTATTTAATACACTTTGAGTCATATATAAGTTTAAAATGAAGGTGAAGAATAGAATTTGGCCTTAAATTGTGTGGCAAGAAATTAATTACACGGAAGATCCCATTGATCTTTTGGTTCCTAATATTACTTATAAAATAAACCCTGCAGTAATTGAAAGTATTGAAGCTAATTCTATTGCTGAAGAAATAGGATTTGAATCAGGTGATTCAATTATTAGTATTAATGGGAAAAAACCAAGAGATTTAATTGATTATCAGATTCTTATTAGTGAAGAAATTTTAGACATATCAGTATTAGATAAAAATCAGGAGATTCACAATATAAATATTGAAAAAGATCAAGACGTTAATTTAGGTATAAATTTTAAAGATGCATTATTTGATTCAATCAAGCAATGCAATAATAGATGTCCATTTTGTTTTATTGATCAACAGCCAAGTGGTAAAAGAAAAAGCCTTTATATAAAAGATGATGATTATAGATTAAGTTTCCTATATGGCTCTTATTTAACTCTCACGAATTTAAAAAAAGAAGACTGGGAAAGAATTGCTATGCAAAAACTATCCCCACTTTTTATTTCAGTTCATGCTACTGATCCCCCCACGAGAGAAAAATTATTAAAAAATACAAAAGCGGGAGTGATACTTGATCAAATTTCGTGGTTTGAAAAAAACTCTATTCAAATACATGCTCAAATCGTTGTTTGTCCAGATATAAATGATGGGGATATTCTTGAGAAATCAATTTTGGAACTTGCTGAATTCTACAAAAAAACCTCTCAAACAGTACTTTCAGTCGCAATAGTTCCTGTAGGACTTACAAAATTTAGACCTGAAAATGATGGATTAAAATCAATCAGCTCAGAATATGCAAAAAAAACTATTAAACAAGTAGAGAGAATTCAAGCATCTCTACAAATTACTCTTGGGACTCGTTTTTGTTGGCTAGCAGACGAATGGTATTTAATTGCGGGTACAAATTTACCTAGTTACGAAACCTACGAAAATATGCCACAAGAATCAAATGGAGTTGGGACTATTAGAAACTTTCTGGAAGTATTAAGAGAGAAGACTCAAAACCTACCCCAAAAAGTAAAAAAACCAAAAAAAGTTAGTTGGATTGTTGGCAAATTAGTTTATGAAGCCCTAATTCCTATAGCCAAAAAATTAAACTCAATTGATGGAGTAACAATAAATTTATATGGTTTATCAAGCATTTATTGGGGACAAGAGCAGGTCGTAACTGGACTTCTAACTGGAGAAGATCTAATTTATGGTCTTCAAAATAAAGATTTGGGAGATGCTATTTACATACCATCAATCATGCTAAAAATTAATACTGATTTATTTTTAGATGATAAAAATATTGAGGAAGTAGAAAATCAATTGAATACCAAAATTCACGTTCTTGATGATTCAAATGATATTATAGATACTTTGATTGGCAAATCTAATAAAACAAATACTATAAAAAATGCCTAAAAAAGTAATAAATTCTATTTTATTTTTGCCTCTTGCTTTATTCATTAACTCCCCAGAAGTGCTATCGAAAGAAACAAAAGACTTCATAGACACTGTTTTAGAAGAAAAATCAAATAAGCCTTTTATTAGTTATGAAGAGATAGAAAATATCGTCTTAAATAATGAGGAACTAAAATCATTACAAAATTTAGTTTTATCTGCGAGCTATGAACTTTCAAGTAAAATTGCTCAAAGATATCCATCTCTAGATTTTCAAGCAAATGGGTTACCAAAATATGTTGCAGGTATCAATTATGGTAGTAATTCAGAAACTTTAAAAACGTCACAATTTTCGGCTAATCCCTCTGTAAATATTAAATGGGATTTACTCGATCCCCTAAGAGGATCCGCAATTAAAATTGGCAAAGAAAATTTGAAAATTGCGGAAAATAATTATGAAATTAAGAAAAAAGATTTAATTCAAGAAGCAAGAATGAGGTATCACAAATATCAAAAGTCATATCAGGATATCCAAAATAAAAAATCTGCACTTGATTTATCAATTTCAAGTTTGAATAATGCTGAAGCAAAGTTAGATTCTGGCATTGGCACAAAATTTGAAGTTCTTGAAGCAGAAGCTCAATTATCTCGAGATGAACAATCTTTAAATGAGAAGAAAATTGAACATCAAATTAACAAAATTTCCCTTAAAGAAGTTCTTAGTTTAAAGTCAGATTTTGAAACTAATAAAAAGCAAAATCTTATTGGTTATTGGAATAATAGTTTAAATAAAAATATTGATGCAGGTATAGAAAAAAATCTTTCTTTAAAAAACCTTATTCTTCAAAAATCTATTAAAAAAAACCAAGCAGAAAGTTTTTTATCTCAAAATAAGCCAAGTATTTATATCAGTAATTCTTTCGCTAGTACATTTTCCAAGGGTGATTCTCTTTCAACTAGTATTAACTCTGAAAAATCAGGATCTAACTATACAAATACAATAAGTTTAAATTTCGCATGGAGTTTTTTTAATGGGGGAAAGAATAAGAACTCTTACAAGTCAAAAATAGCAGATGCTGATGCTGAGGAATATGCATATAAAAATCTAAAAAATGTTTTAACTACAAATATTAGTAAAGCCTATTTGAACCTTAAATTAAATGAAGAAAAAATAATTTCTTCTCTTAAAGATATTGAATCAAGCAAAGAATCTGTGAGACTTGCCAGACTTAGATATGATGTTGGCATATCAACTCTCAAAGATGTACTCTTAAGGCAAAGTGAATTAAGTAATGCAAAATCAAAAAATATTAATGCTATATACAATTACAACTTGAATTTAGATGAATTAGAAAGATTAACTTTTCTTGAAATAAATAAAAATTGCGTGAATTACAATAATAATAAAACTAAAGATAGAGAATCTATTTGTGATATTCCAAAATGAATCTACCAGATTTAACTAATAAGCAACTAAGTGAATTAGATTCTTTATTTGAATTAGTTTGTCAACGCCAAATAAAAGATTTTGGAAATATTAGTGCTAGCAATAAAGCAGACGGATCATTAATAACAAGTTGTGACTTATGGAGTGATAAAACTATAGTAGATGGTTTAGCTTCAATAGCTCCAGGTGAGGGAATCCTTAGTGAAGAAGGCGATAAATTTATTCCCAATACAAAAGCTTACTGGATAGTCGATCCACTTGATGGCACAACAAATTTTTCTGCAGGTATTCCTTACTGGTCTATATCAGTAGCAAGGTTCTTCGATGGTAGACCGCAATCATCTTTTTTAATAATACCCACATTGAAAAAAAAATTTGTATCTATTAAAGGCAAAGGAGTTTGGTTAAATAACAAGTTGATAAAAGCTAACCAAACAAACCACCAAAGTGAATGTATTTCTTTGTGTAGTAGATCTATAAAAATTTTACAAAAAAACCCAAACTCAGTTTTTCCTGGCAAAATCAGACTCTTAGGTGTATCGAGTTTAAATTTAACGAGTGTGGCTATGGGACAAACTTTTGGAGCAATAGAAGCAACTCCCAAGATATGGGATATTGCAGCGGCATGGCTATTATTAGAAGAACTAAATTGTTCTATAGAATGGTTAGAAACAGATCCTTTGAATTTAATTTCAGGACAAAACCTGAGCGATGTTAATTTCCCATTAATTGCTTGCAGATCTCTAGAAAAAATTGAAGTCTTAAGGCCATGGGGTAATTTACTATTGGAAAAATAGTTGCATTATTAAGAAATAATTGCTTGAAAAATTTCTTAATTAGATACAATAAAAAAATATATTATGTAAATATTTGAAGAATATAAATATGCAGCGTAGCTCAACATGGATACTGAAAAGTTTGTGGGGAGCTTGCGAGAGATGGACCAAATCCGATTGCATTGATTTAAGTGCTGCATTTGCTTACTACACACTACAATCATTCTTTCCTATCCTTTTAATTTCTCTTTCAATTGCATCATGGTTTCTAGGAAAACAAGAGGGACTAGATCAACAAATAATATCTATTGCTGCTCAGCTTTTACCCCCTTCAGTAGTTGAATTAGTAGAAACAACATTATTTAATTTGATTGATCAAGGTTTTGGAGCAGGTATTCTGGGGGCTATGTTTTTGCTATTTACAGCAGGAAATGCATATTTATCTCTTCAAAGAGGTTCAGATAGGCTGTGGGAGGACCAACTTCCTTCTAAAAAAGTAAATGCTGCTTGGAGAGAGCAAGCATCTAGATTTCTTCGTAATAGAATTGAAGCTTTTCTAGTAGTATTCTTTATAGGTTTTTTAATGGTTTTAGATCAGATTAGTGCAAATCTTAGGATGATCCCAAGTTATGTTCTAGAAAATATTTCAAAATCTAATAATCTAATTACTGATATATTACTAAAGTTGCCCCTATTACAAGTTGGTCAATTTGCAATACCACTTATTGGATTTTCTTTAATGGCTCTTTTATTGCAAGCCCTTTTACCTAGCAGAAAAGTTCCTTTGAGACCACTTTTGCCAGGATCTTTTCTTATTGGAATTGGTCTAACGACATTAAACTTAGCAGTCAGTAAAAGTATTCTTTCTCTTGGTGCAAGGTTTCAAGCATATGGCTTTATCGGAGGTTTTCTCGTACTTACTTTGTGGGTTTGGCTACTTGGAGTTATTTTATATTTTGGACAGTGCTGGAGCGTTGTTATTGCTAGTATGACATTAGTAAATAAAAAAAGACATAAGAAATAATAATAAACTAAAATGAATTATTTTCTTAAAGCTAATAAAAATTTGCTTACTTATTCGTTAATCATGCTTATATTAATTCCTATTATTGGAATTAACTTTTTCATAAGCTTGCTTGGCAATATCTTGATTTTATTACTTTTAATTCCCCTCTTAATATTAATTTTGGTGTTTATAGGATTTAATTCTTTCAAGTCGAAAATTAATACATGTGAAAATTGTGGCACGATATCTTTAGATTTTGATGGAATCTGCATGAATTGCGGTGCAGATTTAGAGAATAATACTAGAAGGAGTCAATTAGGTAAAAAACCGAGTGAAAGTACTATTGAAGTTAAAGCTGAGGAAATAAAATAAAAATCTAACCTATACCTATTTGTCTTAGGATACTTTGCCCAGTTATTAATTCAGTCCCAAGACCAATCAAAATACCCATCATTGCCATGCGACCGTTCCACGTTTCAGCGAAATTTACAAAGCCAAATCTTGCTTGATTTTCTTCATTCATAATTGATTCGATAGCTTGTCAGTCTATAATAACGTTTTGGGGAAGAATATATGATAAAAAATATATCATTATTTAATATGTCTAAATCCGTCAACAGGTCTATACTCTTCTCCCGTTAATTCCTCATATACAATTGCTGGTAATCCTGTATCAAACATTGTTTGCAAAGCTTCCTTTAACATAGGATTCCATCCTCCAGTACTAACTTTCCCATGTCTTACTGTCCAATCCCAAGTTCCTTGAAGATCTCTAGGTAATCTACCTTCCCTATCTCTTCTAGCAACTAAATCTAAAGATTCTACTAAACCAACAATAATTGGATTTTTACCATAAGAAGGAGTAAGACTTAGTTCAAGTCTAACTGGATCTTCTTTAACCATTTTTAAACGAAATCTTGGTGGTAATTTGAGAGATCTTATTACTGCTGAGACAATTTTTGTTCTTAATTCCAATTTTTTTCCTTAAATATAATTTGATTAATCAGTTGTTGAACCTCTTTCTTCTAATGAAGAATCATTATCATTAGAAAATCTTACTGTTAAAAGCTCCTCCTCTGTTATGTTTCCTGATTTATCTAAAAGTTCTGGATGTATTGTGTATTTTGTTTGTTTAAAACTGGAAGTATTTAATCGTTTATTAGTGTTATCGGATATACCCCAACCGTTGGACATTACTTTAAAAGCTTTCCAAACTAAATAAGTTAAAGCCGCAGAATATATGATTGGAAATAAGATCGTCATCAAACTTATAAATTAATAGTCTATGTTTAATATCATAGCTCTAAAAAAAGAAAATTAGCTATTTTAAATTAATAATTTTTTTATTATCTACAATAAATTAATTTATTTACTAGTTATATTTGAAAAGCAATACTTGAATGTATTAAATCTTTTGAAAAACAAAAAAAATTAAAATTGAAAAGATACATCCAAAAGCTTTTACTAATAGCCTCAGTAATTACAGTGGGCATTGCATGTCCTGCAAAATTAATATCCCAACCTTTAAGTAAACTGAAAATTAATGAAGTTAATCTCTATCCAACCAAATCTTTCATAACTAGGGCTGTAGAAAAAACCGGTAGCGCCGTAGTGACAATTGATACTCAAAGATATGTTAAAAAAAGAAAATTTCCAAGAAATTCTCAACTATTTCTAGACCCATATTTTGAAAGGTTTTTTGGATTAGATTTACCCAGTGACAATCGACCAAGGATAGAGCAAAACCAGGGAAGTGGATTTATATTTGCAGATGGACTGGTAATGACCAATGCTCATGTTGTAAATGGATCAGATAAGGTGATTGTGGGTTTAACCAATGGCCAAAAGTTAAACGCAAAACTTATAGGGCAAGACGTTTTTACTGACTTAGCTGTGCTAAAGATTGAAGGAGAAGGACCTTGGCCAAAAGCACAATTGGGCGATTCTGCAAAGGTTCAAGTTGGTGATTGGGCTATAGCAGTTGGAAATCCATTCGGACTCGAAAATACAGTTACTCTTGGTATCATAAGTAACCTTAATAGAAACGTAACTCAACTAGGAATATATGATAAAAAACTTGAACTAATACAAACAGACGCTGCGATTAATCCTGGCAATTCTGGAGGTCCACTATTGAATAATTATGGAGAAGTAATTGGTATTAATACCTTAATAAGATCAGGTCCAGGAGCGGGTTTAAGTTTCGCAATCCCAATTAATAAAGCCAAGGAAATTGCCGATCAACTTATAAAAAATGGAAAAGTAACACATCCTATGATTGGGATTAGCCTAATAGAAGAAATTAATCCTAATAGAAAAGATAATGTTGTAAAAGTTGGATATATAGTACCTAAAAGTCCAGCTGAAAAAAGTGGGATAATGGTAAATGATATTTTAATAAAAGTAGGCAATAAAGATATTGAAACCGCATCAGACGTTATAGATCAAATAAGTAAAAATGGTATCAATAAACAAGTAAGTATATTATTAAAACGTAGAAATAAATTTATTAATTTAAAAGTTAAGCCAATTGATATTACTAATCTAGAAAAATAATAAAAGATTTAACTGTCATTCTGTTTAAGTATTTCCACACACCTTGAAATACATCTACCATCCCTTATATCACAGGTAGTAATGCATTCAAAATAACTTTCAACAGGATCAGAAATTTGAAACTTTTTTTCTTGAAAATTATAATTTTTCATATAATTTATTAAATTTATTTTTGTATTTTAAGATTAATTAATGAAGATAAACTATGTAAAGAAAAATGAGTGATCATACTTAGTTAAATGTAAGATTTAATAATAAAATTTTTACAAAAATATTTTTTGATTAATAACTAATATGCTTGATTATTATTTTTTTCTAAAAAATATTCATAATTACCATTATATGAAAATAACTTTGAATTCTTAATTTCGACAATTCTATCTGCAACCTTTGAAATAAAATATCGATCATGAGAAATAATTAATAATGAACCTTTATAATTATTAATCGCTAATTCTAAATTCTCTTTAGATTGCAGATCCAAATGATTAGTTGGCTCATCCAAAAGTAGAAAATTACTCGGATTCATAATTATAAGAGCCAATGCTAATCTTGACTTTTCTCCGCCACTGAGTTGTTTGATATATTTAAAAACACTTTCATTTTGAAAGCCAAAACCTCCTAAAAATGTTCTTACTTTTTTTTGTGACCATTCTGGGGATTTATTACATATTAAATCAATAACTCTCTGCTCTAGCGAGAGTGCTTCAGCCTGGTTCTGTTCATAATAACTAGTAATTATATTGTGTTTACCAATATTAATTTCTCCAATTTCAGGTGATATTTTTTTCATAATTATTTTAAGCAGTGTAGATTTACCGCAACCATTAGGTCCTAATATTGCTATTTTCTCCCCAGCAGAAATCTTTAAATTAACATCTAAAAAAAGAATTTTATCTTCATAACTATGAGACAAATTTTTGATATTTAAAACTAATTTTCCTGAGCGAGGACACTCTGGAAAGTTAAAAGCAGAACTTTTTGATTTTGCTATTGGAGCCTCAATTTTTGACATTTTTTTTAATTGTTTTTCTCTACTCTTTGCTTGAGAACTTCTAGTTGCACTGGCTCTAAATCTATCTATATATCTCTTCTGAATCTCAATTTCTTTTTGTTGTAATTCATATGCTTTTTTTTGTGATTCTTGATTTAAAAACCTCTGTTGAACAAAAAAAGAATAGTTTCCATTATATGTTTCAGATATTCCTCTATCTACGAAGATTATTTTTTTACATAATTTATCTAAAAAATATCTATCGTGACTAATAATGATAATTGTAATCTTAAGAGAAGATAGATATTCTTCCAACCAAAAAATTGTATCTAAATCTAAATGATTAGTTGGTTCATCAAGTAAAAGTAAATCAGGTTTTTGTAAGATTATTTTTCCAAGCGCGACTTTCATCTGCCAACCACCCGAAAAATTTCCAACTAATTTATCAGCATCTGCCGTAGAGAAGCCTAATTTTGGTAAAATTTTTTCTACATCAGATTTCATTTTATATCCACCTAAAGCTTCAAATTTTGCTTGATATTTAGCGAGTTTATTTACTAATGTTTCAAGTTCAACTGAATTTTTTTTTATATCCAATGATTTCATTTTGTTCTCAATTTCAGAAAGTTTCCTATCAACAATTTGTATATCTTTGAAAGAACTTTCTAATTCTTCTCTTACTGAGTAACACAAATTGCAATCAAACTCTTGTTTTAAATGAGCAATTTTAGGATTTCCCTCTTTTATGATTGTTCCACTTGTTTGATCTTCCTCACCAATTAAAATCTTAAATTGAGTTGATTTACCTGCTCCATTGGGACCGACTAAGCCAACTTTTTCTCCTTTCTTAATCTCCCAATTAATATTATTTAAAACGACATCCGTAGAATAAATTTTGGTTACACCTTCAAATCTAATCACTTTTTTAAAAATAGAATTTACATAATTTGAGGGTTATTTACTTAAGATATTCTGTGGAATAAAATCATCTTATGAAGAGAATAGAACAGATTACTGTAATTTTCATAGCTGCAGCTCTTGCGATTCCAAGTTATTGGTTTTTTTGGACTTTAGCTGGAGGAGGAGGTTACAACAAAAGAATTAAGCCTATTTTGAACCAAAATAGTGATTATTCGAAGCCTTTACCTAAAGACCTCCCCGAGCTTTAACTAACCACATTTTAGTTGCCTCATCATCAATAGTGCTCAAATATTCAATTACTTCTTCTTTAGTCACAGAAATATTTAACTCGCAACCAATATCGCAAATTTTATCTAGGGCTTTTTTAGGGTTAGTTAAGGCTATCATAAATAAACTTTGTTTCTTTTTAGGATCGTTTGCTATTAAGTCATAGAGCTTTTCAGCATTACTGGACATGTTTTTAAAAAATCTATTATTAATAGATTATTACTTCAAGCTACATTTTTTTCATTATATTGATTAATAGATAAATCATTATCAGTATCTTTTATTTCTTTTGCTGATGCATCTGCCATACTTCTTGCATCTAAACATAAAACCTTTCTAAGTTTCGCAAAGTTAGCTGCATGAGATTTTCTACCATCTTTTTGAGCATAATACTCAGACTGTTGAAGTATTTGGTGAAGGTGAGTTAGCAAATACGGACTAATTACAGCTGATACCAGAACATCACTATTTTCATTATCGTGATAATCAGAATTAACTAATCTTTTTTTTGTTTTACCAATTATCGGCCTTTTGTGTGAATCAAGTTTTCTTGAATTTTTCATGGGGCAATAAAAACAATTAATTAATACGGACATTTATTTCCTTATTAATAATATACACAAAGATAGTATCCTTGACTAACTGTGTATACTTATAAGTAACAGTTATCAACTTTGACTCATGGCTACCCGTCAAAACTCAACAAATGGGAAGCCTAAATCCCCTAGAATTCAAGTAGTGCTCCCAGAATTAATATGTGAGCAACTTACTATTTTAGCTAGTAAAGAATCTAGGACAGTTAGTAATATGGCAAAAGTATTAATACAAGAAGGTATCAAAAAATATTTTGAAAAAGAAAGTAAATCACTTGTTAGAGAAAATAACTTAAATACCAATCAATTTAGAGATGAACTTGAAAAACAAACTGTAAGAAGATTAAAAAGAGCTCATCAGAGGATTAGATACTATAAAAAATCTGATTAAAAAAATTAATTTTGAGGCAATTTCTGTAAATCTACAGTTTTACCCATAACTACCAAAATATTGCCTCTTTCCAAAATGTATTTTGCTGGAGGATTCACTGTTAACTCTTCCGCAGGTCCAGCCGCAAGAACATTTACTAAATAATTTTTCCTCAAATTTAAATCTCTTAAAGATCTTCCAATAAATTCCTCTGGAACAGTTATTTCATCTATACCAGTTTGGTTATCTAATTCTAATCTTTCAATTAAATTTGGTCTAACCAGTTCTAAGCCTAATCTTTCTCCTTGCATCCTAGATGGAAAAACAACTTTATCTGCACCTACCCTTTTTAACATTTTTTCATGCAAGTCACTCGTAGCTCTCGCTATTACTCTTTGCACTTTGCTGCCTTCACTATCCTTAGCAATAAGTGTTGTAGTTATACTTGCTTCAATAGGTTCACTAATACCCACTACAACAGTATTCATTTCAAGAATTCCAGATTCTTTCATAGACTCTTCATCAGTGCAATCTACAACTCTAGCTTCTATCGAAGGTTCCAATTGTCTTAAATCGTCAATAGCTTTTTCAGAATAATCTGCAGCCAAAACATCTGCACCATTACTAATAAGTTCTCTACATACTGCGGTTCCAAATCTTCCAACACCAACAACTGCAAAAGTGAGTGCTTCATTTCCTTTTTTTTGAGACCACTGCCACCAATCAGCCATAATTAAACTTAATCAATCTTAAACATAGAGATCAGCCCTAGGATAGCCAATTCTCTTTTGTCTATCTATTCTACTTTTATAAAGGGCCTGCCAAAGTGCACTTAAAAGCAGAAGGATCCCAAGTCTACCCACAAACATACCGACAATAAGAATAAATTGGCCAAAATGATTTAATTTTGCAGTTAAACCGATATCAAAACCAACTGTTGCAAATGCAGATATGCAAGTAAAAAGAATTTCCAGGAATGTGAATGATTCTTTTTTAACAAAAGTATTAGTTGTACTAAGCAACATTGCCATTAAAAGAACAAAGAGCAATGATCCTACTGTAATTCCAACTGCCTTGAGAATAACTTTATCTGAAATTAATCTATTGCTAATAATTACATCTTTCTGCCCTCTTAAAGTTGATCTAGTTGCAGCCATTAAAGCAATAAATGTAGTTGTTTTTATGCCTCCACCTGTACCTCCAGTACTTGCTCCAATAAACATAAGTGTCATTAATAATAAGAGGCCAGTATCTGAGATAGAGTTCAAGGAAATGGGAAAATTTGTAAAGCCTGCAGTTCTTGCACTAACTGTTTCGAAGATAGATGACAATAACCTTTCAAACAAATTCAAATCATTAAAAAATTGACTATTAAGCAATGATTCAGTAACAAAGAATCCTAATGATCCGAATAATATTAGAGACAAACTTGTCCTAATAACTAGTCTGGAATGAAGACTCAATTTTTTATAAGAAAGATTTTTTTTATTACTCCAAATATCATCAATAACCCGCCATCCTAGTCCACCCATGACAATGAGAAAAACAAATACAGTATTAACCAAAAAATTTCTTCTATAGTTTTGAAGACTATTGGAAAATAAAGAAAATCCTGCATTGTTATAGGCAGAAATGCTGTGAAAAATTGAGGACCAAAGTCTTTCCCAATTATTTTGAATATCTACAAATCCAAAAGAAAATAAAACAAATGCGCCTAAAGATATAATACAAGTTGCAGTTATAGCAATGCTTTGAAAAGTTCGGCCAATTCCTCCAACTCCGAATTCATCAAGAGTTTTTCCTTTATCTAATCTAGTTCTTAGCTTTGTCCCCTTTACAACAAAACCTTGTAGAAATGTAGTAATAGCCATTAATCCAAGACCACCTGATAAAAGCATAAAAGCCAAGACAAATTGGCCAAAGAAATTCAAATCAATACCAATATCTATAATAGTCAAGCCAGTAACGGTTATTGCAGATGTAGAGGTAAAAAATGCCTCCCACAAACCAACCTTTGAAGATGAACATAAAGGAGAACTTAAAATTAAAGTTCCAAAAAAAATAATAACCAATCCTGTAACGATAGTAAATTGAGGTACAGATAGTTTTCTGTAAGCATCTTTTAACTTGTAAACGTTTCCTGTGAATTTCACTTTATTTATCTAAAATTTAAAATTATCAATGCTGGCACTGTAAATGACATTATAAGTGTTAAACCAGCTCCATATTTCGCGATATCAAAAAATCTATATCTTCCAGGACCATAAACCATTAAATTTGTTTGATAACCCATTGGAGTCAAAAAAGATTGACTTGCTCCAAATAAAACAAGCATTATTAAAGCACTGGGTGAAATCCCTAAAACGTTCGAAAATTCAATAGCAACGGGCAAGATCAAGGCAACAGAAGCAGCATTACTAATAAATTGGGTAAGAATAACGGTCGATACAAAAACTACGACTAGTGCAAAATACAAAGGCAACCCATCAAGAGCAAAATTAAGATTGAATGCAATTAAATCTGCTAATCCTGTTACCTGCATAGCAACACTAAAACACGATAAAGATCCCAGTAATAAAATAACGTCTAACCTAATTGATTTTTGTATTTCTGCAGGTCTTAAACATCCAAAAGCAACCATTGCAATCACCGCCAAAAGAACTGAACCTACTAAAGGAATATTAGTAACCGAAGGCAAAACCACCATTCCTATTGCTATCGCAATTGAGATAGGTTTTTTTATCAAGACAGGTAAATCATCTTCGAATTGATCTAAAATCAGCAAATCATTACTAGCCTGTAAACCTCTAATTGAATCTAACGGGGCTTGCAATAATAAAACATCGCCTGCTCTTAAAACAGCTTGGCCTAATCTCTCCTGAACAGTTTGTTGGCCTCTTCTCAATGCCAAAACTGTTGCATTATGACGTTGCCTGAATCTTAATTCTCTCAAACTTGCACCAGCTAAAGTTGAGCCTGCTGGTAACAACGCTTCAAAGGTTTTAGTACCTTCATCATCTGAGAAAACATTAGCTCCCTCGAAAGATGTTTTATTCTCTCCTAACAATATGGTATGTTCTTGCTGCAACCTAAATAAGTCAGCCCTCGTAACGCGTATTATTAATCTATCATCCGGTTCAATCTTTCTATCTGCCAAAGGAGGAAGAATAACTTTTCCATTTCGTTGTAATTCGAGAACATCAACGTCAAATCGTCTTTGTAATCTACTATTTCTAACAGATTGTCCAACTAATTCTGAAGTCGAGGGAATAGTAACTTCAGTAAAATATATATTCATATCACCATTTTTAATAAAATCCTTATCCCTCCCTCTATCTGGCAAAAGCATGTCAGAAACTAGAATCATGTAGATTGTACCTATAAGCCACACAGGAATTCCAATTGCAGTCAAACTAAATAATTCCAAAGCTCCATAACCTAATTGTTGACTAATATCACTTACAAGAAGATTTACTGAGCTACCTAATAATGTCAGAGTTCCGCCAAGCAAAGTAGCAAAAGAGAGAGGTAATAAAACCTTTGATGGTGATATATTTCTCCGCTCGCACCAACCTTCAATCAAAGGTAACAAAGATGCTACTACAGGTGTATTAGGTACAATTCCAGATATTGGTGCAATCAAAAAAGCTATTAATGAAATTAATTTCCTTGGCGTTCTAATACTTTCAGAAGAAATCAATTCTCTTACTCTATCTAAAGCACCACTTTTAAATAATGCAGATGAAACTGCAAATAAACCCATAAGGGTAATTAAAGATGGACTGCCAAATCCAGCTAAAGCTTTTTCTGGAGAAAGAACCCCTGTGGCTATAAATATTCCAACACATAACAAACCAGTCAATTCTGGAGCAATAGTATTTTTGATAAACAAAATTATTGACATTATTAAAACAACTACCGTGATAAACGCATCAAAATTATTACTAACTACGGCAATTAAATTCATACGAAACTTATTTAACTCAATATAACCAAAAACAATATTTCAAAAAAGTTTAAATTGAATTATCTTTTTTAAGAAACTTTTTAAAAATAGATTTTTTTTGGAATATCCAAGAAGATGCAGATTTTAAGCTTTCCATAATATCAGGCAACTTGGAAGCATATATAAGTCTTCTTGCCTCAAAAGCTAATTTCCCAGATAAAGTAACGCCGAGCCCAGAAATTGAAGCTTCACCTATTCCCAAGCTAATCATTTCACCATTGTCTTGGAATTCAAAAGGTAAAGCATCCTTTCCTTGAATAATTAGTTCTAGATTTGTAGCCAGATGATTTCCTTCCTGCATAGCAACTTGTGCTGTTATGGGTAAATCCTCCATTCCCTCAATAATTGAAATATCGCCAATAGCAAAACAATTTTTATAGTTTTCTATTTGCAAATTGTTATTAACTAAAATTCTTCCAAATTTTTTTGTTATTTCATCAGTTTCTAAATAAGACAAATTAGGTTTAACACCTGCGGTCCAAATAACAATATCTTTATCTAAAGAAGTTATTCCATCATCATTGGAAATATTAATTTTAGTTTCTGAGACTTCTCTAACTGTAGAATTTAAAAAGATGTTAATTTTTCTTTTTTCTAGTGCCTTCTCTGCTTGCTCTCTATTAAAAATTTTATTTCTATTAAGAATTTCATTTGATTTTTCTACAATATTTATTTCAAATTGGTCAATAAAGATATCTTTAATTTTACATGCCAACTCTATACCAGAGGGACCACCTCCAACTATGAATAACTTTTTATGCAAGTCGGTATCTTGTGATTTTTTTAGAAAAGAATTTAATTTTTTTAGATCGTGAACATCATTAAAAAAATAACAATTTTCATCTACACCTTTTATGAAAAAACTATTTGGAATAGATCCTGTACAGATAATAAGATACTGATAACTTAATTTTAAATCGTCACTAAATTCAAGAATATTTTCTTTGAAATAAATTTTTGTTAAACAATTTCTTAAAAAAGTTATACCCGCATCAGAAAAAATATTTGCAAATTTTGGGGAGGCTTCCCAACTTCTTATTTCTTTACTTAAAACTTCATACATTAAAGGTTTAAATATAAAGTTAGTTTCAGAATCAACCACAATAATCGGTAAAGAAGGATTAAGATTCTTTAAATTCAAGGCAAATGTCATACCTGCAAAACCTGCTCCAACTATTACTATTGGTTTTTGTATTGATTTCATTAGAGAAATATTGTTATGCGTAAATGTATTATTAAACTATACGAATAATTTTTAAATTGAGCGAAATAAAAATCAAACTCATAACCTAAATGAAGAATGATTGAAAAAATCCAAAAAGATATTCAAACTAACTTGAAGAAATTTAATCAAGAGCTAGTAGAAATGAAGCCTCAAGAAATGCTTACATGGGGTTATGAAAAGTTTGATAATAAATTTGCTATTACAACAAGTTTTGGAATACAGTCATCAGTCCTTTTAGATATGGTCAGTAAATTATGTCTACAAAAAAAAATCAAAATATTTTGGATAGATACAGGATACTTACCTCCAGAAACATACCATTACGCTGAAAAGCTTATTGATAATTTATCCTTAGAAGTTGAAGTTCTGCAAAGTGAATTATCTCCAGCAAGAATGGAGGCTAAATACGGAAAACTTTGGGAAACAAATAAAGAGAGTGATTTAGATAAGTATCATGAATTGAGAAAGATAAAACCTTTAGAAAATGGTCTAGAAAAATATGATATTTTCTGCTGGGCTAGCGGTGTTAGATCAAGTCAAACAGAGAATAGAAAAAAAATGAAATTCATAGACGTAATACGTCAAAGACTTTCTTTAAGACCTTTATTAAATTGGACAAATAAAGATATTTTTTATTATATGGAAAATAATAACTTGCCTGCCCATCCACTTTTTATCAAAGGTTATTCTTCTGTAGGAGATTGGCATTCAAGCAGTCCCGATGGTAATAAAACAAAGGGCAGAGACACAAGATTTGGGGGGATTAAACAAGAATGTGGGATACACACTAAGAATTAAATTGATCATAGAACAATGGTCTCAGATATAAATTTTTTATTAGTAGGCAATAGTAGGCTTCATTGGGCAAAATATTCTAAAAATCAATCTAAATTCTTCCATACCAAAAAAGAGCAAAAAGTTCCCGAAAATATAGATCTTGATCAATTAATCTGGGCTTCTGTAGGAAAACTACCAAATTTTTTGCTGAAAAAAGAAAATGAAATAAAAACTAAAGATATTCAGTTATCAAATCTTCCTGATTATTTTGGAGTTGATAGAGCTCTTGCCTGTATAGCCGCTTTAAAAATTATTGAAAACCCTTTCAAAAAAGATTTGCTAATTGCAGATTTTGGAACAATATTGTCAATAACAAAATTGAATTCAAATGGATCTATTATTGGTGGTCAACTTCTTCCAGGTTTTCTAACACAATTAAAATCAATGGAACAAAATACAAAAAATCTTAAAGTTCCCAAAAAATATGATATTCCTAGCAAAGATTTTTTAATTAATACAGAAGAAGCAATCTTAAAAGGAGTAATCAACTCTCTTACTGGCGTGATTGATAGTTTATTTTATCCCGAAAAGGATATTTTAATAATCTGTGGAGGAGACTCTCAATTACTCACAAAATCTCTTAAGACGCAAAAAGAAAATATTATCAATGCTCCTAATTTAGTTATGGAGGGGATGATTATTCACCATCAATCCGTTAGGAAACTAGCTTAAGCCAAGGTCTGCAATTATATGATCAGCCATTATTGCTGCTTTTACCTTTAAGTAAATTTTTTCGATATTACCTTCAGTATCAATTACAAAAGTATTTCTCATCATTCCCATATATTCTTTTCCCATGAATTTCTTCAGTCCATAGCTATCGTAATTAGTTGAAACTTTGAAAGGATCCGGATCAGTTAAAAGAATAAAAGGTAAATTAAATTTTTCTATAAACTTCTGATGAGAGGATGCATTATCTTTACTAATACCAAGCACAACAATGTTATTTTTTTGGAGTAAATCCCAATTCTCTTTAAAATTGCATGCTTCTTTAGTACATCCTGGAGTATTATCTTTTGGATAAAAATATAGTATTATTCTTTTACCTTTAAAATCAGCAAGAGAAACTTCTTTCTCAAAAGAATCTTTTAATGTAAATTCTGGTGCTTTGTCGCCAACCTTAAGAGCCATTGAAATTATTAAATGAGTATGAATATAAAATACCAAAAATTTGGTTTTATGAGATTAAAGGTGTGCAAGATGTCGCAACTATAGAAGAAATTAAAACTGCAAAACACCTAACAACTTCAAGATCAAAGATTTTCTTAGAAACAAGAGCTTATTTGAGACAATCACTTTCAACACTTTTTGATTTAGACCCCCTAGAAATTCCAATTAATGCTCGTCCTGGAGAACCTCCAAGTTTACCCTCTGGCATGGGGAATATCAGTTTAAGTCATTGTAAAGATGCCATTACTATAGTCTGGCATAAAAGCAAAATAGGGATAGATATTGAGAGAACAGATAGAGATTTTAAACACATAAAATTTGCAGAAAAATATTTTTTTCATACTAATAAGTCAAACCATAATAATTACTTAACAAAAAATATGATATTAAATCAATGGTGTGCTATTGAAGCGGCTATAAAATGGGATCATGGAAAATTAGCAAAAGATATTAAACATTGGCAATTTTTTGAAAAGCAAAAAGAGTTAATTCACAAGAAAAAAAACATACATTTAAATTATTCACAGATTAACTTCCATAATTGGACTATCGCATTAGCTTACGAGGAAAAAACTTCTTTTAATCCTGAGATTATTTGTTATTCTAAAAATTTTTAGTTTTCTTTTCTTCTAAGCAGTTCTTCATATTGAGTTTTTTCCCAGCCATTATTATTTGGTTGCCATATTTTTAAACCTCTTAAAGATTCAGGAAGATATTCTTGTGCGACCCAATTACCTGGATAATTATGAGGATTGACATAACAATTAGAATTATTTTTTAAATGAAGTGGAACATCCAAAGCATTGGTAGATTTGATTGTTTCAATTGCTTTAAAAATACTTTTCGTACTATTACTTTTTGGAGACATAGCTAAAAATAAAGAAGCTTGCGTTAAAAAATATAATCCTTCTGGAAAACCAACTCTTTCAAAAGCATCACAACAGGATTGTACAACTACTATGGCATTAGGATCAGCTATTCCAATATCTTCACATGAAGATATAAGTAGTCTTCTAAAAATAAAATTAGGATCTTCACCAGCCTCCAGCATATTAGCAAGCCAGAATAAAGTTGCATCTGGATCTGAACCTCTTATGGACTTGATAAAGGCACTTATTACATCATAATGATTTTGACCATTTTTATCGTAAACAATATTTTTCTTTTGAATTGCATCCTCTGCTATTGAGAGATGAATCTTGATTTCTTGAGCATCATTTTCAGCAGTTGTTTCTATGGCCATCTCTAGCGCATTGATTAATGTTCTTGCATCACCACCAGAATATTTAATTAAGTGATTTATAGCATCTTGAGTTAAATAAACCTTTTTTGAATCTTTTTTAGAATAATAAATTATGACTTTTTCTATTATTTTCTGCAAATCATTTTCTGACAAAGGAAGCAATGTAAAAATACGAGACCTACTAACAAGGGCTTTATTAACAGCAAAAAAAGGATTTTCAGTTGTAGCACCAATAAAAGTTATTGTTCCATTTTCTATTGAAGGTAATAAGGCATCTTGCTGAACTGATGTAAATCTATGAACCTCATCGATAAATAAAATTGTTTTTCTTTTTGAATTTATTAATCTATCTTTTGCATTAGCGATTTCATTTCTTAATTCTTTAACACTTGATAATACTGCATTTAACTTAATTAGTTTTGAACGGGTATTAAAGGAAATAATTTCAATAAGAGTAGTTTTTCCAACACCAGGAGGACCAGAAAAAATAAAATTGCTAATCTTATCGTTTAATATTGCATTTCTTAAAAGCGAATTCTCATTCAGAATTGGTTGTTGACCAAAAAAATCTTCCAAATTCTTTGGTCTTAATTTATCTGCCAAAGGTGCATTATTTTCTATTTGAGAACAATTAGTAAATAAATTTTCTGAATACATATCAATAAAATCAAAAAATCATTCCTTTCAATTCTAAGTAATTACTGTAGGACTTTCCATTTGAGTAAGTTTTGAAATGTTTAATAAATCATCTAAATCATTTATTAGAGGTTTCAAAGCGATCTGAGGATTCAACGAAAGATTCTGTTGAGGATTGAAAAATTTTTCAAAATATAGTCTTAATGTTGCACCTTTAGTTCCAGTTCCAGAAAGGCGAACAATTACTCGGGAATTATCATCAAGCACCAATCTTAAACCTTGATTTTCACTTGTAGAATTATCAACGGGATCTAAATATGAAAAGTTATCTGCAACTTTAACTAAATTGCCAGCAAAACTATTTCCTTTTAAATTTTCGAGCATAGAAGTTAGGTTGCCAAAGATTTGATTAGCAATATTTGAAGGAATTGCCTCATAATCATGGCGTGAATAATAATTCCTACCAAATTGTTTCCAATGATTCTGCATCAAATCACTTACCGAACATTTTTTCTCAGCTAAAACTTGTAACCAATACAAAACTGCCCATAGTCCATCTTTCTCTCTCACATGATTACTACCTGTTCCGAAACTTTCTTCTCCACACAAAGTAATTAAATTAGAATCTAAAAGATTTCCAAAAAACTTCCAACCAGTAGGTGTCTCGAAACAAGGTATATTTAATGCTCGAGCAACATTATCAACAGCTGAGCTGGTTGGCATGGATCGTGCCACACCTGTAATACCATCTTTATAACCAGGGACACATTTTGTGTTAGCAGTGATAACTGCAAGGCTATCACTAGGATTCACAAAACATCCACTTCCTAAGATCATATTCCTATCTCCATCTCCATCGCATGCAGCACCAAAACTATAAGATTTTTTATTTAATAACAAATCAGCCAATTGGGATGCGTAAGTAAGATTAGGATCAGGATGTAAACCTCCAAAATCTTTTAACGGGTTACCATTCATGACGCAATCATGTGCAAGACCCATTTTGTCAACAAAAATATTTTTTGCATATGGGCCTGTAACCGCATTCATTGCATCAAAGATTAACGAGAAGTCTTTTTTTAAAAAATCACTAATTTGATCAAAATCAAAAATTTTCTCCATCAAATTAGAATAATCCGTTAATCCATCAATAATTTCTAAGGTAGTTTCTCCGTAATGATAAGTTCCATATTCACTAAAATCAGGTAATTGAATTTTACAAATTTTATAACTAGTCAATAATTGTGAAGCTTTGAAAATCTTATTAGTAATTATCTCAGGAGCTGGGCCACCATTCGAGATATTCAATTTCACTCCAAAGTCGCCATCAATCCCACCAGGATTATGGCTTGCAGAAAGAATAATTCCACCAATAGCGTTTTCTTTTCTAATTAAATGTGATGTTGCAGGAGTAGATAATAAACCATATTTTGGAACAATAACCTTTTGAACTTTATGAGCAATACATATTTGGACAATTTTTTCTATAGCTTCAGAATTTCCATATCTGCCATCACCACCAACTACTAATGTTGAACCTTTTATATCTTCCAATGATTGTAAGATTGCTTCAATAAAAACTTCTAGATAATGTTCTTCCTGAAACTTTAAAGTACTTTTTCTTAAACCAGAAGTGCCTGGTTTTTGATCTAGAAAAGGAGAATTGATATGGATTACACTAGCTTGTATCATATTTAAAATAAACTTCCGAAAATCTAACTAAATTAATGAGGCATTTCGGAAGTTCTTAACATAGCGATAAACCATAATGAAGATATTAATAATGCACTAAGAATTCCATAGTTAATACCAAATTTAGAAATTGTAATTGGAACTATTAGTGGAAACGTTAATGCACCAAACAAAGGTGTAAAAGCTACAATTTTTTTTAGCATTAATTTAAATTATTAAAACCATTCAGTCTCAGCATTATCTTTTTCATTAGTATCGTCAAGTGGTGTAGTTCTATCAAATTTCATTGATATACTTTTTTCTTGCTCACCAGATACATCAACAGCTTTAATATCATATTTTTGAGTCCCGTCTCTAAATGGAACTTGAATTCTAAATGTACCATCCGCAGCAAGAGGTACATCTTCTCCACCTATTGTCAGTTTTGCAGATGGCTCTGTTGCTCCATAAACAATTAATTCAGCATCAGCAACGAGCCAAAAGGATCTATTTTTAACAATTCCGCTTCCAGAATCATTTAAACCTGATGACCATTTACCAGCGCCTGAGTCCGTAAGATTTTCATTGAGGTTTGTTGAATTTAAATTTTCCATAAATTCTTCTGAACCAACTTTTCTTCTGAGAGGAATGTTAGTTGCTGCTTGGTACAACCTTTCATGCATACCATTTTGTTCTGAAACAACAGGATTAGAAATATCTAGGATTGACTCAGAAGTGGAATCTAAATTAAAAGGAACAAATTTATCAAGAATTTGCTCAGAAGGATGAGACCCAGGAACATGGCTTATCGAAGAGAATGCCAATGACATCCAGTTAAAACCATATTTATAACCTAATTCAACTTTATAATCTCTATCTGCAAGTGGGATTGGCAAGTACCACTCTGTACTATAACTATCAACTGCTATCTCCCTGAGTGTTCCTTGATTAAAGTTGGTTCCTTCAGAACCAGATGCATCAAATAATCGTAGACATAATTTATTGGCTCCTAAAGATTGTGCTTTTGCTCTATCTTCATCAGAAATTTGCCAAAAAACATAAGCCCAATCTGGATCTCGGGGTAAGAACACTACATTTGTTTTAACTTCTTCACTACTGCTGAAAGCATTGGACTCAATAGTTTCTTCAGTTTTTGCTTCAGAAGGAATAGTATATGTTTTTTTTATAGATTTTTCTTGATATTTAAGTATTAAATCAACTAAAACAGCTTTTGTTTTGCGACTGTAAAGCGGAACCGATAATTTACTTGCTTCTTGACGTAATTGTCTGAGGGTTAGTGAGAGTAATTGATCTTTATTCATGATCCCATCAGCCACTTTAAATTCTCCGAATTTGTTTGGGATCAGTATGTTCTTTTTTTTTAGGAATTGTGTGTCTTTTTGGCCTGTCGTCAGGATCCTCTGACTACTAAAAAATTTTCAGAATTGATATTTCTCTTCAAAACAGTTGGTATGAATGACATTAATAAATTTTCAGATTTTTTTGAAATGTAAATTAATTTTCCTTTTTTTTAAATTTTATTACCTAAATTTGTTAACGACTCAACAAAAATATATTTTTTCTTCGGGATCAAAAAAAGAGGCTTCAGCGTTGTTCAACTAGAAGTACTAAATCATCTATCTCTAAATCATCAATACTTTTACCAATTTTTTTTGAAAAAGTACTTAATCTTTTTCGAAGTGGATTCTAACTGCTCATAAAAAAGATCACTAAATTTTTTATCATCAAATTTTTTAGATTGGTTATCACACCATTCTCTCAGGGGATTTTTATTTTGATATTCCAAACAATTATTTAGATTAATTATTTTTAAAATCTGAAGGCAATGAGCGAGTATTCTTAAATGATGTTTCTGCATTATAGGTAGATCAAGTTTATCAATTTCTTGTATAGTTTTTATGTTTAATGGATTAGACAAGGGATCAAGATGATTAGACATTAATTTTTAGTTTTAATAAAGGAAAAAAACTCAATATTGGGGGTATCTTTCGTTAAAGTATATAAAGCTAATTGTAATACGTTATTTTGGATAACATGGTAAACGAAAATTTAGTTCAAGAATCAGTAAAAGAGCCTTACAAATATGGTTTCGTTACTGATATTGAAACTGAAAAAATAGAAAAGGGATTAAATGAAGATATCATAAAATTAATTTCACATAAAAAAGAAGAGCCACAATTTCTTCTTGATTTTAGATTAAAAGCCTTTAAAAAATGGAAAAAAATGAAAGAGCCTGATTGGGCAGCATTAGGATATAAAAAAATTGATTATCAAGATATTATTTATTACTCTGCTCCTAAGCAAAAAGAGAAAATTTCTAGCTTAGATGAAGTTGATCCTAAACTTCTTGAGACTTTTGACAAATTAGGAATACCTCTCACGGAGCAAAAAAAACTCACAAATGTAGCAGTTGATGCTGTCTTTGATAGTGTTTCTATTGCCACAACTTTTAGAGAAGAACTTGCTGAACATGGAGTTATATTTTGCTCAATTAGTGAAGCAGTAAAAAATCACGCGGATTTGATTGAAAAATATTTAGGTACAGTAGTTCCAACTAGTGATAATTATTTTGCAGCACTAAATTCTGCTGTTTTTAGTGATGGTTCTTTTGTTTATATCCCAAAAGGTGTTACCTGCCCTATGGATCTATCCTCCTACTTCAGAATTAATAGTGGGGATTCAGGACAATTCGAAAGAACGCTAATCATTGCCGAAGAATCAAGTTCTGTAAGTTATCTAGAAGGTTGTACAGCTCCAATGTTTGATACAAATACCCTACACGCAGCAGTTGTAGAGCTTATAGCATTAGACGACGCCTCAATAAAATATTCAACAGTACAAAATTGGTATGCCGGTAATGAAGAAGGTATTGGCGGAATTTTTAATTTTGTGACCAAGAGAGGAAAATGTTTAGGCAAGAGAAGTAAAATTAGCTGGTCTCAAGTTGAAACAGGGTCCGCAATTACATGGAAATATCCTAGCTGTCTTCTTTTAGGGGAAGAATCTGTAGGAGAATTTTATTCAGTGGCTCTCACCAATAATCTTCAGCAAGCAGATACCGGAACAAAAATGATCCATATTGGTCCTAAGACCAAATCAACTATTGTTAGCAAAGGTATCAGTGCAGGTAACTCAAAAAATAGCTATAGAGGTCTTGTCAAAATGGGAACAAAAGCTACAGGATCAAGAAATTACAGTCAATGTGATTCAATGTTAATAGGGGATCAAGCTTCTGCAAATACATTTCCTTACATCAAATCTCAACAACCCAATTCTGAAATTGAGCATGAAGCAACCACATGTAGAATCTCAGAAGACCAACTTTTTTATCTTCAAAGCAGAGGTATAGAATTTGAAGAGGCAGTATCTATGATGGTCAGCGGTTTTTGCAGAGATGTATTTAATCAATTACCAATGGAATTTGCTGCTGAAGCAGATAAGTTACTGGCACTTAAACTAGAGGGATCAGTAGGTTAATTAATCAATTTCTAAACTGATATGCAAAGTAAAATGAAAGAATCAGATCCAATTTTAGAAGTTGAAAATCTCTCTGCATCTACTGATAATCTTCCAATTTTAAAAGGGGTTTCTCTTACTGTCTATCCCGGAGAAATCCATGCCATCATGGGAAGAAATGGATGTGGCAAAAGTACTCTTTCGAAAATCATTGCAGGACATCCTTCTTATAATATTACAAATGGCGAAATAAAATTTTTTGGTGAAAACATCAACTCTCTAGAACCTGAAGAGAGATCTCAATCAGGAATTTTTCTTGGTTTCCAATATCCAATTGAGATTCCAGGTGTAAGTAATCTTGAGTTTCTTAGAGTTTCAACTAATGCTAGAAGGAAATTCCTCAACAAAGAAGAATTGGATACTTTTGATTTTGAAGAATTAGTTAAAGAAAAGTTAGAAATTGTGAAAATGGATCATGCTTTCCTATCAAGGAGTGTAAACCAAGGCTTTTCCGGAGGTGAAAAAAAAAGAAATGAGATTCTGCAAATGGCTTTACTTGAGCCCAAGATAGCAATATTAGATGAGACCGATTCTGGTCTAGATATCGATGCTCTAAGAATAGTGGCATCAGGAATTAAAAAAATATCTAATGCACAAACTGGAATTATACTTATTACCCACTATCAAAGATTATTAGATGAAATTAAACCAAATTATGTTCATGTTATGTCAGATGGGCAAATCATAAAAACTGGTGAAAGTGATCTTGCTCTAGAGCTAGAGGAAAAAGGGTATGAATGGACTGATAACTTTATAAAAGAGACCTAGACAAATGGAAATTATTGAAAAAATAAAAACTAATAAATCAGATAATAAACTAACAGAAATACAAAAAATCTGTCTTCATAAATTACAATCAAGCCCTCTCCCTAATCCTAAAAGTGAACTATGGAGACTTTCAAATAAATCAAAATTGTCAACCTTTTTAGATTACTCAGTTAATGAAAAAGATTCAAAATTTGATATACCATATCCGAAAAATTCTCAAAGTACTATTAGATTAATAATTGGTGAGAATTGCCAAATTAAATTAATAGAGAAAAATTATTCAATACAGCAATTAAGTGAGGATGAATTACAAAAATACATTAAGGAACAGATATCTTTTTTTAAGCAAAACGAAAATTGGAGTGACCTACTAAATCTGTCTTTAAGTTGTAAAAATAATATTTTGGGATTAAAAATAAATGGATCAAAAATTCCTCCTATTGAAATTTTTAGTCACGCATCTAGTAATTCTTTAGACGCCAAAACCCTCGTAATATTTTTAGAAAAGAATTGTAATGTTGAATTATTACAAGTAAATCTTGGTAAAGAAAACTCTTCATTATCTCAATCAACTTTCTTTTGCTTGAAAGAAAATAGTTCCGTAAATCATGGTGTTGTTTCTTACGGTGAAAACAGATCTAATCTATTAAATTCTCTCAATGTAATTCAACAAAAAAATAGTGCATACAACTTAGGATCTTTACATTTCAAATTCAATTACGCGAGATTTGAAATTAGTATTAAACAATCTGCGGGAAACGCTAAAACAAATATTAAAGGTATGCAAATAACAAAAAAAGATGAGCAGATTTCAACCTATACAAAAATAGAATTTAATGGCCCAAATGGATTTCTAGATCAAATTAATAAATCACTTGCTGATGATAAATCACATGCAATATTTGAAGGTTCAATAATAGTTCCGAAAATCGCCCAGAAAACTGATGCTTCGCAATTAAGCAGAAATTTACTTTTATCAAATCTCGCACAAATAGATACCAAACCTCAATTAGAAATAATTGCTGATGATGTCAAATGCAAACATGGGGCTACAATTTCGCAACTAAATGAAGAAGAACTTTTTTATATGCGAACAAGAGGGATCACATTAACAGAAGCAAGTAAACTACAATTAAGTTCTTACTTTCAAGAAATAATTTCATTTATTCCCATTTCAAAAGATAAATGGGATTTGCTTGATAAACTTTTAAACGAAAATTAATGGAAACGATTCAAAATTTTCCTGAAATAACGAAGAAAGACTTTCCTCTTTTAAATAAGAATTTCAAAAATAATGAGCAAATTATTTATTTAGACCATGCTGCAACCACACAAAAACCAACACAAGTCTTAAAAAAAATTGATGAATATTACAAAAACTTTAATGCCAATGTACATAGAGGGGCACATCAATTAAGTGCTAAAGCAACAGAAGAATTTGAAAATGCAAGATATTTAATTAGCCAATATATAAAAGCGAATTCATCAAAAGAAATTATTTTCACAAGAAATGCTACTGAGGCAATCAATCTAGTAGCTAGATCATGGGGCGAATATTCATTAAAAGAAAACGATGAAATTCTCTTATCAATAATGGAGCATCATAGCAATATTGTTCCATGGCAAATGGTTGCAGCAAAAAATAAATGCAAATTAAAATTTATAGGTATAGATAAAGATGGGAAATTAGATATAGACGACTTTAAATCAAAACTAACATCTAGAACTAAACTTGTTAGCCTAGTTCATGTTAGTAATACTCTAGGTTGCTGTAATCCAATCAAAGAAATAACTAAATTAGCTAAACAAAAAGGTTCTTTAGTGTTAATAGATGCATGCCAAAGTTTGGCTCATCAAAAACTGGATGTGATTAATCTTAATATAGATTTTTTAGCAGGATCAGGACATAAATTATGCGGTCCTACAGGTATTGGTTTCCTCTGGTCAAAAAAAGAAATCCTAGAAAAAATTCCTCCTCTCTTTGGAGGTGGCGAAATGATTCAAGATGTTTTTGAAGAGACAAGTACTTGGGCAGAGCTACCACACAAATTTGAAGCTGGAACCCCAGCCATTGCAGAGGCAATAGGTCTTGCAGAAGCAATCAATTATATTAACAATATTGGATTGGATCAAATTCATGAATATGAAAAGACTATTACTAAATATTTATTTGAAAAATTAAATCAAATAGAAAATATTGAAATCATAGGTCCATCGCCGGATATAGATCCAGATAGAGCCTCACTTGCCACCTTTTATATAAAAAATATACATTCAAATGATATTGCTGAAATTCTTGATTCAAAAGGAATTTGCATCAGAAGTGGACACCATTGCTGTCAACCTCTTCACAGATACATTGGAATTAAATCAACAGCTAGAATCAGCATGAATTTCACAACCAATAAAGAAGAAATTGATATATTTATAGAAAAATTAAAAGATACGATTGATTTTCTAAAAATCAATTCTTAAATATTCAAAGCATTTTTTAAAAATTCCTGAGATTTTTGCATTACCTCTTCTTTATTTGCAATATTTCTAAACCCATGCCCTTCATTATCAAAAAAAATAACTTCTGAATATTTATTATTATGAATCAAAATTTCTTGAATTTTTAAAGTTTGTTTATAGGAAATAACTGTATCTTTTTTTCCATGAAACAATAAGATAGGTTTTTTTATTTTTTTAATATGATTTATTGGTGATCTATTTATATAATCATCATGGTCTTTTGCATAATTTCCTACCAAAGAATTTAAATAATTTTTTTCAAACCTATGAGTGTTGTAATGCATATCCTTCAAATTAATAACAGGATATTTACAAATTGCTGCTTTAAAAATAGAACCATATAATAAACAATTCAAGGCAGTTAACCCACCAGCACTATTCCCAAAAATTACTACTTTTTCACTATCAACTTGATTTGATTTAATCAATTCAAGAGCTAGAGCTTTGCAATCATAAGAATCAACAATACCCCATTTATTATTCAACCTCTCTCTATATGCTTTGCCAAATCCTGATGATCCTCCATAATTGACTTCAGCAACAAAAAATCCCTTCGACGTCCAATATTGAACTTCAGAATTATATGATCCATCGAAACATGAAGTTGGTCCGCTATGTGCTCTAACAATAAGCGGGGGCTTTCTAAAATTTTCAACAAATGGCCTATAAAGAAAAGAATGAGTAGATTGATCTTCAAAACCTTTAAACCAAAATGTTTCAGGTTTTGAACAATCTTTTATATAATCAACAAATAACTGCTCAGAAAAATTTGATAAATCTTTTTCTGCAAAATCAATTTCAAATAGAATTCCCAAAAAATCAGATCCATAACCTTTTAAAAGAACTTTTTTCCGAAAAACACTGAAATCACTTATTGATGTAAAAGGAGTAGAAAATTCTTTAACGATTTCCAGATCTTTATATTGTTCCACTATAAAATTATTTTCTTTTTTTGCTATGCAAAATAAATTTTTTATAGTCCCTGAAAAAAATGTTATTCCAGTGACCCATTGGGGTGCTCCATATTCAATCAAATTTTTCTCTACTCTTTTCTTAATAAAAATATTCTCAATTTCACTAACATCTAAAAACAATAAGTTCCAACATCCAGAACTATCTTCAGAACATACTAAAAGTGTTTCACTTATCCAATAGGGTTGAAAAAAAGAAACGTTTCTTTTAACATTTATAAGCTTATTTGAGAATTTTTTTATTTTTTGTATCTCTCCATCTAAATCTATTTGAGCAAAAAACAAATCATTTTTCTCCCAAGGCATGTATGGAGAATCCCACTCTATCCAAGAAAGTAAATTAGCAGAGGTATTAGAAGATAGTTCTCCAGCAAAATTTTTAAATTTTTTTATTCGATGAATATCTTGTTTAATTTTTTTTAAGTTTAAAGAAAATAAATAATCTCTATCATTTATTTCGCAAATACCATACAAAAAGTTTTTTTCCGAAATGACAAATGAAGAATCGAAATTTCCATAAATTGATTTAGATAGTTGTCTAGGTTCTTGCACTGAATCAAGATATTTATTTTGGCTTCTATCAGTTGACGCTGTCTCTTTAAAAATTTGAAACCACACTGCCTTGGTAATCTGATCTATCCATATCAAATAAAAATTATTTTTAAAATTTATACATTTATAAGATTTACCACCATATCCATGAAAATTATTTTTAATATAATATTTTTTAATTGTTAATTTCTGAGGAAACGCCTCTTTATCATTAAATGGTCTTGCAAAAATGGCATTTTCATTTTGACCTTCACCAACAACATCAATCCAAAAAATGATATCCCTAATAATAGTTAATTCCTTAAAAACTTTTTTTTTAGATTCAGTTTGCCTAACTTTTAACTTATCATGATTACTCATTTCAAAAAACTTTAAAGAAAGTAAATTAAAGTGCTAGTATTTTTATAGCTCAACTATCAATTAAAAACTTTTTTAACGTGGCAAACCATTTTTCACAACTTGCAAAAAAGTCAAGAACGAATGGAACCTCGGAAAAAATTGCAAAAGAACAAACAGGTAAGCCGTCTCTAGATATTTACAAACTTGGTGATGATGTATTAAGACAAAATTCTAAAAGAATAACTAAGGTTGACGAATCGATTAGAAGACTTTCTAGAGAAATGCTTCAAAGTATGTATGCAGCTAAAGGAATCGGACTTGCCGCACCTCAAATTGGCATCAACAAAGAGCTTCTTGTTATAGATGTTAATTTTGAAGATTCAGCAGCAGAACCCTTAATATTGATTAATCCAGAAATTACAGACTTTGGAACAACCCTTAATTCATATGAGGAAGGCTGCTTAAGTATACCTGGCGTTTATTTAAATGTAGTAAGACCATCAACTATAAAATTAAAATTTAGAGATGAAATGGGGAGACCTCGTAAAATGAAAGCAGATGGACTTCTGGCGAGGTGTATACAACACGAAATGGATCACTTGAACGGAATATTATTTGTTGACAGAGTTACATCAAAAGATGATTTAAACAAAGAACTTATAAAGGAAGGCTTTAACGAAAAAGACGTGATTTCTATTAATTAATTTAATGTCTGAAACTACTATTTTTCAAAAAATAATTAATGAAGAAATACCCTGCGATAAGCTTTATGAAGATGAATTTTGCATTGCGTTTGATGATATCCAAGCGCAAGCGCCAGTACATTTTTTAGTGATTCCAAAAAAGCCAATTATCAGTTTATTAGATTGTATTGAAGAAGATGCAAATTTATTAGGGCATTTACTCTGTATTGGAAGCAAAATAGCGAAATCAAAAAATTTATCTAATTGGAGAACAGTAATTAATACTGGAGCAGAATCAGGACAAACAGTTTTTCATTTACATATTCATTTTTTATCTGGAAGAAAAATGAATTGGCCTCCAGGTTAAAACTCTCAAAAGAAATGTTTATGGGTTATAAATAAGTAAAAACAAAATGAATACATCAGATTCCTTAAATACAGAATCCAAAAATTTATTCAACTTAATCTCTAAAAATTGGGAAGAACTAGATGATTCTCTCAAAACTAAGTTAATAAAAATTTGGAGAGTTTTAACTTATAAATGGCAACTACAAATTTTATTTAATCTACCATTTCTTTTTTGGTGGTTATTGGATAAATCTTTTCCAAAAGTTCATGAATTTGATACCACGATCTTGAATTACTTAAATTTACCTGACTGGGCACTTTCATTTATTGGCTTTGGTCAATAGACTACTAAAAGTTATAATTTATTTCATAGAACTAGTCGAGTAATGAATAAAGCAGTCAATAATAAATCCAAAATTCTGTACCAATTACAAAAATTAAGAAAGTTATCACAGCCATTTTTTCTTCCCATAGATCAATGCAATGGATTTCAATTCATATGGCTTTTAATTTCTCTTTTATTTTGTGTTGGTGGCGTAGTTCTTGTTGGTCTTACAGGAATAATCAGTTTTTTTGAAAGCTTTCAACCAATTTTTCTTGAAAAGTATTTCGGAGGTGTAGTAAGTACTGTCAATTCAATTTGGGCTGGTAGCTGGGGATTGCTTTTCTCTGCCTTATTTCTAATTGGATCAGGAAGCTTTTTTAGCTTAAGACGTCAATTAAAAAACAGAAGATGGTTACATTGGTTATTCCTTGCAATAATTGTCCTAATGCTATTAGCTGTAAACGGAATAAACGCAGGGATCGGATTTATAGCAAGAGATTTGACAAATGCTTTGGTAGAAAAACAAGAAGATGGATTTTATCGAATATTGGGGATTTACGCTTGTTGTTTCGCTGTGGCTCTACCAATTCGTGTTTCCCAAATATTTTTTACATATAAGTTAGGAATAATTTGGAGAGAATGGCTTTCAAAAAGTTTAGTGAAGGATTATATGACTAATAAAGCTTATTACCAATTAAATCCTAATGATGAAGAACAAACCGATGTAGATAATCCTGATCAAAGAATCACAGATGATACCCGAGCTTTTACCGGGCAAAGTCTTTCTTTCACATTAGGTATTTTTGATGCCCTACTAACATTTTCACTTAATATTCTTATTTTATGGAGTATTAGCACAACACTTACTTTTTCTTTATTTGGTTACGCTGCATTTGCAACTTCTATCCTCTTAATTGCTGGGAAAAATCTTGTAAAGATTGACTTTGACCAACTCAGATATGAAGCAGATTTTCGATATGGCTTAGTACATATTAGAGATAATGCGGAATCAATAGCCTTTTACTCTGGTGAGAATCCTGAGCGAACTGAAACAGAAAGACGTTTAGGAGAAGTGGTAAGAAACTTTAATTTACTGATTATATGGAGAGTAATAATAGACGTCATGAGAAGATCCATTAATTATGCTGGAAATTTCTTTCCATATTTAATAATGGCAATACCTTACTTTAAAGGTGATATTGATTATGGACGCTTTATTCAGGCAAGCTTTGCATTTGGAATGGTCGAAGGTTCATTATTTTTCATTGTTAATCAAATCGAAGAACTTGCAAAATTTACTGCTGGTATTGGCAGATTAGAGGGATTCCAATCAAAAGTTGAATCCATTAGTCAAACCAACCCAAGAAGCAATCAAAACGTTATTTCAGATTACCCCTCAATTCTTATTAATAGTGCTGACCTCTGTCCGCCTGGATCAAATAAAACAATAATTAAAAATTTAAATTTAAGTATCGATAATAATCAATCACTGTTGGTTGTAGGCCCATCTGGGTGTGGAAAAACATCTTTACTAAGAATGATTAGTGGTTTATGGGAACCCGAACAAGGAGTAATTAAAAAGCCAAAAATCGGGGAATTATTATTCATACCTCAAAAACCATATATGTTACTTGGTTCTCTAAGGGAACAATTATGTTATCCCACAGAAGTTAAGAAATTTAGTGATGAACATCTTACTTCTGTACTTCATGAAGTAAATTTAAAAACCTTAGCTGATAGATATCCTAATCTAGATATAAAACAAGATTGGCCACGAATTCTTTCCCTAGGCGAGCAACAAAGATTGGCTTTTGCAAGACTCTTATTAAATTCTCCAAGATTTGCAGTACTTGATGAGGCAACAAGTGCTTTAGATATTGAGACTGAAAGGAAACTATATAGTTTACTAAAAGAACGAGAACTTTCTCTTATTAGTGTTGGACATAGACCTAGCCTGATAGATTTTCATGAAAATATTTTAGAATTAAATGGACAAGGAGACTGGAAATTATTGACAACTGATAAGTATAATTTTAAGGATTAGCAAAAAAAATGAATTCTAAAGAAGAGCAAACTAACTCAGAGGTCACTAATTTAGATGATGAGAGTTCTATTGAACAGCAGAAAGATACAAATTACATCAATGAAAATACTGGAGAAAATAAATTAGATGAAAATTCTACAGAAATTAAAGATGAATATAAATTTGGATGGAGTGGTTATTCTGAAATAACTAATGGAAGATTTGCAATGATTGGTTTTCTTGCGATATTATTAATTGAATTATTTAGTAAACAGTCGTTTTTAAAATGGGCAGGAATCTTATAATTAATCATCAAATCTAGAACTGTTATCTCTAGGTTTCTTCTTGTTTGTTCCAACGTTATATCTACTATTTTTATTTTTTGAACTTGATCTTTCAGAGGAGCTTACTCTACGTGTCTCACTTGGTTGTTTGACTTGATTAGCATCTTTAAATGAAGCATCTTCTACTTGAGCTGTTGAAGTTTGCTGCCTAACAGGAGATCTAGTAGGTCTCTTTCTTAATGGAGCAGATTCAACAGGAGTAGGGGTATTATCTTGTCTAGAAACTGTACGATTCATTCTTGGTCTTGAACCTGTTTTAACTTCATCGCGAGATAAATTGCGTCTTTCACCAAAGTTATTTGTTGCTTGTTGGTTACTATTTCTAACTTCAGAAGACTGTCTTCTCCTTTTTATAGGCTCGTCATTGTCAAACTGATTTATTTCCCTTGTAGATGGCCTGGTTCTACTTGCTGCAGCAGAGGGTATAGCTCTTGAAACATTCCTCCTACGAGACCTCCCCTCCCTATAATCTTCTTCAAATTCATCTTCTTGAGGTTTAAATCTTCTGGATGGTCTTTCAGATTCTTCAAACCTATCGTAATCGTCATTAAATCGGGCTCTAGAATTTCTGGGAACATCAGAAATAGGATCATCATCAAAATAAGATGACCTTCTTGCTTGATCAGTAGCAACTCCCCTTAATCGCACACTTTCATATGCAAAAAAAACTGTAGTTCCTGCTAATAAAAACTGACCAAACTGAAGGATAGGATCTAATCTCCAGCCTTGAAAAAATAATATTCCTCCGCACAAGAGTCCAATTGCTGCGAAAAAAACATCATAATCCCTTGCTAAGGCAGGCTTAAAAGACCTCAGAAAATAAAGTCCCCCACCGCATACCGCGAGGACAATACCAACAATACTGGCCCAATTGAGACTAGCATTGACCACATTCTTTCTCCAAAAATTTATTTTTTAAAGGGTTACTTATATCCCTTATATATATAGTGTACTTAAAACTTCTACAAAAACTAGCGTCTTCCGGTAGAAGTACGATCGAGAGAATCTTTCTGGCTGACAAAAATCAAAAATGCAGTGGCTGGAATAACGATAAGTAAGGCAGCGGCAATAAAACTACCTATCATTCCAACTGCGGAATTATTTGCAACTTCAGCAGAAAGATCTGCGGCTAGTAATAAATTTGAGATTTGAAACACTTTTTAAATATTAAATTCTCAATTTATAATACGAATTAAATACGTTTCAATGGGTTATTTATTAAGATGAATTAAATAATTGTGATTTCCTTGCTTTTAAACTTTCTTCATATTTTAGATATTGGTTTAGGAATTTCTCTTTCGTATCTAACTATAGTTTTTCTTATAAGATTAATACTTACTTGGTACCCAAAAATTGACTTAAATAAAGGTTTATGGTTATTAATTTCAATACCATCAAGCTCAATTCTTAATTTAACAAGAAAACTAATTCCTCCTATTGGAGGTGTCGATGTTGGACCCGTAATTTGGATTGGAGTTATAAGCTTTTTAAGAGAAATTTTTGTCGGTCAGCAAGGGCTTATAAAACTTGCCTTGCATACACATATTACATAGATATCATTAAATTTTTTTTCTCAGTAATTTGGTAATAATTCTTCTTCTACATATTTAGTATGTATCTTACCTTGCTTAAATTTAGATTTATTCAGTAAGGTTAGATGAAAGTTAATCGTTGTAGGAATACCAGTTACTGCACATTCATTTAAAGCCCTATTCATTCGTTTAATTGCAGTATTACGATCTTTTCCCCAGACTATTAATTTACCAATTAATGAGTCATAGAAAGGAGGTATTTCATAGCCTGTATAAACATGACTATCCACCCTTACACCAGGGCCACCAGGAGGGAGCCACCCAGTTATTTTTCCAGGTGATGGTCGGAAATTGTGAGAAGGATCTTCAGCATTAATTCTACATTCAATGGCATGACCATTTAAATGGATATCATCCTGATTAAATTCCAAGTTTGCTCCACTTGCGATTTTAATTTGCTCAGCTATTAAATCTACCCCTGTAACCATTTCAGTAACAGGATGTTCAACTTGAATCCTGGTATTCATTTCCATGAAATAAAAATTATTATCATCATCAACTAAAAATTCAACTGTCCCAGCTCCTTCGTAGCCGATACTTTTTGCAGCAGCAATAGCTGCGTTACCCATTTTTTTTCTAAGCTTAGTATTAATTGCAGGACTAGGAGACTCTTCTAGTAACTTCTGATGTCTTCTTTGAACTGAACAATCTCGCTCTCCTAAATGAACAACATTACCCGACCTATCCGCCAAAATTTGAATTTCTACATGTCTTGGTTTCTTTATGAATTTCTCCATATATAATCCATCATCACCAAAAGCTGCCTCTGCTTCGCCTTGTGCTGCTTTAAACATTTTTTCAAGATTATCAGAGTTTTCCACCAACCTCATACCTCTGCCACCTCCACCGGCTGTCGCTTTAATAATTACCGGATAGCCAATATCATCTGCCAATTTATAAGCCTCATCAACATTTGATAACAAGCCTTTACTACCAGGTACTGTTGGAACTCCAACCGCTTCCATAGTTTCTTTAGCTGTTGATTTATCTCCCATAGATCTAATAGCTTTAGGAGATGGGCCAATGAAAACTATGCCGTGATCATTACACATCTCAGCAAATTTATCATTTTCAGCAAGAAATCCATAACCAGGATGAATAGCATCAACTCCTCTCGAAGTAGCAGCAGCAAGTATATTTGGGATATTTAAATAACTCTTATTACTTAATGAATCTCCGACGCAAACCGCTTCATCAGCAAGCTGAACATGCAGTGCTTTTTTATCAACAGTGCTAAAAACTGCAACGGTTGCAATACCTAATTCTCTACAACTTCTGACAATTCGTAAAGCTATTTCTCCACGATTAGCAATTAAAACTTTTTCAACCATTATAAAAATTAAATTGAAGAAATGAAATGACTTAAATTAAAAAATTATTTGCCAAAGTATTCAACAAAATTTTTTAGTAATCAGAGGACATTTTTTACAATACAACCTTAAACGTTATATATGTATAAATATTTGTTTTATGCAATAGAAAAATTATTCATCATATTCAAAAATACTCTTTTAGGACTAAATGCTTATTTCAGCCAATAATGTATGATATTTTTAAGGTTTAGACGGCCGCCGGTTGCCGAAAACCCTTTGCGGACGTGGCGGAATTGGTAGACGCGCACGTCTAAGGAGCGTGTGGCTTAGGCCTTGCGAGTTCAAGTCTCGCCGTCCGCATTTAATGTATTATGGTTTAACTGCAATGAAAAAAAAATCAGTTGCAGTAGTTATAGTTTCCAATGGTCCTGGTGAATTAACTACATGGGTAAATCCTGTAGTGGATGAGCTTAACAAAATAAAAAATTCACTATGTGATGACGATAAGAACGATTTCACTCTTAGGTTAGTCCTCGTTCCTTGCCCAAATGCCACTGGAAAAGAATTTTTAGTTACAAATTCATGGAATAAATTCGAATTAATTACAAAATCCAAAAGTTTTTGGAAATTATTAATAAAGCCACATTCTTTCGCTAATTGGCCAAAAAAAGGGGTGGTTATATTCCTTGGTGGGGATCAGTTCTGGAGCATATTATTAGCTAAAAGATTAGGTTACTTAAATATCACATATGCTGAATGGGTTGCCCGATGGCCTAAATGGACCAACGAAATTGCTGCTATGAATGAAAAAGTAAAAGATTTAATACCTTTAAAATATAAATATAAATGTAAAGTCATTGGTGATTTGATGGCAGATGTCAAACTTGATAGCGAAATATCTTTAAAAAATAAAGAAAAACACTGCATAGCATTGTTGCCTGGTTCTAAGAAAGCAAAGCTTTCCGTAGGAATTCCTTTCTTCTTAGAAGTTGCAGATCATATCGCTAAAGAAAATCAAAATACAAATTTTATAATTCCCATTGCCCCAACTACTGATAAAAGTGAATATTTATTTTTTCAAAGCAACAAAAATCCAATTGCTAAATATTACTCTTCAAAAATAAAAACAATTAAAAAATTCAAAAACTCTCGTTTTGATTATGTAATGGAAACATCAAAAAATACAAAGATTTATCTTATCAAGAAACATCCTTGCTATGAAATATTAAAAGAATGTGATCTTGCAATTACAACTGTAGGAGCAAATACTGCAGAATTAGCAGCCATTACACTTCCAATGTTAGTTGTTCTACCAACTCAACATTTAAATTTGATGAATGCTTGGGATGGTATTTTTGGAGTGATTGGAAAAATTTCATTCATAAATAGATTCCTAACTTTTATAATTAAAAATTTTTATCTTAGAAAAAAGAAGTATTTTTCTTGGCCAAATATTAAAGCTAAAAAAATGATTGTCCCTGAGAGGATAGGTAATATTTCGCCAAAAAAAATTGCAAGCGAAGTATTGTTTCTGATTAAAAATAAAGATCAATTAAAAAGTATTAGAGATAACCTATATATGGAAAGAGGCGCTAAAGGAGCTGCAAAAAAACTTGCTTCTATAATTGTTAATACAATAAAAAAACTTTAATAATTACCAGGGATCATCAATTTCAAACTTTTCTGATTTTTTATCTTGAACTAAATTTTGTTCATCAAGCGGTTCAATATCTAAAGTTTCAGTTGCATTTTGAATTGGTCTTTTCGAAGCTACATTAGTAGTTGATTGTTTATTTTGCTTAAAATCAATATTGTTTTTTTCATCTATTTGATTAACACTATTTTGATTCTCTATCTGATCAGAATAATCATTATCCATATATAGCTTTTTTCTGTTATTAAATTCCTCTGAGGAACCCTTTATTTCAACATATTCAAGTTCATCTTCATAATCATCCTCATCTTCATATTCATCTTGTTCTAGAACTTCTTCTTCATATTCTTCAACCAAATTATTTTTCCTTTCTGATTCAGAACCAGAAAGTAACTGATTCTCAACAGGTACGAGATTTGATGAGTATCCATTTGCTCCCCTTTCATCCCATGAAGAACCCCCGACTCCAATTTTCTCTAGTAGTCCACTACTTAGTTGCTTCAATTTCTCTTCAGCACCTTCATAAACAATAATCCTATCGGTTCCACTACTTACTATTTCCTCAACAGTTATTTCCCAAGTACTTAAAACTCCCTCCCCTAAAAGGGGCACACCAACAGCACCCATAACAAGAGATATCAAATCCCCAGTCTCAATATCAAAAGAAAAGCCAAGAACTCTTCCTAAAAGTTGTCCAGACTCTGTAATCACTTGACAATTAATTACTTTCCCATATCTTTCTGGAGAAAAACTGTCACTCAAAGAATCTAGGGAGTCAACTAATATGACATCTCCAACTTGCTTTATACTTTCTAAAGGCATCCACTTTGGCAAACCTGGTAAAAATCTTGTAAGTGGATTATCTCTTAGTCCCAAAGCGACCACCTCTCTTCTATCGATATCAACAACAACTTCGCCAACTACGCCTAGCCGCCTCCCAGTATCAGTAGTTATCACTTGTGTTCCCATTAATTCTGACCTTAACCATAAACGTTCGCTAGGAACGGAGTTGGGGAGATTCTTATTAGCAGATGTGTTAGACAAGCTCATAAATTTCTTTTTATCATTCTGACGTATAAATTAAAAAAAGTGTGTTTATGCAGCATTTGGTAACCCAAGAACTTGAGTATTAGCACCTCTTGCTTGCGCAACTCCAATTGTTCGGTCAGACGCACTAATCATAGGCCTTCTATGGCTTACGACTATAAATTGAGCATTTGATGACTGATTAGATATTAATTTTGACAATCTTTCAACATTTATACCATCTAAAAAACTATCAACCTCATCTAATGCATAAAAAGGTGAAGGTTTATACTTTTGCAAAGCAAATAAAAAACTTAAAGCAGTTAACGATTTTTCACCACCTGACATAGAGGCTAATCTTCTGACATTTTTTCCCTTAGGATGAGCTACTAAAGTTAATCCTCCTTCTAAGGGAGAATTAGGATTTTCAAGCTGAAGAAATCCATCTCCATCAGATAAATTTGCAAAAATTTCTCTAAAATGTTTATCAACTTCTGTAAATGCTTGCATAAAAGCATCTTGACGCATCGTAGATACAGTCTCTATCCTCAGCAATAATTCAGATCTTTCATTAGATAGAATTTCTAATTTTTCTCGCAAACCATTTAATCTCTCAATTAATTCTTCTAACTCATCAAGAGCCATCATATTAACAGGTTCTAAGCTTTGTAATTTTGCATTTATGATCGAGATTTCTGATTGCAAATATTCAAGACTCTTCCCTTCATATTCTCCAAACTGCGGGGAAGGATTAGGTAGATCTTTTTTAAAATTTTCTAATTTTATTTTCTCGCTTCTCATCTCCTCTTTAAGAGAATTCATATCCCTTTCAAGATATTCAAGCTTCAACAGATAGTTATTATATTCTTGCCTTTTATTTGAAATTGAAGAGTTTAATTCATCTCTTTTCCTTCTCAATAAACCTAAATCCTTCTCCAGAGAATTTTTTTGATTATCTAGATCTAAAAGCTCTTTTTTAAAATCATCTCTTTTTTCTATCCATTCACTATGAGCAATTGCAAGTGCTTTGATAGATTCCTGCAAGTTTTTTTCTTTAAGTAAAGTAATTTTTAATGAATTATTAATACGCTCTTTACTTAAAGCAAATTGATTCTTTTTATCTAATAATGTATCTCTCTCCTTAATAAGTAATTCAAGTTTTTTATCAAGATTATTAAAATCATTATTAAAAGTTATTAATGATGATTTTTGATTTTTTTCATAATTATCCTTTTGAACTATTTGTAATTGATCAAATCTACTATAATAAGGCTTCAATTTATTTTTTAAATGATCTAACTCGTTAACTAATAAATTATTAGCAGTATCAAGTTTATTTAACCTCAATTTACAATCCTCAATTCTTTGCGAGACAAACTTGAGAGAATCTTGATTTACTTCAATTTCTTTATTAAATGAGGCACAATCCTCAATTATTTGACTGCGATTAGAATTGAGTTTACTAAGTTTATTATTTTTTATTATCAAATCATTATTTGACTTTTTTAAAGCTTCTTCGATAACTAATAATCTTTCTTTTAAAGGAGCAGAATCATCAATATCATTATTAATTCCAAACCTATAAGCCAAATCTTTATTTAACTTACTGCCTCCTGTAATGGCGCCACTGACTTCTAATAATTCACCACCTAAAGTAACCAACCTATTTTTTTGTGTAGATAACCTTGCTGAGGATAAGTCTGAAAAAACCAAAGTATCTCCAAAAACATATCGAAAAACATCTGAATAAACCTCATCAAAAGTAATTAGATTTATAGCTTTATCAATAAATCCATTCTCCCTATTATTTTCAAATCTTGAAATTGCAAAATTCTTTTTTTGACTTTTAATTCTATTTAAAGGTAAGAAAGTTAATCTTCCCGCTTTCTTCTTTTTAAGAATTTCAATTGCTTTAGCGGCAATATGATCATTATCAACAACAATTTGTCCGAGCCTATTACCTGCAGCAATTTCTAATGCATATCTATTTTTCTCACTGACTTCTCCAAGTTGAGCTACATAACCATGTATTCCCTCTAACCCTGCCTCTAAGAGAATTCTAAGAGCATATGAACCTCTAGATTCGTTTAAAGCTTCCTTTCTGCTTTCGAATCTAGATAAATCCTTTTCAAGCATTAATTGCTCGTTTTCTAGCCTTGATTTAGTTTTAATTAATAAATCAATTTCTTTTTTTAAAGAATTTATTTCTGAGCTATTACTAGCCAAGTTTTTATTCTTTGTATCGGATATCTCTTTTTTTCTTTGATTTCCCTCAAAAAGTTTCTTATTTTCTAAGTCTAAGGAATCAATCTGAGACAATATCTCATCTTTTTGAATATTATTTTGAATAGTTTCTTCTTCAACTTTCCTTTTTTTTATTTCCAAAGGATTAATTTGATTTTTTATACTTTCAAGCTCAGCATTTAATTTGATACTTTGTTTTGAGAATTCTCCAGTTTCTCCAGCCGCATCTGAAAGTTTTTTTCTGGATAATTTATGTTTTAGAGTGAGATCATCAATTTGCAAGTTCAATTGCTTTAAAAAATTATCATCAAAATTTTCTTGTCTCATCTTTTCTGACTCGATATTCCTCTTAGAAATTGCAATTTCATCTCTCTGCTTTTGTAATTTAATACCTTCTTCTTTATTCAAACTTGATATCCTATCAAGTTCTCTCAAGCTTGAATTAATACTTCCAATATCAGAATTCACTTTTATCAATTTATCCTCTCCTTTATCTTTAAGTTCTTCAACCAATATTTTCAAAGCATCTTCTAAAACTGATATTTCTTTATTAATAGATTGTTTTTGTTCATTAAATAATATTTTATTTTTTTCAATTTCAATTTCTTTGTTTTCTATAGATTCAACATGTTTAACTTGTTTATCAAAAATAAGAACCTTCTCTAATTCCATTATTGTAAAAAGTTTTGCCTTTAATTCTTTATATCGCTTTGCTTTTTCGCATTCTTTTTCAAGTTTATTTTTATTAGATTGCAATTCATTTTCTAAAATTTCGCATCTTTCTTGTCTTTCGAAAACGTCATTTAATTTTGCATTAGTTTGTTCTATTCTTGTATCAAAAAGTGCAACTCCAGCTAATTCATCAATAAGATTTCTTCTCTCCTTATTATTCATTGATACTATTCTTGTTACATCACCCTGCATAACAACATTGCTGCCCTCAGGATCAACACTAATATCTCTTAATATTCTCTGTATTTGTTGCAAGGTACATTGTTTTCCATCAGAAGTATAAGTAGAAGCATAAGAACCACCTGGCATAAGTCTTAATTTTCTAGAAACTAACCATTCTTTTTGACCTTTATTAAGGGCAATTTCTTCTTCTTCTAGTTCCAAAGGCGGAAGATCCTCTCTGGGAGACCAATCTTGAATATTAAATTTTACCGAAACAGATGTTTCTGATGACTTACCCTCTTTAACTTTGGAGTTATTTATTAGATCTGGTAATCTTTCAGCCCTCATTCCTCTGCTATTAGCTAGACCTAAACAGAATAAAATTCCATCTAAAATATTACTTTTCCCAGAACCGTTAGGACCTGTAACCACAGTAAAACCCTCTTCAAGAGGAATTTTTACATTTCCCCCAAAAGATTTAAAATTTTCAAACTCGACCTGATTGATATGTACCAATCTCAAGTCTCTATAGCTAAATAAGAATAACTAATTTGAAAAAATTCTCAATAGAAATATTACGTTTATTTATAAATGAATATTAATAATTTTTACTCAATCTACAAGAATTACCAGAAATTTCAAACAAACCATGAAGAAGTTCACCATCCAAAATGAATCGATAATATTTAGAGTCCAATTTTTCAGAAACGTTTTTAAATATTCCATGATCAATTCTTTTTACAAACCCCCTATTATTAGAAAGTTCGTGTTCTATCCTGGATAGCCATACAATTCTATGATTTGGCTGCTTAAAAATTTCTATAGAAGCCTCATTTAATGAAGGTAGTTTCAAAAATTTCCAAGTTAAACAATCTATTCCATTTTCAACAAGAAAATCGAAATGAATATCAAAAGAGCTAGCAGAATAAACTTTATGTTCAAGCAAAACCCATTTATTCATAATCTAGTTGATCAATAAATCGAATCTATTTTTAAAACAAAGTTGAGATAAAGATATATTTTCTTAAAGATGGTTCCTATTATTTAATTACTTGCATCAGGAACAAATCTTAAAGCAATGAATAACAAACTTCCAGCTCCAGCGATAGCTGCAGCTACTAATCCAAAATCTGTAGGGAGCGTGCGAGATGCAAAAATTAATGATGCAAATGAAATATCCATAATGAAATTTAAACTAATTTAATAGATTCAGTAATAGCTTAACAAAACCTTCTTACAGAACAGAGTAGATAAATAAAATGTAAATAAACTTTTATATGTTTTTATTCTACATAAATCACACAATTCTTTAGATAAGGGTTCCAAATTAAGAAAATAGGGTCTAATCTTAAAATAATTAAGTTTAAATAATGGAGACTTACCATCCTCCCAAAGAAATAGAAGAAAAAGAAGATACCTCTGAACTTCACGAACAAGAAGTTATTTCGGAAAAATGGTTACGTGAAAAAATTGACAGTTTAATACCTTTAATTAAAGAAAAATGGCCTACCATTGCACAACAAACCCTAGAAGCTACAAAAGGGAGTATTGATGATTTAGTTGAAGTAATAGCGAGCCATAGTGGAAGCTCTGCAGCTGGAATAAAAAACCAACTATTTGAAATCATTGATTCAATACGAGATAACAATTGGGAAATATCAGAAAAAATTGAGCCTATCGAAAGTCAGTTAGAAGAATTATTAGAAGAACTTAACAATACACTTAGACCAAAAATAGAAAGTCCAATAAGAAAAAAACCACTTTTATCTATTGCTATTGCAGCTGGTATTGGTTTACTAATAGGAACTCTTCTTAACAGTGGCAGAAAATAATATGGAAAAACCAAAAAATAAAAACTTTGCAAATACAGCCTCCAGAATTTCAGCGATCGCAAGTTCAGTAATGGATTTGCACGTAAGAATAGCTCTTCAAGAAGTAGATAGAGAAAAAAGAAGATTAATTAGTGGTGGAATATTTTTGGCTATTGGCAGCACATTATTATTATTAGTACTTGTTTGTATCCATATTATTTTCTATCTTTTTCTAACCAAATACAATAACTGGAATATTGAATATAATTTAATGCTCATAATATTTGTCGATTTATTTCTTGCAGGCTTAAGTTTGAAGCTTGGAGGGAAATTAGCCAAAGGACCTTATCTTCCTCAAACATTAGAGGGTTTAGGAAAAACAACAAAGGCAGTTTTAGGCAAAAAATAAATTACCTTATTAAATACTTTATCCATCTACAATCTATGCCCCCATTACTGACAGGTATTTTCAATGAGGACTTCATTTTCAAATATTTTGTTAATTTTGGATTTCCACTTAGTAGCCAAAATTCCCAACCTGAAAAATTATTCTTTAAAAAGATTCCTATTTGTTCATATAAACAAATCAGTTCATTTTCATCGCCTAATTTTTTGCCGTATGGAGGATTACATATAATAATCCCAGGTTTACATTTTAATTGGAGTTTTAAAAAGTCATTATTTATAAGTTCAATATAATTTTCTAGTCCAGCCAGTGATGTGTTTATTTGAGCCTGTTCAAAAACCTTTTTATTAATTTCACAGCCTATTATTGTTGGTAATTTTTCGTAATTTATAATTTTATTTTTTGCCTTATTTTTTTCAGCAAGATAAATATCCTTCCTAAAGTCCAACCAATTCTCAAAAAGATATACTTGATCAATATTTATGGGAACTTCAAGAAATTGGTTAACTGCCTCAATTAAAAAAGTTCCTGAGCCACACATAAAATCAATTAAAGGGACTTTGCCATTCCACTGAGTAATATTTATCAATCCAGAAGCTAAATTTTCTTTTAATGGGGCATTTCCAACTGCGGGTCTATAGCCTCTTTTGTGTAAGCTTTCCACACTGCTTTGAAAACTGATGGTTGCTTTATTATTATTTAAATGAAGATGAATAATAAAATCAGGATTATTTAAAGAAATATTTGATCTTTTATTCCAAACTGCCTTTTGCAAATCAGTTATGGAATTTTTAACTTCTAGAGCAGTGAAATGTGTATGACTTAAAGAAGATGTTCTCCCAGTTACTTGAACATTAAACGTTTTTTCATGGTGCAACCAATTTAACCAATCAAATGAATCTCTAACCCCTTCATATAAAGATTGCTTGTCGTAGCAATTAAAACTAGTAATTTCTCTATAAAAACGAAAAGCCAATCTGGAATAAAAATGAACTCTATAAAAAGTTTCAAAATCACATTCAAAATTAATAAATCTTTTATAAGTATTAATATTAAAGCCGCCTAAATTTGAAATCTCTTCTGCTAAAGATTTCTCTAGTCCCTCCGGAGATGATGCCACTACATTCATATACGATAAAACTTAATAAAAAAACTATTCAATAACCATTTTGCCTGTCAGAATATAAATGTCCAATTGGACTAGGTGATCTCAACCGATGTTTCGGACAGCGGTTCGATTCCGCTCAACTCCACTATTTGGGGTTGTAATGGTTTCGACGGGGCATAAGGAAGGTGACTGAAGCCGGCTCGGTTAGAGCAAAAACACAAATGCTAACAAAATCGTTAGTTTCTCCCGTCAAACAGCACCAGTTGCTGCTTGATCCTAAAGGAGATGGGGTTATATCAGCCTTATCAACCAAATGATACGAGGAGTCTGGAAGGACTCCCCTTTATTTAAATAACTAAGAAGTTGTAATAGATAATTTATTAGTGTGTAAATATTGCTGCAAATGCTTGTATTAAAAAGAATTTTTTTAATTTTATAAGTATAAATACTGAGAAGAAAAGTTTTAAATTAATTTATCTTAGTTAAAAATCGAATCTTGCAAAATGGAATCAAATAAAAAACTAAATGACTTGATAATAAATCTCAAACCAAAAGTTATTAGGTTCACTGGCGAAAAATTTCCCAATGAACTATGGAATAGTGGTTGTCAAATAAAAAAAAATAAGAAAATATCTAGCTAAAAATTTAATTAAATGCTTGAAAAAGGATTTTTTGGCATTTTTTTTAAACATTTTTTTGACAATTCCTGAAGTACTTTAAATTCTCTTTTATTTAAATTCCACTTAAATACATTCGATACATCTATAACTTGAGATTTTTTTCGCATTCCAACGAGCGGAATAGCTCCTTGATAACAACACCAATTAATTGCTACTTGCGCTTGGGAAACTGATCTTTGATTTGCAATTCTTTTTAAACACCTCCGCAATTCATATGTTGGTTTTTTATAGTTTTCAAATAACGCATTGCGAATAAAACTTTTTTCTTTATTCTGTTCATTATCTGGATCAATACAAAGTATTCCAAAGGACAAAGGGCTATAAGCAAAGAAATCAATATTATTTTCGTCACAAATTTTTTTTACCTGATATTGTTTTCCTAAATCTGGAGCAAGCAAAGAAAATTGAATTTGAACACTAGTTAGGTTTTGATCTCTTTTTGCTAAGAAATTAATTAATTTCATCAATCTTTTAGGGCCTATATTTGATAAGCCTATTTGAAAATCAAAGCCTTCATCTTTTAAATCGCAAAGATTATTCAACAGACCTAATTCCTGCCAAGGATTATATTTTGCGGTTGACCAATGTAATTGCACTATATCTAATTTGTTATTAAGTCTTTCTAAACTTTTCAAAAAAGGTTTATTAAAACCTCTTTTACCTATTCTCCATGGATAAGGTGCAAGTTTGGTTGCTACTTGAATTCTTTTTTTCTTTGCTGAAGGAGTATTTAGTAAAAATTGTCCTATCAAGAATTCACTCCTACCCTGAAGATTACCAGTACCGTAAGAATCTGCAGTATCAATTAGATCGAAACCTCTACGTAACGCTTCATAATATGTCTCACGTAAATCATCGTCATTTGAAGATTGGTAATTCCAGAAAAGCTTATTACCCCAAGACCATGTACCTAGTCCAATTCTTTTCTTCACTAGCCAATTTAAATAAGGAACTTTATAAGGTTATCTAAAAATATTAACTTCTTTAGAATATTTCAAAAAATAAGTTTTAAAGCATTAAAAATCAATTTCTCTTGACATTAACAAATTATTCTCCAAAGTAAGAGAAATAAAAATAAAAAATTGTTCATTACCGTTTGCGGACAAAAAGGGGGCGTGGCCAAAACCTGTACAAGTATTCACCTTGCCAGTGTTTGGCATTCTGAAGGCAAAAAAGTTTGTATAGTCGATGCCGACAAGAATAGATCTGCCTTAGCATACGCATCAAGAGGCAATCTTCAATTTCCAGTTTTCCCCGTCAGTTCAGCTGCTAAAGCATCAAGATCATCAGAAATTGTAATAACTGATGGCCAGGCTAGCAGTGATCAAGAAGAACTTAAACACTTAGCGTATGGTTCAGATTTAGTTATTTTACCTACAACTGCAAAAGCAAGATCAGTAGAATTAACTGTTGAACTAGCTAATTTATTAAGCAACTTAAAAGTTAACCATGCAGTAGTAATAGTAAAAGTTGACTTTAGACAGCAAAAAGCCGCACAACAGGCCAAAGCAGCTCTAGAAAATTTTGGTTTATATGTTTTTGATACATTTATACCCTTACTTTCAGCATTTGATAAAGCAGAAGCCTCTGGAAATGCTGTATTTGAAGCTGTAGACGATTTAGGTAGATCAGATCCTCGTCGAATGACGGGCTGGTCTGCTTATTGTTCAATTGCCTCACAAATTCCATGCCTGATTTCGAAGCCCTCATCCGACACCAACAACTTAAACAACCAACAACCAATCAGCGCTTAAAAGTAGTTGATTCTCCTGATTTTAAAGAAGAAAAAAACGAAGAAGCAATAATTACAAAATCTGGATTATTAGTTAATTTTTTTGGAGGTTTTATAGGTTCTGTAATTGGAACTCTATCAATACTATTTCTTTATATAAATGAATATCTTCCAATAGACTTACTAAAACTTAAGTAGTATATTCTGAGTTTATTTCAACATACTTTTTAGAAAGATCGCATCCCCAAGCTATACCTTTCGATTCGCCAGAATTTAAATTAATCATAATTTCTACAATATCATCAACTAAATATTTACCTTTCATTCTGGACTTAATATAGTCCGTGACTTTTCTTAGATCATATTTACTCAAATTGCCCTTTTCCAAAATCTGAGCATTACCTATATACAAATCTACTTCATTCAAGTTGAATTGAACTCCAGAATTACCTGCAGCAGAAATAATTCTTCCCCAATTAGGATCACAACCATGTATCGCCGTTTTTACCAATGCTGAATTACAAATAGATTTCGCGAGGACAATTGCATCATCAGTACTTTTTGCTCCATGAACCAAAACTTCTAATAAACAATTTGCTCCCTCTCCATCCCTTGCAATATTTTTTGCCAAGTTCTGACATACAATATCTATCCCTTGTTGGATAATTGGGAAATACCTTTTTTCAATTTTCTCTCCTGCATTTATTCCGACAAAAGAATCATTGGTGCTTGTCTCTCCATCAACTGATATTGCATTAAAAGATTTTTTAACTGCAATAGCAATCATTTTGTCCCATTCTTCTTTTTGAATACCCGCATCACAGGTTAGAAAAGCAAGCATTGTAGCCATGTTGGGGTAAATCATTCCTGAACCTTTTGCAAATCCTGCTATTTTTATTTTTCTACCTTGAATAATCGTCTCTATTGACACTTTTTTCAAAGTCAAATCAGTAGTTAAAATTGCTTCTGCTGCATTTTGAAAATTATTTCCCTTTAAATCACTAACTAAATTCGGTAAATTTTTTACTAAATCATTTATTTGTATTGGAACACCAATTACACCAGTTGAGCACATTAAAACTTCTTCTTCTTTAATTCCTAAAAGTTCCGCAATCTTTCCTGTAGCAATTTGAAAATGTTGAATACCAAGATTTCCTGTACATGCATTTGCTTGACCAGAATTAATTAGTATTGCTCTTACAAAACCTGAAGTTCTTTTAATTCTTTCCTCACAAATATCCACACATGAAGCGCGAACTAATGATTGGGTAAACATCCCACTAAAAATACTTCCTTCTGGAGCGAGTATTAATGCTAAATCTTTTTTATTAGAAGCTTTTAATCCAGCAGATATCCCAGCAAAAAGAAACCCCTCAGGTGTTTCCTTACTGTCATCAACAAACGACCAATTGAAATCTATCTGGCTCAATCTTTTTGATATTTTAATTCATACTAACTACTCTTTAAAACTAAAGAAACAAGTAATTAGATTATTATTAATTATATGGATATTTTTCAAAGATCAAAAAACAACCAAAGAAGAATTGGGTTAACAGGTGGTATTGCAAGTGGGAAGACAACCATAACTAATTACATTAGAAAACATAAAAATATTCCAATATTAGATGCAGATAATTTTTCAAGAGAATTAATCAAACCAAACACGTATAGTTATAAGAAAATATTAGATTATTTTGGAAATAAAATTATTGATAATAAGAATAATTCAGAAAGGGAAATAAACAGAAAACTTTTAAGGAACATTATTTTTAAACATTCAGAAAGCAAGGAATGGATTGAAAAACTGCTTCACCCCTTAATTAAAGAAAAAATGATAGAAGAATGCAGTCAATACAAAAATAATCAAACTATAGTATTGGTTATTCCATTATTGTTTGAAGCAAAATTTGAAGATATTTGCACTGAAATATGGTTAGTTAAATGTCCTAAAGAACTACAAAAAAAAAGACTTATCACAAGAGATAAAATTAGTGAAAAAGAAGCATATGAAATGATAAATTTTCAATTAAGTTTTGAAGAAAAAAGAAAATTTTCAGATATTATTTTAGATAATTCCGATGATCAAAATAAATGGATCAATACTATAAAAGAGCTTCTTTAAGCTTTAGCTATTCAATTTTTCCACAAGGAGTTTATTTGCAAGTTTCGGGTCAGCTTTACCTTTGGTTCTTTTCATAAGTTGACCAACAAAAAAACCAAGTAACTTAGTTTTGCCATTTTTAAATGCTTGAACTTCATCTGGATGCTCGGTTATAAGTTCATCAATTATTGGCAAAATACTTGAAGAATCAGATATCATTGCCAACCCTTTTTCTTCAACTAATTTTTTCGGAGAAATATTTTTTAGAATAAGCTCAGGTAAAATTTCTTTTGCAATTTTTCCACTAATTATATTTTTTGAAATCATGTTAATCATTTCAGCAAGATTTTCAGGACTAAGTTTTAAATCACTAAAACTAAGTTTATTTGCTTTTAAATAACCCACAATATCACTTGTTACCCAATTTGAAGCTTGTTTGGCCTCAGCACCATAAGCTACTGTTTCTTCAAAAAATTTTGCCATGTTAATTTCATCAGAAATTACCCTTGCATCATATGCAGATAACCCAAATTCACTTACGTATTTATTTCTTTTCTTTGCAGGTAATTCTGGAAGTTCTTTTAACCATATTTCTTTTTGGGCTTTTGTTATTTCAATTGGTCCTAAGTCAGGATCAGGAAAATATCTATAGTCACTACTGCCTTCTTTCATTCTCATACTTTTTGTTAATTGCTTAGATTCATCCCATAACCTTGTTTCTTGAAAAATTTTTCCTCCATTTTCATAAACTTCTATTTGTCTGGCTATTTCATAATCACAAGCCTTTTGAATTGCAGAAAATGAATTCATATTTTTTATTTCCACTTTGGTACCAAAAGGTGCATTAGGTCCCTTTCTAACTGAAATATTGACATCGCAGCGCAATGAACCCTCTTGCATATTTCCGTCTGATACTCCTAGATATCTAACAGTTCTTCTGATCTCTGATGCATATTCAGATGCCTCTTTACCTGATCTAATGTCTGGTTTACTTACAATCTCACAAAGTGCTATTCCAGCACGATTGTAATCAACTAAAGAATATTTAGAACCAGCTAATCTATCACTACCTGAATGGACTAGTTTTCCGGCGTCTTCTTCCATATGTAGCCTTTCTATACCAATTTTTTTTATATAAGGTTCTTTGTTCTTTTCTATTATTTCAACTTCTAACCAACCATTTTCGGCTAATGGTTCATCAAACTGTGAAATTTGATAATTTTTGGGTAGATCAGGATAAAAATATTGTTTTCTATCAAATTTACAATGTTCTGCTACATTCAAGTTTAATGCTAAAGAAGTTTTTACAGCGTACTCCAGTACAGTCTCATTCAAAACTGGAAGAGTTCCAGGTAAGCCACAAACCACAGGATCTATATGAGTATTGGGCTCATCACCAAAAACTGTTGACGCAGATGTAAATATTTTACTTTTCGTATTAAGCTGTACATGAGTTTCCAAACCAATCACAGCTTCCCAAGATTCAAAATTGTCCATTAAAAAAAGTCTTTTTATTAATATTATTGGATATAAGGGAAAAGAGGACCAAAACACAAATAAAAATATTAAATATTAAATGACTCAAGAAACAAAAAAATCAATTTTAATTATTGGAGGTGGATTAATAGGTTTATCTATTGCTTATAAATTTGCTAGAAATAACTTCAAAGTTTTAGTTTTAAGCAAAAACAGAAATGAGTCAGCTGGGTTTGTAGCTGCAGGAATGTTAGCTACACATGCCGAAGGGCTCGAAGATGAATTACTAAAATTTGGACAAGAAAGTCAAAGTCTAATTCCAAGCTGGATACAAAGTATTGAAAATGATAGTGGTATTAAATGCGATTTAAAAAAATGTGGAATAGTAGTTCCTTTCAAAAATAAAAAAGATCTTGAAGAATTTCCTACTTATGAATATGGAAGGTATTTAAATCAAAAAGATCTTCAAAAAGAAATTAATGGAATAAATTCTATTTGGAAACATGGTTTACTTTTTGAACAGGATGGTCAGATTGACAACCGAAGAAGACTGATGCGTGCTCTCGAGAGAGCATGCTCATTGCATGGAGTTGAATTTCAAGAAGGATCAGAGGTGGAGAATTTGACAGTAGAAAAAAACAAAATTACAGGTGCAAAAGTTTCATGTGCCACAGGAGAACTGAAAAAAATTAATTGTGAAAAAGCAATTATATGCAGTGGTGCTTGGAGTAAAAAAATTTTCAACAAGATTCCAATATCACCTGTAAAGGGACAAATGCTATCAATACAAGGGCCAACAAATTTTTTGAAAAGAGTTATTTTTGGACCAAAAACTTATTTAGTTCCTCGTGAAGATGGACTAATTATCGTCGGAGCAACAGTTGAAAAAGATTCAAAATTTAATCAAGGAAATACTCCTGATGGTATAAATCAATTACAAGAAGGCATACGCTCCTTATTACCAGAAGCTATAAATTGGCCACAAATGGAGCATTGGTGGGGATTTAGACCTTGTACACCAGATCTAAAACCAATAATTGGAAAATCAAAAATTGAAAATCTTTTTATAGCTACAGGACATTACAGAAATGGAGTTTTATTTTCTGCAATAACAAGTGATCTTATTTTGAAAATAGTTCAAAATAAAAATCTCAAAAAAATAGAAAAAAGCTTTTTAGAAAAATTTAGTTTAGATAGGTTTGCGATTTAAATTTTAATTTTCAGATCGCCATTTCGCATCAGAAGTTTCCCACTGACATAATTCCTCTTTGTTAAACCATAGATCAATTTCAAATTTTGCTGTATCTTCTCCATCAGAACCATGAATAATATTCCTCCCAATATCAATAGCTAAATCTCCTCTTATTGTTCCAGGCTCTGCTTCCAGAGGTTTTGTTGCACCTATTAGTTTTCTAGCACTCAAAATAACTCCTTCGCCTTCCCACACCATTGCTACAACAGGACCACTTGAAATAAAGTCTACTAAATCACCAAAAAATGGTCTTTCTCTATGAACTCCATAATGATTTTGAGCAAGATCTTTTGAAGGAATTAATTGCTTTAATCCAACCAATTTAAATCCTTTTTTTTCAAATCTGCCAATAATCTCAGCAACATATCCTCTTTGAACTCCATCTGGTTTGATTGCAATAAAGGTCCTCTCTTTGGTCATTTAGTTAATAATCACTCTATGTATATTCAACTTTTAGGTGGTAACTTGGCAAGTAATCATTAAAATAAAAGATATTGTTTTGAGTTATTTTCAAAAACATTTATTAATCACTAAGACATAAATTGACCAATTTTGAGCCGAAAAAATTAAAGAATATTTGGACTATTAAAGATAGTATTTCGACTTATAACATAGACAAATGGGGAGATAAATATTTTTCTATAAATTCCAAAGGAAATATATCAGTAACTAAAAGTATAAAATCTGAAAATAAGATTGATCTTTTTAAGCTTGTCAAAGAACTTAAAAGCAGAGAAATAAATCCTCCATTAATCATAAGATTTAATGATATCTTGAAAGATCGCATAAATGAATTACATGACTCTTTTTTAAAAGCAATAAAAACCTATAAATATAAAAACATTTATCAAGGCGTTTTTCCTGTCAAATGTAATCAACAGAAAAATGTCCTGGAGAAGATAATAGAGTTTGGCAACCAATGGAATTTTGGTTTAGAAGTTGGAAGTAAATCAGAACTATTAATTGGCCTTGCACTTCTTAAAAACCAAAATTCATTATTGATATGCAATGGATATAAAGATAAAAAATATATTGAGATTGCTACTTTGGCCAGAAAACTCGGCAAAAATCCAATAATAGTTATTGAACAACGAGATGAGGTAAAAAGAATTATTCGAGCAGTTCAAGAACTTAAGGCGACTCCATTGATAGGAATTAGAGCAAAGTTATCAAGTAAAAGTAGTGGTAGGTGGGGTAAATCTATTGGAGATAATTCTAAATTTGGATTATCAATCCCAGAAATTATGTCGACAATAAAAGAACTTAAAGAAGCAAATCTTATCAACGAAATGAAATTACTTCATTTTCATATAGGAAGCCAAATAAGTGATATTGCTGTTATCAAAGACGCATTACAAGAAGCGAGTCAAATATATGTTGAACTATGCAAACTAGGAGCTCCGATGCAATATATCGACGTTGGGGGAGGATTAGGAATAGATTTTGATGGAACTAAAACCTCCACCAACACCTCCACTAATTATTCTCTTCAAAATTATGCTAACGATGTAATTGCAACTATTAAGGATTCATGTGAATTAAATAATATCAAGCATCCAACCATAATCTCAGAAAGTGGAAGAGCAATAATTAGTCATTGTTCAGTTTTAATTTTTAATGTCTTAGGAACAAGCTATGTCAGTTCCAAACTACAAATTTTTAATAAAAAAAATCAAAAATTAATAATTTCAAATTTACTTGAAACTTTCTATGAATTAAAAAAACTTAAAAATAAAAAAATAAATTTATCTCAAATCATTGAATTGTGGAATGATGCAAAAAAGTTTAAGGAAGATTGCTTAGTCGCTTTTAGATTAGGATTTTTAAGTTTGGCAGAGAGAGCTTATGCCGAAGAACTTACTTGGGCTTGCGCAAAAGAAATTTCCAATAACCTGAATAATGATGAAATAAATCACCCTGATTTATCTGAAATTACAGAAACTCTTGCATCAACTTATTATGCAAATTTATCTATCTTTAAATCTATTCCCGATAGCTGGGCAATAAATCAAATTTTTCCAATAGTGCCAATACATAGACACTTAGAGGAGCCGTTCTGCAAAGGCAACTTTGCAGATTTAACTTGTGATTCAGATGGAAAACTAAATAATTTTATTGATGATGGAAAAATTAAATCATTACTAAATTTACATGAGCCAGAGGAAGATAAAGATTATCTAATTGGAATTTTTATGACTGGAGCCTATCAAGAAGCATTAGGAAACTTGCACAATTTATTTGGCAGTACAAACGTTGTTCATATAGATATAAATCAAGATAATTCATATAAGGTCAAAAATATTATTAAAGAGGACAGTAAATCTGAAATTTTACAATTATTAGATTACAGTTCAGCTTCTTTGGTTGAATCTATAAGAATTAATACTGAATCAGCAATTGATCAAAAAAAATTAACTATTGAAGAAGCAAGAAAATTAATGGATCAAATCGAAATTAGTCTCAGAAAAAGTAGTTATTTATCAGAATGACTATTTAATGTTTTTTGCAAATGATTTTTAGCATAATCTAAAGCATCACTTAACTTATTAATATCTTTAGCACCTGCTTGAGCAAAGTTAGGCTTACCTCCTCCTCCTCCCGAACAAATTCTTGCAATCTCATTAATTAATTTACCTGCATGCAATCCTATTTTTACTGCATCATCACTTAAAGAAACTACAAATAACAACTTTCTATTTTCTGGATTTGGTATTCCACCTAGAATCACGATTGCTTTATTTCCCAAATGAGAAGTTAAATTAAGTGCTGCAGATTGCAAAGAATTCCCATCTAAGCCATCAATCTGATTTACTAAAATTGAAAAAGAATTTACTATTTCTGCGGACGATTTTATAGAAGAGTATTTAAAATATGCAATTTCATCTTTCATTTTTTTTATCTCTTTATTTTTATTAATAAGCTCTGCTTGCAAATTATTAACCCTTTCAAAAAGTTGATTAGGATTTGCTTTTAACAAATCACTTAGTTGATTTACTAAAGCATTTCTATCACTAAAATAGTCTAATGCTGATTGACCTGATAATGCTTCGATCCTTCTTACTCCCGCTGAGATTCCTTCCTCACTAATTATTTTGAAAGAACCTAATTCGGATGTAGTTTTAACATGTGTGCCACCACAAAGTTCCATTGAAACTCCTGGTACATTAACAACGCGCACTTCATCATCATATTTTTCTCCAAACATGGCGACTGCACCCTTTTCAAGAGCCTCACTCTTAGACATATTTTTTATTTCTAGGGCATGATTTTCCATAATCCAAGAGTTAACTAAAATCTCAATCTTAGAAATTTGATCTTTAGAAATAGGATTAGAGGAATTAAAGTCAAATCGTAATTTATTAAAGGCTACTAATGAACCTTTTTGTCCGACACTTTCGTTAACAACTGATTTAAGCGCAGATTGTAATAAATGAGTAGCTGTATGATTTGCAGCAGCCTTAGCTCTATGAGAGGAGTTAACGTTAGTCTTAACTTTTTGTCCAATAGTTAATATTCCTTTTTTGATAGTTCCGTAATGTAAAAAAACATTTTTCTTTCGCATAACATTATCAACCATAACCTCTACATCTTTTGAAAATATCGTTCCAATATCACCAACTTGCCCGCCAGATTCTCCATAAAAAGTTGTCTGATCAAGAACAATTAAAACTTTCTGCCCCTCAGTTGCTTGCTTAACTAATGTTGAATCCAAGAATATGCCCTTTATTTCAGCTTCCGAAAGGAGTGAATTGTAACCATTAAAAACAGTTTTTTTAAAAAGATCTATTTCTCGTTCTAATGATCCCTCTAATGTCAAATCAATATTACTTGAAGCAGCTTTAGCTCTCTCTTTTTGTGCATTCATTTCTTCTTCAAAACCCTTTACATCTACACTGATACTATTTTCTTCTGCAATTTCTACAGTAAGTTCTAGAGGAAATCCATAAGTATCATAAAGTTCAAAAGCTTTAAAACCAGAAATTAATTGCTGGCCTGAAGAAATTAACTCATCTAACAATTTCTCTCCTCTTTCAAGAGTTTCCCTAAATCTTATTTCTTCAATTTTTATCTCATTCAAAATTAAATCATTATTATTTTTTAAATCAGGATAATTATTTTTCATTAAATTGATCCCGACAGTAGCAATATGAGGTAAAAATTCATTTGTTATACCTAACAATCTCCCATGTCTGACCATTCTTCTAATAAGCCTTCTGAGTATATATCCCCTACCAAGGTTACTTGCTGCTACTCCATCAGAAATTAAATGAATAACAGCTCTTGTATGATCACCTATGATTTTTAAAGAAATTTTGTTTTTATCATCTGAAGAAAAATAATCAATATTTGCAATCTCACAAATTTTTTGAATGATAGGGAAAATTAAATCTGTCTCATAATTATTTTGTTTTTTTTGTAGTATTTGAGCCATCCTTTCAAGACCCATTCCTGTATCAATATTTTTAAATTTTAAATCTGTCAATTTTCCATTAGGATCACGATTATATTGCATAAAAACAAGATTATAAAATTCAATAAAACGATCACCATCTTCTAAATCAATATTCTGCAAACCCTTTTCAGGATGAAAATCATAATAAAGTTCTGAACAAGGTCCACATGGACCTGTTTTGCCAGATGACCAAAAATTATCTTCCTCACCTAGTTTCACTATCCTATCTGGATGAATGCCAATTTCATCTCTCCAAATTTTTGCAGATTCTTCATCTTCGTGAAAAACACTCACAATTATATTTTCAACAGAAAGTTGATAAATATTAGTAACTAATTCCCAAGCCCATTGAATAGCATCTCTTTTAAAATAATCTCCAAAAGAAAAATTACCAAGCATTTCAAAAAAAGTGTGGTGTCTAGCTGTAACTCCAACGTTTTCTATATCATTTGTTCTGATGCACTTTTGGCTAGATGTAGCCCTTTTTGATGGTCTTTCTTTTAAACCTAAAAAAACTGGTTTAAAAGGTAGCATTCCAGCAATTGTGAGCATAACCGTAGGGTCATCTGGAATCAAAGATGCACTTGGGATGATTTTATGTAATTTTTCACTGTAAAATTTTAAAAAAGCATTTCTTATCTCATCTCCAGTAACTATTTTTTTTATTAATTGAGATGTCATTTATCAAGAATAAGAAGAATAAAAATTAAAGAAAAGCGTAATTTCGGTTATTTCGCAAAAATAATCACGCGAATTTATATTCTATATAACTAAAGTTAATTTATAAAGCTAATTATTCTATGATAGCCTCTGCTCAAACAAGTAATTCTAAATTGGCACAAACTAATAACAAGTTGACGGTTCAATCTCAAAACTTTGCTGATGATTCTTGTGCTATAAGATCTTTGGATTGGGATCGTAGTAGATTTGATATTGAATTTGGTTTAAGAAATGGAACTACATACAATAGTTTTATTATTAAAGGCGAGAAAATAGCAATTATTGATACTAGTCACGCAAAGTTCGAAGAATTATGGTTTGAAGAATTACTGAAAAAGGTAAATCCACAAGAGGTTGATTATCTAATTACTAGCCATACAGAACCTGATCACTCTGGTTTAATAGGTAATCTTTTAGAAATAAACCCAAATATCACAGTAGTTGGATCAAAATTAGCGCTTAAATTTATTGAAGACCAAATACATATTCCCTTTAAACGTATAGAGGTTAAAAGTGGAGATTTTTTAAATCTTGGAACTAATCCTAATAGTGGTTTAGAACATAATATTGAATTTATAAGTGCACCAAATTTACATTGGCCAGATACCATATTTTCATATGATCACAGCACAAATGTTCTCTATACATGCGATGCATTTGGACTCCATTATTGTTCTGACGAATTTTTTGACACTGATCAAAAAGAAATATACGATGACTTCCGTTTTTATTACGATTGCCTTATGGGTCCAAACGCTAGAAGCGTTATGCAGGCAATTAAAAGAATAGATAAGCTACCTGAATTAAAAACAATAGCTGTAGGTCATGGGCCTTTGCTCCATAATCAGGTCAATTTTTGGAAAGGAAAATATCTAGAATGGAGTAGTAATAAAAGCAAAGGCAATGATTTTGTGTCAGTGTGCTACATAAGCGACTATGGTTATTGTGATCGACTAAGTCAAGCGATATCTCATGGAATAAGCAAAGCAGATGCTCAGGTTCAGTTAATTGATTTAAGATCTTCTGACCCGCAAGAATTAACAAGTTTAATTTCCGAATCAAAAGCAGTAGTCATTCCCACATGGCCAGTAGACTCAGATAATGAATTAAAAGAATCTCTGGGTACTTTATTTGCAGCACTTAAACCAAAACAATTTACTGCGGTTTATGATGCGTTTGGTGGAAATGATGAACCTATAGATTCCTTAGCAAATAAATTAAGAGAACTTGGTCAAAAAGAAGCTTTCTCTCCCTTAAGAGTTAAAAATATTCCAGATCCCATTGTTTATCAACAATTCGAAGAAGCTGGAACTGACTTAGGTCAGTTGATCAATAAAAAGAAGAATATTGCCTCTATGAAGAGCCTTGATTCAAATTTAGACAAAGCGTTAGGAAGATTAAGTGGTGGATTATATGTAGTTACAGCGAGCCAAGGCGAAGGTTCTACATTTAGACAAAGTGCAATGGTCGCAAGTTGGGTTAGTCAAGCAAGCTTTTCTCCACCAGGTATTACAGTTGCAGTAGCAAAAGATAGGGCTATTGAATCATATATGCAAGTTGGGAAAGGTTTTGTTGTGAATATTTTGAGAGAAGATAACTATCAAAAAATGTTCAGACATTTTTTAAAAAGATTTGCCCCAGGAGCTGATAGATTTGCAGATGTAGATGTAATTAGCAACATCGCTGAAGGAGGGCCAGTTCTTTCAGATTCACTCGCCTTTTTAGATTGTAAAGTTAGTTCCAGGCTAGAGACTCCAGACCATTGGATAATTTACGGAATTGTTGAAAATGGCAATGTTTCTGACTTATCATGCAAGACAGCAGTTCATCACAGAAAAGTTGCTAATCACTACTAAAAAATAAGTCTTTGAAATGTCAGATATTAATATAGGCTTACTTGCAGAAAATCAAAATTTTACAGAATTTGATATTACTAAAAATTTTTCTTGTGTAAGATTCTTAGACCAAAATAAAGAAAGATTTGAACTTGAATTTAACCTTGAAAAAGGAACCTCTTTTAATACTTTTTTCATTAGAAGTCATAAGGAACTTTTTATTATTCATCCACCTGAGAAACAATATTTAGATTCGTTTAATAAAGTAATTTCTAGATTTTGCGATCAATTTAATTTAGGTAAAATCAACTTCATTTCTGGTCATATTAATCCCCAAATTATTGAAACTATAAAGAGTATAAGCACCCAATTTCACAACACAACTATTACTTGCTCTAATCCAGGTTATAAACTTATTAGCGAACTTTGGAATCAAAGAAATCCTAAATTAAAAGATTTTGTTGAAATTCCATTACCTGAAATAAACATAATCAAAAAAGAACTTAATTTAGAATTAGATAACATTTCACTAGAGTTAATTCCTATTCCAACAGCACGTTGGCCTGGTGGCCTGATAATTTATGAACGTAATCAAGAAATACTTCTTAGTGAAAAAATTTTCTCTGCACATATTGCATCTAAATATTGGTCTGAAACAAATCGAGTTAGTACAGAAATTGATAGGAAACATTTTTACGATTGCTTGATGGCACCAATGTCTAATCAAGTAATATCAATAACCGAAAAAATTGCCGATTATGACATTAAAACTATTGCACCATTACATGGTCCCGCGATTGAATATAGCTTAAAAAGCTTTTTAAATGACTATATTAGATGGGGAGAGAATCTTTCTACCAATAATCATAAGATCGCCCTAATATATGCAAGTGCTTATGGAAATACAGCCTCTATAGGTGATGCTTTAGCTAAAGGGATAAATAGAACCTCCGTAGAAGTTGAAAGTATTAATTGTGAATTTACACCTAATGATGTACTTGTAAAATCCATCCAAAATGCTGATGGATATTTAATAGGCTCTCCCACATTGGGTGGTCACGCCCCAACTCCAATAGTTAGTGCACTAGGAACATTATTAGCAGAAGGCAATAGAGATAAGCCAGTGGGAATTTTTGGAAGTTTTGGCTGGAGCGGCGAAGCTATAGATTTACTTGAAACAAAATTAAAAGACGGTGGTTTTAAGTTTAGTTTTGACCCTATTAGGATTAAATTTAGTCCAAATAAACCAAAGATTAAAGAGTTAGAAGAAATAGGAACTCACTTTGGAAGAAAAATTATAAAAAAAGCAAAGAAAAAACCCAGAAAATCAGATACTGGAATGATTACAAGTAAAACGGATCCAAAGCTGCAAGCTCTTGGAAGAGTAATTGGTTCACTTTGTATCCTGACAGCCTCTAAAGGCAAAGATGAGAATAATATCAAAGGAGCAATGCTTGCATCTTGGGTTAGTCAAGCAAGTTTTTCTCCGCCTGGGTTAAGTATTGCAGTAGCAAAAGATAGATCGGTAGAGTCTCTTCTACAAATAGGAGATTCATTCGCATTAAATATTCTTAGTGAAAAAGATTTTAAAGAACCTTTAAAAAGATTCACAAAGCCCTTTGCACCTGGAGAAGATAGATTTGAAGGAATGGATATTGAATTAACTCCTAATGAACAAATAATCATTCCCGAAGCGCTCGCATGGTTAGATGCTTCTGTAAAAGAGAGAATGGAATGTGGAGATCATTGGATAATTTACGCCGAAGTACTACACGGTAATATACTAAAATCCGATAGTCTAACGGCAGTTCATCACCGCAAAACAGGTGCTAACTATTAAATTTATTTATCTAATTTATGACTGAAGCAAAAGATCTAATAATCATTACGGCTAGTTGTGGTAAAAATCTAGAACTTTCTGAAAAATTTCTTGAAAAAAGTAATGAACTTAAAATAAGTTCTGAAATTTTAGATCTTACCACTTTTGATATTCCTTTATTTAATCCAAGAATTCACAGCAAAGACAATATTCCAAATGAAATAGAAGAATTAAAAAAAAAGCTTTTTAAGATTGAAAGGTGGGTAATTTGTGCGCCTGAATATAATGGATCCATACCTCCTATTCTCTCTAATTTCATAGCATGGCTCTCTATTTCAGGAGATGACTTTAGGAATTTATTTAATGGGCAACCGATTGCAATTGCAACATTTTCTGGTGGTATAGGGTTAGAACTGCTGACCTCATTACGCATTCAATTAGTACATTTAGGAAGTCAAGTTTTAGGCAGACAACTTTTATCCTCATATAGTAAACCTATAGATACAAAAACTATTGAAGATATTATTCAAAGACTGTTACAAATGAAAAAATTAAAAACATAAACTTTAAAACAAAAAATTCTTATCAATTTTTAGAATTCCAAACTTTTAAGATTTCTTTAGCCATAGGAAGCGCATGTACCGAACCTCCACCAGGAGTATTTTGTGCAAATGCAACTATAAGTAACTCACTCTTCTCGGAAGGAGCAAAGCAAACGAACCAAGCGTGATCTAATCCACCCTCACCATCTTCAGCAGTTCCAGTTTTACCTGATACTGGAGGTAAATTCGAAACTCCATAATTAATTGATACTCCCGTGCCAGACTCTACTACTTTCCTGAGACCACTTTTTATCAACTGAATGTTATTTGAATCAATATCGATTTTAACAATTTTATTATCTGAAAGATTTTCTTCATCTTTTTTAACTAAATAGGGAGTCACTAGATAACCTCCATTTGCAATTGCAGCATATGCTCTAGCTATTTGAATAGGGGTAACTTGAACAACAAATTGTCCAATAGACATACTCGCAATATCTTCTGGAACCCAGGGGGTTCTCCCTGGCTGCCCCCATCCTCTACCTTCTTTAGCCCATTCACTACTAGCTACTAATCCTATATTTTCTTGTTCAGAAATTTCAATCCCAGATAAAGAATTAAAACCGAGCTTTTGGGCAACCTTATGAATTTCATCAACTCCTACTCCATAACCTATTTGATAAAAAAATGTATTACTAGAAACTCTTAAAGCATCTTCATAACCTATTACCCCAAAGCCTAAATCATTATGCTCCCTAAAACATTGACTACCATAAGTAATACATGGTTTCGTATCTAACATGGTATTCAGAGGAAATTTTCCACTTTCCAAACCAGCTAAAGCAGTTACAATTTTCCAAACACTTCCGGGATCATAAGCATTTAATGCTCTATTAAAAAGAGGTTTCTCTGGAGAATTAAATAGCTTATTATATTCTTTTTCAGGTTTAAAGTCCTTTGAAAAAAAATTCAAATCAAAATTAGGCCTACTTACCATCGCTCTTATTGCCCCATCTCTTGGATCCATAACTATTATCGCTCCAGCTTTTTTGTCTTTAAGAACTTCCTCAGCAACTAATTGCAGATTAAGGTCTATTGTTAGTTCAATATCATTACCTTGTACTGGAGGTCTTATACCCAATGATCTTTGAAATTTCCCTAACGAATTTACTTCAACCATTTCTCCACCCCATTCACCTCTTATAAAATCTTCGTAAACATATTCGATTCCTGTTCTTCCTATTAAATCATTGATTTTATAACCCTTCTTAGATAAGAATTTATATTCTGATTCAGTAATTGGCTGAGTATAACCAATTACATGAGCAGCGAGGGATTTATGAGGATAATTTCTAATTAATTTGGTAGCTATTTCAAAACTAATTAAATTACCTTCATTTTCCTTGAATTTTATTAATTGATTTACGTTTAAATCATCAAGAATAGTTACTGAAAGTTTTTTATTTTTTAGACCATCAGAATATTTTTTTTGAATTTCATTACTATCAATATTTAACAAGTTAGAAATGCTTGTTTTATGTTTTTCCCAATTGATTTTATTAACAGATTGAGGCTTTATTATTAAAGAATATTTCACTCTACTATCTGCTAAAACAGATCCATTTTTATCTAGTATTCTTCCGCGTATGGGTTGTGAAGAGATAAGTCTGATCCTATTCTCATCTGACATCTTCTTAAAAGATTCATAATTTAAAAGTTGTAAAAAAATTAACCTAAATAAAATCAATAAAAACGAAATAGAAGAAAAAATAAGTAAGACTAGTGGTTGTCTTTTTAATGAAATATGTTTTTTATTAGAACTTGTTTTTATCAAAGATATAAAAATTATTTAAATATTGTTTTTTCCAATAGAGTAATATTTGTTTTTATCTCTCTAAGTTTAGTAATTAAATCTTTATAATCACTATCTTCATTGTTTAGGTTAAACTCATCATTTTCAATATCATTGGAATTCAAATTTTCGCTCATAAAACTTATATTTTTTTAAGTAATTATTCCATTTAATATAATCTTAAATAAGAAATTTATTTTTTCAAAGTTATATTAACTCAGATACTTAAAAAATATCAAAAACAAATTAATTTAATTGATCTATATTTTGTTCAAAATATGGATTACAACTATTCTTTGATATTCCCAAAGACCATCCAATAAATGAGGAAATAAATATCGTTACTATTAAGGGCAAAATAGCTTGTTGAGTGTTTACGAGACCAAACCATTCCCTCCAACTACTAATAAATCTCTCTCTTTCAAATTTTCTTCTTTCATTTTCTAGTAATCTCGCTTTTTTGGCGAAGGATTTTGTTACCCACTTCTCGAAAGGAATCTTTTTTATAATCGCCATTTTTCTCTCCACTTCTAATAATTGTCCGGAACTAAGATAAGGATGGAATGTACTTATCAATTCAAGAGTTTTTAAAAACATTTCAACAGTTGCATCTTTTATGAGCTTTTGCTCATGACTTAAATCAGCCCACTCTATTTCTGGATAAAAACGATTCCTGTTTGGTGAAATTTGATCCTCTGACATTTGACCAGGTTCTCTGAGCCATCTATTTGTATTTTCGTCAAATCTCCGCCAATATAAAAAAGGATTTATAAAAATTGTTTTACCAGATACTTTGACTACATCTTGTTGAAGATGATTAGTTACTATTCTTTGAGAATTTTTCGATTTTATCAAAAGTCTAAATTAATAATCTAATTAAAGATTATCTTTTATTCACTAATTTTCCAGAAATATGAAAAAATTATCCTATAAATATTAAGTTATCGATAACTGCCAACGCTTCTTTAAATAATTACAATATTCGCAATTTAAGGAAGGTTTAGGGAAATTATCCGAACGCAATAAATTTACAGTATCAATTATCTTTTTTTCTACCCATGAAGTAGAGCAATCTAATTTAATTAGGTGTACATCAAAATTTAATTGGTTATTAAATAACTCTTCATTTTTCTTTCCATTGAAATATAAAAGATAAGCTTCTTTAGCTACTTGAAAACCATTTTTTTTAAATAACCACTGATACATTTCTAATTGTCTCTTATAAGCTTTTGCATATTGGTACTTATTAAAAGTCTCAGACCAATCAAAATTATTTCTAGATGTTGCTTTTACATCAGCAATAATGAGATCACCATTTTTTTTCTGCCAGATATCATCCACTGCGCCACCAAAATCATAATTATGTTCAATCGACTTATATCTTATCCCTTGAAAATTACTTCTCCAACGTTCTAAATCTTTGTGTTGAAAAGGAACAGCATCAATACCATGTTCAGTAAATAAAGGATGAGGCTCCTGAATTTTTCTGTAGTAATCAAATTCATTTTTACATAAATTGTCTACAGCAATATTTAAAGTAAATGGTAATGATGGTGGTTTTATTTGATATTTTTTCTCCAATACACAACATCTTGGACAACTAAGATATTTCTCCACAGTAGATCGACTTAATTTAACAATCTCGCTCATTTAATTTAAATCTCATTTCATATCATTTTTGCTTAAAAAATTTAAATTTTTAAAAATTTGATAGCAAATATTTAGTAAGTAGTCAGATATGCAAGTAGTTTTTGGCTCTTGAAATGATTACAAATATTGTAGTGACAAGTTAATGTTATCACAGGACTTTTGGCGTTTAAGAAGTATCTTTTGGAATAATTATCATAACTATGAGTAATTTCTATAAAATTTAATCTATCTCTAAGATAAGCCTTAAAGATTTTAAGGATGCATTACTAAAAACAATCACAAATATACACTCAAATATTTAACTTAATCTTCGCTTAAAAAAATTGTCGATAAAACAAGCAAAACTATTTCTCTAATTCAGCGCTCAAAAGGGGTGAATTTTGCGTAACAAAATCTTTAGGAGAATGGAAAAACCATAAAGTGATTCTTAGACCAGCAGTGGAAATAATTACTAAAAATGATAAATATAAATACCTTAAATATTAATCAATAAATGATTTACCTAAATAGTAATAAATAGAAAATCACTAATTATCCAATTTTCACACTAGAACCACCATGGCAATTAATAAACAAATAATAATTAAAACTTCTAAAGGAATTAATATTTATATTAAGAATTAAAATTAAAGAATATTAACTAAATAATTTTTACTTAATTTTTATTATTAAGTAAAATTTTATGGTTTATTATTATTTAGGTTAAATAAGATTATGGCTTATATTGAAAAACCTATCAATAAAAAAAAATTATTGTCGATAGTCATTCCAGTTTTTAATTCTGAAAAAACTATCTTAAGAATTTATGAAAGAGTAACAAAAAGTTTTAAGAATTCTAATTATGAAGTTGAAATAATTATGGTTGAAGATCATAGCAAAGATAAAAGTTGGGAAAAAGTTAGGGAACTTTCTCGAAAAGATGAAAGAGTAAGAGGGATAAAACTTTCTAGAAATTTTGGGCAACATGCAGCTACATTATGTGGAATAAAATCATCAAAAGGAGATTATGTTGCTACGATCGATGATGATTTAGAACAGCCACCCGAACAGTTGGTTGAAATGTTGAGCGAGATAGAAAAAGGATATGATCTTGTATATGGAGTTTTTATAAATAAAACACATTCAATGTGGCGCAAAATTTCTTCAGAATTAATAAAATTCATTCTTAATTTTATAACACCTGATTTTAAAAATTACTCAAGCATGCGTATGATGAGCCGAAATATAGCCAACGGGCTGTCTAATTTCGATTCCCCCTATCCAATAGTAGATGGTTACCTTAACTGGCTTACAAATAATTATTCTTTTATAGAAATAAAACATGGGCCAAGATATAAAGGTAAAAGCAACTACAGTTTAAAAACCCTTTTATCTTTATCAAGAAATTTTATAATTGGGTTCTCTGAAGGGCCAATACAAATAGTTTCAATATTAGGAATCTTCTTGAGCTTGATTGGATTTGTATCTGCATTAATTATAATAATTCAAAGAATTATTGGAATAACAATAATTTCAGGATATGCCTCTATTATGTCTTCAATTTTGATTATAGGGGGATTACAACTATTCTTAATAGGAATTTTAGGAGAATACATTGCAAGAATTAGTTCTAGTACATCTAGAAAGCCATTATTTGTAATTGCAATTGATACAAAATCACATTTATTAAAATAAACTCCCTACCTTCATATATTTTATTGAGCTCTTTCCACAATTGAAAAGTAAATCTATGATGGAAACTTCATGAACAAATTCCCCCCAAAGTTGATCATAAATGGGGTAATTAGAATAGTTCATCCAATGAATCTGAATATCATTTTGTTTAAATTCTTCCTCATTAATATAAGATTTTGCAGAAGGTCCAGAAAAATAAATATCCGCATTTAATTTCTTGAGAATATCAATTAATCTTTGGTTTTTATCTTTTGAAGCAAAAAAGTTACTAGAATTTTTTATTTTAGTTTTTAAGTTTAAGTAATCTGATATTTCTACAATAAATTTTGTATTTAAATCTGTAAGCAATTTGAATTCATTATCAAGATATAAAGGCTTTAAAAAATTTGATACTTCATCAAAATATTTTGACTTTCTATAACTAACTTCAATTGATTTCCAATGTTTATATTGCCATTCATGTCCAAGCAATTCTACATCTTGAATAAGCTGTTTATATTTACCTTTTGATAAAACAGGAACAGTAAGCCATAAAGGTGAATTTGCAGTTTTTATTCTATTTCTATTCCTCCAGTCACGTTTAGTATATTGAACACTATCTAAAATTACAAATTCATCAACCAAACCAATCAAATCAAAATAACCTTTCCAAGGGATATAGTTGGATTGTACGATAGCAACTTTCTTCACTTATTAAAAAATCTAATCAGTATTATAAAGATTAGCTAGCGAAAAAATATTATCAGTTCTAAAACCATTATTTACCAATTTTTCTTTTATTTTAGAATCAAAAGTATTTGAAAAAATAAATATAAAATCATTTTTAGAAATATTTGAATCACTTAAAGAATTTATAATTACATCAGATCCATCAAAAAACCCATTATTCCAATAAGGAGTATCATCAATAAATCTTATATTTGAATTACTTAATTGACCAATTGCAGATAAATAAGGTAAAGCCCTTAAAGGACAATAGCAGTGAAACAAAATATTCTTGGACAAGGCTTGATTAAAAATATTATTAAATTTATTGATAACTAAATCTGCTTTTTTAAAGTATTTCGTATCTTTTTCAGGACTAGTTAAGGCTTTTTTTCTTATTGGAATAATTTCAGATTTATGAGGAACCTCTGCTAAGGCATAAAGACTACCTCCATATCCAGATTTAGTAACTTTTAGAGGCTTTAATCCAGATTTATATAAAATGAGTCTCAAGCTTTCATCAGTAAAGTATGTAATGTGTTGGTGCATACACATAGAAATATCTCCTTTCTCTTGTTCAATTGAAGCATCAGGGACTGCAATAATAATTTTACTTTGAGCTTCTAAACATGTCGCAATATCCTTGAGAAATTCTATGGGATTAAATATATGTTCAAGAACATCTGAAAAAAAAGTTAAATCGTAATTTTGAGTAATTAATTCTTTTTTAAAAAAACTCTCAATAATTTTTATTTTGAACTTTAAAGCACTTTCTTTGGCAAATGGACTTGGATCTATACCCGCTACATTAGCACCTTTATTCTTTAAGGCACTTAAAATAGTACATCCTCCACATCCAATTTCAAGAATATTTTTTGAGGAAATATCAATTATATTTTGTAAAATAAAATCAAGAAAGTCATCATGATATTTTCTGGCTAAAGTATTATCCTCTCTCAAATAACCTATATTTTCATTTTGTTTATAAACTTCTATTAATGATTGATCCAAATATGATGATACATATTGTCTTAAACAGTTATATTCCTTATCAAAATATAATTTAAAATCGATATTGGCTGGTATTTTCGAAACTTTTTTTTTATCACCAATTCTCCAGTAAAAAGGTAAATTATTAATTTTTAAAATTTCTTCTGAAATAATATAATTTTTAAAATTATTCATTTTTAACTTTGTGGTCGATTTTTAATTATTAATTTTTTAGATAACAAAAATTTATAAATTTTAAAAATATTTATATTTCTTTATCTACAAGTTTTTCATACTGCTCATATATATCTTTTAAAGTATCAACCAAGAAGAAAGGTGCCATAGATGGCATTTTATTTTTGCCTGGGAAAATAATATTTGAAATATTATCTAATCTAGAAATCTGATTATTTAATTTATCTTCCAAAAGTAGTGGAATAGGAAAAATTCTTTTGGAAATTTTATATAACTTTATCATTTCTTTATTAATTTCTTTTTTAATAATTCCCATTTCTAATAGTTTTTGTGAGAAGTTTGATATAGATAACGCATTTTTATACTTAATTAATTGTTTATCAGAGAAATGTTCTTCAAGACAGATCAAAGATCTTCCCTTGCTATCAAGATTTTTTGAATATTGCGAAAAATTTGTAATTCTAAAAGCAGAATACTTTGGATCTAAGCAGTAAAAATAGTAAAGATCTGGCATTATTAAATCTTGTTTATTAATTCTAAAAAAATAATAATTGCTCAAACCTTTATCAGGAATAAAATTATTTTTTAAATGCATCACTTCTTCCAAACTGGCTCTAGACCCACTCCAAAAAATATAATCTACAGTCAAGGAATTATTATTAATTTTAGATTGAATTTTCACTTCGAATTGTTTTCCATTTTCACAAATTTCTTTTACCGAAGAATTCATCATAAAATTTACACCTAAATTTTTTAAGTCCTCATATAAGGCATTTACTACTTTTAGCATTCCCGATTTTGGATATAAACCTCTTTGATTATTAGTTCTATATGCAGGCATTGTTAATTGATCAGGATAGGCTAAAACTTTCCTCAAAAAACTACTTTTATAAATTTCTTTAATCAAATCAGAGCAAAATAAAACTATTCTGTCTAGTCTCACATAATAAGCTGCATTTACAGAAAGATTATCAGCTGAAAAGCCATATAATTTCTTACAAATTGGGTTAAAAATTTTTTCATAAACTTTTTGCCCAAATCTATTTATCCAATATTCCTGAGCAGATGAACCGCTAAAAAGTTTATTGATCAAGTGATCTTTATTATTTCTTTTTAATATATCCAAGTTATTAAAAAAATCTGTGATTAATTCATCTTTTAATTCTCTAGTTAAATATCTAAAGTCTGGATATGGACTATTACATTGCAGTCTCCCATTAAAATAAGCACCCGCAATATCTTTATAATTATTCTCAAGAAATATCCATTCATCTTTTGGAAGGGAATTATAAAAAATAGAATCAACTTTATCTATCAAAGTCTCATAATAAATATGCATACCTTTATCTAATTCGCCTAAATTTGGACATATCCAAGGTTTATATAAACCCCCGCAAGAATTTGTTTTTTCAACAACTAAAATTTGCTCTGGTTTACATATTCCATCTTTTATTAAGAGCTTAGAAATTAGCAGACCAGATATCCCAGCACCTGAAATAAGAAACATGAGTATTATTTTTTTTATATTTATTATAAGAGTCTTTAAGTCCTCTGAAAATGATAAATAAAAAAATCATTAATCTTCCTTTGTTTAATAAATATCTGACAACTTAATTTGTTAAATCTTTTCAGAGATTATTAGTTTTAATATCAATTTTTGCACCCAATAATGGAAATTCCATTTGAGGTGGATTTCTAAGAGATAATATTTTTTTAATTATGAATTTGGAAAGTATAGAGATGAGATTTTACCATCACGTTTAACCTCGCCGTTGAGATCCATTGCAAGTAGGAACAAATTCTCACATGTAACCAACTTATTTAGGATATCACTGACTTTATAAGCCTTTTATTATTCCCACTCAATAGTTCCAGGGGGTTTGCTTGTAATATCATAAACAACTCGATTAACTGAAATTACTTCATTTACTATTCTATTTGCAATCCTCTCTAAAATCTTAAAAGGAATTTTTGCCCAATCGGCTGTCATACCATCCTCACTAGATACACAACGTAAAACTATTGGCCATGAATAAGTCCTTTTATCACCCATAACTCCTACAGTTTTAACAGGTAACAATACTGCAAAAGCTTGCCAGATATCATTGTAAAGTCCTGCTTTTTTAATTTCGTCTCGTACTATCAAATCTGCATCTCTTAGACATTCGAGTTTTTCATTGTCCACCTCTCCCAAAATTCTTATAGCTAATCCTGGTCCTGGGAATGGATGCCTTCTGATAATTTCATCTGGCAAACCTAAAGCAGCGCCTACTTTTCGAACTTCATCCTTAAAAAGTTTTCTTAATGGCTCAACTAATTTAAACTGTAAATCTTTTGGCAATCCACCAACGTTATGATGACTCTTTATTTTTACTGCTATTCTTTCACCTGTCTTAGGATCAATATTTGTACCAGCACTTTCAATAACATCAGGATAAAGAGTACCCTGGGCTAAATACTGAAAAGGTCCCAATCGATTGCTTTCTTCTTCAAATACTCTAATAAATTCTTCACCAATAATTTTCCTTTTTTGTTCTGGATCAGTAATCCCCTTTAATTTGGCAATAAACCTTTCCCTTGCATTAATGTATTCAACTTTAATGTGAAACTTCTTATCAAAAAAATTCATTAAGAATTCTGGTTCACCTTTTCTCATAAAACCTTGGTCTATAAACATGCATGTAAGTTGATTTCCAATTGCTTTATTAAGAAGAAAAGCAAGAGTTGAGGAATCAACTCCTCCTGACAAAGCAAGCAAAACTTTTTTATTGCCAACTTGCTCTCTTATCCTAGGAATAGTTTCTTCTATATAGGTTTCGGTTGTCCAATCAGCCGTACAGCATGATATTTTATAAACAAAATTTTTAATCACCGTCATCCCAAACTCTGAATGAATAACTTCAGGGTGAAATTGTACGCCAAATAATTTCTTTATATCATTTGAAATTGCGGCATGGAGTGTGTTCTCGGTATGAGCAATTTTATTAAATCCATCAGGCAAAAAATTAATAGAATCCCCATGACTCATCCACATTATAGATTTATCTTCTACATCAAAAAGAAGGTCAGATTCTTGATCTATATTTATTGGTGCTCTACCATATTCAGCTTTATTAGTTGCTGAAATAACAGATCCTCCAAGTTCTTTGACCATTAATTGCATTCCGTAGCATATACCAAGGATAGGAATTCCTAAATTAAAAATTTTTTTATCACACTGAGGAGCATTTTGTTCATATACAGAATTAGGACCTCCACTCAAAATAATCCCTTTAGGATTAATATCATTTATTTCTTCAATTGAAATGTAATTACTTACTACAAGAGAAAAAACATTAGTTTCTCTAATTCTTCTTGCAATCAATTCAGAATATTGAGATCCGAAATCTAAAATTAATATTGAAGGATCTCTTTCTTTTTTTAAAGATGTTTGCCTCATGTATAAAAGTTAGCTCAATTTATTTACAAAAGCATAATGAATCAAAAATTAAACTCATTGAAAATAAGAAATATACTTTTTACCGAGACTTCCAGCCCACCTTATTTCCCTTTTTCTATCAAAAATGATTGTTGCGATTTCCATATCCGTCTTTATATACCTATTCACATAAGTGGAAGAACGCTCTTCGATAGTATTTGATAAATTATTGAATAATTTTTCAGTTAAAGATTTATTAAATCTTTCAAGAAGTAGTAATGCGTCCTCAAGATTATCTAACTGAGATAATTCAAATATTATTTCAGATGGTACCTTTTCTTGAACTGCTAAATAAACAAGTATCTCAATTCTTGCATCAGCTAAATGATTATGTGTATGAAAAATACCACCTGCTAATTTAATTAATTTCCCGTGATAACCAAAAAGAATTACAGTTTTAACTTTTTTTATTGCAGCATCAACTAATAATGGTCCTATCCAATTTCCAATTTTGATAATTGGAAAATTAACATTACAAGTTTTGGCCAAATTCAACCCATTTTCGCCAATAACAAATACAACTTTCCCTCTAAAATCATTTTGAATTAACTTTGCTAGATTAGTTTTAGCCTCTTCTAACTGATCAGGTGAAGCACTAGAATAAGTCTCAGCAGAAGTTCCAATAATAGATAATCCATCTACAATACCAAATGACTTATTACTAGTTCTTTCAGCTAAAAACGCCCCATTTGGGAAAATAATTTCTAATCTTAAATTAAAGCCCTCAGGAATAATATCTAATAAATTTTCAAATAATACTTCTTTTGCAAAATTAGAAATGCATATCTCTGAAGTATCCTCTTTTATTCCTACACCAGATCCCGCAATAATGTCTATTGGAATTTTTTGATTAGGATTTTTAAGAGCAATTTTTTCTAAAGAGGCTATTGTCCATATTTCTAAGTTTTGTGTAATATCAAGATCTAACCCAGACTTTGCAAAGGTGATTCCCAGTGAATACGAATTATCTTTAAGTAAGCCAACAGAATGAATCTCTATTTTTATTTCTTTTTTTTCATTAGGAATTTTTATTAGTTCATAATTATCAAATGTTAATCCTACTAGTTTTTTTAATGCTGATCTAGCAGCTCCAGCAACCCACAAAGGTAAAGAAAATCCTTTTTTCAAATCAAGTAATTGAAAAATATATAATGAGAACTAATCTAAGAATGACCTATTTAACAAAAAGTGGCCATACAACAAAAATTATCATTGATGATTCCTGGACCCACACCAGTTCCAGAAAAAGTTTTACAGGCATTAAGTAAGCATCCAATAGGCCATCGCACTAAAGAATTCCAAGATCTCGTAGAGAGTACTACTCAAAATTTACAGTGGCTTCATCAAACTCAAAATGATGTTCTTACAATCACTGGAAGTGGCACTGCCGCAATGGAAGCTGGAATAATAAACACCTTAAGTAGAGGAGATAAAGTGATTTGTGGAGAAAATGGAAAATTTGGCGAAAGATGGGTAAAAGTTGCTAAAGAATTTGGTCTAGAAGTTATAAAAATTAATTCCGAATGGGGAACTCCACTTAATCCAGAAGAATTCAAAAAGATATTAGAAGAAGATGAACAAAAAGATATAAAGGCGGTTATTTTAACTCATTCTGAAACATCAACAGGCGTAATTAATGATCTAGAAGTTATAAGCTCATATATTCGCAAACACAACACAGCAATATCTATTGTTGACTGCGTAACAAGTCTTGGCGCTTGTAATGTACCAGTAGATCAGTGGGAATTAGATATCGTTGCCTCAGGATCGCAAAAAGGCTACATGATACCACCAGGACTGAGTTTCATAACAATGAGTCAAAAAGCATGGGAAGCGGCAAAAAAATCTAATTTGCCAAAATTTTATTTAAATTTAAAATCCTACAAAAAAAGTCTTTTAAGTAATAGCAATCCATATACTCCAGCAGTTAATTTGGTTTTTGCTTTAGATGAAGCTTTAAAAATGATGAGAGAAGAAGGCTTAAATAACATTTTCTCCAGGCACAATAAACATAAATTAGCGATGAGCAACGCTGCAAAAGCTTTAAATCTAGAATTATTTGCTGATGAAAATCATTTAAGTCCTTCAATTACTGCCATAAAAACTGGAGAAATGGATGCTGAAGAATTTAGAAAGACTATTAAGAATAATTTTGACATATTACTTGCTGGAGGCCAAGATCATTTGAAGGGAAAAATGTTCAGAGTTGGTCACTTAGGCTACGTAAATGATAGAGATATAATTACGGTAATTTCTGCTATTAGTATTACACTTCTAAATCTAGGCAAAATAACAACTCACCAAGCTGGTGAAGCTTTAGAGATAGCAACTAAATATCTCAATAAAAAATAAACTAAGTCCCTGGCTCCTCAACATTTCCACCTAATTCAACAATCTTTTTTCTAAGAACGATTGATTTTTTTTCATCCCCTTTTGTTTGAGCAATTGCAAGAGCAAACTCTAATTTTTCAAGAAGATGACCGCCTTCAAAAAAAGATAATTTTTTCTTTATGCGACTTTTATTAGTTTTGTATGTAATTTGTGAAGACATAAAAAATTTACCCTTTAGGTAACATTATGCCAAAAAAAGGGTACATTACGAGAGGAATGCAAAAATATAGCTTAAATATAAACCCAGGCAGGAAAATTTTTTTCTAATATTATGACCAATCACTTCTCAAATTTATGCCAAACATAAATTTAATCTATTATCTAATTGCAGGTGGAATTTTTGGAGCTTTAGCTCTAAAAACGGGAATTCCTGCAGCTCCTCTTGCAGGGGCTTTAATTGGTTCAAGCATACTTAGTATTAGTGGAAAAGTAGATATAGCAGAGTGGCCAGTTGGTACAAGAACAATTTTAGAAATTGGCATTGGAACAGTGATTGGTACATCTTTAACTAAAAACTCCTTAGTTGACCTTCAAATATTATGGAAGCCTGCTATTTTAATTACTTTTACTTTAGTTATTACAGGACTAGCTATTGGGTTATGGACAAGCAGATTACTTAATATAGACGTGATTACAACAATTCTAGGTGCTGCACCTGGAGGGATTAGTGGTATGAGTCTCGTAGGGTCAGAATATGGAGTCGGTGCTGCAGTTGCAACTCTACACGCTGTACGTTTAATTACTGTGCTTTTAATTCTCCCTCTAGTTGTGAAATGCTTAAACTTATTTGGAATAATAAAATCTTAGATGTCTATAGACATATTTCTAAAAAAAGATATTTTAAATATGTGACAAAAATGAAATGAAAGGATTTAAAAAAAAATTAATTTTTTTAACCCTAGTGATAATAACTCCTCTATCACTTCAAACATCTAGGGTTGAAGCTGGTTCTTTTGGAGCAGAAATCTTCTGTACTATGAGAGACGGGGGTAATGATCATGAAAGTAGTTGGGATGCAGCATATACATATATTAAAAAGCAAAAAGGAGGATTTTTCAAAGTTTCACCTAAACAAGCAGCCGCACAAATTACAGAAACAGTAATAAGAGAAAAAGAAACCTTCAGTAATTGTATTGAATACTTAGATAAACTTCATCCTAATAGAAAATTAATAAGAGATTTACAAAAAGAAGAAGAAAGAAAAGAAAAAGAAGCTCAAGAAAAAGAAAGTAAGAGAAAAAGATTAGAAAAAGAATTACAAGAAGCTACTGAAGACATATCAGATGAGACAATTGAGAGGTACAGCTACTGATTAAAACTTAGAGTTTCATCTAAAGTTTTACTGGTTGTTATTTGAAAAATTTTTTGTATCTTTTAACACTAAATCATAATTTACTAATATTTTTAAGCATAAAAGAGATCAAAATATATTGACTTCTTAAATATTCAAGCCATTATTTATTTAATTAAATAGTCTGAATGCATATTAATGATGCGGTGTTTTTAGAGGATTTATGTCCTAAGTTCAGATTGAGACAATGGCGAAAATCTATTCATAGATTTACAGGAAAGAGTTGTATATATTGTGGAAAAACTTCCGAATCTATTGACCATGTAATACCAAGAAGCCAAGGGGGCTTAAGTATAACAGAAAACTGTGTCCCAGCTTGCCTTTCCTGTAATGGTGACAAATCAGATGAAAACGCTTTGTATTGGTATAGAAGACAAAAATTTTATGATCCTCGAAGAGCAATGGCTATAAGAGCTTGGTTAGATGGAGATTTAAGACTAGCTATAAGATTACTGCAATGGGCTAATCCTAATTTTCAGGTTAATAAAAAAAACGAAAAAGATGGATCAGAATACAGAGCAGCTTGATTACCAAACATTACATATTTTTCTAGCGTTATAACTCTCACATATATTTTCCAATTCTCTTGGTGATTCAGGGAATATTAAAATTGTCGAAAATGAAATGAGAAGTACAAATAGTTTTTGATAGACTTTAAGGTTAATAAAACCGATTTCTTTTTCTTTAAGACGACTATAACTTTTGCTAATGCAATAAGTTTTTAATTTTAATTCAGGCTTAAAAACTGTCTTCATCATTTTATAATACATATGTACTACCATAGCGTCACATGAAGAATCCCGCAAGTTCACTAAATAATAAAAATAAATTTTTAATCTTCGGGTGTGGTTTCAGCGGTAGTTTCTTTGCAAAAAAAATTAGGCAATTAGGTTATACCGCTTTAACAAGTTCGAGATCTGAAAAAAAAGATCCAGATAGTTTCCTATTCAACAGCGAAATCGGTATTGTTCCTTCTAAAAAAACTTTTGATGGAGTCACACATATTCTTAGTTGCATACCTCCCGACAAGAATGGAAAAGATCCAGTATTAAGCAGTCTTAAAGATCAGCTAAAAAGTTTATCCGTTGAATGGGTTGGTTATTTATCTACAACAGGAGTTTACGGAAACACCAAGGGTGATTGGGTTTCTGAAATTGATAATCCAAACCCTTTTCAAGAAAGAAGTCATAAGAGATTAAATTGTGAAAAAGAATGGCTTGAATCAGGCTTACCTGTACAAATTTTTAGGTTACCTGGTATTTATGGACCTGGACGATCCACTTTTGAAGCAATAAAAAATAAAAAAGTTCGTATTATTTCTAAAAAAGATCAGGTATTTTCAAGAATTCATGTTGCTGATATTACTAATGCAATTATCTATCTATTACAAAATAAAAATTCCTTAAAGTTTTATCAGATTATTAATATTGCAGATGATCAACCCTGTTCTCAAATAGAAGTTATTCAATATTGCTACAATTTACTTGGTTTAACAATGCCAAGGCCAGTGTTATTTGAAGATGCAAAAAAAGAATTATCACCTATCGCTCAATCTTTTTGGATGGAAAATAGAAGAGTTTCTAATAAACTTTTATGCGAAACACTCGGATATAAACTAATTTATAAAAACTATAAAATAGGTTTAAAAAATTGCTATTTAAATAGTTAAAAAATAAATTTAAAAACTCTTTATGAATTTTCAGAATACAAAAAAGGATTTGAAGGTAGTAATAAGCGTGGGAGATGAATCAGGTATTGGACCAGAAATAATTTTAAAAGCACTTTGTTCTAATGAGATATCAGAAAATATTGACTTTATATTGGTTGGATCAAAAAGAAATTTACAAAATACATACAAACATCTTAGATCCCTAGGATTAGAAAACCTTGCAAATCCTAAAGATTTAAAGATACATGATCTCGAAATTTCCTCAGCAGATAATGATTCTAAATTAAGTTTTGGTAATTCAAGTTTCTATTACTTAACAAAAGCAATTGAACTTGTAAAACAAAATCCTAATTCAGCACTTGTAACTGGACCAATCTGCAAGAAATCATGGTCACTGTCCGGTCATTACTTCTCTGGTCAAACTGAAGTATTAGCAAAATCGTGTGGTGTTAAAAATGTTGGCATGTTATTCACAGCAAAATCTCCAATCACAGGATGGAGATTCAATACGCTACTAGCTACAACTCACGTAGCTCTTTGTGAAGTTCCCAATCAATTAACTACAGAATTAATTCATTCAAAACTAGACCTTTTCAAAGATTTTTGTAATACCTATATTGATAAACCTACTTTAAAAGTAGCAGGATTAAACCCTCATGCTGGTGAAGAGGGAATTTTGGGTAGTGAAGAAAAAGATTGGCTCAATGATGCATTGATTGCTTGGAATGAAAAGAATAGAGGTATTAAATTATTAGGGCCTTTATCACCAGATAGTTGCTGGAATTCTTCCGTAAAAGCATGGAATTACAAAGATGCGGAAAAGCATGATGGTATTCTCGCCATGTATCATGATCAAGGTTTAATACCAATGAAAATAATAGCTCTTAATTACTCAGTAAATACCACAATAGGTTTACCGTTTATAAGAACATCTCCAGATCATGGGACGGGATTTGATATTGCTGGAAAGGGAGTAGCTGAATCTCACAGCATGATTGAGGCTATAAAAACTGCTGTAGAAATGACCAAGAATTCAAGACTGCTTAACACGCATTAAAACTTGACCAAATTCAACTGGTGTACCATTTTCAACGAGAATCTCTACTATTTCACCGTTAAATTCAGATTCAATTTCATTCATTAACTTCATAGCTTCCAAAATACAAATAGTTTGGCCGACCTTAACATTGTTTCCTACTTCTACGAATGGCTCCTCACCAGGTGCTGCAGCCCTATAAAAGGTTCCTACCATAGGAGATGTTATTTCAGTCAGGTCAGAGCGCCCAGGAGGTGCTACCTGTGGCGCTTCAGGCTCATTAACAACTGGGGGGTTATTATTGAAAGTTTTTTCATTAGCAACTGTTTGACTATCAAATGAAGTATTAGATACTAAATTATTAACAACTTGATTTTGATCAAATAAGTTCCTTTTTATTTCGAGTTTAAAATCTTCTCCCTCAAGTGAGAATTCTTGAATATCGCTTGTAGAAATTTTATCTATTAAGCGATTTAAGTCATCATGATCTAATTTCATAGCCATTAATTTTCACGTCCAAGATAACTATCATTACGAGTATCAACTTTAATCATTTCTCCAACAGAAATAAATAAAGGAACCATAACTTGAGCGCCTGTTTCTAGAATAGCTGGTTTCGTGCCCCCACTAGCAGTATCACCTTTAACTCCAGGATCAGTCTCTGTAACTTTCAAAGTAATAGATATTGGAAGTTCTACTTCTAAAACTTTACCATTATGGAAAATTACATTAACCTCCATACCCTCTTTCAAATACTTAGCACCCTTACCGATTTGTTCAGAGGAAAGTCTTGTCTCCTCAAAACTTGTCATATCCATAAAAACATAATCACCAGACTCCACATAAGTGTGTTGCAGGTTAGACTTCTCAAGGATAGCCTGCTGTACTGATTCTCCGGCTCGAAAAGTTTTTTCAACCACGTTGCCGCTTTGAACTGATTTTAATTTTGTTCGCACGAATGCAGAACCCTTGCCAGGCTTGACATGTAGAAATTCTACAACACGCCAAACTTGTCCATCCAATTCGATGGTAGTACCTGTGCGAAAATCGTTACTGGAAATCATTCCTGTATTACATCCCCAAGGATCATAAACCTGCAAGAGTGCTATGCAAAAATTCTTATCAAATCAGAACAAACTTTTCTTAATTCTATCGATTGTAATTTTACAGGTTTTTCTCTTAAAACCAATTCAAGTACTAGCTGATTTACCTACTGGAAATGCAGTAAAAGACCCTAGTGCAATACTCAGAAACGCGCTCCCTATCAAGCAAGTTGAGTTACAAGAACTTCAACATAAATTGGAAGAAACTAGTGACCTTGTAAGAGGTGGAAGATGGCCAGCTCTTGCAAAAACTGTTACAAAATGTCAATCTTTACTAAAAAAATACCAGAATAAAATTATTCAAGAATTACCAAACGATAAAAAGAAAATTGCTGAAAAAACATTTTTAGAGCTCAAAGAAAATTTTGATAGTCTTCAAGATTACTCTAAATCAAAGGATAAATACTCATTTATAGCGACCAGAAGAAATGCTTTAGATAAAATAGGTGGATTAGAAGAATATTTTTTACCAAACAAATTTCCTTACTCTATTCCCCAGGAATTTGATAATTTACCCCGATTATTGGGCAGAGCAAAAGTCAATATAAAAACCTCCAAAGGAGATATGAAAGCAATTGTGGATGGATTTAACGCCCCACTTACAGCAGGAGCATTTATAGATTTATCTTCAAAAAACTTCTACAAAGATTTACCTATCAACAGAGCAGAAGAATTTTTTGTACTGCAAACAGGTGATCCAACTGGAGAAGATATTGGTTACATAGATCCTGAAACAAACGAAGAACGTCACGTTCCCTTAGAAATTAGAATTCCTGATGAACAAGATACTTTTTATAATCAAACTTTTGAAGATTTAGGTTTTTACACAGAGACGCCAACATTACCTTTTGCAACACTTGGAACTCTAGGATGGTCCCATTCAAATAAGGCAGTTGATGATGGCTCTTCGCAATTTTTCTTCTTTTTATATGAAGCAGAATTAAATCCTGCAGGTCGCAATTTAATTGACGGGAGGAATGCTGCCTTTGGTTACGTTGTAGATGGATTTGATGTATTAGAAGAGCTTACTAAAGATGACACAATTATTTCAATTGATGTTTTAGAAGGGATTGAAAATCTCAAATTAAATGCATAAAGAAATATTAGAAAACATAGGAGAAAAAGAATTAATAAATAGGTTAGGAAAATTTATGCCTAAAAACCAAATTTCAGATGACTGCGCTTTAATCAAGACTAAAAATGAAAATTTACTTGTTAACACTGATTCTTTGGTAGAAAATGTTCATTTCAATGACATTACTATTTGTCCTGTGGACCTTGGGTGGAAAGCAGTTGTTAGCAATATCTCTGATTTATTATCCAGTGGAAGCAAGAAAACTTTAGGTATTACAATAAGCCTAGTTCTACCTGCTAGAACTGAATTGATTTGGGTTGAAGAGTTATATATTGGAATAAATAAAGCTTTAGAAGAATATGGCGGCATAATTCTTGGAGGAGATTGCTCAAAAGGGAATCAAAAAGCCATATCAATTACTGCTTTTGGGATTCAAGGTGAACTTCTATTAAGAAGAAACGCATGTAAACCAGGGGATATCATCTTAACTACAGGAATTCATGGTCTTAGCAAACTAGGATTTTTAATTAAAAATAAAATTAATTTAGATAATGATATTTCTCTTAATAAAAGATTAATCAGTAAATCCATTGAACATTTTTGTCGCCCTAAAGTTTATCCAAATTTTCTAAAAAATCTTATCAAAACTCGCTCCAATAAAAAAATCAAGAGGATAGGATGTACTGATAGCAGTGATGGGCTATTTCAAGCTTTACAAGATTTAGCAAGTGCAAGCAAATGCAAAGCAATTATAAATTATGAAAAATTACCCAAAGATAAGGATTGGCCAAGAGGAGATAAATGGGACGAATACTATTTCTTTGGAGGAGAAGATTACGAATTAGTTTTCTCCTTGCCAAAAAGATGGGCAAAGAATTTATCTAAGCTTGATCATAATATTAATGAGATTGGTTTTTTTGCTGATGGTGAACCATCAATAGAATTTAAAGATAGTAACAAAAACAAATTATTAAATAACACACCTTTCAAGCACTTTTAATTATTCCCAATTTTTTGCAACAACCTCTGCCAAATCTACAACTCTCTGACTATATCCCCACTCATTGTCATACCATGCAAGCACCTTTACAAGGTTATCTCCGATAACCATAGTAAGGTCACTATCTACAATTGATGATTCATTAGTCCCTGCATAATCACTTGACACTAATGGTTCATCTCCATACTTAATAATGCCTTTCATTGAGCTTAGAGATGCTTCCTTGAGAGCATTATTGACATCTTCAGCTGTGACAGATTTAGAAGATTCAAAAACAAAATCTACTGCTGAAACGTTAGGAGTTGGAACTCTCATTGCAATTCCTGTTAATTTGCCTTTCATTTCTGGGTATACCAGAGCTACTGCTTTTGCAGCTCCTGTAGAAGTAGGAACGATGTTTGTAGCAGCAGCTCTAGCCCTTCTTAGATCTCTATGACTATTATCTAAAATTCTTTGATCCCCTGTATAACTATGAATTGTAGTCATTAAACCTTTGTTAATTCCAAAAGTTTGGTCTAAAACTTTAACTACTGGAGCTAAACAGTTAGTTGTACAACTAGCATTACTCAAAATATCAAAATCTTTATGTTTGTATGTATCAGCATTAACTCCAACTACGTAAGTACCAACGCCATCACCTTTACCAGGAGCAGTAAGGATAACTTTTTTTGCTCCAACCTCTAAGTGCTTACTTGCAGCTACGTCTGTATTAAATACTCCAGTAGATTCAATAACCAAATCTACGCCCCAGTCTTTCCAAGGTAGATTTAATGGGTTTCTATCAGAGAAACATTTGATTGTTTTGTTATTAATTACAAAAGTATTATCAGTATATTGAATATCAACACCATCAAGTTGACCAAGAACTGAGTCATACTTTAATAGATGAGCATTAGTCTTAGGATCTGAGGTAACATTAATTCCAACTACTTCAATATTGGTGTAAGCCCCTCTACTAAGCCAACAACGCATAAAGTTTCGACCAATTCTGCCAAAGCCGTTAATTGCAACACGCAAAGTCATAACTAATAATTTCTAAATGATTAACCTAAGTTGCTGATCATACTGAATTTTGTGCAATAAAGTAAGGTTTTTTTCATTTATTAAGCAAATAAGTCTAGTTTTGTATTAATTCAAGAAAAAAAACATTTTTTTTTTAAGAAAAAATAGCAAAATTTTACCTAGAAGTTATTTTGATTTAAGTAAAAGATAAACATTGGATAACAAATTGCTTTTGAAAAGTCATTTTCATTTTATTGGGATTGGAGGTATTGGGATGTCAGCATTAGCAATAGGTTTACTTAAAAAAGGTTGTTCAGTTTCAGGATCTGATTTAATTAAAAACGATGAAACTAAAAAATTGGAGAAATTAGGTGCAGTAATCTTTACTTCTCAAATTCGACAAAATATTGAATTTGTTATTTCAAAATTTACCAACAAATTGATTAATTTTGTTGTAAGCTCTGCGATCAAGCCAGAAAATGAAGAATATTCTTATTGCAGAGAAAAAAATTTATCAATAAAACATCGTTCAGATATACTTGCAATGCTAATGCGCACTTATACTACATTGGCGGTAGCCGGCAGCCACGGTAAAACATCAACCAGTACATTTCTATCTACAATACTTGAGTTATGTACACGTAATTCATCTTCAATAACTGGGGGAATAATTCCTATTTACAACTCTAATTGTCATTTAGAAAATACAAAATACTTAATAGCTGAAATTGATGAATCTGATGGGACAATTAACAAATATAAATCTGATATAGGCATAATAAATAACATTGATTTTGATCATTGTGATCACTTTTCTAATTTAAATGGAGTCATATCTTCTTTTAAATGTTTCGCTAAAAACTCTAAAAAATTACTACTTAATTTTGATTGTGAAACTTCAAGAAATAATTTTTACTCTAATTGTAAGTGGTCAAACACTACGGCTAAAAACGTCGCTTATGCAATAATTCCAACTAAAATTAATTCAAAGTATACAATTGGAAAATATTATGAAAATGGAAATTTTATTAGTAGTTTAAATATTCCAATTCCAGGTTTGCACAATCTATCTAATATTACCGCGGCAATAGCAGCTTCAAGAATGATAGGAGTAGATTTTATAGAAATTAAGAAAAATATAAAATATCTGAAACTCCCAAAAAAAAGATTTGAATTCAGAGGCCAAATAGATGAAAGAAGTTTATATGATGATTATGCACATCACCCAAACGAAATAAAAGAGACGATTAAATTAGGAAGATTATTGATTCAGCAAAAATATAATAATGAATGTCAAAAAAGTAGATTAATAGCTATTTTTCAACCACATAGATATTCTCGAGTAAAGCAATTTACTAAAGAATTTGCTGAAGAATTATCAAAAGCAGATGTTATTTATGTAACCAGTATTTATGGAGCAGGTGAAGAAAACGAAGATAACATTTCTTCTAAAATTATCACTGATCTGATTTATAAAAAAAATAAAAATGTTAGTTTCGTAAATAATTATTATGAAGTTACAAATAATTTTTACGAATTAACTCAAAAAGGGGATTTAATTTTGAATATGGGAGCTGGTGATTGTCATAATTTCTGGTCTATTTTAAATGAAAAAATTAATTTAAATAGATAAATAATTTATGAATAAAAAAATTTTTTCTAAAAACTGTAATTTAAGTAGTTATACGACTATAAAAGTGGGAGGGGTAGCTGAATATTTTGCTGAGCCAAGAAGCATTCAAGAATTTTCAAATCTAATAAAATGGGCTAATTTAAACAAACACAGATGTCAAATAATTGGCGCAGGTTCAAATCTTTTAATAAATAATATTTTCATAAAAGGCTTAGTTGTTTGTACAAAAAAATTGAAATCACTAAAGATAGAACCAGATTCGGGAATTGTTGAAGCGGAAGCAGGTGTAATGCTTCCAACATTATCTAATTCTCTTGCCAAAAATGGATTACAAGGAGGGGAATGGGCTGTCGGAATTCCAGGAACATTAGGGGGAGCAATTTATATGAATGCAGGCACAGGTAATAATTTATCGCTAGCAAAAAATCTTATTTCCGTAAAAGTTATCAATAATAAAACAAATGAAGAACTGGAAATTGAAAAAAAAGATATCAATTTTGAGTATAGATTTACCTCTTTTCAAAAAAATGATTTAACAATTATTAGTGCAAGATTACATTTTGAACCTAATGGAAATCTAGAACAGTTAATTCGAACAACCAAAAATAACCTTAAATTAAGAACAGAAACGCAGCCATATCATCAACCAAGTTTTGGTAGTGTTTTTAAAAATCCTGAAAATAATTATGCAGCAAAATTAATTGATGATATGGGTTTAAAGGGATTTAAAATTGGCGGCGCTGAAATTTCTACAATGCATTCAAATTTTATAATTAACTCTTCTTCAGCAACTTCAAAAGATATTTATGAATTAATAACAGTAATTCAACAAAAAGTACTACAAAATAAAGGGATTTATTTGCAACAGGAAGTAAGAATGATTGGTTTTGACTATCCTAACTAAAGAAACGTTTTTAAAAATGGCGGGTTTTGGACTTCCTAACTTTGGACAACTTACAGAAGCTTTTAAAAAAGCCAAACAAATTCAGCAAGATGCTCAAAAATTACAAGATGAACTTGAAAATATGGAGATTGAAGGCAAAAGTGATGATGAAATGATAAAAGTTTGGATAAGTGGAAACCAACTTCCTTTAAAAGTAGAAGTACAAGAAAATATCTTAAATGCAAATAAAGAACAAATAGAAGAAAACATTTTACAAGCTATTCAAAAAGCTCATGAATTATCAACTACAACTATGAAAGAAAGAATGAATGATTTGACTGGTGGATTAAATCTTAATCTTCCTGGTTTTGATAATAATGACTCTTAGAAGACTCAATCATTTCTTTATAAAAAGAATATCTTTCGAAGGATTTATTTAAATTACATCCCTCATCTTTTAAATGTAAGCAGTTACGAAATTTACACTTAATTCCTCCTTCGATTACCTGTTTATATATTTCTGAATAAAGATTTGGTAACAACTTAATATCAACCTCTAGAGGTTGCATATTAAAACCAGGAGTATCCACAATGTAACTTTGATTCGATATAGAAAATAACTCAACATTTCTAGTAGTATTTTTTCCTCTCTTAATTTTATTGGAGACTGGAGCAGTACTATTTTGAAGACCTGGAACAATCATATTTAGCAAAGTAGTTTTGCCAACTCCAGATGGGCCCATAAAAATTGAACATTCTTTTTGCTTCAACTCAGCTAATAAATTTTTAAAGCAATCAGATTTCTGTAACTTTAAAGTTATTACTTTGTAACCCCATTTCTCAAATTTACCAAGTAAGTATAATCTTCTTTTATCAGAAATTAAATCGCACTTTGTCAAAACTAATGAGACTTCAACTCCCATTGATTCTGCTGATATCAAAAACCTATTAACTTGAGATAAATTTAACGCTGGCTCCTCAACGGAAAAAGTAACATATATGTTAGAAATATTTGCGACTGAGGGTCTAACTAAAAGATTTTTTCTTTTTTTTAAGCTTGTTATTATTGCGCGTTTACTTTTAAAATCAATTTTTTCAATCGTTACTTCGTCTCCAACATAAATTAATTGATCCTTGAAATTTATAGACTTCTTAACCTTACATAAAAATTGCTCGCTATTTCCAGATTTTTCTTGATTTTTTAAATCAACTAAAAAAAAATCATTAAATTTTTTTGTAACTAAACCTAAATATTTACTATTAGTTTTCATTCAATATTATTATTTTTATAAATTTTTCATTTTCTTTGATTTGTTTAAACAAACATCCCATATCTTTTAAATTGTTTAATACCATTTCTTCTGGTTCCCCTTTATCTAGTTCAACAATAAGTTGTTCATTTTTGGATAACTTTTCTAAAGCCAATTTAATTTTGACGACATTTAAAGGACATGGAACAGATTTAAGATCCAAATGTTTTAAAGAAGTCATTAAGATTCTTTACCAAATAATTTACTAAACAGTCCACTACTGGAATTGATATTTTTATCTGAATATTGAGAAGCTAAATCCTCTAAAAGATTTCGCTCTTTATCAGTTATACGAGTTGGCAATTTTACCTTTACTAGAACTTCATGATTTCCTCTGGCAACTGGATTACCAAGTCTAGGTACCCCTTTATTCTCGAGTGAAAGAGTTGTATTTGGTTGCGTACCACTTGGAATTTTTAAATTAACTTTGCCATCAACTGTAGTAATTTCAACGGTATCTCCTAAAATTGCTTGTAAATAACTGACGGCTATTTCTGAGTAAATAGTTACACCATCTCTTTTAAGTTTTTGATCACTCTTAACCTTTATAAAAACATAAAGATCCCCAGGTGGGCCTCCTTTCAAACCAACATTTCCCTCTCCTGAAACTCTTAATTTAGTACCAGTATCAACTCCTGCAGGAATATTAATTCGTAATTTTTTCCTGACTTGCTTTACTCCATTTCCACCGCAACTTGTACATGGATCTGAGATTATTTGACCAGTTCCATTACATGAAGGACATTCAGCTACTTGTGTGAAATTCCCAAAAGGTGTTCTCGTGGCTCTTCTAACTTGTCCACTTCCTCCACAAGTTGAGCAAGTTTTTGGTCCAGTTCCTGGTTTGGCTCCTGTTCCCCTACAAACTTCGCATGTCTCAAGATGAGGAATTGTAATTTCTCTTTGTTGGCCAAATATTGCATCTTTAAAATCAACATTAAGATCATATCTTAAATCATCTCCTTGTTGAGGACCTCTTCTTTGAGTTCTTCCTCCCTGTGGATTTTGTCCACCAAAACCACCATTAAAAAAGGTTTCAAATAAATCTGCAAAGCCACCCATATCGCCCATATCAGGCATTCCAGCTGCACCTCCAAGGCCAGCTTCTCCAAATTGGTCATATCTTGCTCTAGTTTCAGGATCAGCTAATGCTTCATAAGCCTTACCTATTTCTTTAAATTTATCTTCAGCACCAGGTTCTTTATTAACGTCAGGATGATATTGTCTTGCTAATTTTCTGTAAGCCCTTTTTAAGGTATCAGCATCAGCATCTCGTGAAACTCCAAGTATTTGATAAAAATCAGCCATTAAACAACGCTCAAGTAAAAATTTGGAATTTATACATCTTCAGAAGTATTTTCCTCTGAATCAATACTCTCTTCAACTGTATCCTTTTCTACTTCCTCTTGTGAATTTTGTTTACCAGGTCCCATAGAGACCTTAACCAATGCATGTCTCAAAACCTTTCCCTCTAAATGATATCCTCGCTGTAATTCTTCAATAATAAAATCCTCTTCAAACTCTTCACTGGGCTCTCTTAATACAGCTTCATGCAAATTTGGATCAAATTGCTGACCAACAACTCTCATTGGCGATACTCCCTGTTGTTTTAAAACTTCTACCAATTGCTTATACAATCCTTGATAACTTCTATGAAGGGCTTGAGCTTCTTCACTTTCTGGTTTTAGTTGTTGTCTTGCTCTTTCAAAATTATCAACAATTGGGAGTATTGCAGTTAAAGTTTTAGAGACAAGCTGAACTTTTAAATCATCCTGATCCCTAGACTGCCTTTTTCTAAAATTATCAAAATCTGCTGAAATCCTTACATATTGATTTTTTAATGTTTCGTGCTCTTTTTCTAATTGTTCTAACCTTGCGTCATTATTTGAAATAGTATTTTTTAATTCTTCGGTGTTTATTTCTTCTATTTTTTGAGAAGACAATTTATCATTTTCGATTATTTTATCTTCAGCAGATGAAGTATCCTCAGGGGCATTATCCTGATTAGAAACATCATTTTCTTTAATATCAATATTGTCTGATTGATTTTCAATCATTTTTCTAAAAATTTAATAAAACTATTTTCCAATAAAGTGATGCACAAAACAAGTTGCGGAAGGCCGCACAAATATTTAGTCAGGAACAAACCTTAATGCTAATCCATTGTTGCAGTATCTTTTGCCTGTAGGAAGTGGCCCATCATTAAAAACATGTCCTTGGTGACCTCCGCATCTAGAGCAGTGATATTCGGTTCTTGGAACAATCAACTTAAAATCAACTTTTGTTGCAACTGATCCTTGAATTGGATCCCAAAAACTTGGCCATCCAGTGCCACTATCAAACTTTTTCTCTGAAGAAAAAAGCGGCAAATCACATCCTGCACAGTGAAAAACCCCTTTTCTTTTTTCATTATTTAATTCGCTACTGAAAGCTCTTTCAGTGCCTTCCTCCCTCAAAATATAATAAGATTCTGGACTTAGCCTGGATTTCCATTCTTCTTTTGATAAATTCCACTCCTCTTTAGAAGCAATCGAAGAAGCTAAAACTTGCATAGGCTTAAAAAATGTTTTTAGTATTGACATAGTAGGAATTAGAATAAAAGTTCTTCTTGATAAATATTGATTCATATATTTACTCACATAAAAAGTAATGAGTTCCATACATCCTGATTCTATTAAAAATATTCATAAATTAAGTATTGCTCCAATGATGGATTGCACTGATAAACACTTCAGGATGATAATGAGAAAAATCAGCTCTAGAGCTCTATTGTATACGGAAATGATTGTGGCCCAGAGTTTAGTTTATACGAATAAAAAAGAAAATTTTTTAGATTTTAATGATGAAGAACACCCGGTATCGATTCAGTTTGGTGGAGATAATCCTAAAATACTTAAAGAAGCAGCCCAAATGGCACAGGATTGGGGTTATGACGAAATAAACTTTAATGTTGGTTGTCCGAGTCCAAGAGTCTGCTCTGGAAATTTTGGCGCTTCACTTATGAAGAACCCTGAAAAAGTAGCAACATGTATAGAATCCTTAAAAAATAATTGCAATTTACCGGTTACGATCAAACACAGAATCGGTGTAGACAATGATGATAGTTTCGTTAAATTGAATAACTTCGTGAGAATCATCGCAAATGCAGGTGCAGACAGATTTACAGTGCATGCAAGGAGAGCCATATTAAAAGGTCTTAATCCAAAACAAAACAGAACAATACCACCACTTAAGTACGATGTAGTAAAAAAATTGAAAGAATTTAATCCAGAATTATTAATAGAAATAAATGGGGGGTTTACAAATATCGCAGAATCGTTAAAAGCCTTAAATGATTTTGATGGAGTCATGATTGGACGTTCAGCATATAAACATCCCTTACGATGGTCTGAAATTGATCAACAAATTTATGGCATCAATAGAAAAACTAAATCTGCTTCAGAAATTATCATCTCTTTAGTTCCATACATTGAAAAACATTTGACTAATGGCGGAAAATCTTGGGACATTTGTAAACATCTGATAAATCTAGTCGAAGGAATTCCAAAAGCGAGGATTTGGAGAAATCAAATTTCAATTAAATCTATAAAAAAGGAATTAGATATTGCTTATCTTCTTAAGTTAACTACTAGGCTTCAAGAAATGGGTTACTAATTGTTATCACCTGAAGAATTGCTCTCATTAGAAACACTTCTTTTTCTCCTACTTCTGCCACTTTCATATTCAGAATTTTCAGAAGAACTTCCAAAACTTCTATCTTCCCAACCTTCTGCACCAGAGGATTTACTAGTGTAAGAAGAATTAGAGTCAGAATTACCACCACCGTAGCCACCATTATTTCCTCCACCGTAGCCACCGCCACCGTAGCCGCCATTATTTCCTCCACCGTAGCCACCGCCACCATAGCCGCCATTATTACCACCTCTCCCGCCTCTACGAGATCCTCCCGAACCTCTTGGCTCTGCCTTATTAATTCTTAATGGCCTGCCCATCAGCTCTGTACCTTGCAAACCATCAATAGCTGTTGACTCTATTGTTTCGTCTGCCATTTCAACGAATGCAAATCCTCTTTTTCTTCCTGTATCTCTTTCAAGAGGGAGAGAACAATTTAAAACTTCACCAAATGGAGAGAACAACTGTAAAACATCTTCACGCTCTGCACGGAAAGGCAAATTGCCAACAAAAATACTCACTTTTAACTCAACAAAGAAAAATTAACTAATAAAAAATTACAAAAAAAGTAATTTTAAAACTTTACATATCTATTCTACTTCAAAGCATACCCATGTTGACGAAAAAAGATTGAGATTCAGAGTAACAATTTTTTTTGCCAATTTTTTACCTCTTTTTCAACTTCTTCAAAACCTGTTCCACCCTCACTAGTTCTAGATCTGACAACATTAAAGGGTACAAGAGCTTCAAAAACATCATCTTGGAATTCGGGATGAAATTTTTTAAATTCATCAATTCTAAGATTTTTAAATAACATTTTTCTCTCCAGGCAATATTTAACGATTTCACCCACGACTTGATAAGCAGTTCTAAATGGAACATTTTTTCCAACTAAATAATCTGCCAAATCAGTAGCATTGGAAAAATCATTTTCTACAGAATCAGATAAATTCTTAAAATTAAATTCTATGCCCTCATTTATCAAAACAGTCATAGCTTTAATACAAGAAGATATAGTCTCTACAGTATCAAATATTGGTTCTTTATCCTCTTGAAAATCTTTATTATATGCAAGTGGTACCCCTTTAACCATAGTCAACAAAGCCTGAAGATGTCCATACACTCTTCCCGTTTTACCTCTTATCAATTCTGGGACGTCTGGATTTTTTTTCTGCGGCATTAAGCTACTGCCAGTAGCACATTTATCTGTTAATTTTGCAAAAGAAAATTCGTCAGTAACCCACAAAATTATTTCCTCTGAAATTTTGCTCAAATGAGACATTATCAAAGCAGATGCAGAAACAAACTCTATGCAAAAATCTCTATCACTTACCGCATCAATACTATTTTTATAAATCTTTTCAAAACCTAATTCTGTAGCTGTAAAGTTCCTGTCGATTGTTATTTTTGTACCAGCTAAGGCTGCTGCTCCCAATGGCGAAATATTGACTCTTGATCTTACTTCTTTAAGCCTTTCACGATCTCTTTGAAACATTTCTAAATAAGCCAATAAATGATGAGCTAAAGACAATGGCTGGGCTCTTTGCATATGTGTATATCCAGGAATTAAAGTATAAATATTAGATTTAGCAAGATAAAAAAAAGATTTTTGCAAATCGGTTATTAAAATTTCAAGATTATCTATCTCTTTCCTAAGCCATAATCTTATGTCTGTACCAACTTGATCATTTCTACTTCTACCTGTATGTAATTTTTTTCCAGTTTCACCAATTAAACTTATGAGTTTTTCTTCAACACAATAGTGAATATCTTCAGAAGGAGGACTGGGAGAAAAATTTCCTTCCAAAAACTCAACTTTTATTGTCTCTAGACCATTAACAATCTGCAAAGTTTCAGCAGAGGATAAAACTTGAGTTTTGCCAAGCATTTTTGCATGAGCAATCGAGCAATCTAAATCTTCTAAAATTAGCTTTTTATCAAAAACAATTGAAGCATTAAACTTTTCAATGAAAGGGTTAAGAGTATTATCAAATCTTTTACTCCAAACTTTTGCCATATCAATTAATAACTTTTGATATCTCTAATAAAGCATTTTTTTATATAAGTGACAAAAAATATCTATTTCAATTGGAAAACAACCATAGATGCATCATCTTCCAAATGTCTATTTTGTCCAGTAAAGTCATCTAATTTTTTAAATATTTTATTTAAAATTTCTTGAGATGTATAAGATTGCCTACATAATTTTGTTAATATTTTAATCAATCTTGTCTCTTCAAATCTTTCACCTGAAGAATTAGAAGTATCAATTACTCCATCGGTGTAATATAGCACTAAATCATTTTCATCAAGCTTAATTTCACCACATTTATATTCAGCATCTTTTTGTATTCCAAGTACAAAACCATCTGCATCTAATTTGATAATTTTTTGATCCAAGTTTTTCCAAAGTAAAGGAGGATTATGAGCAGCGTTCGCAAATCTTAACTTTCTCGTTCTAGGATCATAATCCGAATAAAACAATGTCATAAATCTATGAGATTGATCTAGGTCATTAATGGCTAATTGATTCAGATCATGCAAAATTCTATCTGGAGGTAAACCTGTAAGGACCTCCGCTCTTAACATCCCTCTTAACATAGTCATTATAAGACCGGCTGGAATACCTTTACCCATTACATCACCAATAACTAATGCCCACCTAGACTTTTCTTTTCTTTTGTCTGAGATATTCGTCTTTAAACACATAAAATCATAATAATCGCCTCCTAACTGCAAAGCAGGTCTACAATGAGCTGCCAGATCTACACCGTAAATGATTGGACAATAATCTGGAAGTAATTGAGATTGTATTTCAGCTCCAATAGAAATTTCCCTATCTATCTTCTCATGACTTTTCTTGATTTCTATTAAGCAATAATTTTCTAAACCAATTGAGAGACAATTTTGAATAAAATTAAAATTAGAATTATCAATCGTTGATTCTCCAGATAAATTTTTGCAAAAAATATAAATAAATCCTCTACATTTACTTCTAGATGATATTCGTTCTGTTTCGATTTTAAAATCTTTAAAATGATTTTTTAGAGAATTTTCAAAAGTTATAATTTCCTTTTTTTTAAAATTTTTAGAAAAATCAAACTGGTTTAAAAAAATATTAATTTCTTCTTGAATGTTTAAAAATTGATTATTATCGGAAATTTTTATATTCTCGTGCCATATTTCTCCTTTATGATTTAAGGGAATAATTAAAATTATTTTTTCTTTAAAAATATGTTTAAAAATTAGGCATACATAATCTAAAAATCTATTAATGTTTGAAAAAGTTTTTAAATAATATGATAAAGATGATGCAATTTCAGTAAATTTATGTTTATCTTTTAAAGATACTTTAGATTCATTATCTAAATATTTTTCAATAAATCTACTTGAAAATAATTTTTCTTTTTGATTATCTCTCACAACAAGTTTTATAGATAAATATGTTTTAACATTAAATTTTAATTTTTAAAAAAAATTAATTAAATATTTATTTATCTGCAAGCATAGCCTCCACAAATTCAAAGCTATTAAAAGGCCTCAAATCTTTTATACCTTCTCCAGCTCCGATAAATCTAATAGGCAAATTAACTTCTTCAGAAACAGCTAAAGATACACCTCCTCTAGAGGTACCATCTAATTTAGTAATAATTGCTCCACTTAATTTTGCTGATTTTGCAAAACTTTTTGCTTGCTTTAATCCATTTTGACCTTGACTCGCATCTAAAACTAATAATGATTCGACAATTGCCTCTGGTACCTTTTTATCGACAATTTTTTTTATTTTTGCTAATTCATCCATTAAATTATTTTTTGTTTGCAATCTACCTGCAGTATCGACAAGTAATAAGTCAATATTTCGTTTTTTTGCAGAATTGATTGCATCAAAAACTACAGCAGCTGGATCAGCATTTTTTGATTGATTAGATATGACATCAACATTACTCCGCTCACCCCATACTTTTAATTGCTCTACTGCTGCTGCACGAAAAGTATCAGCAGCGGCTATCAAAGTTTTGTAATTACTTCTTGATGACAAATATGCTAATTTTCCTAATGTAGTAGTTTTACCTACGCCATTAACTCCCACTAGTAACCAAACATTTAACTTACCTTTTTGAGGCACTAAAATATCTACACCTGAATTTTTTATGGGTTTATCAATAATTAATTTTAATTCCTTTTTTAAGAATTTTATTCCTGCTTCTCCCCCGACAACTTCTTCATTTAATTTTTTTCTAAGAGAACCTATAACTTTATCAGTTGAATCAATTCCGACATCAGCTCTTATTAATAAGGTCTCTAAATCATCAAGAGATTCTGGCGTAAGAGGATCATCACCCAATTTATCCAATAATTCAGTAACAAAACCTTTTCTTGTTTCTTCTAATCCTCTTCTTAATTTAGTTAACCAATCAATTTCGTCTATAGATATTTGATTTATTTTTTTCCCTTGAGCAGCTAATACCATAGCCGACCAAGTAAAGTTATCATCAAATTCTCCTAACTCAGGTTCAGCAGCAGTTTTAGACTTTCCAAGAATAGTTTCTTTACTAGAACTATCAATCAAAGCTTTTTTCTGCTCTTCCTGTTTCAGAATTTCTTTTTTCTGCTCTTCCTGTTTCAGAATTTCTTTTTTCTGCTCTTCCTGTCGTTTTTTTAAAAGTGCATAAGCTTGTGCAGCCCACTCTTTAGAATTATCAGAATCAGTATTTGTCATTAATATTTATAATTCATAATTAGTTAATTTTAAAATACTATTTATTTATATCAAATAATTATTGCAAATTTACTGTTTGCAATCTTCTTAAAACTCCATTAATAAATTTTCTACCTTGAATATCACTATATTTATTAGCTAAATTTACCGCCTCATCACAAGCAACAGCAAAAGGTGTACTCAGATAGTTAATATCGACATAAGCTAAACGTAAAATATCTCGGTCAATTCTTGGTAACCTTTTTAATCTCCAGCCATCCATTACTTTATCAATATCATTATCAATAACTGAAAGGTTATTAATAATATTACTAATTCTCTGATTCACATCTTCTCTAATATCAATTTGTCCACTAGAAACTATTAATTTTGGAAAGTCTAAAGTTACTGAAAGTGTATTCATTACATTTTCAATTTTTTCTACAGATTTTTTTAAATTCTCTCTAACATTTGCAAAAGAAGAAACAACACCTTCTTGTAATTCACTATCCAATATTTTTTGTGATGCATTTTCTAACTCTGATTCGCAATTATCTAATTCATCTCTGCAATGGTTTATTAAGGAATCCAAAGCAGATTCAACAATCTCTTCTATCTGAAATTTATTAAATTTAAAATCACCCTTATCTTTTATAAGACCAAGAGAAATTAAAGATAATTCTCTAGATAGAGATCTACAATTATGCATCAATTAAGAAGAAGTATTAGTGGAAGCACGTAATTGAGAAAATAATTTTGAGAATGTTGGATTTGTAGTATTATTTTTCTCATCAGGATTAACTATTCCAGCAGAGATTATTGTTCTAAATGCATCTTCGACGGAAATATCCAAATCCTTAACCGAGACTTCAGGCACCAGAGTGTACCAACCAGTAGTAGGATTTGGTGCTGTTGGTATAAAAACACTTAGCAACTTTTGATCTAGTTCTGGCTGAAGAGAAGGACCAACATCACCTGTTACAAATCCTACGCTATAAAGCCCCTCCCGTGGATATTCAACTAAAACCACTCTTCTAAATCGGTTAGATTTGTTACTTAAAAAAGTTTCGAGTAATTGTTTAAGAGTTTTATAAACACCACCCGCTACTGGTATTTTTGATAAAGTACCTTCTCCAAATTCTAATAACCATCTTCCTACAAAATTTCTAGCCATCAAGCCTATAAGCAAAATAGCTAATAAAGGAACAGTTAAACCCAAAGTAAGATTAATTAAATCTTGCAATAAAGGATTTAGGTTAATAAACGGATTTAATTGTTTAGGAACAGAGGTAACTAAAGTTAAAACAAATTTACTAACTAATGATGACAACCAGATAGTTGTGGCTAAAGGTATTACAACCAACAAGCCAGCAATAAGATCATTTTTGAGATCTTGTTGAAGCCTTGATCCTAGGTTGGAATCTTGATTTTGATTAGAATCAACCAAAATAACTTTTCTAATTAAATTAACTTTACTAACAATTTAACTGTTTTTACTAAGTTAAGAAATATTTTTTTTAATAAGTTTAAATTACTTATTAGTTTCTTCAACAAAAAATAACTTTTCTAATAAAATTAAGACATAATACAGAAATGATTAAAAGCATTCAAGATAAAAAAGAAATAAGTAAAAAATTAAAAGAAAGAGCATTAAATGAAGGTTTTACAATTTCTGGAATTGCTTCAATACCAGGTGGTTCACGCTTAAAATTAAGAACCTACGCATTAGAGAGATGGTTATCAAATAACTATCATGGTGAGATGAAATGGATGGAAGCAGAAAGAAGGAAAGACATAAACTCACTTCTTGAAGGTGCAAAAAGTGTTTTAAGTGTTGGATTTTCCTACATAAGCTCACAAAACACTAATAAAAACAAATTTTTCAAAGTTGGGAAATTTAGTCAAGGAGAAGACTACCATAAAGTAATTCACCAAAAATTAAAAAATATTGGGAAATGGATTAACCTAGAAATTCCAAATTGCAAATGGAAAATATGCGTTGACACATCTCCACTCTTAGAAAAAGCATGGGCTGAAGAATCAGGTCTTGGTTGGATAGGAAAAAATAGTAATTTAATTAACAAGAAAAATGGTTCTTGGTTTACTTTAGGTTTTCTAATACTTACAGAAGATCTTGTAGCAGATAAACCTCATCAATCACTTTGCGGAAAATGTGATGAATGTATCAATCATTGCCCCACAGAGGCAATAGTAGAACCATTTGTAATAAAATCAGACTTATGCATTGCATATCACACTATAGAAAATAGAGAAAAAAATATTCCCAAAAAAATAGAAAGAAATTTAAACGGATGGGTTGCAGGATGTGATATTTGTCAAGACATATGCCCTTGGAATAAATCAGTACCCTTGAACAATACTTTTGAAAATACTCCAAAAGAATGGATTAAAAATCTCAATATTGATTCATTAAGCTGGGATGATAAAACTTGGCAAGAAAATCTTAAAGGAACCACTTTAAAACGAATTAAACCCTGGATGTGGAGAAGAAACATAAAAGCAAATTTAAGTAATCAATCAGTAAATATATGAAAAAGTTTTTAAAAAAAATTATTTATATCTCTTTAATTAGTTTTTACTTTTTACAAGTAAAACAAGTTAAGTCATTAGTACCCTATTATTACTTTCCATCAAATAAAAATTTACAAAAGGAAAGTTTATCTATTGGCAAAAATGCTTATCAACTTTTATATTTTGGACAATACGAACAGGCTCTTAATCTAGCAAAATTAGCAGTAAAAATAAATAAAACAGATGAAAAACTATGGTTGATTTTAGCTGAAGCAGAGATAGCTAACAAATTATATAAACAAGCATTAATCACACTTTATAAAGCAGAAAAACTTAATTCAAATATTAGTGAAATATACTTTGCCAAAAGTAATGTTTATTTAAAAATTTTACAAATAAAAAATGCAAAGACTGCTTTAGAAACTGGATTAAAAATAGAACCAAATAATTATAGAGCTATTTTTCAATTAGGAAATATTTCATTAATGGAAAAAAATTACACAGAAGCCATCAAGTTATTTGATAAATCTGCAAAGATTAAACCTGATTTCTGGCAAGCAATTAATAATCAAGCTTTAGCATATTTTGAAAAAAGCGACGTAAATCGATCCATAAGATTTTTTGAAAAAGCTATCTCAATTCAAAACAATGCTGAACCTTTACTAGGACTTGCATCATGTTTAAGAATAAAAGATAGTAAATTAGCGCTCCAATTAGCAAAAAAAGCTTTAACAAAAGATCCAAATTATGTTAGCTATGAGTATAGAAAAGAGCAGTTATGGGGAGAAAAATTACAACTCTCAACAGAAATTCTTTTACAAAATGATCAGATTCAAAAAGATGTTTTATTGGCAAAGTCTAAAATAAACAGATCCTCTTAATGTTCAATACTGGTAAATATTTATATACATATTAGTCTTAATTAAGTTAATCAATAAATGTTTAATTTTGTACTTTGATGGATAAGAAAAAATTCACATCTATCTCTCTCCAAGAAGAAATGCAACGTTCTTATCTGGAGTATGCAATGAGTGTAATAGTTGGAAGAGCTCTGCCCGATGCAAGAGACGGCCTTAAACCTGTCCAAAGAAGAATACTATTCGCAATGTACGAATTAGGTTTAACACCAGATAGACCATTTAGAAAATGTGCAAGGGTTGTTGGAGATGTTCTTGGAAAATACCATCCTCATGGAGATCAAGCAGTATATGATGCATTAGTAAGGTTAGTACAAAATTTTTCAACTAAGTATCCTACTCTTGATGGGCATGGGAATTTTGGATCTGTAGATAATGATCCTCCAGCAGCAATGAGATATACTGAGACCAGATTAGCTCCAATTGCTCACAAAGGATTTCTAGAAGAAATTGGATCAGAAACAGTAACCTTCTCAAATAATTTCGACGGTTCGCAAAAAGAACCTAATATTCTTCCAGCACAACTTCCTTTCTTATTATTGAACGGATCATCAGGGATTGCTGTTGGAATGGCAACAAACATTCCCCCTCACAATCTCGGGGAAATAATTGATGGTTTAATTGCTTTAATAGAAAATAAAGATTTAAATAACAAAAAACTTTGTAAAATTATCAAAGGACCAGATTTCCCAACAGGTGGAGAATTAATTTATAGTCAAAGAGTAGAAGAAGTTTACGAAACAGGAAAAGGATCTATAACAATAAGAGGTGTTATAAATACAGAAGAAATAAATTTAGGCAAAGGTAAACACAAAAAGAATGCTTTAATAATTACAGAACTCCCATATCAAATCAGTAAGGCTGGTTGGATTGAAAAACTAGCTGAACTTGTTAACTCAAGCAAAATAAATGGAATATCTGATATTAGAGATGAAAGCGATAGAGATGGAATGAGAATTGTAATAGAGTTAAAGAAAGATTCTAATCCTGAACTTGTAATTTCTAATTTATATAAAAAAACAACTCTTCAATCCAACTTTGGCGCCATTTTTTTAGCTTTAATAAAAGGAAAACCTACCCAATTAAACTTAAAAGAATATCTAAGCTATTTCCTTGAATTTCGAGAAGAAACAATACGAAAAAGGACTAACTTTTTTTTAAAGAACGCTCTATCAAAATTAGAAGCATTAGAAGGCTTATCTAAAGCAACAAAAAACATAAAAAAAGTTATTGAAATTATTGAAGACTCAGAGAACTCCTCAGATGCAAAAAGTAAATTAATTGATAATTTTTATTTAACTGAAAAGCAAGCAAATTCAGTTCTAGATATGCCACTAAAAAAATTAACAAATCTCGAAAGAAATCAAATAGAAGGTGATATAAAAAAATTGCTTGAAAAGAAAGATTATTTTCAAAAATTATTAAATGAAAGAAAATTATTACTTAAATTATTAATTGAAGAATTGCTAATATTAAAGAAAAATTTTAATGTTAAAAGAAAAACAAAAATACTGAGAAATATAAATGAAAACGATGAATTAGAAACTATTAATAACCAAATTTTAGAAGACTTTATCAATAAAAAAACAAAGCTATTTATTGATAATAGACTATATTTAAGGAAGATGATCTTAAGTAATTATAGGAAATCTTTTGAAGGTGTTAATAAAATTATAGATAATAAAAATATTCAAAAATTTATATTTAACATAGATAAAAACGTAAAAATAATTGGAATAACTTTTAGCGGTAAAGTTTTCAACATTGATTGGGAGTCTAATATTAATAATGATTATAAATTAGATAATAAAATTCTTGGAAATATAGATTCAAATGAAATTATAAATTTTCATTCTATAAAAAAAGGAATGAAAAATTATTTATGTATCTTGAATTCAGATGGAAGATTTAAAAAAGTCTTATTTGATGAAGACATGATTAAAAGTAATAGATCTTTCGCAATAACAAAATTAAAAAATAATGTTAAAACAATCGATTCATTTATTTCAAATGATGAGAGCAATTTAATAATATTAACCTCAATAGGAAGAATTTTTAAATATAACTTATCTAATAAATCTTTGACACCAACTACTAAACAATCTCAAGGATTAATCCTTGCAAAGCTTTTACCAACTGAAAAAATTGTTTCTTGTTGTCAATATAAAAATGGGGAAAATATTTATCTAGTTTCTAGGAAAGCAAAAATCTTTTGTATAAATAGTGATGAAATTTATTATGCAGATAAATGCAATTTAGGATATTTAAATGAAAAAACTCAACTTAAAAACGATTACTTCCTTAAAGTGTTGCCAAGTAATCATTACCTTGATATTGAAACTAATAAAGATAAATCTGCAAGGTTAAATTTTGATGAATTAAATTTTAAATCTAATAAAACGAATTTTTTAATTGACTTTTTACAATTAGACAAAGAAGAATATCTTAAAAATTGTTTTCTACTTAAAAATTTTCTCAACTAAGATTTATATTCATTTTCTACCCAACTTAAGTACTCTTGAGTAACTGTTCCTGTCACATAAGATCCAGTGAAACAGCTCATTTCCAAATCAATAATAGTAGATTCACTTATTATTGATTTACGTAAATTTTCAACACTTTGATAAACAAGGTTATCAATTTCAAGTTGATCAGCAATTTCACTTATTGTTCTATCGTGAGCTATTAATTCATCTCTGTTAGGCATATTAATACCATATACATGAGGGAAACGAACTGGAGGTGCTGCTGATGTAAAAAAAACTTTATTTGCGCCTGCGTCTTTAGCCATTTGTACAATTTCTTTTGAAGTAGTTCCTCTCACTATTGAGTCATCAACAATTAAAACATTTTTATTTTTAAACTCTTCACTCATAGCATTTAATTTTTGTCTTACAGATTTCTTACGTTTCTGCTGACCAGGCATTATGAACGTTCTACCAACATATCTATTTTTGAAAAAACCTTCTCTATATTCTATACCTAACTGTCTTGCAACTTGCATAGCAGCGGGTCGGGAAGAATCAGGAATAGGCATCACAACATCAACATCTCCAGAATTGATTGTTTCTTTTATTGTTTCAGACAAATAATCTCCCATTTTTAAACGTGCTTTATAAACGGATATTCCATTCATTATTGAATCTGGCCTAGCTAGATAAACATATTCAAAAGCACAAGGACACAATATTGGATTGTCAGAACATTGCTTAGAAAAAAACTCACCATTAAGATTTATAAAAATAGCTTCTCCAGGATCTACATCTCTCACTACTTGATAATCATTATTCTCAAGCACTAAAGATTCACTAGCAACCATCCACTCTTCTTTTTTTGTAGATGATGAAAGTCTTTTTCCTATAACTAAAGGTCTTATACCAAAAGGATCCCTGAATGCTAATAGACCATGACCTGAAATTAATGCAATTGAAGCATATGATCCCTGAATTCTTTTATGTAAAGATTTGACAGCATCAAAAATAATATCAGGTTCTAATTCTTGATTATGAATTTGTTCTTGCAATTCAGTAGCAAATACATTTAATAGCATTTCTGTATCGCTGGAAGAATTTGAATGACGCTTATCAATGCTAAATAATTGTTTTTCTAAATCTCTAGTGTTCGTCAAATTCCCATTATGTATCAAAACAATTCCATAAGGAGCATTAACGTAAAAAGGCTGGGCTTCCTCAACGCTCTCTGCTGATCCTTTTGTTGCATACCTAACATGACCCAATCCAATTTTTCCAATTAAATTCCTCATATCCCTAGTTCTATATGCAGTATTTACCTGCCCTTTAGCCTTATGTATATGGAAAATTGTTTTTTCCATTGTAGCTATACCTGTTGAATCTTGACCTCTATGCTGTAAAAGCAAAAGACTATCGTAAATTTGTTGATTTACATCCTCTGAAGAAACGATTCCAACTATTCCACACATAACTTAAATTATTGAATATATTAAAAGCTGAAAAATGTTTTTCATTTTAAAAGTGATCCGAAATACTATTATTAAATTTTTCGGTTAATTCCTCAACCTTAATATTGCAAATATCTCTATCTTGAATTTTTATCTCAAAAGTTTCACTAGAAACATATCCAATTTGTTTTAGGTATACGCTCGAGTGTGAAATTTTTTGAATATTTTTTATATAATCCAGCCATTCTTTTTCTTTCATTTTGTCTATAGAAAAAATAATTCTAGAACCTCCTTCTCCAAACAACAAATTATCATTTCTATTAAAAACTTTTTGTAATTCTATAGTTGCACCTTTTCCAGACAAAATACAACACTCTGCTAAAGCTATAGCCAAACCTCCATCGCTAATATCATGAGAAGAAACTACAAAACTTTTTAAAATCGCATTTCTTAAAAAATCCTGGCAAAACTTTTCATCCAACAAATCTATTTTTGGAGGCCTACCTGTAATTTCTCCATGAAAATATTCCAAATAAGAACTAGCTGAAATTGTTATTTCTGATTTATCAGAACCAATTAACCATATTTGGTCATCAACATTTTTCCATCCACTACTTATAGATTTTTCAACATTATCAATCTTTCCAACCATACCAATAACTGGAGTAGGATTTATGGGAGTAATTTCATTATCTTTAGTTTTTGATTCATTGTATAATGAAACATTTCCTCCTGTAACAGGAGTTTCTAGAATTTTACAAGCTTCTGATATTCCCTTACATGAAGTTGAAAGTTGCCAATATCCTATTTCTGTCTCAGGAGAAGAAAAGTTTAAATTATTTGTTATTGCTATTGGCTCAGCCCCTACACAGCTAACATTTCGTGCAGACTCTGCGACTGCAGCAATAGTTCCTCTAAAAGGATCAAGAGAAACCCATCTACTATTACAATCAACTGAGGCGGCAATGCCGGAAAACACTCTGTTTTTATTTTTTTCATCTTGCTCTCTTAATCTTATAACAGCTGCGTCTGAATCTCCTGGTTTAAAAACTGTATTTGCCTGCACTTGATAATCATATTGTTTATAAATCCATTTTTTAGATGCTATTGAGGGATTTGCAAGAAGTTTTAAGATGATTTGTGAATATGAAAAACTCTTATTTTCTTTCAAAGATAATATTTTGTGATCATTAATTTCTGGTAAATTATTTTCTTTCCATTTCCATTTTTCTAACAAATACTCAGGGGGGTTATTGATAGCATTGTGAAAATTAATAGGAGTATCATCAGATAAAGCAGAAGTAGGAATTTGTGCAACAATTTTACCTTTGTGAGAAATTATCACCTCATTAGACTCTATGACTTCACCAATAACACTGGCATATAATCCCCATTTATTAAATTTTTCAATAAGGTTTTTAATTTTTTCTTTCTTAACCACGAATAACATTCGCTCTTGCGATTCAGATAATAAGTATTGGTATGAAGACATATTATCTTCTCTGGAAGGAACTAAATCTAAGTCAATAGATATACCTAAATTGCCATTTGCAGCCATTTCTGCACTACTACAAGTCAAACCGGCCGCACCCATATCTTGAGCTGCAACTACATCTCCTGTTTTAAAAGCATCTAAACAAGCTTCTATAAGACTTTTTTCGATAAATGGATCACCTACTTGAACTGCAGGTCTATCATCTAATGAGGAAGTAGTTAATTCAGAACTTGCAAAACTAGCACCACCGACGCCATCTCTTCCCGTTGTATTGCCAACATATAAGACTGGAGAACCTACATTTTTAGCTCCAGAACACACGATTTCGTTAGTCTCTAAAAGTCCTAAAGCCATAACATTGACTAAAGGATTTCCAGAATAACTCTCATCAAAGTCAATTTCACCTCCAACAGTAGGTACACCTACACAATTCCCATAATGTGCAATGCCTGAAACAACGCCTCGAAGCAAAGCAATATTTGTTGATTTATCAAGATTTCCAAATCTCAATGAATTCAAAACTGCAATTGGCCTTGCACCCATCGTAAAAATATCTCTCAATATTCCTCCTACACCTGTTGCTGCTCCTTGGAAAGGTTCAATTGCAGAGGGATGATTATGACTTTCAATTTTAAAAACAAGTTTTTGATTATTGCCAACATCAATAACTCCAGCATTTTCTCCTGGACCAACCAATATATTTTTTCCTTTAGTTGGAAATTTTGTTAGTAATGGTTTTGAATTTCTATAACAACAATGTTCAGACCACATAACACCAAACATTCCTAGTTCAGTCCTATTTGGTTTTCTATTTAATCTTTTGCAAATTTCTTCGTAGTCACTAAGAGTTAAATTTTCAACTTTAAGTGCTTCATTTAGATCATAAAGATCATTCTTTTCTGAATTTATCATTATTTAGATCCACGGGTCATCTTCTTTTTTATCACTAAAAGTTTTTGATGTTCTGTCTTCATTATAAAAAGTTTTTTGTTTAGGATCTAAATTTTGGTTTATATCTTCATCTTCTTCAAGCCAATCCTCTAATCTATTAGAAGCTATATTTTTCATATCATCAAATCTATCAATAATTTTTTTTCCTTTTTGCAAAAATTGATTTTTAATGCTCGATTTTATTAGGAATAAATCATCCAAAGATTCACTTTCGCAAAATACTAAGCCAGGTTGTTGATCATTAATATTTTCAATATTTAATTTCCATCTACTAGAACCTGGGATATTAGGATTCGATCTAGAAACTAAATAATATTTAATTTTACCCGTTTTGATTTCAAATAAAAAATCTGCAATCACTCCTATTTTTGAGCCACTTATATTTATGAGATTAGCTTCTATTAAAGTTGGAAACCTGTTTAAAGTAGTTAAATCAGATATAGCTGGATCACCCTTGACATAAATTTCATTATCTATTATTTGACTAATTTGATTTAATCGCCAAACATTTCGTTTTAAATCAAAATTTGAAGGACGAGAGTACCATCCCAAAATTCTGTGAACGGGAGGATGCATCCAAACATTTTCACCATTTCCATAAGTAAGGAACTTATTACCCTTAACACTATAATTTAGTAATTCACTTAATAAAATTTCTTTAGGTAATTTCAAGTTAAGAGCGAACCTGAACAGGCATAACTAAATAAGTAAAAGAATTTAAATTATCTTCTGGAACAAAGACAGCAGGAGTAGTTGGAAGATTACACTTTAAAAGAACATTTTCAGAATCTATAACTTTTAAACCTTCTAAAAGATATCTAACATTAAATGCGATATCAAAATTTTCTCCAGAATTAAAAACAGGTATTGATTCATTAGCATTTCCAATATCTTGTGCGTCTGCACTTATTAAAGCTAAATCTGAATTATCCAATTTAATCTTTACTACACTGCTTTGCTGATCGGCTAAAACAGCGATTCTTTCTAATGCCTCAATTAACTTTTTTGTATTAAAATTAAAAATCTTTGAAAAATTATCAGGGATTAATTGTGAATAATTTGGATAGGTACCTTCAAGTGTTCTTGTAGTAATTATTTGATTTGAAGCAATAAATACTACCTGACCTTTATCATAAAAAAGCTTTATTGAATTTTCCGAGCTTCTTAAAGTTACTAGTTTTTCGATTTCTCTTAATGATTTAGTTGGAATAGTTACAGATAATCCATCTTCATTTGCGGATAAGTTATCTTTTTTATCGATTAGATTTTCCTTACCAACTAATGCAACAGATAATCTATGTCCATCTGTAGAGGCAGATTCTAGATAATTATGTTTAAAGGTAAAATTGACTCCTGTAAGTAATTGCTTTGAATCATCATTGCTACTAGAAAAAATTGTAAATTTTAGAGCTTTTAAAAAAGAACTAGGTTCAATATTTAAAGAAGTTCCACTTTCAACAAATGGTAAATTCGGATAATCGTCAGAAGGGATGCCTTTTAGATTAAAAGAACCTCTATCACTCTTTATTAAAATATTATCTGAACTTTCTTCTACTCCTAAAGAAACAGGCGTTTCACTAGGTAATTTATTTACTATTTCAGATAAAAGTTTTGAAGGTATAGTTATAGCTCCACTATTCTTAACTGTTCCATCGAAGGAAGTTTGGATTCCTAAATTAAGATCAAATCCAGTCAAGCTAATTTTATTTGTTCCTTGGTCAGCTGTTAAAAGTATATTTGCAAGAATTGGATGAGTTGGCCTAGTGGCTACTGCTTTATTTACAAGCTGAATAGCATTATTTAACTCATTTTGATTACAAATAATCTCCATCTGATTTGGAACTTTATACCCAATATACTTTTTTCGTAAATTAAATTCAATAAGTTATTTTATTCTATTTTCTAATAAAGAAATTAATTAAAAATAAAAAAATTAGTAGTAGTAGGCCATGTGAAAATTGTGGAAAACTTGTTTTAAGACTTTACTGAATTAGTTTTAGAAGATTATAAATAAGTGAAAAAATTTTTTAATCTGTTAAAGAAATTAAAATTTTTCGAATGAAGAAAAAACTATTCAACAAATTGAATAATTTTTTAATAACTTTTCAACAAATGAGTTTTAGTTTTAATTGATTTCCACAGACACTAATTTTTTTTGTGTTTTAATATCCTAAAATTTTGGTTATATTTTGTAATGAAGGTTCAATATTTTTTCTAAAAACAGCTTCATTATTTTTAATAGCACAATCAGGGTCTTTTAATCCATTTCCAGTAAGAACACATACAATAGTTGATTCTTTCTGGATTCTATTTTTATTTTTAATTAGTCCTGCAACAGATGCTGCACTTGCAGGCTCACAAAAAATCCCTTCTTTGGCCAAGATTTTATAAGCAATGAGTATCTCTTCATCTGTTACAGATTGAAAATCTCCTTTACTTTCTGTTTTTACTTTTTTTGCTTTTTCTCTATTCACAGGATTACCTATTCTTATTGCAGTTGCTATAGTTTCTGGATTTTTAACAATTATGTTCTTAACTAATGGAGCAGAGCCTTCAGATTGAAACCCCATCATAATTGGTAATTTTAAATTTCTTTTTGTTTTTGAATATTCTTTAAATCCCATCCAATAAGCAGTTATGTTGCCTGCATTGCCCATTGGAATACAAAGCCAATCAGGCGCAAAACCTAAGTCATCAACAATTTCAAAAGCTGCTGTTTTTTGTCCTTGTATTCGATATGGATTAACAGAATTAACTAGTTCTATAGGATGTTTAGAGGATAAATCTCTAACAATTTCAAGGGCCTTATCAAAGTTTCCATTAATAGATATAATCTCAGCACCATACATTAAAGCTTGAGCAAGCTTTCCTTGTGCTACAAATCCTTCTGGGATTAGAACATATGGTTTTAATCCTCCTCTAGAAGCATATGCAGCTGCAGCTGCAGAAGTGTTCCCAGTGCTTGCACAAATTACTGCTTGACGACCTTCTTCTTTTGCTTTGCTAATGGCCATAGTCATACCACGATCTTTAAAAGATCCAGTAGGATTTAGACCGTCATATTTTAAAAAAACTTTTGTTCCATTACCAATTAAATTGCTAATTGATTTACTAAATATGAGTGGAGTATTTCCTTCATTTAGAGAAATAATAGGAGTTTTCTTAGTAACTGGAAGGTATTTTTTATAAGCTTCGATAAGACCAGGCCATCTTTTTTTTCTGTAATTAATAGGCAGTTTATTTTTGATTTTATTTAATAACTCCATAAATGCTTAATTTGTTTTAATTTTTTCTAGAGGAGAATTTGTAAAAAAGTCTAATAATTCTGAAATTGATTCTACTTTATTCATAACTTTGCTCAAAGCGTTGACATCTAAAATAACAGTTTTCGTTGGATATCCCTCAAAAAAATTAATCAGATTTATTTTTCCATTTCCAATTTTAAGTCCTTGTATTACACTTGCTCTTAGAGCTAAAGTCCCTGTTTTTGGATCATTTGCTATAGGCGGATGGATAATAGATGAAAGTCTTGTTAAAAAAACATTTCCTATTTCAGAATAAACTAATTTGCTTGCAATAGTTATAGGAATTTCAAAATTTCTATTCAATACTGATCTGATTTCTTTATCGGGAGAACCCGTTGCTTTCAATATTCTCCTTAATTTTCTTGTAGGATTTTTTTGCGCAGCAAAATTTTTTAACGAATTTACTTGAATTGTTCTAGAAAATATGCTGTATGTGATTTTAATTTCCTCGGCACTATCAGCTTTTTTGACATTAAAAAGTAGTTGGGAATTTATAAGGATAAAAAAAATTTTAATTATTAAAATATTTTTAAATCTCATTTTAAATATTTGCTCCAGCAGCAATTTTTACAAGTCTAACAACTCCTTTTTCGGTTACCTTTTTTGCTATTTTCATCCCCATTTCTTTTGTGTAAGGCTCATTAATAAGTCGAGGAACTCTTTTTAAGAAAATATCAATTGAATAGCCTGGCACTTTTTGTAAAATCTCTAAAAAGTTTCTTAATGGCTCAAGATACATTATAAGGTCATTTAAGTTATTGTTTTCATTGGTCATATTTAATTTAATTTTGCTTGGGAGGAAATTATTCAAATTTTTTAATATCTTTAAATTAAATAAATCTATTTGATTTGTTAACCCTTCAATTATTTCATTTCTAAGGAACCCTCCTTTTGGAGAAAAGAGTAAATTTATTACTTCATCTAAAAGTTTTTCTAAATCAAGGTTTGTTTGCTTTGCAGCGTTAGCAAGTAAATCTTCTAAACGATCCCATTTAAATTTTTTATTATCGAAAAGCATTTCTTTTAAACTTTCTCTTAATTGTGGATCAGGATCTTCCATTAATCTTCTTGCAAAGTAGGGATAAGCTGCGCCTAATATTTTAAAGTTTGGATCTACGCTTAAAGCAATGCCTTCTAAAGTAAGTAAAGATCTTATTATAAGCGCATAATATGGAGGTAATTTGAACGGAAATTTGTACATAACCCCAGACATGTCATCAGTGACGCTTTTAAAATCCATTTTTGAAACTCCTTGTTCAACTGCATTTATGAAAACATCTTGAAATGCTGGAACTATGGGTTCTAAATTGACTTCTTCAGACAAAAATCCTAATTTTACAAAATCTTGTGATAATTTATCAAAGTTTTTATTCACTAAATGAACAACTGCTTGTATTAATCCAGACCTTGAATCTCTGGAAACTTCGCTCATCATTCCAAAATCTAGATAACATAATCTTCCATCTTTCAAGGCTAATAAATTACCAGGATGGGGGTCAGCGTGAAAAAAACCATGTTCTAAAAGTTGTTCTAAACTGCACTGCACACCTATATCTATCATTTTATCAGGGTCGATTCCTAAATTTTTTACATCTTCTAAATTGGTTAATTTCGTACCATCTATCCATTCCATTGTTAAAACTCTTCTTGATGTTATTTCTTTGTAAATTTTGGGAACAGCAATCATTTGGTTGTGTTTATGCATATTTCTAAATTTATCTGCATTTTCAGCTTCGTTTAAATAATCCATTTCCTCGAATACTCTTTTTCCTAACTCATCAATCAATGCAACTAGATCACTTCTTATTAATCCAATATTATTTTTGAGCCAAAAAGCAATATTTCTAACTATGTAAAGATCTAATGTTATTTGTTCTCTTAAGCCTGGACGTTGAACTTTAACAGCAACAATTTCCTCATTGATTAGTTTAGCTTTGTGCACTTGACCTAAAGAAGCAGCAGAAATTGGCTCTTTATCAATTTCTAGAAAAATTTCATCGATTGTTGATCCTAAATCTTCT